>JAUNJZ010000002.1 GCA_030533085.1 Synergistaceae bacterium
GCAAAAACGCGGGGGTCGCGATTACATCTGCATTCTCGCGATTACTTTGGCAAGCAACCCCCATTAATTGAGAGGCCGTCCTCTCACACCACCGTACGTACCGTTCGGTATACGGCGGTTCGATAACGAGAGTGCATTGCTTCATATCGCAGGGATATGTCGTCGTATCCTTGTGAGGCAAGGTATTTGTTCGTCAAGGTTGTGGTCAATATCCATGTTCTGGCTACATGCCAACAGCCAAGCCTGCTGTTTGCCCATCGCCACGCGTCTCTGTTCCCTATTCCAAGCCGCTTGAGGTTCTGATATCTGGGCCAGATTCTTTTCCACTGTTTCCAGTATATCTGACGTATCCTGCGCCTTATCCAGCATGTCAGCTCTTTCATTGCGCTTGTCATGCACGCTATGGCATAGTAGCCCAGCCAGCCTGTCGTGTATTTTCTGAGGTTCAGCAGGATGGACGCCATTGAACGCCCCTGATTTCTGGCTGTAAGGATTCGGATTTTGTCTTTGAAACGCTTTACGCTTTCTTCATGCAGGCTTATTCTGCTTTCTCCTTTGATTCGCTTTATGCAGAAACCAAGGAATTTGAGTTGGGACGGGCTTCCTATGCGGCTTTTCTTGCGGTTCACCCGGAGTTTCAGAGGACCTTCGAGGTATTTTACACAGCTTGACATTACTCTTTGGGCCGCTCTTGTGCTTTTGACGTATATGTTGCAGTCGTCCGCGTATCTCACGAATTTGTGTCCTCTGCTTTCAAGCAGTCTGTCAAATCTCGTGAGGTAGATGTTTGAAAGAAGAGGAGAAAGGTTTCCTCCCTGGGGCGTGCCTTCTGTGGTCGGGCTGATAAGCCCTTTGTCTAACACTCCGCTTTTGAGGTATTTCCTGATGAGCCATATTACTCGCTCGTCTTTTATTTCTTCTCTGAGCATCTTTATGAGAAGGCTGTGGTTGACTGTGTCAAAGTATTTAGACAGGTCTATGTCCACCGCCACTCTGTATCCCTGGTCGTTGTATTTTCTTGCCTGCTCTATGGCCTGATGAGCGCTTCTCCCTGGCCGGAAACCGTAGCTGTTGTCCGAGAATGTTTTCTCGAATATCGGCGTCAGAACTTGCAGGATGGCCTGTTGTATCATACGGTCTATTACCGTCGGTATCCCAAGTTTGCGCTTGCTTCCGTCCGCTTTGGGGATTTCCACTCTTTTGACCGCTGTGGGGGTATAGCTCCCATCGTAGAGGCTTTGGACCAGTTCCGGATAGTGTTCTTTAAGATACCCGTACATCGCTTCGACTGTCATTCCATCCGCGCCTGCCGACCCTCCGTTTTTGACTACCCTTCTGTACGCCTCGGCCATGTTCGCTCTGGTGAGGATACGTTCGAGCAGCATTTGCTCTCTTTCTTCTCTTCCGTTCTCCGTGTGGGCAGTACTCTGCGCTTTCATGTTACCTGCCGCTTCCAGCTTGTTCTCACATGAATAGCCTGTTTGCACAGTTTTCTGCTTTCTTCGCATTGCCCTACCTTCCCCCTTCTGAGAAGTTTGTTATCGTTCGGCCCTTCCTGAAACTATAAGCTTCAGTACTATGGCTTCTGCTGACTTCTTGCGGTTCATCCGCCCATCTCTGGGCGAATTGCACTCAGTATAAGCCCCCGCAAGACCTCCCCGAGTAAGTACGTACGCTTTCCCCTCATCTATCCGCCGCATTTACACCATGGGGTTTCGTGCAGTGTAGGACTTTGTCTTGGGTCGTAGACTTGTCCGCCTCATGATGCCTCATATGCGATTTCTGTTCGTCGGACCGAGGTTTTGCCTCCGGCTTCCTTCAGATTCCACCTCACGATGGACACCCTTGCCTTTAGCTAACAGTTCCCACTGCAATGCCTGTAGCGGACTTTCACCGCCTAGCTTACGTACATGTCGGGCGCACAACGCACAACTCGCGGCATGAAAGCCGCGGTAAGGAGAAAGCCGCTGATTTAATAAGCTTTGCACATAATTACGGCCGCCGCTGCGCAAGAATTCACTTGACGTATGACAAGTAATTAAATAAAATATCTTCAAAGGGGGCGTTTTTATGCGTGAACAGATTATTCATGACAGGCAGGATCTTACGTGGCTGTCGTGGTCGAAGATTCGCAATTCATCCGGTACGGCAGGTTCATTTCTCAAGGCATATTCGGATTTGGGCGGAGAGAAGACTTATTACAAGCTCTCGAATTATGACGCGGTTCGCGGCATTATCGGGCATGAGTGCGTCAACGAGCTGATTGCCGACCGTCTTTTAACGATTCTTGGCATAGAGCATCTGAGCTATCAGCTTATCCACGCTGAGATTCTGATTGACGGCAAGCTTCACGAAACGTGGCTGTGCGCGTCGGGAGATTTTAAGCGGCGCGGGGAGAGCAAGCTGGCGCTGGACGCCTTTTATCAGGCGGAGCGGCTGGAGGGTGAGCTTCCGCTGGATTTCTGCCTTCGTTACGGCTGGGATGAATATATCTGGCGGATGCTCGCGGTGGATTATCTGATTTTGAACCGCGACCGTCACGGGGCGAATATTGAGGTTCTTCGCAATTCGCGGAAGAAGACGCTTCGGCTGGCTCCGCTCTTTGACCACGGTCTGTCGCTTATATTCAACTGTCATGACGAGGCCGCCGCGTCGGCCGCCGATGTCGCGGAGGATAAGCCGGTGCAGTGTTTTGTCGGCTCCCGCAGCGCGTGGGAGAATTTGAAGCTGATCCCGCCGGGTAAGATGCCGCCGTTTTGCTCCTTTCAGGAGAGGGACAGGGAGAGGCTTTTCGCCGGTCTTGACATGGCTGTCGCGAAGCTCTGGCTGGATAAAATATGGGAGATGCTTTGGCTGAGGAGGTGCGTGTATGAGGATTTTCGCAATAAAGGATGAAACTGACGCCACAGGTAAAACGCTGGCGTGGCTGCTATATTATGAGGCGGAAAAGCGTTTTTATATCGAGCTGCCGGACGACGCGGATTCATGGGAGACTCCGCTGCTGTTATCTTCTTTCCTGAAGCGCGGCGAGCGAAGCGTGAACGCCTATTGGAGCATGCTCTGGGTGCAGCAGAGAATCGTACCGCCAGACCGGCAGAATCTTGGGCAGATACTTCGCGACAACGGCCTTGACAGCTATGATGAGTTTGAGCTTCTGATGCTGGCGGAGGGGCGCTGCGCGCAGGATGATTATTATCTCGTACCTGTGGCGCGGAACGAGATTCCTGAAGAGCTGGCGGCACGTTTTCTCAAAAAGGTAGAGGATGTGATACCGCTTGCAGGAAACCGCCTGCTGCTGTTCTTTCGGGACGGTCTTGTGAAGAAGTGCGCCGTGCCGCCGCTGGCGGCCTTCTCTCCGATATTAAATAATGAAAAGCTTTTCCGCGGCGTCACTATTCAGGCAGGCGGCTATGGCGTCTGCTGGGGGGAGAATCTGAATCTGTCCGACAGTTTTTTGTATGACAACGGGCAGACTGTGCCGCTCAGCTTCGACGATTTCCGCAGCTTCATAGAAAACCGCGTTGTAAATACGGCGGAGGCGGCGGAGCTGCTGAACTGCTCACGCCAGAATATCAGCGACCTTGTCCGCCGCGGCAGGCTGCATCCGGTCAAGGCTGCGCCCAAAAACATGCTGTTTTTGAAGAGCGAGCTGATTCAGCGCGGATGGCGCTGAACGGCATGGCGGCGCGTATTGGAGCGCGCCGCCGCTGATTGTTTCCGCTTTTTTCGGACGCTTTTTTACAGTCTTTTATATGGCCAGACTGCCGTTTTTTCTTTCCTTCGCAACGTTAGCGAAGTATTTGTCCAGCGCCTCCGCGGCTTCCGCAAGGCCGAAGAGTCTCAGCCCTTCCGCGTCGCCGTCGTCCCCGCAGATGATACGCCGATTTGCCGCCGCTCCCGCCAGAATGCGAGCCGCGGATTCACGCGGGCTTTGCGCGGCCGGCGGGGTGAGGTCTTCGCCGTCGCCGCGCCGCCAGATCGATGTCGCCGTCGTTCCGGGTGTGGCGGGGATAAATCTGATATTCTCCTCCCAGTATTCAGCGCGCAGAGAGAGTGTCAGCGCCATAAGCGCCGCTTTTGTCGCCGCGTACATCGTTTGCAGCGGCATCGGAGAGAAGGCGACGCCTGATATGATGTTGACGACTTCCCCGCCGCCTGCTTTCAGCATGTAGGGAATGACGGCCCGGCAGCCGTAGAGAGCGCCGTAAAAGTTAAGGGCGAAGGCATTTTCCCAGTCGTCGTTGCTCTGTATTCTGATGTCCAGCAATCTGCCTGCCCGCTCCATGTCGCAGGAGCTTTCGGCGAAAAATCCCGCGAAGCCTTTGCCTGCGTTGTTGACGAGCAGCTCTATTCTGCCGCCGAAAAATTCCGCCGCCTCGGCGATCATCGCAGCGACTTCATTTTCCTTTGTGACGTCGCAGACGACTCCCCTGACGCGCCCCGGATATTCCTCCGATAGACGCGCGACGGCCTTTTCAAGATTTTCCCTGCTGAAATCGGCGAGCAGCGTCTTCGCGGCGCCCAGCGAAAGCAGCTCTTCGATAAGCGCCAGCCCTATGCCGGAAGCGGCTCCTGTGACTATCGCGTTTTTTCCGGAGTAATGTTCTTTCGTCTTCATTTATCTTTCCTCCATTCTTTTACGAAAAAGTTTACATTCATAATTCTTCATCTGATAAAATTCTATCATTCTGAAAAAAGAAAGGTAAAGGCTCTGCCACGCGTATTCCGCGCCGCTTCAATAATAGGGCCTCTACTCGCGCAAACCGGCTGTCCGCATGTAATGGGCGACGGCAATGCGCGCGACCAGCTTGGAAAGCAGGGAAACGAAGATCGCCCTGATAAGAAAAAACTGGAAAAAATTCAGCTCCTCAAAGTTGAAAATGGTCATTACAGACCAGAAAAAGATAACAGCCAGAGCTATAATCAGCGGCGAAAGTGCAAGCGCGAGCTTCCAGGGGGCAAGCAGCCGGCGGGAGGCGGCCGCGCCGCTCCGGCCGGGAAGCTCCGCGGCCGTCTCCGCCACCCCGCGCGCCACAGGGTAAGCCATGCAGAGCGTTACTATGAGACCGAGAATGACGGCGGGAATCACGATAGCGTCCCGCGTCGTCGGCAAAATAACGACAGTGCGACCGCTGATGACGACGCCGCCAAAAAGAAGGCCGACAAGCAAATTCAGCCCGAAATCGCCCGTGACGGCGCCGAAGCATTCTTTAAAAAGGGAAAGGCGCGGCAGCGGATCTTTGACACTGTCCGCGCCCCGCCGCGCCGCCTCGTTCGGAAGCGCGCAGTCAGGCTGAACGTAACGCAGGACGGCCAGCTCGACGATTTTCGCGGAGAGCAGGCAGGAATATACAACCTTCCACAGCGCCATCGGCGCGAAGGAGAATCGCGTCATTCCGTAAAATTTTATAAGCGCGAAATTAGTCAGCGGCGTGACAACGGCAAAGAAGAGCGCGAATAGAATCGAAAGCGCTAGAGGGGAGCGCGGCAGCCGCATCGCAAAAGCGCTTACAGGCACGGCGGCCGGCAGCCCGCCTTCAAGGCGCAGCGTGCGCACCCGCGAAAAGACCAGGAAAACGTCGATAAACGGCGTTATAACGCCGCAGAAAAAAGAGTCCGCAAGCAAACCGCCCAGCCTTATTTCTCTTCCGTAATAAAAGAAGAGGAAACAGGCAAGGTTGACGGCGGCGGTCAGCAGGATGAGGCGAAAATCATCCACATACGGCAGCCCCTCCCTGAAAAGGCCGCCGCTTCCGCGTTTCTTTGAAGCGTCGTTCTCAAAGGACAAAGCAATCCCTCCAATTTCAAAACGCCGCGATTGCGGCAGCTATAAGCGATATGCCCATGCCGCGACGATTTTTCCGGCGCCGCCGTATCTATTTTATCTTTAACAGGCTAAAAAGTTAAGATGCCGACGATTGAAAAGGTCAACGCGGCGGCTCGATATGAACCGCCGCTGACGCCGCCTTTACGGCCGGCGGCGGAGATTTAATTTTTACTTGACCTCTTCCCTTTGAAAGACTAAACTTTATTTGTCAGCGTTACCGATATTATCAGGCGCGGAGCCTGGGAAGGGAGAAAAAATTTTTATGGACGCAAGCGGCCCCAGTCCTGAACCTGCGGGACTATCCAGTTTGATTTACGGCTAACTGTTTCCGGGGGCTGTCCATGCCCGCGGAATGGCGGCGGGTATGGAGGTAATTGAATGTTAAAGATAACAAAGACGACGGAGAGTCAGCTTGTCGAGTTACAGGCTGCTTCTATCGAAACGGGGGCGTGGATCTCCCTTATTCGCCCCACGGCGGATGAATTGAATTTCGCGGAGGAGATAACCGGAGCGCCGCAGGACTTTATCCGTTCAGCGCTCGACCCGGAAGAATCCTCGCGTATAGAGATCGAGGACAATCATATTCTTGTCCTTATCAATGTGCCGGTCAATCATGACAGCAATATTTCAGAGTACGACACCTTGCCTCTCGGCATTATCATCACCCCGGAATATTTTGTAACTATCTGTCAGGAGCATAACAGCGTTATACAGAATTTTTCAGAATCGCGCTTTCGATATTTCAGCACATTTAAGAGAACGAGGCTTTTATTCCAGATACTCTACCGCTCCGCGATGCTTTTTCTGAAAGATCTGCGCCAGATGACGCGCCGTTCCGACCAGATAGAGCAGGATCTGCGCCGCTCCATGAAGAACGAGGAGCTTTTTCAGCTGCTCGACCTGCAAAAGGGGCTGACCTATTATTCCATGTCGCTGCGTTCAAACAAGGTCGTTGTGGAGCGCCTTTTGCGCCTCTGCTCAAACCCGCAGGTCAGCCATATCATCAAATTCCGCGAGGAGGATGAGGAGCTGCTGGACGACGTGCGCGTCGAGTACGATCAGGCTATCGAGATGGCGCAGATCCAGACGGACGTTCTCGCCGGCATGATGGACGCCTTCGCCTCCGTTATTTCCAATAATCTCAACATCGTGATGAAATTTCTCGCCTCTATAACCATAGTGATGGCGATACCTACTATGATAGCCAGCTTTTTCGGCATGAATGTCCCTGTGCCGTGGACGAACCACCCGATGGGCTTTCTCATCGTCGGCCTTATCGCGGCGGCGATGACGATGGCGGCGACCTGGTTGCTGTGGAAGAAGCGGCTTTTTTAGCCGCGCCTCCGCGCGATAAAGGGCGGCTTTACCTTTTTGGCTCGCACCCACAAGGAAATAATTTCATAGTTTTGCAGGGCGGCATAGTTTCGGCTATGCCGCCCTACTTTTGCGTTCCCGTTTAATGGTCTGCCTGTCCTCGCCCTGTTCCAGCTGCCAGATGAAGTTCCATATAATCTCTACTTGTTGGCGGCGGTCTCCACCGGACTTGTCCAGCGCGTGGACAATTATCCTTTTTCACAGAGAGCATTTTTCGGGCGTAAGCGGAAAAGTTCTTTGTTCCCATCTGCGTCATCTTCCGTTCAATCAACGCCCGTTCTTCTTCTGTCACCCGGACGACGATTTGAACGGGTCTTTTTCTGTTCGCCATGTTTTCTCTTCCTCATTACCTACTCACCCTAAAAATCTGATTTGCCAAAGGTTTTGAAGAAAAAATGCAAATATCTTTCTTTCACCACTACTACGGTAACAACAGCCCGTTTTGCCAAACTTACACTAAATTTTCTTCTCATTCCTTATCCCGCTACAAGAGGCTCGTTTGTTGCATAAATCAGTAATTCTTCCTCTACTATCTTCAACACCTGAAAATCCGTTTTTGCCAACATTCCTGGATACTTTTCAAAAATATTTTTTCTAACACATAGAGGTGCTACTGTCCGTTTGGATAAAGATAGACAAAAAAGCACCCGCTTTCTCCTTATCCGGGCGAAAGCGGTTTTTTTATTATAATTGGCGATTCTATTACCATATAAGATTTGCTTTGTCAAGCATTTTTTCAAAAAACAGGCTTGTGTTTTTTGAGCCTTTGAGTTACAATCAGAACAAAGGAGGCGAATAAGATGGCTTTCAGTACACTCTTTACAATAGATTCATCCCAATTAACCACAGAAGCAGAGGTAGAAACACGCCTGCTTGCAAAAATTTTTGAGGATTTAGGTTATCCCATTGATGCTGTTGTTCCTAAGCAACATATTAAGGCATTAAAAATCAATGACGGGGTAAAATCCGCAATGAAAGAAGTGGATTTTCTTTTAAAAGATAAGAATGGTGTTGCCCGCATAATCGTTGAAGCAAAAGATCCCGCAATCAGTATTCTTGATGCGTGGGGACAAGCTGCGAGTTACGCCTTGAGTTATAATCGAGATAAGGATATTGATAAACGCATACAATGGCTATTAATTTCCAATGGCCATTTTACAGGGCTATTCCCACATGATTCAGAAACGCCTATTGTTACACTACAGCTGTCCGATTTTGCGAGTGGTATGCCACCGTATGTAACTCTCAGAACATATATCAAATATGGTGCAATTACACCTGCACCGGCAATGGCTTTGCCATTTAATTCTTTGCCACCTAAAAAGCTTAATCAACTTTTTTCAGAATCACACAATTTAGTTTGGAAAAAGGAAAAACTTGCACCAGCAGATGCTTTTTTCGAGTTCTGCAAATTTATCTTTATAAAAATACAGGAGGATAAAAAACGAGAAAAACTTGATGAGAACACACCTACTTACGCTATCCCATTAACTGAAAAATGGTTAGAAGCACAAGAAAAGACGAGCAATCATCCTGTAAGGGACGTACTGTTCCACAACTTGCACACTCAATTAGAGGATGCTATTAATAAAGACAAAAAGAAACGCATATTTGAAAAAGACGAAACATTAAAACTCTCTGCGGCAACCTGCAAGGATTTAATTAAGTCTTTTCAAACTGTTAATTTAAGTTCTATTGACGAGGACTTAAATGGACGTATGTTTGAAGTTTTTTTGGCAGCCTCTATTCGAGGGAAAGATTTAGGGCAATTTTTCACGCCACGTTCTGTTGTTGACTTTATGACGCGTATCGCACTGCGTAATGTTGATATTACTAACCCACCAAAAGTATTAGACGCTTGTTGTGGTACGGCAGGGTTTCTAATAGAGGTAATGGCATATTTGACAGGAAGGTTGCGTGATGATACACGTTTGACTGATACTCAACGTAAAGATTTAAAGACTAAAATTTGTAACGAATGTCTATATGGAGTGGAAGCTAACGAACGGGTAAGCCGGATTGCTCGCATCAATATGTATTTGCATGGAGATGGGGGTTCTCACATTTTTCATGGCGACGGTCTTGATGTCGACTCGCAAGAATTGCCAGATATGACAAGCGAACAACGGGACGGCGTGCAAGAATACCGTGAAAAAGTGGCAAAAGAAAGTTTTGATATTATTTTAACTAACCCTCCATTCAGCATGAAATATGATTCCAAAAAACCCGATGAACAAAGGATTATTGAACAACACGATTTGACTAAAGGTACTTCAACAGTTAAATCAAGTGTTCTGTTTTTAGACCGGTATTATGAATTGCTTAAACCCTCTGGTGAAATGCTAATTGTGCTTGATGATACTGTCATCAATGGCAAAAGTTTTGACAACGTACGGAAGTGGATACTCGAGAAATTCATAATTTTAGGGGTTCACTCATTGCCTTTTAATGCGTTCTTTAAGGCAAACGCAAATATCAAAACATCTATTCTCCATTTACGAAAAAAAGTGTCGCCCGAAGAAAATCAAGGTCATATATTCATGTCCGTTTCGAATAATATCGGACATGACAATGCATTAAAAGACACCCCTTTCCGCAACAATCTAACCGAAATACTAATTGCCTACTTAGAGTGGCAACGTACAGGGATACTATCTGAAAAAGTTAGAGAAAACACTAATATATCGGAAAATTTAGAGGGTCCTTTGCAGTATTGGTTGGTATCGCCTGAAAAGTTTACAATCGAACGCTTTGATGCATTTTTCTATTGCCCGGATTTACATAATACTTATGCAAACATTCAGCGTGCTGCAAAAGACAAAAAAATCAACCTACTCAGCGCAAGCAGCCTAAATCTTCGCAAAAAATTGACAGGCAAAGAGAAAGATGCGATGCGACGAGATGAATGTCTATACAAATACATTGAAATCAGTGACGTTACTAAATACGGTTTGATTACAAATTATATTGAAGCTGCATTTAGTAGTTTGCCAACAAGAGGAGAGTATCAAGTTCATACAGGAGATGTTTTAGTTGCACTGAATAATAGTTCACGTGGAACGGTGGTCTTAGTTCCAAAAGAGTTTGACAATGCCATTTGTACATCGGGTTTTTTAGTCATTGTCCCTCAAAACGAAACAGATGGACTGCTCCTTTGGTATGCTTTGCGTAGCGAGATATGTAGAAAACAGATATATTATCTTGCTCAGACAGCCAGCCAACCGGAATTAAAACTTGATGCATGGGAAAGATATTTTCAAATTCCACTGCCCGTTGGAAAAGAAAAAATGGAGGCAATAAAAAAAGCGAGTGAATTCTATAGTTATTTAGAAAAGTTGTCTGATATTGATGAATATCGCTTTAGCCTATGACTAATTGTTGAAATAGCAAAGTAATGGAAAAACTGTCAAGGGTAAACTTTGCGCTTCGCGCCCTTGACAGCTTTTCCCGTCTTTGCTTTAAGGGTCATCAAGAGGGCGAAAGCACTTGTTGCTTTCGCCCTCAAATATGATGTATCTTTGTCACGCATTAGAGATTAAAATAGTCTTGTGCCATGCAGCTTTGCGAACGCATAAACAGTGTAAGTAATGGTTTTATATTCTAACTCTCGAAAATGACTTTCTAAGGCGTAACCTTTCGCCCTGTAGAAATGGATATTTAGAGCATGAAAATGTCTGTATTCATGCCGTTTTCAGAATGCAGGAATGTATAAGGCAATATATTTTCTCTCGGAGGCGACAAAATGCCGTTCTGTCGTTCTATACGGGCATAAGAAAACTGATAAGAAGCAGTTGACTTCTTACCAGTTTCTTATTGCAGCCTGTTTATCCGCCGTTAAGTTAGTTTGTTTCCGATACTTCCTTATCGGTGTTTGACATTCAGGGCGGCCGCTCTTTTATTTTTCGCGGCTCATTTCAGCAGCTTTTTTATCAGATCTATGCTTTTCAGCGCCTTCGCCTTTTTGTTACAGGCAAGGTATTGCGTCGATACTCCAAGCTTCACCGCGACAAGCATGTCGGCAAGCTCTTCCGGGGTGGCTTCGTCTTTGTCGCCTTCGCGCCCGGAGCCGTCTTTGAGGTATTCCGCGATTATCGCGGCTATATCTTTTGTCAGCGCGTCGTATTCGCAGCGGAAATCCTCAGACCAGATGGCCAGGTTGGCGAAGTCTATATGCAGCCGGTGTATGTCTGGATTTTCGACTATCATTTTTTTCGCGTATTCGCTTAGGAAGTCCACGCGCTCCTCCGCCGTCGCTATCGCTCCGACCTTCGCCCTGATGTCGCCGAGCAGCGCCTCTTTCACCTCGCGTATGAGCGCGATGAACAGGCCGTCTTTGCTTTTGTAGTGGTAGTTTATCTGGCTCAGCGCGACCCCCGCTTCCCGCGCGACGTCGCGCATCGAGACGTTAGCGTAGCCTTTTTCCGCAATCAGGCCGCGCGCCGCGTCGAGTATTTTTTTTGACGTTTCTCCATCCTGCCGCCGCATCGTTCCCGCTCCCCTCTTTTTTTCGCGCGCATCCAAAAATATTTCTTGACATGGCTCTCTCCGATAATTATAATTCAAACGTTCGTTTCAGAAAAGGGGTCGCGGGCATTTTAGGTACTTTATCTTTGACAGCAGGCGGCCGGCAGCGGATAATAAAAAATATGAGCCGTATCGAAAGGGGAAAGAAAGATGAAAATTTCGGAATTATTCAGCGGTAAGGGGCTGCTGATATTTATTATCGTATTTCTGATCGTCGCTTCTTCCGTGGCGATATATTTCAAGGAGAAGCCGAAGGAGCCGTATGTCAAGGCCTCCGGTATGGTGGAGGTGACGCAGGTGCAGCTTTCGCCGCTCGCCGGCGGGCGCATCGAGGAGCTTACCGTTTCGGAGTCCGACCATGTGAAGAAGGGGCAGCTGATAGCGCGTCTTTCGATGGACGGCGCGGACGACGACCTTAAAATGGCGGAGGCGGCGCTTGACGCGGCGAGGGCGCAGCTAGCGGAGCTGGAGAGCGGCTTCCGCAGCGAGGATATCTCCAAAGCCAGGGCGGAGCTTTCGGCGCGTACCGTGCAGTACGAGCAGGCAAAGCGCGACGCGGAGCGTTTCGCCGCGCTGGCTGAGGAGGGTGTGATCGCGGCGCGCGATTCGGAGCTTTACACGGAAAGGGCGAAGGCCTCCCGCAGCGCCATGCAGGCCGCCGCCGACCAGCTCAGGCTGCTTGAGAACGGCATGAGGCCGGAGCAGATAGCGGCTGCCCGCGCCAATGTCGCCCGCGCCGAGTCAGCCTTGAAAAAGGCGCGGACGCTCGTCGGCTATAAGGAATTTTATTCGCCGGCGGAGGGGGTTGTGCTGACGAAAAATTATGAGGTCGGAGACGTTATAAACGCCGGCGCGGCGCTTGCCACTATCGGCGATATGGAGGACTGCTGGGTCAAGCTGTATATCCCGTCGACACAGCTCGGCCTGATAAAGCTGGGGGCAAAGTGCAGCGTCTATGTCGATCCCTTCCCGAAACGGGCCTTTGAGGCCACTGTTACGGAGGTGAATCAGCAGGCCGAGTATAATCCGCGCATGTCGCTGACGCAGGACGAGCGGGCGAATATGGTCTTCTGGATAAAGGTTTCGATAGAGAACACCGACGGCGTTATCAAGCCGGGAATGCCGGCGGATGTAACTATATTATGACGGACGGCGGGGCTGATATCGCTCTCTCTTACGACAAGCTCTCAAAGAGCTTCGGCCGCATCCGCGCGCTTGACGGGGTGGAGCTTTCCATACGGCGCGGCGAGATTTTCGGCTTCATCGGCCCGGACGGCGCCGGTAAGACGACGATGATGCGCATAGCGATGGGCATTATCAACCCGACGGCGGGAAAATGTTATCTGCTGGGCGACAGCGACAGGAAAAAGACGCGGGTGCTGGCCGGCTATGTGCCGCAGATGTTCAGCCTTTACGTAAATATGAGCGTCATGGAGAATATCAATCTTTTCGGCTCGCTTTACGGCAAGCCGGAGCGCGAGGTTCACAGCCGCGCGGAATATATTCTCTCGCGCGTCGGCCTTTGGGGCTTCCGCGAGCGCTACGCCGGCAATCTCTCCGGCGGAATGAAGCAGAAGCTCGCCCTCGCGATCGGACTGCTGAACACGCCGGAGATCCTGCTGCTCGACGAGCCTACGACCGGCGTAGACCCGGTCGCGCGCCGCGAGTTCTGGGCGCTTCTCTATCAGTTCAACAACGAGGGGCTGACTATCGTCGTCAGCACTCCTTATATGGACGAGGCGGAGCTTTGCACGCGCAAGATGTTTCTCAACAAGGGGCGCATTCTCGACGTCGGCACGACAAGCGAACTGCTTTCACGCTATCCCTATAAGCTGCTCTGCGTCGAGTACAACAGCCGCACCGCCTTTAACTGGCTTACCGGCCTGCCGCATGTCATAGACGCGAATATGTTCGGCTCCAAGTATCATATCGTCACCGACGACATCGACGGCGCGCGCCGTTCCGTGGAGGAAGCTTTTATATCGAGGAAGCTCGCCGTTCCCGTGATGTATCGCGTGGAGCCGGGGCTGGAGGATCTTTTCGTCGCCTTTGCCGGGAAGGATGGATGACATGCCGGAAGCGGTCGTACAGATAGAGCATCTCACAAAAAAATTCGGCAGCTTCACCGCGGTGGACGATATCAATATGTCGATAGAGGCGGGAGAGGTTTACGGCTTTCTCGGCCCGAACGGGGCGGGGAAATCGACGACTATAAGAATGCTCTGCGGACTGCTCGCCCCGACCTCCGGCAGAGGGCTGGTGCTGGGGCTCGACCTCGCGACCAACGGGCAGAGGCTGAAGGAAAAAATCGGCTATATGTCGCAGAAATTTTCGCTTTATCCTGAGCTTTCCGTGGTAGAGAATCTGAATCTTTACTCAGGGCTGTACGGCCTCAGAGGGGCGGAAAAGAAGAGGCGCATCGACGAGATGGTGGCGCTCGCGGGGCTTGCGGGGCGCGAGAATGAGCTGACCTCGTCGCTTTCCGGCGGCTGGCGGCAGCGTCTCGCCCTCGGCTGTTCGATTCTGCACAGGCCGGATATACTCTTTCTCGACGAGCCGACAAGCGGAGTCGACCCAAAGGCGCGCCTGCTTTTCTGGGATATCATCTATGACCTTGCCGCCGGCGGCACTACGGTGATGGTGACGACTCACTTTATGGACGAGGCGGAGCACTGCAACAAGGTGGCCTTTATCTATTACGGCAAGCTGATAGCCAACGACTCCCCCGACAGGCTGAAAAAGGAGATACCGGGCAGGCTCTACGAGATATCGGCGCGCAAGCCGATGGAGATGCTCGCGCAGATACAGGCGGGAGAGGCCGGCCCTGTGATAGATTCCTACTTCTTCGGAGACAAGGTCCACGTACTGGTGGCGTCGGACAGGACAATAAGGGCTGAGGGAATATTCGCCGGCTCGGAGATAGCGCAGATCGAGCAGTCGATGGAGGACGTTTTCGTCTATCTTGTCAAATCGCACGCGGGAGACGAGCTCGGCGGCGGCAGAATATCAGGAGTCGGAAATATGACCGCCGCCTCAGCGGCCGGGATGAAAAAAGAGGGGACAAAATGAACTGGGAACGTATGCACGCACTGATAGTAAAAGAATTCATACAGGTGATGCGCGACCGCATAACGCTCGCGATAATCCTCTTCATGCCGCTCGCGCAGCTTCTGATATTCGGCTTCGCGATAAACACCGATATAAAGCATCTGCATACCGCCGTTTTCGACCAGTCACGCTCGCAGGAAAGCCGCGAGATGATAAACAGCTTCACCTACAGCAACTATTTTGACGTCGTCCTCTACGCGAACAGCGTCAAAGAGGTGGACGAGGCCGTGGAATCCGGAAAGGCCAAGGTCGGCGTCATCTTCCCGCCGGACTACGCCAGCCGGATAAAGGGCGGACGCCAGACGTCGGTCCAGGTGATAATCGACGCGACGGACAACCTCAGCGCCTCGTCGGCTCTGGCCGCGGCGCAGACTATCGGAATGCTTAAATCTCAGGAGATTCTGGCGGAAAAATTTTCCCGCCTCGGCATCAGGCTGCCCGGGCAGGCGATAGATATGAGAATAAGGCTCTGGTACAACCCCGATTTTATAACCTCCTGGTACATCGTGCCGGGGATCATGGGGCTGCTGCTGACGCTGACGCTCATATCGATGATGTCCATGGCTATCGTGCGCGAAAGCGAGCAGGGGACGCTGGAACAGCTCCTCGTTACGCCGATGAAGGTCTGGGAGCTGTTGCTCTCGAAGATAATCCCCTATATCATCGTGGGCTACGTGCAGGTCTTTATAGCGCTGGTCGTCGGGATATTCGTCTTTAATATGCCCTTCCTCGGCAGTCTGACGCTCTTTTACTTCCTGACCTTCTTCTACGTCGTGGCAAATCTCTCGCTTGGCATTATGATATCCTGCTTCGCGCAGAATCAGACGCAGGCCATGCAGATGTCGGTCTTCATCATCCTGCCCTGCGTGCTGCTCTCAGGCTTCGTCTTTCCGCTTGAGGCAATGCCGGCGGGCTTCCGCTATCTGGGCGAGTGCTTCCCCATCACCTACTACATAAGCCTGACGCGCCAGATAATACTGAAAGGCGGGGGTATGGAGCATGTATGGGAGGACACGCTGGCTCTCATCGCCTACATAGCGGTGATGTTCACAGCCTCGGTGCTGATGTTTAAGAAGCGCTTCGTTCCATGAGCGCCGCCGGACATACGTCCACTCCGCGCCGCCTTTTCGCCGCGCCGGATTTTATGACTATCTGACAGAGCAAAGGAGATATAAAAATGCTTACTAAAAAAATTATCGCGGCATTGCTGATAACCTTCGCGTCGGCGGGAATGGCGGCGGCCCTCGAGGGCGACGAAGCGCCGCTTTCGGAGCTGCTGGCAGACGCGCGCGCGAACAGCCCGCAGATCGCGGCGGCGCGCGAGCGCACGGCGGCGGAAAAGCTGAAAATAAATCAGGCTCAGGCAAAAATGGGGCCTGACCTTTCGGTCGGCATGGGGGCGCTCTGGCAGCGCGACGGGATATCGACGAATATCCCCGTTCCCGCCTTTGGCTCGCTCAGCGTGCCGATAATCGGCTCTCACGCCTACGCGGCGGCGGTCGGCCTCACGCAGCTGATATATTCCGGCGGCTCGCTGGGGGCGCAGAAGCAGGCGGCGCAGCTTGCGGGAGAGGCGGCGGCGGCTCAGGAAAGGCGCGTCGCGCAGGGGGTTGACAACGCGGTGCGCCGAGCCTTTTACGCTCTGCGCAGCGCGCAGGCCAAGGAGCTTGTGGCAAAGGAGGCGCTCTCCCTCTCCAAAAATCACATGGAGCAGGCGGAAAAGCTCTTCAAGGCCGGAGTCGTGGCGAAAAACGACCTGCTTCGCAGCAAAGTCGCCGTCGCCTCCGCCGAGCTTGACCTGATACGGGCGCAGAACGGCAGCGCCCTCGCGCTCACGGCGCTGCGCCGCGCGGTCGGCGCGGAGCTTCCCGCCGGGCTTGAGGAGAATCGCCGGCTCGAGCAGATACTCTCCTCCGAGCTTCCCCCAAAACGGGAAGGCGGCGACATAGAGAGCTCCGTTGAAAGCGCCGTAAGCCGCCGCGAGGAGCTGAAGGTCTATTCCCTGCTCAGCGAACAGGCGGAAAAGCTCGCGCGGGCCGCGCATGGTCAGACGCTTCCGCAGGTGCTCGGCATGGTGGGCTATATGGCGGCGGACGATAAATTCTTCCCCAGCGAGCAGAGCGAGCCGGTCGCCGCTATAGGGGTATACTGGAATTTATACGACGGCGGCGAAATGCGCGCCAAAACAAATGAGGCGAAGGCAAAGGCCAGGGAGCTTCTTTACCAGCTTGACGATATGAAAAACGCCGTCCGCATGGAGGTAACGCAGGCAGAGCTGAATCTGAGGTCGGCAGAGAGCCGCCTTGCCGTCGCGTCGCGGCAGCTCAGCGAAGCGCGCGAGGATTACCGTATCGCCCGCCGCCGCTACGCGGAGGGGGTCGGCACAAATCTTGACACGCTGGACGCGCGCCTGGCGCTGACGAACAGCATGACGGAGCTGGCCGCGGCGATTTATGACATAAAGACGGCCGAAGCGGATCTTGCCTACGCGATGGGAGATTAGCGGCGGGGCGAAATGACCCGATAATCCCGCAAGGGACGATACAGCCTTTGCATATAAATATTGCGAAAAGAGCTTCCGCCGGTTATATGTTACTCCGCAAGGGCATATAACCGGCGGAAAGCGTGGCAAACGCGTCAGATATATACTATTAACTTAATGAGATAAGCGTTATCCCATCCGGCCTAAAAGCGCCTTCCCCTCTCCTTAAAAACCTTCCTCAGCCGCCTCGGAGTCATATTCGGCCCGGCCGCCTCACGACGCGCAAATTCTTTTCCTGCCGTCCTTATCATATTCTGCCCTTTGGTAATATTATATCAGAATAATAAAACATAAAAAAATCCGTTGTTGACAATAATCCGAAATAATTATATGATATGAGGGAAAAGTGCAACCTGGTCAAGCGACAATGAAGCAATTGACAGGGTTGACATGACCGACCTCATAACGGCAATAGCGGCAGTAATGGCGACGATAACAGTAAAGACCGTGAAGCGCGGCTTCACGGCAAATCGCGTAATCGCGGTATCGTCAGGTTTATTGAACGCCCGCTCGTCCGCCCGGTGGCAATCGCGTCGCTCGCGCAGCGGGCGGCGCTGTGGAGAAGAAGAAAGGGGATAAGAACATGAGAAGGGAATTAAGGATTGAAGGAAGGAAGGAAGGAAGGAGAAAAATTTGTATAAAAACTTAGGGAAAGTGTATCTATTTTTAAGCGCGCTGATATCGCTTGCTTTTATCCTCTGCGCCGCTCCGGCGGTCAACGCGGCAGACCAGGGCGTCCGTTTCAGAACCTCGCTGCATGCGCTTGACGGCGGGAACCTAAGCAGGGATATATACGAGTACGACGGAAACACACGCACAGCCTGTATCGAAGGCGTAAAGCGCCTTGCCTCAAATCGCCTGCAAATCTCCTTCACCACCCCTGTGGAGACGGTATCAGAATTACCTCTGAATGATGGCGAGGGTATTAGTCAGCACGATAACGTCAAATATAACTTCTGGCTCACCGACGGCACGGGAACTAATATCAACAACAACGTTAGCGGCGTCGAGCTGCCGGCCTACCAAATTCCCGCCTCCGGCGACCAGCGGCGCAGCTACGCCCTCCTCGACCTGACATTCGACAGCGAAGTGCCCGCGGGGGCGCGTCTTAACTTCGCCGCGGTGCCGGGCCTCTTGCCCGGCAGCCTTACGCGGGCTTCCTTCGCGATTCCGGGGCAAGCCCTCGTAGACAATTTTTCGCGCGTCGTAGAGGAAGGCGTTCCTCTTCTGAGCGGACTTAACTTTTATGACGCCGTGACCAACGAACCGATCTCTTTAGTATACAGCAGTTTTGATCCGACAATAACCAACCTGGAGAACCCCATCTCAGTGAACCAGGGGCAAAGCGTCAGCATAAAGGCGACGGCCGACGACGGCTGCGCTCTCTATTTCAACGGCTCAAGGGCGGAGAGCGGCAGCTTCACACCCCGCCTTTCGGACGGGCAAAACATCGTCGAGCTGAAAATAGAAAAAACAGACGGAAGAAGCCTTACGTACAGAATTTACCTCTGGAGAGATGCGGCCAGCTTCGCCCTCGCCAGCCTGACGACGCGCGAATGGTCGGATACAGATAACGGCTGGCAAAGCCCTAAGACTGTAGCTATCCCGGAGGGTTACTTTCAGCTCATACTTGACGACCTTCCCCCAAACGCTAAGACAGACGGCAATTTTGCTGTAAAACCTGACGTTACCGTCAGCCAGACTGTACAAAGCGTTAAATACAGGAAGGCGAACAGCAGCGCGGCCTGGCAAAACGCTTCGTCAAGCACAAGCCCCGGGGATGGCTATTACCTCGTTTCGCTCAGCGACCCCGGCGAATATTTCATCTCGGCTGAGATTGCCGAAAACGGCAATAATAATAAGGTCAGCTACCTCTTCTCAGTCCGCTACAACGACGTTTCCGCCGTGATGACCAAGCTCGAGCTGTGGCGTAAAAACAGCAACGGCACTCTGGGCGAAAAAATCCCCTTTGACCGTGAATTCCTCGGCGCCCCCCTTTCAGGCCTCATGCCGGGAGAATATATCTCCTACAACGTCCCCGGCCTTACCAGAAAATGCGTCGAGGACGCCATCGTTCTCCTTGCCGATACCAACAACGGCACAAATATCGAGGTTCAGGGCAGGACATATTACTATGCCACGGACAGGAATGTTTCCATCAACAGCTGCGATTACTTCGAAATCCCTGTAAATGTGGCTTATGGCGGAAGCGAAACCGTCGAATTCCTGCTCAAAAGAGCTGTCGGCGCGTCGGTTAACGCCCAGACGAAAGTATTCCTCAACATGCAGCGCTACGAGCCGCACCTCGAAAAGCTCTCCGTACGGAATCTGAGCGACGGGGCGGAGCTGCTCTCCGGCTTCGCCGAAGGCATTGGCGACTACACCGTCGTCGTCCCGTACAGCTCCGGCAACTCGGGGCGCGTGAGCGTATCCTGGCAGGCGCTGCTCCACGAAGAATATAAACGCAGGGGTTATAGCGGCGGCAATCCTAATCTGAAGGTCTACTTGGAGTACAACGGCAACTATCGCATAGTGGACAACGCCGCTTCCATCGAGCTGGACGTCGACCGCTTCGCCCCGAAAAAGCTTAAACTCACCGTCCACTCCGACCTATACTCCGCCAGCGGCCTCTCCCGAGAGAGCAAGCAGTACAGCCTGACGATCAAAAGCGGCTTCACCCCCGTTGAGAAAGTCTACTACGGCATCACCGGAGAGCAGCTTTCCCGCTCGAGAGACCCGGCCAACGCGAATGTCGGCTTGAACGGCCACTATGAATACACCACCGTGAACAACACTCACGCGATTCAGCTCAACTGCTTCGGCTTCGACTACGAGTCTTCCACCGGAAAGCCGATCGCCGCCGCAAGCGCGGACAAAATCGTCTATATCAAGGTTCCGTTCGCCTGGTATCCGGCGAACGCGCACGACGTCGGCGAGCTGGTTCACGAAAACGTAAGCAATTTCTATGTGGAGTCTGTGGAATATAAAGACGGCGAAGGAACGATCACCCTTTCATACTCCAGCTTCCCCGAAATCCTGGCCGAGGGCGTGACCCCCTCCGCCTGGGACGAGATCAACAGCCCGAATTTCCTGCGCGCCAAACGGAGCGGCACAGTGCTGGGGGCCTTGGCGGCCGACTTCCTCATCCCCAGGGATCCCGACAACCACACCGCCTTCTCCATCACCACGCGCGACGAGAAGCTCCTCGACCTCTGGAGACACGCGGACAAGGCTCTGCCCTTTCTGGATCCCGCCTTCACGTACTGCGGAGGGGATTCTCCGCTTCTCATCCAGCAGGGGCAGAATATCACCGTCTCCTGCTATCCCTCCATACGCAACTACGGACAATACCTTGAGTTCCGCAAAGCCTGCCCCGGCACGCCGTGGGTAGAGGCGCTCACGCCGGGCGGCTTCCCGGCCGACTCCTATTACGGCAGCAGCAGCTGGATCTCGGAGTTCCTGCCGACCTTCCGCGACAACGTCTACAAGTCGTACTACGACTGCCCGCTCGGTTTCCCGCACGATAGCGTCGAGTTCAAATACGACCTTGAAGCCGACCCCCGCTACGCCGCGATATCTCCTGACGACCCGTCGGAGGAAAAGCAGGCGCTGCGCGCCCTTCTGGCCGAGAGCTACGCCAACGCGGCAAAGTACCTGCCCTTTGAAAGCGGCGCCGATTATCTTGGGTATCCAAGGGTGAGCATTCAGGGCTTGAACAAGCTTCCCAAAGGGGTGGACTATCTTTACCTCAGCGCGACGACGAAGATCAGCGGGCAAAAGGCGCTGATAAAAGTCGCCGCCCTTTCCGCCGACGGGATAAAAAGCCCATCTCAGCTTAACGGCACGGCGCTCACCGTCAGCCCGAAATACCTCTTCTTCAGCGACAACATAAATGGCGACGAAATGCCTATAGCTTTCGCCGAAGGACTTGACGACGCCTTCCTTACGATGGGAGCTATGACGCCCCAAACGGCTGCGTTTGCAACCTATACCCGTAGCATCAGCTGCGAGATATCTTGCTTTGGCATGATGGTTTCGTTCATCGGCGGGGCGATCGCGCAGGGCTTGCAGATGATAACGGAGCTTGTCGAGCAGTTCTACGCGCGCGACGGAAACGTCTGGATCGCCTGGCGGAACCTTGAGCCGGAACGCTACTCCGTCAACCTGGGCGCGGAGAGGCAGGCCTGGGCCGTTCTCTTTGAACAGGCCGCGGATGGCAATCCATACCACGGCGTCTCATGGAACCTCTACGCTAAGTCCACCTACCTGAGCGCGGAGACCGGAGCCTCGATAGCGAGGGAGTTCGCCCCTCTGCGCTATTCCAGCGGACGCTCCTACCCCGGGATTATGGGCATCTTTGACAAAAAGAACCTCGCCACGGAGGATAGCGCGAAGAATTTCTTCGCCAGCTATCCAGAGCTGCTGCCCCTCGTCGGCAACAATCCTGATAATGTAAAGGGCAAATACGGCCCGTACTCCATAGGCGTGCGCGGGACGCTCAAAGGCACCGATATCGAGATACGCAACCAGGTCGGCTTCTTCTGCGTCTCCGCCATAAAAGATACCAACAACGACGACGGCACGACGCGGAACGGCGGCTCTTCATCGCGCTCCGCCTTAGGCGGCGCGCGGGCGGCGGCGCTCTCCGGCTCCTCAGCCGCGGCTCTTTCTTCTAACCCATCCTCCGAAGAGCCGAGCGTCTCCGGCCCGATGCCGTTGGTGCGCTTCAACAACGTGCGGACGCTGGACGACTATGTCGATGGCGAGGCTCAGACGGTCTTTGCCGCGCGCGGCGCTCGCAGCGTCGTGGCTTTGACCGTGGATCTGCCGGGCGAGCCTGAAGCGGTCATTCCCACTGTTTTCAACGGAGAGAAGGTCGTCGTGCGCAATCAGAGCGGCGACGTTATTCCTGACGGGACAGCCGCGCTCTTCAGCTATGAAGAGACGGCGCAGCCGGCGGAATCCTCCGGGCAGTCGGCGGCGCAGTCTACGCGGACGCAGTCGCTTTTCGTTGAATTTGACGTGCCCGAGGGCGCGATAAACCAGGCGGAGCTTGTGGAGCTGCTGGTAAAATGTAACGGAGACAGCGCCTTCTACTCCGTAGCCCCTAAGGGAGACGGCCAGAACGGCGGCTTCCGCGTAGACGGTCTGGATCCTGTGACTGTGAACGCCGAAAGCGGCGGCAGCGGAGGCGGCGGAGGCTGCCGCACAGCCGGCCTCGCCGGCTGCTACGCCGCCCTCCTGTCGCTGATCCCGCTGCTAAGAAAGCGCAAAGGACTGTAAAAAAGAGCGGCTTCCCATCATGGAAAACCGATAAGGAAGCCGCGCAACAAAACCAGCTTAGCGGCAGGCAAACAAGCCGCAGCGAAAAACGGGAAAGAGGCCGAATACTTCCGAGGCCGCAAAAAAGGCCTCTTTCCCAAACAAGCGGGGCGACAGCGTTTACTTTTTTGGAAGGAACCAAAGGTCAAGCAAAACCTGTATGAAAAGGCGTCGCCTTTGCCCTTCGGCCGCCTCGCCGAGGGGGCTCCGGCGGAGCCGGTGGGGGAGATCTGCTTTTGACTTTTTATTTTTCTTTTTTTTGTACTTTTTTATTGTCATTTCCCGCTTTTTTGCACTTAACTTCGGGCAGGGAGGTCAACACTCCCTCAGTCCGCCTGCGGCGGCCAGCTCCCCCAAAGGAGGAGCCGAAAACCAAAGTCAACGGCAGCGCAGCATTTTTATTATGCAAGCTTTTTCCCTACCCCCAGCCTAGCCCTAGCCTAGCCCTTCGCCTTTGCCCTTAATCTCTGGCCCCCTCATTGAGGGGGCTCCGGCGGAGCCGGTGGGGGAGAGTTGACTTTGACTTTTTGTTTTGGTTTTTGTACTATGCTTTTTAAGCCGCCTCCAACTCGTCAAGCGGAGCGCGCTGTTTAGACAGGCGTTTTAGATCCTTTTTGAATTGTCTCGATAGTTCAAGCTCCCTCATCTTTCTATTCCGGCGGCTTTGTACATATCTTCGATAGAGGCGCAGCGCGTTCCCTTTCCGGCTTCAAGCTCGTCTATCGCGTCACGTACCCGCCTGTTGGGGACGTCGGGAGCGATAAGTTCAAATGGGACCTTGCCCTCCCATGCGAGGCGGGTGACAAATGCGTTTATCAGTGTTGAGAGCGGTATTCCGATTCCGGCCGCGACTTCCGAGGCCGCCGCTTTTATTTCGGGGTCTACCCGTACCTGTATTACGGGATTTATTGACGGCATTTTTATATGCTCCTTCCTATGCTTTTATATCTATATTATATAGTAAGGTGCATAGCAGGTCAACTTAAAACAGGCGGCTGTTATTCTCCGGCGGCAAAAGAAAATTGCCCTTCGCCTTTGCCTCCGCGCCGCCCTATTTTGCTTTCACGTCTCTGTTCGTCGAAGGTCAACGCTCCCTCAGTCCGCCTGCGGCGGCCAGCTCTGATGAAGAAACCAGCCGACTCGCACGGAATCAAAGATTCCGGCTCGCTGGCCGCCTCAGCGAGGGAGCCGAAAACCAAAAGTCAACGGCAACACAGTTTTTTTATCATGCACCGTTTTTTTTTCCTTTGCCTTTGACCTTGCCCTTTGCCTTTCGCCTTTGACCTTAATCCCCGGCCCCCTCGCCGAGGGGGCTGCCCGAAGGGCTGGGGGAGAGTTGGTTTTGGTTTTGTCCTAAAGAGCTTCCGCCGGTTATATATTCGCCGCAAGGGCATATAATCGGCGGAAGCTTAATTATTTGTTCCGAATACGCCCTTTTGGTATATAATCTTCTCAATAATTTTATTCAGTCAGGGGTAATGCGAATGGATAAGCAAACATTGAAGAGGCTGCTTTACGAGGCCGTAGACTCCGCGGCGGAAGAGGTCAGGAGCTTCGCGGAGGATATCGCGGCGCATCCTGAGCTTGGATTTTTTGAAGAGCGCACCGCGGCAAAGCTGAAAGAGGCGCTTTGCGGCCTCGGACTTGACGTAAAGAGCGGACTCGCCAGGACGGGGCTGCGCGCCGACGTCGAGGGAGGCGCGGCCGGGCCGAAGGTCGCGATAATCGGCGAGCTTGACGGCATCGTCTGCCGCCGCCATCCCATGGCGGACCCTGACAGCGGCGCATCTCACAGCTGCGGCCACAACTTGCAGCTCGCCGCGCTGTACGCCGCCGCGTCGGCGCTGGCGAAGACGGGGCTTGCCAAAGAGCTTTCCGGCACCGTCTCCTTTCTTGGAACGCCGGCGGAGGAGTTTATCGAGGTCGCGCGCCGCAAGGAGCTGCGCGACAGCGGCGAGCTGGTCTACTATTGCGGCAAGCAGGAGTTTGTGCGCCTCGGCGTCTTTGACGATATAGACATGTCGATAATGGTACATGCCGGAGACGACGAGCCGAGCCCTGTATTCTCCGTGCCTGACGGCGGGAACGGCTTCCGTATCTTCATGCTCCGCTATGAGGGGCGTCAGGCGCACGCAGCCGCCGCGCCGCATCTCGGAGTGAACGCGCTCTATGCCGCCGTGGCCGGTATCAACGCCGTGAACGCGCTGCGCGAAACCTTCCGCGACGAGGACCATATCCGCGTCCACTACATAATAACCAAGGGCGGCGATTCGGTGAACAGCGTCCCCGACGACGTCCGCATCGAGGGCTATGTCCGCGCCGGCAGCGCGGCGGTGATCGACGAGACCTTCGACAAGGTGATCAGAGCCTTCAAAGCCGGCGGCGAGGCGCTGGGGGCGAAGTGCCATGTTACGAGCGTCGCGGGAGATATGCCGCTCAACGCCTGCAAGGAGCTGAATGAGATATTCGCCGAAAACGCCGCTTCTCTCATCGGCGGCGATAATGTGAGGCGCGGGACATATTTCGCCGCCTCGACAGACCTCGGCGATATCGCGCACATCATGCCGGCGATACAGCCTCTCGGCGGCGGCGTGATTGGGGCGCTGCACTCGAAGGAATTTAAGGTCGTCGATTTCGAGGCGGCGGCGCTTACTCCGGCAAAGGCTATGCTGGCGACGGTCGTCGATCTGCTTGGCGACGGCGCGCGGCGCGCCGACGAGCTGCTGAAGAATTTCAAACCGGTCTATACAAAGGAAGAGTATCTGCGCGCGATGGACCGCAGATTCTATTCCGAGTAATAGAAAATCTCATAATTTTTTAAGGAGGCGTTTTTGTTATGGATATTGTCGATAAGGCAATACGGAACTGGAAGCTTCATCTGCTCGCGCTGATTCTTACCATTATCGCGGAGCTTATCGGAGCCAAGACCTTCAGGATAGGGCCGGGGATGCTCGTCCTTGTCCCGCTGCTTTATTCCTTCGCGCTGGGGGCGCTCTGCGGGGTGAAGAAGCTCAACCTGCTCTCGCGGGAGGATATGTTCGAGGCTTCCTCGCTTGTTGGAGTGACCTTTTTCTTCCTTATGGCGCGCTACGGCACGCTCGTCGGCCCCAACTTCTGGAAGGTCGTCGCTTCTGGGCCGGCTTTGATCCTCCAGGAATTTGGAAATATCGGAACGGTTTTTCTCGGAGTGCCGATCGCGGTGCTGCTCGGCTTGAAGCGCGAGGCAGTCGGGGCCGCCTTCTCCAACGCGCGCGAGCCTAATATCGCCATCATCGGCGAGAAGTACGGCCTCGACACGCCTGAGGGGCGCGGCGTCATGGGCGTCTATGTCACAGGGACGGTCTTCGGCGCTATATTTTGCAGTCTGCTGAGCTCCTTTGTGGCCTCTACTATCTCCTTCTTCAGCCCGCAGGCTCTCGCGATGGCGACGGGCACGGGAAGCGCCGGAATGATGACGGCGGCTGTAGCGCCGCTCGTCGAGATGTACCCGCATATCAAGGACGAGCTGACCGCTCTGGCGGCGGCGAGCAATATGTTCTCTGGACTCGACGGAGTTTATATGTGCGTATTCCTCAGCCTGCCGCTCGCGAACTGGCTTGTCAGAAAGATGGGCGTGAAGGACGCGCCCAGCGTTCCGGCGAAGAAAGAACAGGGAGGTCTGAAATAATGAATTATCGTCAGATGGCAACATTCCTCGTTATTTGCGGCGCGCAGATACTGGTGGGCAACTGGGTCGGCGCGAAGGGCTATATGAACGGAGCGGGAGCCGCCGCCGCGGCCTTCCTCGGAGCTGTTCCGGGGCTGCTCGTGCTTTTCGCGATAATCGCCGGCGGCGTCCTGATAGCGCATCTCATTCCGTGGAAGGGGCTTCCCTCCGTCGCCTATATAGTTACGCTCGGATGTATCGTCACCGTGCCCGGCTTTCCGGGGGCGGAGCAGCTGACGGCGTGGGTCTCCAAGGTCAGCTTTATCGGCCTCTGCACGCCTATACTCGCCTACGCGGGGCTTGCCGTCGGCAAGGACATTGGCGTTCTCAAATCGCAGGGCTGGAAGATAGTCGTCGTCGGCCTTGTCGTCTTCGTCGGGACCTTCATGGGATCGGCGCTGATAGCTGAATTAGTTCTTCGGATGATGCACTGAGCCGCGGAGCTTATAAAAAGTACAGATAGAATCGGGGGCGGCGCGTTCTTCGCGCCGCCCCGCGACTTTTATTCCGCCTGCGCCGAGCGTCCCCTTATCGCGGGAATGGCCTCCACCGATATCACTCCGGCGAGGATAAGCGCGGAGGCGATAAAAATTCTGACGGTCATCGGCTCGCCTATGAAGATGACGCCTATTACGCTGCCGAAGATGCCGGAGGTGGAAAGCAGTATGGCGACGTGCGTTGGATTGGTGTATTTCTGCGCGACTGTCTGTAATACGAGCGTCAGCGCGAAACCTGCCGTTCCGGCGTAGATGACGGCAGCCCACGCAGCGCCGCCGATATGCGCCGGTATAGGCTCAAAGACGAGCGCTGCTGCGGCGGCGAGTATCATGCCGCCAAAGGCCTGCCAGCAGGCGAGGCCGTAAGGGTCGGCGTTTGTGACAAATTTCTGAACCAGCAGAATGTAGGCCGTGACGAAAAGCATAGCCGCGGCGGAGAGCAGGTCGCCGACATTTACCGAAAGCTCACCGTCAAGGACAAGGCCGGCCATTCCCGCCGTGCAGAGAGCGACGGCCGCTACGACGTGCCAGCCGGGGAATTTTCTGGTAAACAGCCAGACGGACAGCGGGACGAATACTACTGACATAGATATGATGAAGGACTGGTTGCCGGCGGTCGTATAGAGCAGCCCGACCGCGCCGGCAAGATAGGCGCAGATAAATACCGTGCCGGTGAATGTACCGGCGGCCTTCGCCCGAATATCCATCGCCATCGCCCGCCTGCCGAAGATGAGCATTACCGTTCCCCATGCGATGAAGAAGCGAAGCGCGCAGAACCAGAAAGGCGTTATGCCGTCCAGCGCGTCGCGAATGACGACATTTGTCGCCCCCCATATAAGGGCGACGAGAAGCACCGCAAGATCCCCGATTATCATATATTTCCTCTTTGCGTCCACAACAGCCACTCTCCGAACTCCTTTATCTCTTGAAACGCTTATATTGTATAACATCAGCCCAAATAAAGAGAATGGCGGACGGGAAAAAACTTATTCAGTATTTCTGCCGCGTATTATGCGGGGCGAACGTTTACAGCGGGCGAGCTATTGATTATAATTAGCCAATGTGTATTGACTGTCTTGTCGTATAAAGTAGTCAGAAGTTTCTTTTGGAGGTTTTTTATCGGAGGCGCGGCATTTTCGCCATGTCGTGCGCGGATTTCATGCCTGTGACCATACCCGAGAGGTATTTGCGAATGAAGAATGACGCATTGCGGAATAGGAATTATCTGAATTTATGGCTTGTACCGGTAATAATAGTCTTCATCGCCGGCGCCGCCATGACGCTGTTCAGCTTCCGCCTTTCGAGCGACCTGAAAAGGCGCAGCTATGACAGGCAGACGGAAGAAACGTTGCAACAGGCGGCAGTTTTTGACATATCTATAACGGAACAGTATAAGACGCTCAACGCCTTCGCTGAGGGCTACGGGCTGGGGCTCTTTGACAGGCGGCTATCCGCCGCGCGCCTTTCCATAGTGAGGAACGCGATGGGGGCCGGGCTGGCCGGAATAGCAGACGCGGAGGGCAGTGCCCTTATGGACGACGGCCGGCGGCTCTATATCGGAGAGGGAGCCTTCTTCGCCAGGACGATGCTTTCAAAGAATATGCTCGTCCGCGACGAAGCCTTCACCGACGATGAGGGGCGTCCACTCTTCGTCATCTCCGCCCCTCTCACGGTGGACGGCTCTGTGCGCGGGGTGCTTTTCGTCTGCTTCAACGGCGAACAGTTCAGAAATCTGACAAAGCTCGCCGCCTTCGACGGCGACAGCTACTCTTTCATCGTCGCGCCTGCGGGGGATTTCATTCTTGGCAGCGGCAGCAGGCATCTCATTTTAGGAGATAGCGACGGCGACGCCGAAGATGACAAAAATATATTCAACCTGCTGAAAGAAAACGACTCCTCTTCCGGCCATGAGGTGCAGACCCTCGCCGCAGATATGAACCAGGAGCGCGGAGGCGTGGCCGGCTTCACATCAGGCGGCGTGCGCAGATATATCGTCTATGAGCCGCTTGCCGTCAACGACTGGTATCTTATCGACGTGATATCGGCCTCCTCCGTCGAGCAGCACACAGGCAGCATAATAAAGGAAGTATTTCTGCTGCTGGCCATTATGGTGGCCTGCTCCGCTTCGCTTATGCTCTTCATCTACTGGCTCAACAAATTCAAAAACAGGGAGCTTGTGGAGGAGCAGGAGCGCCTGCGTCAGGCCGAGGAGATATACCGCTCCGCCTTTGAATTTTCCGATTCCGTGCTCGTCGTTATCGACATTCAGAATGACAGCGTAATCTTCAACAGCAATTTCCAGAAGATATTCGGCTTCGAGCCGGCGGCGGGTACGTTAAGCGAAATAAAGAGCGAAGTTAATTCCTTTATAAATGAAAATGACCTGAATATGGTAATGGAGCGCTTCCTGGACTCTGAAAAGGACGCGATCATAGAATGCCGCATCGGCGGGCGCGTCAAAAAAGAGACGTGGGCGGAATTCAGATTCACAAAGATATTTGACCGTTACGGCAAGGTGCAGCGCATTATCGGCAGGCTGACGAACATCGACGAAAAGAAACGTCATATACAGCGGCTGAAATCGCAGGCGGAGAGCGACCCGCTCACCGGACTGCTGAACCGCAAGGCAGCCTTTGGATACATGAAGGATTTCCTCTCCGGCAGGGGAAAGGATGGGCTTCACGCCTTCATGGTGATAGATGTGGACGATTACAAAAAGGTCAACGACATCTTCGGCCACGTCACGGGAGACGCGGTGCTGACCGTGCTCGCGAAGGAAATGCGCTCTTTCTTCCGAAGCTCCGATATCGTCGGCAGGCTGGGCGGGGATGAATTTATGGTTCTGATGCGGGATATCCCCTCCGGCGAATTTGCGCTTTCAAGAGCCAACGCCTTCTGCCGCACAGTGGAGAGGCTTGGGAGAAGCTGCAATCTGAAATGCGCGCTCTCCGTCAGCATCGGCGTCGCCGTCTCTTCTGAGGGGGATATTGACAAGCTGTACGAGGAGGCCGACAAGGCGCTTTATCATGTGAAGTCGCAGGGCAAATGCGGCTGCGCCATTTACAAAAAGGGAGAAATGTCCGAGAGGGGCAACGGCCTTTCCTCTGACAGGCGACCGGAAAAAAACGATAAACAGACTCGCGGAAAATAACGGAGGTATTATGATGAGTGAAAAAATAAGCAGGGAGGCGGCGCTCGCGCTGCTGAAAAAATACAACAGCGAGGAATTTCACCTGCTCCACGCGCTGACTGTGGAGGGGGTCATGAGATGGTACGCCAACGACCTGGGCTTTGCCGGCGAGGCGGACTACTGGGCTTCGATAGGGCTGCTGCACGACGTTGACTTTGAAAAATTCCCGGAGCAGCACTGCCAGAAAGCGCCGGAGCTGCTGCGCGAGATAGGCGCGGACGACGCGATGATAAGATCGATATGCAGCCACGGCTACGGCCTTTGTTCCGACATAAAGCCGGAGCTGCTGATGGAAAAGGTCTTGTTCGCCGCGGACGAACTGACCGGCCTCATCGGCGCGGCCGCGCTGATGCGCCCCTCCAGGAGCGTGCAGGATATGGAGCTGAAAAGCCTGAAGAAAAAATATAAGGATAAGAAATTCGCCGCCGGCTGCTCGCGCGAGGTGATAGCGCAGGGGGCGGAGCTGCTAGGCTGGGAGCTGGACACGCTGATGGACAAGACGCTCGCGGCGATGCGCTCCTGCGAGACGGAAGTAGCGGCGGAGCTTGAAAGCATAAAATAAATGAAAGGTGAAAGGGCGCTTATCGCAATGAGCGGCGGAGTGGACAGCTCCGTCGCCGCCTTTTTGATGAAAGAAAGCGGCTTTGACTGCGCCGGCGCGACGATGAAGCTCTTTCCTGAGGAGCTGTGCGGCGGCTCCCCGCAGGATGGCGCGGAAGACGCGCGCCGCGTCGCGGAGCGCCTTGAGCTTCCATTTTTTATATTCGACTTTTCCGATAATTTCAGCAGAGATGTGATAGAGCGATTCGTCGCCGACTACAAAAAGGGGCTCACCCCCAATCCCTGCATCTGCTGCAACCGCTCGCTGAAATTCGGCAAATTCCTTTCCCGCGCGAAAGAGCTTGATATGGAGCGTATCGTCACCGGCCATTACGCAGTCGTCTGTTACGACGCTGCCTCAAAGCGCTGGGGGCTGAAAAAGGGAAAAGATGAAAGCAAAGACCAAAGCTACGTTCTATATTCGCTCACTCAACAGCAGCTTGCCTGCACGCTGCTGCCGCTCGGCGTCATGACAAAGGGCGAGGTGCGGGAAATAGCGGCGGCCAACGGCTTCATAAACGCCGGAAAGCGCGAAAGTCAGGATATATGCTTCATTCCGGACGGAGACTACGCGGCCTTTATCGAACGCCGGAGCGGCGAGGCTGCCCGCCCAGGCCGCTTCGTGGACGCGGAAGGGCGCACCCTCGGCGAGCACCGCGGCCTCGTGCGCTACACGATAGGACAGCGGCGCGGCCTCGGACTGTCGCTGCGCGAATCGCTCTACGTGCGCGCGAAACGCGCGGCGGACAATACAGTCGTGCTGGGAAAAGATAACGAGCTCTTTTCAAAGAGCCTCACAGCCTCAGATATAAATCTCATAGCCTGCGATAAAATCAGCTCGCCGCTTCGCGTCAGCGCAAAAATACGCTACAGACACCGCGAACAGCCGGCGACAGTCGAACAGCTCTCTGAAAATCGTATTCGCGTTGAATTTGACGAGCCGCAGCGCGCCGTCACCCCCGGACAGGCCGTCGTGCTCTACGACGGAGAGTCCGTAATAGGCGGCGGCACGATAGAATAGCGCAGCCTGTCTGCTGTAAAAATGAGAGCCGCAATATGAAGCTCAGCGCAAAATAGCCCCGCGCTCCTTAACCCTCCCCCGCCACTTCACCGCCTCCCACCAGAAAGTGGCGCAGGCGGCGGTCAGCAGCGCCAGCGCGAAATCGGCGGCGGAAAGCTGGCTCAGCTTTGTCGCGGCCGCGGCATGAGGCAGCGTCGACATTACCACGAGGCAGAGCAGCACGCCGATATTGACCAGCCAGGCAATCATATCCGCCGCGGCGCTTCCCTTCTTGAAGGCGAAATCCTTATCTGAACGGTTCACATAGACAAGGAAGAGATTCGCAAGCACCAGCACTGTAAGGAAAAAGGTGCGCGCGTGCTCCGCGCCGCCGTGCTGCAAAGCGGCGTAATAGGAGCCGAAAGCCGCCGCAAAGATGGCAAGTCCCTGCGCAAGAGCCTTGCCGAAGAGTCCGCGCGTGATTATCGGCGCGCTTGCGGAGCGCGGAGGGCGCTCCATGATGTCCCGTTCCTCCGGCTGGCGCTCAAAGATTATAGAGCAGGTCGGGTCAATTATGAGTTCAAGCAGCACCACATGGACGGGCAGAAGCAGCGCGGGCAGAGCCAGCAGCGGCGCGGCAAGCGCGGAGAGGGCGATTGGAATGTGGATAACGAGAATATATTCCATCGCCTTTCTGATATTGTCGTAGATGCGCCGTCCGTCGCGTATGGTGCTGACAATGGTCGAGAAATCGTCGTCCAGCAGCACCATGTCGGCCGCCTCGCGCGCGACCTCCGTGCCGCGCCCGCCCATTGCTATTCCTATATCGGCGTATTTCAGCGCCGGCGCGTCATTCACGCCGTCGCCCGTCATGGCGACCACCTCGCCGCGGGAGCGCAGCGCCTTGACTATCCGCATCTTTTCGCGCGGCAGTATCCGCGAGAAAATCGTCACATCTCCCAGCCTTTCCGCCAGTTCGCAGTCCGTCATCCGCTCCAGCTCCTCGCCGCTGATCATCACATGCTCGCCTTCGCCGCAGCCAAGCCCCACCTCATGCGCGAGGCGGTGCGCCGTGACGCTGTTGTCGCCGGTGATCATCACGACGCGCACGCCGGCGCTGCCGCAGGCCCTTATGGACTCCGCGACATTCTCCCGCGGCGGGTCGATGAAGGCGGCAAGCCCCGCGAGCTTAAAGGAACAGGCGGATATTTCACGCGGTATCTCCCTCATATCGTCGTTATAGGCCACCGCGAGGACGCGGCAGCCGGCCTCCGCGAGCCGCCTCTGCGCAAGCTCGGCCTCTTCCAGCTCCTCTTCGCTGAGGCCGCAGAGCGGGAATACGCTCTCCGGCGAGCCCTTCGCCGCCGCCGCTATCTTCCCCCTGTGCGACCAGACATGACACATCATCCGCGATTCTGAGGAAAAGGGAAACTCGTGCAGCAGCCGCTGCCCCTGCAAAAGCTTTATTTCAATTCTGTTTTTGGAGGCTTCGTCGAGTATCGCGCGCTCCATCGGGTCGTAGGGATTCGTCTCGGAGGCGAGCACTGCGACCTCCGTCAGCTTTCGCGGCGAGCTTCCGCAGAGAGGGGTAAAGCTTTTCAGCGTCATGCGGTTTTCCGTCAGAGTTCCGGTCTTATCGACGCAGAGAACAGTCACAGCGCCAAGCGTCTCCACGGATGGAATGCGCCTGATAAGCGAATTGCGCTTTGCGAGCCGCCACGCGCCGAGGGCTAAAAAGACTGTAAGCACGACGGGAAATTCCTCCGGTATCGTCGCCATAGCGATAGTTACGCCGGAAAGAGCCGCTTCGATGAAGCCGCCGCCGCGATAGCAGGTGGCCGCGACGACGAAAATCAGCATCAGCATACTGAAGAACGAACAGTCGCGCACGAGGCGGCGTGTCTGCTTTTCCAGCGGCGTCGGACGGTCAGGGGCCTGGGCCACAGCCGCCCCTATCTTACCGTATTCTGTGCGGCCGCCGGTCTCTGTGACGCGCACGATCGCGCGTCCCGCGACGGCGTTCGTTCCGGCGTAGCAGCGGTCCGCGCGCCAGCCGCGCCCCGATTCGCAGGCCGTGGCGCAGCGCTTCCAGACGATATCAGCTTCGCCGGTGAGCGTGGATTCGTCCGCGCCGAAGCCGTCATTCTCCAACAGCTCTCCATCCGCCGATATGCGCTCCCCCTCTGATATGATAACGATATCGCCGGGGACAAGCTCCTCCGACGAGACCGCGCGCGCCTCTCCTCCGCGCACGACCGTGACCTTGGGCGAGGAAAGCGACTTGAGCGCCGCGAGCGTCCTGTCAGTTTTCCACTCCTGATAAATATTTATAGCCCCCATGAAGGCCACAAAGACTAGCATCACCGCGCCGTCGCGCGGCTCCCCCAGGAAAAAGTAGAGGCAGGCCGCGCCGATGAGCAGAAGAAAGACCGGCTCGGAAAAGGATTTCAGCGCCTTTTTCAGCGCGCTCTCCCGCTTCTCCTCCGCTATCACATTCATTCCGTATCTCTCGCGCCTCTCTCTGACCTCCGCGTCGCTCAACCCGGAATACTTTTCAGCTATCTCCGTCACAGTAAGAACACTCCCTTTCCTCGCGGCCGTCCGGATACAAAAAGGCGGCCCGCGGAATCGTTTTTAACGGTCCCGCGAGCCGCCTGAATTTCCCTGCTCGCTGCCGGGTTGTTGTCCCGGCCCAGCCCCACGCCCTTAAGGATACTCCGCGCGACTGCTTCGCGGCTGCTTAAAGGGCATCGCCTGCTCCTGTTTAATTGTAAGGTATTCTACGAAAAGCGTCGTCCGTTGTCAAGCGAGCTTAACCGTAAAACCAGGGCGACAGCATTTACTTTTCAAGGTTAAATAGAACGTCAAGCAAAACATGCGAGAAAGGGTGTTGCCTTTGCCCAGGCCCCCTCTTTGAGGGGGCTGCCCGAAGGGCTGGGGGAGACTTGGTTTTGGTTTTGCCCTATGATTTTAAGCCGCCTCACCGATGGAAGTCAACACTCCTTCCGACCCGGCGGAAACCCGCCGCCGGGCCACCTCCCTCAGCGAGGGAGGCTTTAAAGGCACGCAAAAAGCAAATGCTGTCGCCCTGACCGTAAAACGGCTATTTACGCCTCTTCCGTATCCACGCCGCCAGCGGAATCAGAGCCGTCAGCGCGAAAGCCGCAAGACCGGCGGAGCAGCCGCCGGAGCTGCCGGAATCCTCCGAATCGCCGCCGCCGCCATCTCCATGATAGGCGTTGTAGACGTTCAGCAGCCCATATTTTGAGTAGCCCTCACGCAGAACGTCCTCGGCTCCATACATCAGCATCTCTTTTATCTCCGCCGCCGCTATGTCGGGATAGGCGGCGCATAGCAGCGCGGCCGCCCCGGCAACCATCGGCGTCGCCATCGAAGTGCCGCTCCAGCTGTCGTATCCGTCTCTATGACAGTTATCGCTGTCCGCGAAGCTGTAGCGCGGCGTCGTGCTCATGATATTATCCCCGGGGGCCATGATGTCCACCCAGCTGCCGCTTGAGCTGAAATTGGAGCCGGAAGCCCGCCCCAAGCCGTCCTTTTCATTGGAGGCGCCGACTGTGATCGTATTTTCAAAACGGAAACAGGCCGGATACGGCAGCTTCCCGGCGCGACCGGAATCAGGCTTGTCTATATCCTGGCTCTCGTTTCCGGCCGCGATGCAGACGATGATCCCCGCGTCGCTCGCGAGTTTGATCGACTGCGCGTATGGGTCGGTATTCTGATCTACCCGCGGGGACCAGCCGCCAAGGGAGATGTTCGCAGCACGAATGTTCAGCCCGTAAATTCTTTTCAGCATGACGATGTAATCAAGAGCGGCTATGACGTCGGAATCATACGCCTCGCTCGTGAATGTGCCCGGCTTTTTTTTATCTTCCATTATGGTGAATACTCCCACCGGCAGTATTTTTACCCGCCAGTTCACGCCCGCGACCCCTAGAGCGTTGTTGCCGGCCGCGCCGATTATCCCCGCGACATGGGTGCCGTGTCCGGAGATATCTCCCCAAGAGGCGTAGTCTACCTCGTCCGTACTTGTAATTGTAATGTCGCGCGACGGAGTGCCGCTTCTTACAACCTGAGTCCTTTTAACTTTGTCGTGGAAGAAATAGCCGTATGTTCCGTCCGGCAGCAGACCGCTGATATTCGCCGCGAGATCCGGGTGGTCGTAGATTACGCCGGTATCGAGCACGGCGACATATACGTCGTCGGAACCGGTCGAAGCCGCTTCCCACAGCTCCGGAGCCTTTATCCTCCGAGTTCCCCACTGGCTGCTCCATAGGCTGTCGTCCGGCGTCAGCGCCTGCGCCTTTCTTTTATAATTTTTCGCAGCGCCGAGCACCTCCGGATTTTCTTTCAGCTCCGCAATCAGCTCATCAGCCGTCTTTTCCGACGACGATATCACCGCGATCCCCCGTCCGCTTCCGGCTGTCAGCTCCGGGTAGCTGCCGCGCGACGCGGCTCCGACATTTCTGGCGATAGCCGAGGCCTTCGCGGCGGAGCTTTCTTTGGCGGCCGAGCTCATGGTCGCCGAGGTCATGTTTGAATCCCTGAAAAGCACCAGCACTTCATTCTCCGCGTGATCGGCGGCAGTCGCCGATACCGGCAGGAGAAGCGTCAGAGACAGGAATATTATCGCGCGCAGCTTCCGCGTCTTTTTCATATGAAAACTCCCTTTCATCACATTTTCAGTCTATTAGTTATTACGCACAACAGCTCTTTGCCGGCGGCGGGAATCCGGCAAAAGCTCGTCAGCAGTATTATAGCGTAAGATGGCAGTAATGTCAGAAAATTGCCTCACAATGAAAGCCGCTGCGGATTCTGGAGGCGCTCGCCTTCGGCAATAACGTAAATATCCCGCGCTCATTGTGTGAATTTAATCACAAATTCTTCTTTTCTGCTACAATATAGCCGGTAACAATAAGCCGTAGTGCGGGAGGGAAAGGTTTTGACGGATGTTGTGATTTGCGTCGGCAGCTCATGCCATCTCAAAGGGGCGCGCCGCGTCGTTGAGGAGCTGACCAGGCTGGTAACGGAACGCGGCCTTGTGGAAAAGGTGAAGCTTTCCGGCTCTTTCTGTATGGGGCGCTGCGCGGAGGCCGGCGTATCCGTTAAGGTAAACGGAGAGATCCATTTTGTTGAGCCGGAGAATATAGACGAATTCTTTGAGAATATAATAGCGGGAGGCAGCGGGCAATGAAATACATCAACGTCGCGGAGGCGAATTGCAAAAACTGCTACAAATGCCTCAAGGTCTGCCCTGTAAAGTCGATAAAGTACAGCGACAATCACGTCGAGGTACTTGAAAATGAATGTATCCTATGCGGCCGCTGCATCCGCAACTGTCCGCAGCACGCGAAGTCTCTGCTTCACGATATCAGCGGACTGAAAGAGGCTGTGCGTGAAGGCGCTCATAAAAAAATCGCGGCGCTCGCCCCCTCTTATATCGCCGCTTTCGGCGCGGAGAATCGCTTCCGCGTCGCAGGCGCGCTGCAAAGCCTTGGCTTCGACGCCGTAGAGGAGACTTCTGTCGGAGCGCACGCCGTGACTAGGGAGTACGCCGCTATCCTTGAGCGCGGAGCGATGGACATTATGATAACTACCTGCTGCCCCTCGGTGGTATTCCTCGTGCAGAAATATTTTCCGGAGCTTACGCCGCAGCTTGCTCCGGTACTCTCCCCCATGGAGGCGCACGGCCAGCTCCTCCGCAAAAAGTACGGGGAGGAGGCGCTTATCATCTTTTTCGCTCCCTGCATCTCGAAGATAGAGGAAGCCCGCGCTTCTGAGAAGGGCTATATAGACGGCGTCGTCACCTTCAACCAGCTTTCGCGCTGGCTCGCTGAGGATGGGGCAGAGATTGAAAAAAGCGCGGAGGGATACTTTGGCAACGACCCAAGCTCTTCGGCGATTTACCCGATATTTGAAGGCATAGTGAAGGACGTCCGCGCGAATCTGTCCGAGGATTCAGATGCGCTGAGAAAATATACATTCCTCAGCGCGCAGGGGGCAAAGGACGTCATAGAGCTGCTGGAGGAGATGAGAGAGGGGCGCATACACAGCTGCTTCATCGAGGCGAGCGCCTGCTACGGCAGCTGCATCAACGGCCCGGAGAAGCCGGACAGCGAATATCACCCCATCAGCACGGCGATAGATATGACGCGCTATCTGCGCGCCGAGAGAAACATCCGCGAGACGGAGACATCCTCGCTCGACCTGAGCCGGCGCATCATGCCGGAGCCGCTGAAAGAAAAGATGCCCGACGAGAAGACGATACGCGGTATCCTGGCGCAGATAGGCAAGACTAAGCCGGAGCACGAGCTTAACTGCGGCAGCTGCGGCTACCGCAGCTGCCGCGACAAGGCAATCGCCGTCTATCAGAAAAAGGCGGAGTTGTACATGTGCCTGCCGTACATGAGCCAGATATCGGAGACACTGGCGAATGTCACACTCTCCGTCAGCCCGGACTACATCATCGCCGTCGACCGCGAGCTGCGCGTGAAAGAGTGCAATCTGGCGGCGCAGCGGCTGCTGAAACTCACAAAGAATGAGCTGCTGGGACGCCGTATCGACGAATTTCTCGACCCGCTCGACTTCGCCGTCGCCATCGGCGAGGAGCGCAGCGTGCCGCTCCACAAGGTTAGCTGCGGCGAACGCGGCATCACCGTCAATCAGACCGTCGTCTACATACCGGAACAGGGGCTTGCGATAGCCTTCCTGCACGACATAACAAAGCAAGAGCGGGAAACGGAAGCCCTCAACAGGCTGAAAATGGAGACGATGGAAATGGCGCAGAATGTCATCGACAAGCAGATGACAGTGGCGCAGGAGATAGCGAGCCTGCTCGGCGAAACTACAGCCGAAACAAAGGTAACGCTGACGAAGCTGAAGGATCTGATCGTCTATGACGGACAAAAGAACAATGGATAGCCTCTGCGTAGACGCCTGCTATAACAGCCTGATAAAGAACAACGAGGAGCTGTGCGGCGACCGCGTACAGCTTGTAAATTCGCCGGAGGGCACGCTGCTGGTGCTCTCGGACGGGCTGGGCAGCGGCGTCAAGGCAAATATCCTTTCAACGCTGACCTCGAAGATAATCTCCACGATGATAAGCCGCGGCGCTTCGATAGAGGACACTGTAGACACCATAGCGCACACGCTGCCGGTCTGCAAAGTGCGCGGGATAGCCTATTCCACATTCATGATACTCCAGATTCAGAAAGACGGCTCCGGCTACCTTGCGGAGTACGACAATCCCCCGTGTATGCTGATACGCGACGGGCGTCACGTCCCATTTGAATATGAAGAGAAGACTATCGAAGGCAAGCTGGTGCGCGAAAGCCGCTTCACGGCGCGGGAGGGGGACTATTTCGTCATCGTCAGCGACGGCGTGACGCAGGCCGGAATGGGAGAGACTCTTTCTTTCGGCTGGGGCTGCGACGAGGTTGCCTCATTCCTCTGCGGCCCCTGCGGCGAGAAGCTGTCCGCTCCGCGCGTCATCAGCCGCGTGCTCGACGTGGCGAAGGATCTGTATCTCGGCAAGCCGGGCGACGACACCACCGTATCCGTAGCGCATATCCTCCCCCGGCAGCAGGTGAATCTTTTTTCCGGCCCGCCCAAAAATCCCGCTGACGACGCGCGGCTGGTGAACGACTATATGGAGGAGAACGGACTGCACATAGTCAGCGGCGGCACAAGCTCCGAGATTCTGGCGCGCGAGCTGAAACGCCCGCTGCATGTAAGCATCGACTACACGGACAGCGACCTCCCGCCAACTGCGCTCATTGAGGGGATCGACCTCGTGACGGAGGGGGTCATGACGCTCAAACGCACAATAGAGATGATCAGGGAATATATCGACAGCCCCGCAGGCCCCGGAATGACGGAGGAGCTGGACGCCGCTCACGGCGCGGCAAAGCTCGCGAAAATATTGATCGAGCGCTGCACCATTCTGAAGCTCTTCATCGGCAAGGCGGCAAATCCCGCGCACCAGAATCCAGATTTTCCCACAGAGCTGCGAGTGAAGTCACGTCTGATGGATGACCTGGCGGAAGTTATGACGATGCTCGGACGGCATGTGGAAAAGAATTATTATTAAGAGCTTCGGAAGAGCGGAAAATCAAAGGCTTCGTCTCGCGGCGGAGCCTTTTTGTATATAATAGGGGGCGGAGTTATTAACGAATGGGCGGGCTTGATGAGAGAGATTTTTTCATTTTTAGCGGAAGAGATAGAAAAGAATAATGTACGCCTCGCCGCGATAACCGGCGGAGGGGGAAAAACTTCGCTGCTCTACGGGCTTGGGGGCGAGCTTGCGCGCTCGAATCGCGTGCTGCTCACCACGACGACGAAAATATTCCGCCCGCTGCCGGAGGAATGCGGGGATATCTTCATTGGCCCCGCGCGCCTCTGCTTTCTCTTTGCGCGCGCGCGGCCTGCTGATTCCATGCTCTGCGCCGCTTCCGGCGAAGAAAATGGCAAGCTGCTCGGCTACGCGCCGGAGGAGATAACGCAGCTTGCCGCCGGCGGCGCGGCGGATATCCTGCTTTCTGAATGCGACGGTTCGCGCGGCCGGTCGCTGAAATTTTACGAGAGCTGGGAGCCTCCTGTGCCGCAAAGCTGCGGCCTGCTCCTTGCCGTCGCCGGCATAGACGCGCTGGGAGAGAGGGCGGATGAGGCCGCCGTCTTCCGCGCCGATAAATTTCGCCTGCTGCACAGGCTGGCGGAGGGAGCGAAGCTGACGGCGGACGATTATCTGAGCTATCTGCGCGGCGCTGATGGGCCGCTGAAAAACGCCCCCGCCTCAGCAAAAAAAATACTGCTGCTCAACAAATGGGAAAACGGCGGCGAGGAGGCGCGGCGGTCGCTTGCCGGAATAATCCCCGCGCTGCTCGAAAGCTATGACGCCGTCGCCTGCGTTTCGCTGCGCGGCAACCGGCTTTACGAATACAGGGAGAGATGAAGATGAATGTGATATTGCTCGGAGCGGGACTTTCAAAACGAATGGGGCAGCAAAAGCTGCTGCTGCCCTTCGGCGACAAGAGCGTCATCGAAACAGTGATAGACAACCTGCGCAGCGCCGGCCTCGGCCATATATACGCAGTGCTGTCGCGCGAAGTCGCCGCGGCGCTCTCCCCCGCCGGCGGACTTGCAGTAGGAGTCAATGAGGAGCCGGAGCGCGGACAATCCAGCTCGCTCAAAATCGGGCTGGATATGCTGCCGGCTGGGGAAGATTTCTGCATCATGCTGGGCGACCTGCCGCTGGCACGCCCCGCTGACATCACCGCGCTGGCCGCTAGATTCGCCGCGCTGCCGCCGGAAAAGAGCGTACTCGCCCCATGCCGCGGCGGCGTCTTCGGCCATCCGATATGCTACCGCGCAATCTGGCGGGAGCGCTTCCGCGGCGCGGAGGGCGACGTCGGCGGTAAAAAAATCCTCATGAAATACGAAGCGGAAATAGAGCGCGTGACCGTCCCAGACAGGCACTTCAAAGACATGGACACGCCGGAGGAATACAACAAGCTGCTGACTTTTTCAAAGAAATAGCCAAAAGGGGCGGCATCCGCTTCAAAGCAGCTGCATAGTTTTCCAGCATCTTCCAAGCGCAGCGCGGGCCGCCAGAAAATCAGGCAGGCCCGCGCCGCTTTCGGCAGAAAAATATACTATCTTTTACCTTTAATCTTCTTTACGGCGAATGGTATCGCGCCAAGCAGAGACAGAAGCAGCCAGCCGGCATTGCATCCGCCGGAGGAATCAGAGGCGGAACTTCCTGCGACGCTGTCCGAAAGATTAAGCGCCTCGCCAAGCGTGCCGTTTCTGTTAGCGGCTGTCAGACTGGCAGTCCGCGTCACAGCCGGTCTCTGTGCCCCGCTTTCGAGAATGTTCTTGCGCAGGATGGCGAAGTCGTGAATATCTACTCTATCGCTGCTGTTAAAGTCTGCACGGTAGTCAAAATCTGATTCGCCTTTGTTCTTCAGAACTGACCTCCTCAGCAGCGAGAAGTCAAAGATATTCACTTTGTTTGCGCTAGAGCCTTCCTGATCAGCGTCTCCCCCTTTGAGGTTTTCCGCCAGCTCAACATTCCATACGCCGGAGGTCACAGCTACATCGTGCGATTCAAGCGCCGCAAGATATCTCTCGCCTTTTATCCACAGCTGGACTCTATCTCCGTCGTTCAGAATTCCGTTTTCGACTGTGTATTCCACTGTGCCTGAAATATCGGCGCTTGCGGCGCCGCTCCAGATAAGGGCATTCGAGGCGTCGTATATTTCAAGCGTGACCTTTTCGATATTCGCTTCCGGTTTACCGGAGGCTCCTCCGCTCGGACGGCCTTCAAGCTTTGTCGCGAGTCTCAGCGTGACATTCTGAGCCGCGCCGGGAGTGTAGACGCGGCATGCCGCGGAGCAATTCTGTTCGTCGCTGTAAGGCGTCTGATATGTCACTGTTATGCTGGCTTCGGTTTCTTTATCCGGCATTGTCACGACGCCTCCATTGACTGTTACGTCGGGGTTGTCGCTTGACCAGCTCAGATCGTTCTTTGAGGGTTTAAGCGCCATTGACGGAACAATATTAAGGTATTCGTATAAGTCAACAGTTCCGCCCTTCGCCGCTTCAATTGCGGCAGGGACGACGCTTATCGACGTTACCGGCGGGCGCGTCACAGTCAGCGTTATATCTCCTACTGCCCCGCCGCCGTCCCGCGCGGAGGCGGTAATCGTCACATCGGCGCGCCTTGCGTCTATCAGCTTAGCCGTGACCAGACCGTTGGCGTCCACCTCGGCGGCGGAAGGATCGGAGCTTTCCCACAAGAGGTCTCGCTCCGGCGCGTAAGATGGCGATATCTCCGCCGCAAGCTGCCTGGATTCCCCTGCAAGGATGTAATTGTCTCCGTTGGCATTTATCAGTATATTTCTGACTTTTGCGCCTATTATCGTACCGCCGTTTTTAAGCTCAACTATGCCTCCAGCGTCGTTGATACTGCCCGTAACAGCAAGCGTTCCTCCATTGACTATAAGTGTTCCTCCCGACGCTATTCGTAAATCGTAAACAGTCCGGTCTCCGTTTATTGTCACAACCTCTCCGGCCTGAATCTCCAGATTATCTATCGGCGGTGTGACCGTCAATCTGCAGAGCGCGCTTTTACAACCATCCTCCGTAATAACGCCTATCGTAGACATACCCGGCGATATCGCACGCATCAGCCCTGAGTCTGATACTATCGCAACAGATATATTCCCCGAGCCCCACAGCAGATTGCCATTTGTCGGATTTGGCGGGATCAGTGAAAGCATTGGCCTGAGATCGTATTCTTCCCCTTGCTTAACCGTCAGCTCCGCGGGGTCAAATACAGCTTCGGCAATCGGCGTTCTGACCATAACGGAACAATGTGCCTTATATCCACCGTCATTTGTCGCAGCTGTTATGTTCGCAAAACCATCTTTGACAGCCGTTATCTCTCCGGTATCAGAGATCGCAGCTACCGCAGGGTTATCGGATTGCCATGTAATTGTCTGATCAGTTGCCGTGGATGGGAAAGTATTTGCCGTAAGCTGATGTACGGTTCCTGGCTCAATTATAGCAGCACTCCTGTCAAGAGCCACACCGTCAACCAGCGTTGTTACATTGACTTTACAGGAATCAGTATATTTACCGTCTTGAGTTGTAACGGTGATATTAGCCGTCCCATTCGCTTTCGGCGTAATATCCCCGGCAGAAGATACAGCTGCAACCGCAGGAGCGTCTGATGTCCACAGCAGAGCCTGATTACTGGCATTGGCGGGCGTAATCTCAGCCGTCAGCCGCGCTTCTTCCCCAACGACCAGATTCATGTCGTCTCTATCAAGAACCACTCCGGCTGCCGGAACGACCCCCGTTTCACTGACGGTCACTGTACAGGAAGAATAAATACCTGTACAGTTTCCATATATATCATAATATGGCAGTATGGCGTAAATCGTCGCGGTGCCGCTGCTAACACCGGTAACCTTTCCTCCCGGCGCAGCAAAGACTTTAGAGATGATATTCCATAGATCGCCGTCATCATCAGATGTCTCGATTGCCTCCCCGCCAAGGGTTATTCTTGCGACGTTATCGTCTGTCGATACCCAGAAAAGAGGTTTTTTTGTTATGTTAGACACAATTTCCTTAAAATTTTTGGCATAGGAAGAGCTGCTGAACGCCGCGTCAAGCTGCACGCTGGCGCCAGGTTTTAAGCTGACGCTCTTGTGATCCAGAACTATCAGGTCTTTTGTGGATAGTGTTCTCCAAGACCCGCTGGAGTAATACATGTTTATGGAATCCTGCAGCGGCGCTCCCTGAACTTTGCACGCTGCCGTACGTTTATTACTTCCCTGTTTTACGGTAAGGGTTATTGTCGCCTCTCCATACGCATTCATCCTTACAACACCGGAATCAGAGACCGTGGCAACAGCCTCATTGCTGGAGGAGAACGAGACTCTGGTATCTGCGGCAGACTCAGGAGAAAGGCTCCATTCAAGCTGTGCCTCTGTACCGACACGCATCACTTTTGTCGCCGAGCCGCTGATAGACACACTTTTCAGTGTAAACGGCACATTTTCTATCGCTGTTACGGTGATTTTGCAGCTTGCCGTTTTTGTAATATCTCCGTCCGTCACGGCGCTGATTGTCGCGGTTCCAACTCCGGATGCCAGGAATACCGCTTTATTTCCCTTTGTATTTTTCAGAGAGATTATGCTCTCATCACTTGACCGCCAACTCACAGAATCATACGCTGCGTTTTCGGGCAATACAGCAGCCATTAGCTCCACTGTCGTATTATCCGTCATCGTCAGGGCGTTTTTATCGAGGGTTATCCCTGAAACAGGCGTGCTGACGGTAATAGCGCACGCAGCTGTATGTTCGCCTGACTCGGACATGACCGTGATTTCCGCTTCTCCATTCCCTACAGCGGTAACAAGACCAGATGACGAAACAGTGGCGGCGTCCGGATTATTTGAACTCCACCATAGTTTTTTATCGTCCGCATCCGGTGGTGAAAGAGTGACATTCAGCTGTCTTGTCGAGCCAACATTCATAGATGCCGACGAAATATCGAGGTCTGCTGTCCTCAGCCGCAGCGGCTCAACAATGGCGATACATGCTGCCGTGTACCCCCCATCTTCTGTCGTGACCGTGATATCCGCGACTCCTGGAGATACAGCGGTAATAACACCGGCAGGCGAAACCGCAGCTACGGAGCTATTGCCTGACAGGTACGTTACTTTTTTATTTGTCGCGTTATCAGGTTTAATCACGACAGTCAGTTCCTTATCCTCTCCCTGGCTCAACATTACGACCGACTCTCCAAAATTAACGCCGGATACAACCCAAGGTAAAATGGTACAAGCGCACGTCGCTGTGAACCCTCCGTCCCTGGTAATTGCTGTTATTTCCGCAGATCCCAAAGATAGCGCCCTAACAACGCCCTCATCAGAAACGGAAGCGACAGCCGGGTTGCTCGACTTCCAGCTCACATCTTTGTACGCGGCGCTGTCGGGAAAGACTGAAGCTTTCAGCTGTTCCGTCTGCCCCAGTTTCAGAGAGAAAGATATCTTATTGATTTCAACACCAGTCACTTCATGCGGAACAACCTTTACCTCGCAGACCGCAGTGTACCCTCCGTCCTCCGTACTGACGGTAACGCGCGTCGTTCCAGCGCCGACAGCCTCAACAAGCCCCGTATCGCTAACACGCGCTACCGATGGATTATCAGAGGCCCATGTTACATTTTTATTTTCGGCATACTCCGGCGTTATCGTCGCGGTCAGGCGCGTCTGTTCCCCTTCAAGCATTTCAAGTGCCGCCTTGTCCAGTTTTACTCCTGTAACAGCCAACGAACCAATGACCCGGATATTGCATTTTGCTTCAAGATCTGACACCTGCGTACTTCTTGCTATGACGACCGCATCACCAGGAGCTATCGCCGTCACAGTGAAGGTCGGATAATTAGTCGATGTACGTGAGGTGCTGGAACTTTTGAGATACTTTGAGCTGTAAGTCCATTCGACGCTGTTATAACCTGTATCTATTGGGAAAACATAGCCTTGGATAGTCAAAGATTCACCAATGTTTAGTGTGGTATTTTCCGGCTCAAGGCTTATTTTGTTAGGTAAATATGGTATCAATACCGCCGCCCATGCCGCGCAGACCGTGACAAACAGTACAGCTATAGCGATAACCAACAGATATAATTTACGATTTCTCATCAATATCCCCTCACTTTGGGCGGCTTTGCATTATACGAAACGGCAGCAATGCCATTAATACCTCTTTATGAAAATCATTGGCACGACAGCCAACAGAAACAGAAGCAGCCAACCGGCATTGCATCCGCCGGAGGAATCAGAGGCGGAACTTCCGGCGAAGCCGTCCGAAAGATCAAGCGCTTCGCCAAGCGTGCCGTTTCTGTTAGCGGCTGTCAGACTGGCAGTCCGCGTCACAGCCGGTCTCTGCGCTCCGCTTTCGAGAATGTTCTTGCGCAGAATGGCGAAATTGATTAAGTACCAAGTCTTTCAACCATTAACAACCTAATGAACTGGGAGGATATATCCTCCCAGTTCATTACATCTTATTTCTTACTTTTTCCTGCGCAGCACCATCGGCACAAATGCCAGCAGCGCAAGCGCTGCGAGGCCGGCGCTGCATCCGCCGGAACTGCCGTTGTCCGGCGTCGCGGATTTCGTTTCGATAATCGCAGTTGGATCCGCTACGGTTCCGGCCGTCCTGGCAAGGTCAAAAGCTCCGCCGTCCTTGATGAAGAGCGAGAGAATATACTCTGTCCCCTCGTTAATGGCTCCGGTGTGTATCGTGCCATCAATATTCTGTATCGTGCAGCATTCGTCCATGTTGGCCGTTATCGCGGAGGCGTACTTGAAGAGCCTGCCGCTGCCCTCACCGAGTATCTTGATAACCTTCACATCCTCCGGCCTTGCGGCTTTCAGCTCTGCGCCGAGCAGCTGAAAGCTGATCATTGCTGTTTTTCCGCTCTCAACGTTGTCAGCGGTGAAGACCGGCAGTGGAAGAACCTTATCCGCCGTGATATTTTCCAGCGTGTTGATATTGGCCACTGCGCCGACGACGCTGCCGGGCTTCACAGCCACCAATCCATTATTGATCTCAAGCATATCCGTCGTGATGGATTCCAGCTTTGCCGCCGCTGCCGTCACGTCATTCTCTGTTTCGCCCTTTACTGGTTTTACCTCCGCCTTTACGTCGTCCGGAGTGTCCGCCGGCAGCTTGGGTTCAATCGGGCTGGTATGCGCGGCGTATGTCGCCGTCAGAGCCTCGGCTCCTCCGGCAGCGACTGTTACCTGCATATCGGCGGGGGTATTGTAACCGTTAACCGCTGAAAATTTCACAGTGTGATCGCCTACCGCCACAGTGGCTGTCTGCCCCGACTGGTAGATGTTTGTATCGCCGTCAACATGCCATCTGGCGTCGGCGGCTACAGCGTCAGGCTGTATAGTAACCGTTATCGTGCCTGTCTCGATTTTTTTGTATTCTCCAGTCTTATCGACCGAAGTCCCCGCAGGGATGGTAACGGAGATATCAGCCGGTTTCGTGTAGCCGGACACGTCGTTAAAGGCTATCTTGTGTTCTCCAGGATTAATGGAGAGCGTATACCCGGACTGATACTGCTTTGTGGAGTCCGTCGTCAGATACCACCTCGCGTCGCCGGAGACTTCGTCAGGAGTGATAGTGACCGTCAGCGTTCCACATTCCGCGTAAATCGGCGACAGTTCATGCGTATTCCTTCCAGGTTCCGCGCTTTCCGATATTGTCACCGTTTCGTCCTTAGGTGTGGCATAGCCATCAATCGGAATGAAAGAGACCGTGTACGTCCCCGCATCAAGATCCTCGGCAGATGTGCCGCTGCCGCGCCATTCGTTGGGCTCGTCGATATTGAGCCTCCACCGTCCTGTTATGGGCGTCAGATTCACGGTAATTTTGCCTTTTTCAACGTATTCGACAGTTTCATCTTTGGGCTTTTCAGCAAGAACCGTCACATTCATTGGAGATGGCGTAAAGAAGTGCGCAACTTCCTTGAAAGATATTGAATATGTTCCTGCATCCACTAATATTCCCGATCCTGAATCATATTCATTATTATTAAGGATCCATTTTCCTCCGTTAGCGATAACAATATCAGGAGAGAGTGTCACGGTAAGCCTGCTCTGCTCTATGTATTTTGCGTTCACAGGAGTATCTTCCGCATCTTTCACTGTTACTTCCCGCGTTTCAGGCGTAGTATAGCCGACGATTTTCGTGAAATGAACGCTGTGGCTGCCTCCCTGCAGCGAAAGACGGTGTCCAGACTCATAGAGATCGGCGGAGTTCCCGTCCACGTACCACCTGGCGTCATTCGCAGCAATTTCTTCAGGTGTAATGGTGACAGTAACAGTTCCCCACGCACCGTAATTTACCGAAACGTCCCATGCGTTATCTGGTATAGCAGGATCTGTCTCAGAGACAGTGACAACTTTGGGTGACGGCGTCGTGTATCCTGTGATATCTTGGTAAACCGCGGTGTACGTCCCCGCATCAAGGTTTGTATATTCGTAGCCGCTGTCACGCCATACGCTTCCGCCGTCTGTCGGCTCCAGCCGCCACTTGGCCAGCGCCGGAGTGAGCGTGGCTTTCACGCTGCCTTTTTTGACGTACGTAACGGAAGCGCTGTCGTTCTTGTTTACTGTTATCGTATAAGTTTTGTCTTCAGGAGTGAAGTATCCGTCAGCATTTTCAAATTTGACGGTTTTCATCACACTCTCGCCGGTGGGAAATTTCTCCGTGTGCGTTCCCCCTGAAGCGATCCAGTTAGCGCCCTCGTCAACGCTCCACCTGGCGGTACCAGGAGTCAGATTCAGCGTGAGCGAGCCGGAGGGGGCGTCCACGATGGTTATTGTTGCGTTCTGAATATCAGCGATATATGTTTGGGACGGATTCCCCATAAGCTTAAATTGTGAATTTGTAGCAAGTGTAATATTCGTCTCTCCAAACGCGGCATCAGGTTTTACAATAAATGTGACTATGAGAGTCGATAGATCTTTACCTTGTTCTACAGTCTCACCAATCTCTGACGTTGTAATTATCTTTATTTCATTATTTTCCAGCACCGCTAAGTCGCCCACTCTGCGAAAATCTTTAAACGGGCTGTCCGTCCCAAGTTCCATTTTCGAATATTCGAGAACACTGTCGTCAAATGTGATTCTGGACGCTATGGAATGAAGCATACCAGCATCTTCCGTCGGCAGATTGTTGAAATTCGTTTTAAACTCAACGGTAACTGTCTTGCCTCTCATCACAGATGAAGCGGATGGAGCAAGTTTAAAAGTCGCCGAGGATTCCGCGGCCGTGGCAGATGCCGAAAAGATCGTACAAAGCAGCGCCAGTACCATAAATAAGCTATACAGTCTCTTCATTGAAACATAACCCCTTTCGTGCTTTACTTTTTGCCAATTGTTTTTTAAGCGCGCCTTTCTTTTTTTGCCTGTTTTGGGCATCATCTCCCTATAAAAGCTTCCTGCTTTTGTTTTTTAATTCACCAGCAGGCTAACGGGAGTGATTATCGCGAAGTTTAAGCCCCCTGACTCCGTGACAATGTATGTACCGTTAGCGGAGCGGTTTTTATCCGTCGTAAAACCAATCCTCACCTTGCCTGCTTTCAGTGCCGCTTCTTTTACCCTGAACTGCTGTTCTGCAAAGAGTACGCCGCCTTTGTCCGCGAATGAGACCGCCGAATCTCCGATAGAAGCCGCGGTTATCTCTGTCAGCCCTTTCACCGCGTCACTGCGCGCCGCAAGCGGCTTGCCGAAGAATTCCTCACGCACAACCGGATCTCCCACAGGCTCAAGCAGTTCTGCGTCCCAAACCAGCGTCGCCGCAATACCGGTTAATTTCTGATTCGCAGGCGCCTCAACCATGATTTCAGCTGTGATCACACTCCCCGCAGCGGCAGACGCTGGCGCAGAAAGGCGGATTGCCGGAGTATTGGCAGTCCCGGCAAAGACAGACTGTGCAAATATCAGCACGATTATCGCCAGGAGAAGAATTATATTCCTGATATTTTTAAGTGAATTCAGTGTCATGATGATCTTCCTTTCATTATTATAAAGTTTTATCAAAGACTGGCTATTCTTTGCTTATGCCATGTTGGCTGTATGGGGTAGACCCCATACAGCCAACATAATTTTATTTTCTTCTGCGTGCGGCGATGAATGGAAGCGCCAACAGCAGGATCAGCGCGCCCGCGCCGGTTGAACAGCCGCCGGAAGCATCGCCGTTCGCGGTGCTTCTTTGTTCGGTCGATGTTTCAGCGTTCAGTTCCTCAAGCGTTTTTTTCAGATTTCCGGCGCTGTTGGCAGCAAGCAGAAGAGCCGTCCGCGCACCCACCGGTTTTTGCGCTCCGCTATCAAGGATATTCCGGCGCAGAATCACAAAATCGTCAAGGTCTACCGTATCACTGCTATCAAAGTCTGCTCGGTAGTCAAAATCCGGATCGCCTTTGCTGTCGAGTATGGAACTCCGTAGGATGAGGAAGTCGTCAAGAGCCACTTCGTTGCTGCCATCGGCGTCTCCCCCCTTGAGGTTTTCCGTCATCGTCACATTCCAGATACCATCCACAATATGGACATCAGCCGACAGCAGCACCGCAAGGCAGCGTTCGCCTTTGACCCAGAGCTGTACTCTGTCACCTTCATTGACGTATTCCGGCGCAATGTCGAATGAGACTATTCCATCCGCGTCTGTCGAAGCAACTCCGCCCCAGAGTCTGACGTTATCAGAGTCATATATCTCAACTTCCATCTTTTCGATGTTGCTGCCCGTGCCGCCGCCGCTCTCTCTGCCCTCCAGTCTGGTATGAATGGACAGCGTGGTCTTCAATGCCTTCAGACGAAGCACTGCCACCGGATCGATGACCACTCCGTTCGCTGCGCCGTCAAGATCAAATTCACCGCCGTCTTTTATGAAAGTAACCAGCGTGTAGCTGTCGCCGGAGACAATTTCTCCTGTGTGGATGTCGCCGCCTTTCATAAGAGTGACGCACTTATCCTTGAACTGGCTCTTGTCTTTTACCACAGTAAAGAGCTGGCCGGCCCCAGTCGGGAAGGTCTTGAGCACTTTTATCTCATCTATGCTCTTAGCGCTGCCAAATACTTCGCCGGTCACCTCATATCCAATGGCCGCCACTTCGCCGTTATTATTAAGGTCCTCGCTGACTATAGCGAAGGAAACGATATCAACCTGCTCGATCGATTTGTCACGCGAGATAGCATTCGCAACAGACTGTTTCACTGTTGACTCATTCAATCCGAGCTTGTCCTCGCCGGTGCTCATGAGATCCCAGTAACCAATACCAATAGCCTCCGAGACTTCCTGTTGTTTTGTGCTATCAGGATATTTCGCGGCTATGGGGCTGATGGCCAGGCCGTCCGCCGTCTCACTCGGAAGGCCTGACGGCGCCCTGCCGGATGGGGCGGAGGTCTCCGTTTTTTCGCCGCCGCCGGCTATAACAAGATCTACATTCATAGCGGCGCCAGACGGCCAGCCAGAGCTGTCGGTATAGTTAGCCGCCGCGATGCCGCTAGAATCGTATCCAAGCGCAGTTATCACGCCATTTTCAATGCTGGCAAGGGGCGGATCCATTAGAGGAAAGAAGTGCCACTCTATTTCTCCCCTTTCCGGCTTGCGCGCCAGCTCAGGCGACACTTGCAGCAGTTCATAGATGTCTGCGCTCTGTCCGTAGCGGAGAGTGCTGCTTCCCGGAATGAATTTCATCTCTGTTATTGGAGGAAGCACAACTTCCATCGTGATGCTTCCCTTCACGCCGTCGTCATGCACCGAAGCCGCCGTGATAACGACCGTTCCAGCCTTCAGCGCCGCGGTGATAAGTCCGTTTGAGTCCACGGATGCAAGCTCTGTGTTGCTGCTGGACCATGTGACGTCACCGTCGGCGGCTGCCGGGTAAACATCTGCGTAAAGCTGCCGCGAAGCACCGACGAGAATGTAGTTGTCGCCATTAGCAGTAACGTCGATAGAGACAGGCTTTATCACTTCCTGTCTGATGGAACCGCCGCCAGTTACCGTTCCTGAACCTGTATTCGTCCCTTTGACGTAAAGTTCTACGCCAGCCGGCAGTTCAAGCGTCCCGTTGTTTACGAGGTTATTAACAGAGGCGCTCTGTGTGATGGATATTCTGCTGCCGGCTTCTACTTCCAGATCAGTCTCATAGTTCGGGCGCACAGTGCCGCCGAAGGTGAAGTTGGAATTGTTTTTGACAAGCAATTTCTTCACGCCTCTGACGTTACCGTTAAATTCGCCGGTTTTGCCGTCGAATATCACTGAGGTCAGCCCTTCTACCTTTGTTATATCTTCGTCCGAAGCGCCGTAGACAAAGCCGTCGAAGGCCGTGTCGTCCGAACGGCGCGGAGCTGATCCTTTGAAAGTTACTGTAACATCGCCCTTTACGGTATTTGACGGGAATTTCCATCCGCTGAAATCTTCCGGGAAAACCAGACCGCCGCCATATATGTTGCCGTCTATAACGGCATTTCCGCCGACTGTAATGTCAACGTCGCCGTTTATTACGGAAGAGGCCGTTCCGTTGAGCTGAGACGCTCCGCTATCATAATTCGTACCTATGATGGAACCGCCGTAGACGTTTCTCACGCTGGAGTTTCCCTGAATATTTATCGAGACGCCCCCCGCGTCGGTATAGTTTACATTCGCATCAGATGTATCGTTGCCAAGCCAAATTCTTGAACCGCCTATGAGCCGGCGGATTATACCGCTGTTGCCGTTCACATCGATACGCGTCGAGCCAACGGAACCCGCAGCGTCATACGTCAGCCGGCTGCCCTCCGGCATATATCCTCCAACCGCGAGGCAGCCGCCTGCCGCGATATCACGATCGTTGAAATAGCCGCCGTCAACAACAACGCGAACCTCTCCGCCGGCCGATATGACGTTGCGCCCCTTATTCGTTCCGATAGTAAGTGAAGAATACTCGCTATAAGCAGTGTAATCGTTTACGTCGATGGCTCCGAGCGCGTTGATGTCTTTGGAAAGAACCCCGCCTTTTATGTATACGTCAACGCCGTTATTGATATGTATCGTTTTCGCCGCCTTGCTGTACGAACCGTTAATGTAACCGCCGCCGTTTATCCTGTAGACGCTGCCTTTTCGAGCGTCACACTCACGCTGTCTGTTATAACGGATGTATCATCAGCGTCGTCGCCATTCCCCATGTCGTTGATAAGTGCGCCGCCGCTCAGCATCCGCACCATTCCTTCGCCGGAATTATTGACCAGGGCGGAGGAACTTCCGTATACGATGCTTTGTTCCTCTGCCGGCGAGGAGCCGAATACCTCAACGTTGCTTCCTGATATGGAACTTACATTCAGCTCAACGGAAGAATATCCGGAGACGCCGCTGTATCTGCCGCCGCCAAAGTAAGATCCGCTTCCGCCTATGCCGCCCTCCACAACAAGCCGTGTGTCTCCGGTAGTATTGGCGCGCCCGCCGCCGTGGAACCAGCCGCCGCTCCATTCGCTCTGGCGGCCGGAGAATATCAGCTTCAGCGACGAGCCGTCAGAGGGTTCATTGCGGTCGCTGCCGCCCATAATACTACCCCAGATGTAATTGTAAGTACCAGTCAGAAGATTTCCGTCACAGAGGCCCTCTTTTACCTTATAGTACTCCACTCCCGAGAGCAATATTCTGGTGCTTGATGAAGAGGCGGTCGCAGCCCAGTAGTTGCCTCTTACGCTGCCGCTGATAACATAAGAGTCCAGAAGGTTTCCGTTCGAAACGTCTCCTGAATAGATCTCCGTATCGAAGATGATACGCCTGCCTTTAAAGCCAAAGCGCTCCATAAGCATACCAGGAACAGCCGTTTTAAGTTTAGCACGGCCGGAGGAATCGCCTTTCACGTTCAGCTGCATGTTCTCATTATTGACAATGATACAGGCCTGGTCGCCGCTGGCTATAAAGTCGCCTGAGACGGTCATGCGCCTATAATCCCCCAGTAAAGAACCAGCGTTAAGCGTGCCCGCCAGTATCACTTTGTTGCATTCGATGTTATTTACAAAGTTGAAGACCGTTCCGGCTGGTATTTCCAGCACGTCGTATACCTTCGGTTCGTAACCGCCAACCTCGACTTCCCCTTTACGAGTGCCATTGACATAAAGGTCAAACTTTACCGTTCCATTACCGCTGTTGCTAACTATATAAGAGTTGAAATTTTCCGGTACGTCGAGCCGTACCGTGCCGTTGACATCGCCTGTTATGTCCAGATGGCAATCGCTGCTGGTGATAACTATTCTCGCCTCATCAGACTTCTTGTTGATGTCGCCAAGCCGTACAAATCCGCCTTCGATGCTTAAAGTACCGGCCAGATCAAGGCTGGATACGCTGATGCTGCCCCAGCTCTGGTCATAACCTACCCTTAAAGTACTCCCGGAAGCGATGGAAAGCTTTGCATTGTTGTACAGACTGGTAACGGAAACGTCGCTCGCATCGCCTATGGTTATCTCGTCAAAGCCGCTGATATACGGATAATAAATATCGGACGGAGCGAAGGTCGCTTTCACGTTGGAAAATACGAGATACGATTTCCCCAACACGGAACGCCAGGCTTCGTTGTAATATCCTTGGCTTTGACCATAAAAGGATATATGAGAAACGGGAGAGCCTGTGACATTTTTCACCGTAATTACAGCGTCTCCTGAGACTACGGGATACTTTGTGGATCCATATTCCTCTTCTCCTCCCGCATTTACGCCATATCTGATCGCGCTCAGCCCTGCATCGCCGTTAATCGTGATATCAACTGCACCGACACTGTTTTCAAATGTAGCGTTGTCACCACCGCCGCCGCCATAAATATAGTCAACTGCTCCGCTGTTTATGGTTATCCGTGCCGTCCCTTTCACGACGCTTTTCACTGTGCCCTCAGACAGCCCATTGGTATATCCGCCCCCATAAATGGAACAGAAATTATCGTTAAGCATGCCGTTTTCCAACACTGCGCCGTTAAGCGTGATATTGCTGTCTCCCTCTATTTCGGAAATGGAAACGCGGCCGCTGCCCCCAGAAACATCGCCGCCGCCGTAGACGCCTCCATAAACGCCCCCAATAATCCCTCCATTCAGGAATATATTGCTCTCACCAATTGAAATGCGGCCGCTGTCCAGTATCTGTCCGCCGCCATAAATGGCATCGGCTATTTTCTGCCCGTCAGATCCGTCGCCATTAACATTGATAATACTTTTGCCAGTTATTTGTATCTTTGAATCGTTGTGTGGGTAGACGTCACCGCTCATATAACTCCCGTCAATAAGTCCCCCGCCGTATATGATAACTATACCAGAACCCGATGACGGCGCCGTAAGGTCGTCAATGTTGATCGTGCTGTCGCCATTGACAGTCGTTCTCTTAGCACCCAGAGAATTCCATCTCCAGTCGTCCGTCCCAATCGAGGAAACGCCTGTTATATCTAAATAAGAACTGAGGTTTTCTGCCAGTCTTAACTTCTTAATGTTAAGGAGTACGTTGCCGGTAATGCTTCCCTCTGCGGAGCCTCCATTTATGCGCGAAGCGTAATGATCATCATCATAGTTGTATTCAACCGCGCCGCTGACATTAATTTCCGTCTCTACGCTGCCTTTTACGTCGCCGCTCTCCGCGCCGCCGTAGTATGTCAGCCCACTAATCCTGTCCGACTCGCCGTTCGCGGTAAACGAAACCTTATAGTCGCCTTCCATTCCATCAGCTCCCGGCGCTCCGTAAACGGTGACATTACTGACGTCGCCGCTTATTACCGGGCTGATCCCATAGTAGGTCTGACCGCTTTCGACTACCGCCGCGGGCCTGACAGTGGTATCGGCACGGCTGAAGAGTGCGCCGAAGACAATAAGCATAAAAATCATGCATAACAAAATGCTGTCACGATATTTTAACTTCACAGAACTTCCTCCCCATACAGGTTATAGTCCGGTTACAACCGCATATACATGGCGCACGGAACGCGGTTGAACAAATCGACCGACAACGAAAATCCAGCTTACACTTTTCTCAGAATGCCCCCTTCCAGTCCGGCAGGTATAAAAAAGCCCTGCGTCTTATCGCTATGCGTACAAAAAACTATCTCTACCAGTACTCGTTTTATACAGGGGATTTCTGGTGCTGTCTTTGGATAGACTGAGAGCCTGCGTAAAAGGTAACTGGCTGACATGTCCTCCGCGGATGAAGCCCCTGTAGTTTTGCGCCGCCGTCTTTCAACGGTTTTGCCTTTATCTTCTTCTTTTCTTGCTGTGATAAGTGTAAATAATCGTATGAAAAAATTATTTACGTGAAATCATTCTACATCAATAGCATACTTTTGTCTACTACAGGATTATACATTTTGTCTATAAAAATCCAACGCCATCCTGTAGTCTTTCAAAAATGGCAGGTGAAACGAATGGCAATTGGCGACAGGTTGAAGATAAGCAGGGAGCGGATGGGATGGAGTCAGTATCGCATGGAGGAAGAATCGGGCTATTCCCGCAATTCGATCATTAACTGGGAGACCGGCGTAAGGGTGCCGAGGGCGGATATTCTGGCAGAGCTGGCAAAGCTGCTCAACACCACCGTAGCCTATCTCGCGGGCGAGAGCGACGAGCATTCCCCAGCCGAAGCGCCGGCGGAAAAGCGCGATGAAGGCGATACCGCTGAAAAAAATTCCCCTCTGTTGAATCTTGTTTTTGTCTTTGAGGCGTTGAAGCGCAGTTCGAGCAAAATGAGCGCGGAAGAAAAGAACGCCGTCACGTCGCTTCTAAAAGCATGTCTGCATGAGGTCGAAAAGAATAATTTTTCTGCTTAATTATAATGACAGCAAACGATTGTTGGCTATACTGAAAAGATGCTTTTTTGCAAATATACGCCTCTAATCCCTTATCATAACGATCATCGAGATTTTTACATATTTTTCCTTCAGCTCTTCAAGCTCTTCGTTTCGCAGGCGGATACAGCCTTCGGTGGCGTTTTTGCCTATTGAATCGGGGTCGTGCGTTCCGTGTATGCCGATGCCGCGCCAGGGGGTTTTGAGGCGGATGAACCATGGGCCGTAAGCCCCTTTGATTTCGCCTTTTCCGTCTTTGAAGTCGTGCGTCCAGCCGGAGGCTTTCTGTATCTGCGACACGCTGAATATCCCTGTCGGCGTTCGGCAGTCGCCCGCTTTTTCTTTTTGTCCGGGGTTGCGACCGGTGGCGACGGCGCAGCTTTTGACAATTTTTCCATTTCGGACGACGAATAGCCGTTTCTCACCTTTTCTTATCAGCAGCCATTCTTCATCTACGCCGCCGAGAAGGGACTCGACGGCGGCGGATTCCTCTTCCGAAACAGCTTCAAGCGGCTGCGGCCAGGCGGCGCAGGCCGGAAAGGATATGATGAGGAGCAGAATAAGCAAAAGGCGCGCGCACTTTTTTACAGCTCTCTTTTTTGTCATTTTCCAGAACTGCAATTTCATGCCTCGCGCCTCCTGTCTATTTTAAGCGGCGGCTTATTCGCCGCAGATGTTTTTCAGCACGCCGATCTGCGTTACCTCAACCTCTATCAGGTCGCCGGCTTTTATCTCGCCTACCCCCTGCGGAGTGCCGGTGGATATCACGTCGCCCTCTTCCAGCGTTGCGAAGCGGCTGATGTGCGATATGAGCCGCGGTATCGGGAATATCATCTGTTCTATCGCGGCGTCCTGCACGACTTTGCCGTTCAGCCGCGTCGTCACGCGCGTCTCCGGCGGCAGCTGCTTCGTCACAAGTATGGCGGGGCCTATTGGGGCAAAGCTGTCGAAGCTTTTCGAGCGCATCCACTGGCCGTCTTTGTTTTGCAGCGCGCGCGCCGTCACGTCGTTCATTATGGTGTAGCCCAGTATGTGGTCGTAGGCTTCTTCCTCGCTGATGTTTTTGCCGCCTTTGCCTATCACGACAGCCAGCTCTCCCTCGTAGTGGATGACGCCGGCCCAGGCGGGTATGCGGATGAATTCTCCCGCTCCTATTATCGCCGAGGTTGATTTAAGGAACACCATCGGCTCCTCCGGTATGTCATGTTCAAGCTCTTTCACATGCCCTACGTAGTTGCGCCCTATGCACCAGAGCTTTTTCGGCGTCAGCGGGGGCAGGAATTTTACTCTGTCCACCGGGTAGCTGAGCCGTATCTGCGAGGTTATTCCGGTAAAGGGATCTCCCTCTACTATGTCCACGGAGCTTCCGCGTATCTGTCCGCTGTAGCTGCGGCCGTCCACCATGAAGCGGCAATATTGTACGGGCGTCTCTTTTCTGACCACTGTTATTTCCCCCATTATCCTTTATTTTCTCTTTTGTCGAGCGCGTCCGCTATGCGTTCGAGCCCCTCTTTGAGCTGCGCGCGCGTCGTACCGATGTTGATCCGCGCAAAGCCGTCGCCCGCCTCTCCGAACCATGAGCCGGGGTCGAGCGCCACCTTCGCTTCGTTGACAAGGAAGTCCGTCAGCGATTTATCGTCGAAGCCGTAGCCGCGGAAGTCTATCCAGAATATGTATGTCCCCTCCGGATGATCCATGTGAGCTTTGGGCATTCTCTCTTTGATAAAGGCTTCCGTGTAATCGCGGTTGGCTTCCAGATACTTCATCAGCTCTTTGTGCCATTCGCCGCCTTTGCCGTAGGCCGCCTCCATGGCCGCGATGCCCAGTATGTTTATTGAATTGAGGTGGAATCTTTCTATGACCGATATGTATATTCCGCGCAGCAGTTCGTCGGGAATGATCGCGACGGAGGCTTTCATTCCGGCGATGTTGAAGGTTTTGCTCGGGGCTATGAAGGTCACCGTGCGTTTTTCCATGCCGGGAAGCGAGCCTATGCAGATATGTTTCGCGTCGCTGAATACAAGGTCCTGATGTATTTCGTCGGAGATTATTATCATATTCTTCCGCACGGCGATATCAGCCAGCTTTTCAAGCTCTTCGCGGCTCCATACGCGCGCCACAGGGTTGTGCGGGCTGCACAGTATCAGCGTCCGGCAGGTCGGCGTGACGAGCTTTTCCAGCCCCTCAAAGTCCATCGTGTAGCGTCCGTTCTCATATATGAGCGGATTTTCAGCGATGATGCGTCCGGCTTCGCGCACAGTGCGGTAGAACGGCTTATATACCGGCGTCTGGATGATTATATGGTCTCCAGGTTTCGTCAGCCCCATCACCGCGAAGGAAAGCCCCGCCACCACTCCGGGAGCCCAGCTTATCGCCTCCGGCGCAAATTCCCAGCCGTAATGCTCCTTTTCCCAGGCGCATATTGCCGCGCGAAGAGAATCGGGCATTATGGGATAGCCAAGCGCCCCCTCGTCGACCTTTTTATGTATCGCTTCCAGTATCTCAGGCGCGGCGGGGAAATCCATATCCGCCACCCACATGGCAAGCAGGTCGTCGCGCCCGAAGTCGTCTTTCAGGCCGTCCCACTTCTCGCAGTCCGTGCCGCGCCTCTCCATATATTTATCGAAATCATATTTCATAACAAGCCTCCCGCAATCATGGCATTTGCCGTATTTTTATAATCTATTTTCCGCTTTATTTTATCTATATGCAAGCGGAAAATTAAGGTAGAATAGAAAAAACAGAGTCCGGACGGCGCGGCCGGAAGTTACCGGCGCGGCCTTTTCCTTTTGCCGCCGCTTTTATGCCGCTCTTCCGGCCGGATATCAAGATTCAGGAGGAGTTTTCAATGAAGTCCGAGATAGAAAGAGAAATTGAACTGGGGCGCGGCTCCGTGCTGCCGGAACGGGCGGATATCCCGCAGTCCTACAAGTGGAGGCTTGAGGATATCTATCCCTCGCAGGAGGAATGGGAGGCGGCGTTCGCATCGATCAAGGGGAGGCTGCCGGAGCTTGCGGCTTTCAAGGGTACGCTGGCGCGTTCGCCGGAGCGGCTGGCCGAGCTTTTCAAGCTGCGCGACGAGATAGCGCAGGAGCTGGGAAAGCTCTTCGTCTACGCGAATATGAAGAGCCACGAAGATACGGGGGATTCAAAATATCAGGGGCCCGCGAACCGCATATCAGCCCTTTCGGTGGAGTTTTCGGCGCAGGCCAGCTACATAACGCCGGAGATCCTTGAAATGGATGATGAAAGCTTGAATGCCTTCGCCGCCGCTCCGGCGCTGGCGGAATATTCCTTTCCGCTGAAGGAGCTGCTGCGTCAGAAGGCTCATGTCCTCTCCGAGAAGGAGGAGCTGATACTGGCCCGTTCAGTAGATATGGCGCAGACGGCCGACAACGCCTTTTCCATGCTCACCAACGCCGATATGGAATTTCCATCCATACACAACGAAGAGGGACGCAAGGTTGACATGTCGGAAGAACGCGCCGTCTCCTATCTGCGTTCGCCGAAGCGCTCCGTGCGGAAAGCTGCCTTCGCGTCGCTCTACAAGCCGTACGGAAAGATGAAGAACACACTCGGCGCGACCTTCGACGGAATGCTCAGAACGTCGCGCTTTTACGCGGAGTGCCGCGGATACGAATCGCCGCTCGCGGCGGCCCTCGACGCCGACAATATACCGCAATCCGTCTATGACAATCTGGTGGAGACGCTGGAGAAGAATCTCGCCCCGATGTACCGCTATATGGAGCTGCGCAAAAAGATGCTCGGGTTCAGGTCGCTGCACATGTACGACCTTTATGTGCCGCTTGTCGACGACCCCTACGGAGAGATAGCCTGGAGCGAGGCGAAGGAGATGATGTACAAATATCTCGCCCCTCTGGGCGGCGAATATATCGCGCGGATAAGCGCCGGCATCGGCGAGGGCTGGGCCGACGTCTTCCCAAGCCGCGGCAAACGCAGCGGAGCTTACTCATGGGGAAGCTACGGCACGCATCCATATATTTTCATGAATTACACAAATAATCTCAACGACGTGATGACGCTCGTGCATGAAATGGGACACTCGATGCACAGCCTTTACTCGCGTGAAAATCAGCCCTTCGCGACGGCGGATTACTGCATATTCACCGCCGAGGTGGCATCCACGACGAACGAGGTGCTTTTCCTCTCCGGGCTGCTCAACGAAACGAAGGGAAGAAAAAAGCGTCTCTATCTGCTTAACCGACGTCTGGAAAACATCCGCACCACAGTCTACCGTCAGACGATGTTCGCCTCCTTCGAGCGCGAGGTTCACAGCCGCGCGGCGTCGGGGGGAGACACAACGCCGGATGGGCTGAAAAAGCTGTGGTACGAGCTGAATCGCAAATATTACGGCGCCATGATACTGATAGACGAGCCTCTGAAAATGGAATGGGCGCGCATTCCGCATTTTTACAGCCCTTTCTACGTCTATCAGTACGCCACGGGCTTCTCCGCCGCGACGGCGCTCGCCTCGGCCATTCTCAAAGAGGGAAAGCCGGCGACGGAGAGATATCTGAACTTCCTCACAAAGGGCGGCTCTGACTACCCGATAGAGTTGCTGAAAGGGGCGGGTGTGGACATGAGCGCGCCGGAGCCGGTCGCCGCCGTCGTCAGGCAGTTTGAAGAGACCTTGGACGAAATGGAAGAGCTTATAAAATAAGAGAGCCAGAGAGAGAAAACGCCTTCCTCACCTGAATCGCATCGGCGCGGAGGGCGTTTTTTATATCCGGCGAAAGAGCGGGGATCAGCGGCCTTTAAATTCAGCCGCGCGCTTTTCAAAGAAGGCGCGCACCCCCTCCCTGCAATCTTCGCTCATCAGCAGCTCCGACTGTATCTCTTCCTCCTCGCACAGCGTCCTTTCAAACTCCTCGCCGCGGTTCATCATCTTCTTTATACGAGCCAGCGCGAGCGGAGGCTGTACGGCAAGACGGCCGGCAAGCGCCTCCGCGGCCGCGCGCGGATCTTCCTCTTCCGTCAGCTCCGTCGCTATGCCAAGCGCCAGAGCCTCCCGCGCGGATAATTTTTCCGGCAGCATCATCAGGCGCTTCGCCGTCCGGGGCCCCACAAGAGCCGGAAGCAGCATATTGCCTCCGCAATCCGATATCAGCCCTATCGAGGAAAAGGCCTGGGTAAACTTCGCGCTCTGCGCGGCGCAGAGGAAATCGCAGGCCAGAGCTATGTTGAAGCCCGCTCCCGCCGCCGCCCCGGCGACCGCCGCGATATACGGCTTCACGGAATTTATTATCGCGGCGCTTACACGGCCGGCCAGCCGCACATACTCCCGCGCCGCTTCGCGGTCAGGGAGCGACGCTATCGTGCAAAGGTCGCCTCCGGCGCAAAAGGCCTTTCCTGTTCCGCAAAGCACTACGACGTGCGTCTCCGTATCTTCTTCGCATTTCGCGAAAGTTGACAAAAGCCCCTCGCACATCTCCGGGGTCAGCGAGTTAAGCGTATTCGGCCTATTCATCGTCACCCATGCTATTTTCCCGCGCCTTTCCAGAATTACCGTTTCATCACTCATTATTTCAGCTCCTTTATCCATACGACGCCTGTAATTATAAATCACGGCGACTCGCCGCGCGGCGGTTTCCGCAAAATCATTTTTTGATATATACTGAACGGGCCGCGTTGCGGCGAGATAAATCTTTACGGAGGTACTCTGATGATATACGATTACGGAAATGGCATATATGGCGTGGATTCGTACTATGAGGGCAGGGAATTCGCCGAGATCTTCATACTGCGCGGCGGCGGGCGGGCCGCCGTCGTCGAAAGCGCTCACAACGCTTCGCTTCCGCGGCTGCTCTCCGCGCTGGATGAGCTGGGAATAGCCCGCGGCGAAATAGACTATCTCTGCCTGACGCATGTACATCTCGACCACGCCGGCGGCGCGGGCAGCTATATGCGGGAATTTCCAAATGCGCGGCTGCTGCTGCATCCGCGCGGCGCGCGGCACATGATAGATCCGGCAAAGCTGGTGGAGGGCGTTCGGGCCGTCTACGGCGCGGCGGAGACAGAGCGCATGTACGGAGAGATAATCCCTGTTCCTGAAGCCCGCGTCACAGCCCCTCGCGACGGGGAAGAATTCAGCGTAGGGGAATTTACGCTGGCCTGCTATGACGCGCCGGGACATGCGCGGCACCACATGATATTTTTTGAGAAAAAGACAAAATCACTCTTCGCAGGAGACGCCTTCGGCATATCCTTCCCGTGGATGGAGGGGGCCGCGGGGCGATGGGCCTTCCCCTCGACCTCGCCGGTGCAGTTCGACCCGGAGGCTATGATCGCCACCACCGAGCGCATACTCTCTCTCCGCCCCGATTCAGTCTACATCACACATTTCGGGAGAATAGCGGGGGCGCAGGCAGAAAGAGTTGCCGCCAGCCTTATCGAAAGCGTAAAAAAATATACGCGGCTCGCCGAGGAAAAGGGCGGCGACAAGGACAAAATAAAATCCGGGCTGCTTAGCCTCTACCGGAGGATGGCCGAGGAAAACGGAATCAAAGCCGCCGAAGCTCCAAAAGAGCCCTTCCTTATAGACAGCGAGCTGAACGCGCAGGGAATAGCCTTCTGGTACAAATCGGCTAACAAATAACGCCGCACGCATTATACGGGGATATGCCTCCGCTGTATGCGGCAGAAAATACCGGCCTTATGGAGTAACGCGCAAACCGTATATTTTACCTGTCGCTCCCGGCGCTTCACGATATACTCAAACCAAATCACAGCGTCATAATATTGTGGAATTGGAGTGAATATCATGAATGAAAAAACAGCAGAGACAGCCTTCCCGGTGGCGGAGATTATCGCCGCGCGCTGGAGCCCGCGGGCCTTTTCGGGCAGACCGATAGAGGGGGATAAGGTACAGTCGCTCTTCGAGGCGGCGCGCTGGGCGCCGTCGGCCTTCAACGAACAGCCGTGGCGCTTCATCGCGGCGACGAAGAACGACAGGGCGGACTTTGACAGACTGCTCTCATGCCTCGACGAGAGCAACCGGCTGTGGGCCAAAAGGGCGCAGCTGCTGATAATACTGGTGGTCAAGGAGAGATTCGACCACAAGAACAGGCCAAACAGATGGGCGATGCATGACGGCGGGCTGGCGCTGGAAAACCTTCTGCTTGAAGCGGCGGCGCAGGGCTTGCAGGGGCATCCGATGGCCGGCTTCTCTGTTGAGGCAGTGCGCGAGAATTACAGCGTCCCCGACGGTTACGAGCCGCTGGTAGCTGTCGCCGTCGGTTACGTCGGTTCCCCGGAGATGCTGAACGACGAGCTTAAAGAGCGCGAGAAAGAGCCTCGCGAACGGCTGCCGCTCTCCTCGCTGGTATTCGGCGGCCTCTGGAACAAACCTTTCAAAAAATAGCGGCAGGCGCAAAGCCGCGCGGGAGACGCCTGAAAGGGCGTCTCTTTTAGTTATGGCTGAAAATTTTGCCGGCGCTGCGGTATAATATTCGGGAATGGGAGGGAAAATGTTATGAGGACAGCAAGAACGATTTTTCTTCTTTTAGCCTTCGCGCTGATTCTGACGCCTGCCGGAGAGGCGGCCATTTCGCACGCCGACGCGAAAATGGTATGGGAAAAGGTCGCGCGCCCGACGGAGCTGACAGCGCTTCCATTCTCGATAAAAGAGGAAAAAAGCCCCAACGCCTGGGTAACGAACGGAGAATCCGTCACAGTCACGACAGGGCTGCTTGAGATACTGGACACAAACGCCGAGCTGTACGCCGTATTCGCGCACGAGGCCGGACACATCAAACTGAATCATCACCGGAGCGGCGCATCGCGCACAGCCGGCCTGTCGCTCGCCGCCGCTATACTTGGAAATATACTCGGAGACGGACTGGCAGGCGCCGCGATCAACGTCGGGGCCAACCTCGTTAATTCCGGCTGGAGCCGCGAACAGGAGATAGCCGCCGACGATTACTCCGTGGAGCTGGCTCACCGCATGGGCGAGGACCCCGTCGGCATGTACAGCGCTATAAGCAAACTCGCCAAAATCAACAAAACCGAGCCGAGCGGCTTCAACTCGCATCCGCCGGACGACCGGCGTCTGCTCCATATCAAAAACAAAATCCTGGAGCTTGAGCCGAACGCAAAGATACCGGAAATATAGCCCCGCGCAGCCGGATGGGCAAGCGGCAAAGCGGCGCTCCCCGATACGAAAGGGGAGCGCCTGTTTTTCGCCGCGCGGGCGGCTGCTATAGAGCCGAATCGAAGCGGACTATTTTATATACGAGCAGACATACTGCACCGGCACATAGCAGCGGAAGCCGAATTTGCTGTTTGCCGGAATGCTGAAAGTCTCTCCCGCCTTCAGCTCCTGCCACTCGGTCGAGCCGGGAAGCAGCACTTCACAGACGCCGTCCGTGAGATCCATTATCTCCGCGTCGCCGGTGCCGAATTCATAGACGCCGGGCAGGAAAAGACCGAGCGTTTTGCGATCTCCATTCGGCATATAGACCGTGTGGCTCACTACCTTGCCGTCAAAATAGACGTTAGCCTTCGCTGCGGCTGTTACATTTTCCAACTTTTCAATCATTGTAATGCCCTCCCTGATAATATTTGCGCTGCGCTGTATAAATAATAGTGTTCTTTTGCCCGCAAGTCCAGTAAAATAATAAATAAAATAAATGAAAAAAGGGAGCAATGGCATGTCCTTTTACTATATTTTTCAAGACGGCAGAATAGTGTTGAAAAAAGATGGAAGCATCCCGCTGAAAGAGGAGCTTCCGCGTTGGCTGACGGAGGCGCTGGAAAACAGCGGCTATCTGGACAAGAATGAAAAGGAGGGCGACCGCTGGGGCGAGCTTCCGCCGGGGCGCGCGCTGCCGGAGGGATACGCCGCGATGGAGCGGCGCGGCTGCTGGACGGCCGTCGGAGAGGAGCAATTCTTCCGTATCGGCAAGGCCTTTCACCTCATGGACTGGCAGCGGCTGCATAAATTCTGCGGCAGATGCGGCGCGCGCAATTCTTTCGACCCGAACGAGGGGGCTATGAAATGCGCCGCCTGCGGAGAGCTCTTCTATCCCGTCATCTCCCCCGCAGTCATCGTCAGCGTTGAAAAGGAGGGCAAGATACTGCTTGGCCACGGGGTAAACTTCCCCGCCGGACGCTACAGCGTACTGGCCGGCTTCGTAGAGCCGGGCGAAAGCATAGAAGAGTGCGTCGCGCGGGAAATATACGAAGAGTCGAAGATTCGCGTAAAAAATATAAAATACTTCGCAAGCCAGCCGTGGCCCTTTCCGCGCTCGCTGATGCTCGGCCTCACCGCCGAATGGGAAAGCGGCGAAATATCGCCGGACAAAACGGAGGTAAGCGACGTGCGCTGGTTCGCGCCGGACGAAATACCGGACTACTACCGCGGCGTCAGCATCTCAGCCAGACTGATAGAGGACTTCATCAGGAGACATACAAAATACTGATTGCGGCGGCGGCGCGCAATGAGAAAATATTGAGAAGGGGTGGTAAACAATGTTCGGTTCCGAAGGATTGATAGAAATATACACAGGCGACGGCAAAGGCAAGACAACTGCGGCGCTCGGCCTCGCGCTGAGAGCCTCCGGGCACGGCGCGAAAATCGGCATAGTCCAGTTTATGAAAGGCTGGGCGCAATACGGAGAGCTTTTCTCCGCCTCAAAGCTGCCGGGAGTGACGCTGATCCACACAGGCCGCGATAAATGCATATTCCGCGGCGACGAGACGGAAGAGGACTTCGCGGAGGCTGCTCGCGGGCTGGCCGCGGCGGAAAAGTTCATCCTGTCGGGAGAATATGACCTTGTAATACTCGACGAGGTAAACGTAGCGATAGACTTCGGCCTCTTAAAAGAGGGCGACGTCGCCGCGCTGCTGAAGAAAAAAGCCCCCGGCACTGAAATAGTCCTCACGGGCAGAAACGCGCCGCAAACGCTGATCGACATCGCAGAGCTTGTAACAGAGATGAAAGAGATAAAACATCCGTACAAAAAAGGAATTACCGCGCGAAAGGGAATTGAATACTAAAAATTTCAAAAAAGCCGCAATCCAAGCTTGACAAAATAAGAGAAAAGCATTAAACTAAAATAGTTTTAGATAACAAGCGCTTCTTAGCGTTAAATGTGGGAAAAAAGGATAAAAATTCAAGGAGGAAATCAGAAAATGGCAACTCAGGAAAATTTCGCAACAGCATTCGCTGGAGAATCACAGGCCAACCGTAAGTACCTTCTCTACGCCGAGCAGGCCGAAAAAGACGGCTTCGCGGGAATAGCGAAGCTCTTCCGCGCGACGGCGGAGGCAGAGACAATCCACGCCTTCGCTGAATTCAAGGCAATGGGCGGGGTCAGCACCACCGCGAACAACCTTCAGGCGGCTATCAACGGCGAAACCTATGAATTCACCGATATGTACCCTCCGATGGTCACAGAGGCCGAAGCCGAAGGCAACAAAGAGGCGGCTCGTATCTTCCGTTATGCCGAAGCCGCTGAAAAAGTTCACGCGAAGCTCTATCAGGACGCCCTCAACGATATGAGCAACACCGAAGCCGACTACTATCTCTGCCCGATATGCGGCTTTATCCACAAAGGCCCCACGAGCGAAAATTGCCCGATATGCGGAGCCAAGGCGTCAATATTCAAGAAATACTAAGAAAACGCTCACAACAGACAGAGAGCCGTCCGCGCCGCGGGCGGCTCTTCTTTCGTCACGCGGCCTAAAAGCTGACCCGCCTTTTCGGGCCGAGCGGAAGCGGCGGCCTGCGCCGCGCCTCCTCAGCCGCCGCGCTGTGCGCGCGCTGCGGATACCAGCGCGGAGTCCTCTCGGGGGCGGCGAAATTATCCGCGGAAGCGATGACGACCTTGCCAAACTCAAGATTCAGAGCATCGGCCACAGCCGCCGCCGCGCGCAGACGCCCATTCCGTTCCCCCTCCGGCTCCCCATCCTCGTCGAACAAAAGCCGCTGCCTCCCGAAGCTGACGTCGCTGAAGCCGGAAAGCCGCACGCCGGCCTTTTTATAAAGCGCCCCTTCGCGGAAAATCTTTTGCAGCATAGACCTCGCCGCATACAGAAAATCCGCGTCCAGAGACTTTGGAACAGAAAATATATACTCGTCCTCTCCGAAATAAAAATTCTCCCGTCGGAACGGGTTCGTCCTGATATAAAGCCCCATCCTTGAGGCCGCCTGCCGCGCGCCGCGCAGCTGACGGGCGGCGCAGAGCGTAAAATATGATACGGCGTCAAGAAGCTCCTCATAAGAAGAGACGGCGTCGCCGAAGGAACGCGAAACCTGAATAGAGCTGGGCGCTCCATGCTTCTCGGAAAGAGGGTAAACGGAATAGCCGCGCAGCTCCCAGGCGGTATAAAGGGCGTTCACAGAAAAATTCTTTTTGAGCCACAGATCGTCCGCCATCATAAAATCAGCCGTGTTTTTGATACGGTAAGAGGAACGCAGCCGCGCCGCCATCCTCCTCCCTATCCCCCACACCTCCTCCAGAGGAAAAGCCGCCATCCATTCCGCGTCGCCGGCACAGCTCGAATCTATCCAGAAAACCCCGTCCGCGCTCATCTTCGCGCAGTGAGAGGCCAGCTTGGCAAGCGTCTTTGTTGAAGAAATGCCGATAGACACAGGAATGCCGCAGCTCCGCCATATATCCTCGCGTATCTCGCGGCAGTAAGCCGCCGGATCCTCCACAGAGGCAATAGCAAGATTAAAAAAAGCCTCGTCGATAGAATAGACCTCCATCAGATCGCTGAAACGGGAAAGACGCCCCATCACCTCGGAAGAAATTTTATTATAAAGCGACAGCCGTCCGCTCAGCACCGCCGCCCCCGCCCGCTCCAGCAGCCCCCTGACCTTAAAATACGGCTCGCCCATCCCCACCCCCAGAGCCTTCGCCTCATTGGAACGCGAGACCACGCAGCCGTCGTTGCCGCTCAGCACCACGACCGGACGCGAAAGCAAAGAAGGATTCTCCCTCCGCTCACAGGAGACAAAAAAATTATTACAGTCGCATAAGCCAATGGAACGCTCCAATAGATTCTTCATGTAACATTTTCTCCTTAAAGAAAACATCTATCTTCTATACTTTAAGAAAAAAGCCGCGTAATGTCAACAGTAAGTGCGTGTTATTTTTTTTATGTAATCTTTGATGAAAAAGGAGACGGGAATCGCTTCCGGCTATTGCCAAAGGGGAATTTATGGAATACTATATACGCTATTCCACTATTATATTCGGTGGAATATAATTTTTAAATAAAAACTTGAAGGGAATTTAATATGAAGAGCAAAGAAATAGAATTACCAACATTAAACATTGGAGGACATCAGCCCAAATACCCAATAATACAGGGAGGAATGGGCATCATGGTTTCAGGCCCCCGACTGGCCGGCGCGGTCGCCGCGGCGGGCGGCGTGGGAACGATAGCCTCAGTCGGGCTGGCCGCGTCGCTGAAAGACTTCGACATGGCCTCCGGCAGCGGAAACATAAGCCGCCAAAACGGTGAAACGCTGGCCAGATATGTTAAAGAGGCAAAAGCGGCCTCAAATGGCGGCGTCATAGCCGTCAACTGCATGTGCGCCCTGAGCGACTACGAAGATCTGGTGCGCACCTCCTGCGCCGCCGGAGCCGACATTATAATATCGGGGGCCGGACTGCCGCTCAAGCTGCCGCAGCTTACGGAAGCTCACCCCGAAACGGCGCTGGTGCCGATAGTCAGCAGCGTAAAAGCCGCCTCCCTCATCCTCAGCCGCTGGGTCAAGCATTATGGCCGTATCCCCGACGCCTTCGTCGTAGAAAGCCCCAACACGGCAGGAGGCCACCTCGGAGCGCGCGACAGCGAACAGGCGATGGACAAAAGCCTTTCGCTGAAAGAGGTCGTCCCCGCGCTCGTGAAATACCTGAAAGAGCTGGGACACAACATCCCCGTCATATCAGCCGGCGGCATATGGGACGGACAGGATATAAAAGAGGCGATCCTGATGGGGGCAAGCGGCGTACAGATGGGAACGAGATTCGCCGCGACGGAAGAGGGCGACGCCTCAGAGCGCTTCAAACAGGCGTACATCGAAGCCGAAGAAAAAGACGTGGTGCTGATCAAAAGCCCCTGCGGCCTGCCGGGACGCGCGATAATGAGCCCGCTCATAGAACGCTACTTCTCAGGAAAGCTTGAAAAAGTCGGCTGCAAGGCGGGCTGCCTCTCACACTGCATCTGCCGTATGCAGCAGGAAACCTTCTGCATCGCCGACGCGCTCGTCAGCGCCTACAGAGGAGATTGGGAAAACGGCCTCTTCTTCTGCGGCAGCAACGTAACGCGGGTAAAATCAATACTCAAAGTAAAAGAGCTGATAAAAGAGCTTCTGTCAGACTTCAGCCTCCCTGAAGCGCAAAGCGCCTTTTAAGTCAAAATAACGCGGGGCCGCTCTCAGAGAGAAGCCCCGCATTATTAGAAAATTTTAGTCAAATTTGCTTTTTTTCGTCACCCACCACGGAGCCATCGACGAATCCTTATGCGATCTGAATGCAAGCTCATAAATAGTGGCTATAAGACTGTTAATGCGCGACGCAAAGGTAAACAGCGGGAATATAGCCAGCAGCGGCAGCCGTGACAGCTCCTCCTTCTTACGCTCCGAGATAAAAAGAAGCGAGGTTATATACGTCGCCGAGAGCAGAATGAAGTAAAACAGGTAGACGGCAAATAGGAGACTGGCGACATAGCCGAGCGGATATGCCCAGAAGAGCCAGAGAGAATATGTAAAAATCACAAAAGGCAGGACAATTTGAGAATATAGCCCGCTGAGAATGACCATGATAAAATTTGACCAGCCAAGCAGGCGCGGACTGAAAGCCCTCCGGTGTTTCCGAAAATAGATGAACGACAGATCCCCGTCCCAGCGTATTCGCTGTCTGAAATATCCGAGGAAGGTATCCGGCACATCAGTATGCCCCATCGTCTCAGGGTCAAAGATTATCCTGAACCTTTCGCCATAGCGGCCAAAATATTGCTTGATACGCAGAGTCATATCAAGGTCCTCCGCGGTACCGGCGTCCCATCCCCGCACCAGCTCTACGACGGAACGACGGAAAATCCCGAATGCGCCGGACACGTTGTTGACAAGGTTAAATTCGCTGAGCCCCGTCTTCGACGTCTGTATCGAGATGAAGTATTCAACAGCCTGAAGCGAGGCGGCAAGAGAGCTGTCAGCGTTGCGGACGCGCAGACATCCCGATACGGCGGCGACGGTTGGATCTTCAAAATGGCGCACAGCGCGCTCCACCATATTATTATCAAAAGAGGTATCGCCGTCCAGAACAAAAATTATGTCGCCTTTCATATAATTGAGGCCGGTGTTGATATTGGAAACCCTTCCGCCGCGCTGCCATTTGGGAACGACCTCCAGAACTCTCGCCGCAAGGCCGCTCACATAGCCCTTCATCGCGAGCGCCGCTTCATAAGTCTCCCTGTTACGCGCCGCGCCGTCAACCATCGCTATGATCTGTATGCGTCCGGGATATATCTGCTCAGCCAGCGTGCGGATTGTTCCTTGTACGTCCCGCCCTTCGCTGTAACAGGTGATAACGCACGAGACAGGAGGAAAATAGGCCCTTCTAACCCCCTCGCGGCTGCGCTCGAAGATATACTTCGTCACCCCCAGATAGATGAGCAGAGTGTAAGGAAGCTCATAAAAGATGATGAAAGGCATGAAGCGCATGATAAGCGGCCAGACGTCGCCGCTCACAAATGGCTCCAGCACGGGCTTCAGCAGCCAAAGGACAAACTCGTACATCAGAGCAGCGCTATGCTTCCTTCGCCAGCTTTTTGAGCAGCTCGTCTGGCGGCAGCGAAGCGTCGTCCGCGGATATCGAGAAACATTTCACGGAGAGTCTCAGCTTTTCCGCCCCGCGTCCCTCAAACAGCGAAGACATATCTTCCAGCCTTTCGGTCAGTATCATTCCTCCGTTAAAAGGAGTACGCGGCAGCAGAAGCCAGAAAGCGCCGTCCTCTCCCAGAACAGTTATGTCCGTTTCGCGAACCAGCTCTCTTATCCTTCTGTCAAGCTCGCTTATAACAGCTCTTAATCCCGCCGTGCCGATAAGCTCCTCAGCCTCTGACAGACCGGAAAGCCGCGCCCTCAACAGTGAAAAATCCTCGTCGGCATAACGCCTGCGAAGTTCCAGCAGCCATTTGATAATTCCGCAGAAAGACTGCATAGTCACAACGCTCGCGCCGCTGAACAGCATGAAATCTTCAGGAATAATGCCTGTACGCAGCGCCTCCTCACCTCTGTCGCTGAGCCTGTAGCCGTAAAAGTTACTGACCGTCAGCTCTTCCGGCAGCGAGCGCGTGCCGCAGCTGAGACAGCTTACCCTGACATCAGGCTCGACGAACGCGGAGCCGCAGTTCCCGCACTGATACGACTCAAGCGGGTAGTCGTAATCACTGCCGATGTGACGAAGCCTGCTGTCGCAGCGCGGACAGGAAAGGGTGAAACCGCGCCGGAACTCCGGCTCCGGGGCCACATAACCGCAGGTGAAGCAGTGAATCATCTTCTTCTTCGCAATATCCAGACTGCCGCAATGAGGGCAGATATCCACATAATTCAACATCCCTGTCTGGCATTTGGGACAAAGCCTTATCCTGTCGTATATTCTGGTATGCTCGATATAGCCGTGGAGCTGAGCCTCCCTTATCCACTTCAACGCCACCGCCATCTCGTCGTCATTGAAGAGCGGGGCTCCGTGCAGCTCCGTCCCGCTGCCGCCGCTGTATCTTTCCGGCTCGCCGCCGTCGCGGTTCATGATTGCCGCGACCAATGGATAGCCATATATACATTTTGAGCCTGGAGCGCAGAAGGGAGCCAGCTCATAATCCGAACCGCGCGCGTACATATAGCTGAGCATACGCAGCTTATAGCTCCCCTCCAAAGACGACGCCCTGAGCTGTTCTCCGCGGTTCAGTATCATATCGCCGGCTCTCGCGAGCGCGCCGACATCGTCAGATACGCCGTCAGCCAGCACGTCAAGAGCGCTGACAGAATGGGTGAAGAAAATAGGCGCGTAACAGAAAATAGCGCTCCTGCGAAGCGCCAGTATATTCTCCGCGTACTCCCGTTCCTCCCCCTGATGAAAAAGCTGCGTCTCCATTATCACGCTACCGGCCTCACGCTCTGAGGCAAGAAGCTCCTCCGCCGAGCGGTACACGCGGATAGACCGACCATCATCTCTCGCCTCTTTAAAAGAGCCGGAGACAAGCATTAAAACCGGATATTTCTTCATCCAAATTCGCTCCTAACGAAAAAATCTTATGCCCCAGTCAATGCGAACAGGCATACCGTTGACGCTCTCTTCCGTAAGCAGGCGTTCATTCGGTTTCAAGAATACGACAATACTGCGGCGTCCTGAAAGTATCGTGTCGGAGATTCCTCCGGGGATACTGTTAGCGTTCAGCGGCGGCTCGATCACAGTCGCCTCTATCGTTCGGCCGCTTCCGGGCAGATGTACCTTCGCCACGCTTCCGGGACGCACGCGCCTGTCATAATTTTCAGGAAAAACATAAGCGATCAGATAAGGATCATCAGGGTCCGCAATCCTCATAAGCTCAAGCTCTCCAACCGTGTAATATCCTACAGCGGCGGCGATATATTCAACCCTTCCGGCTCGCGGGGCGTATATCACGGACGGAGTGCGCAGCTTCTCCTCCAGCATCTCGGCATACCTTCTCAAATACGCCTTGCGGACTTCGGCGCTCTGGTCCAGCGGCACAATCAGAGAAACGCGCAGCGCCTCGCGCTCATTCTGCGCGGAAATAAGGCGCTCCTTCGCCTGATTATACTCGGCGCGCGTAGCCGCCCCCTTTTCCATCAGGCCCTTCATCACGCGCTCTTCGTTGGCAAGATGAGCCACCATACTGTCCATCTGCCCCAGCGATCGGCGCGGGAGCGCCGCCGCGGAGACCGGCACGCCTGAAAGCGCCTCCAATTCGGCCTTGACACGCCTCAACTCAGCCATGCCGGCCTCCGGAACATACCTTTTCATCTCCGCGAGAGGGGCGCCAGCGGCCACACTCTCACCGGCTCTGACATATATCCTGCTTATCTCACCCTCCTCAAAAGCCTTAACAGGATAAGAATCCATAGCGATAACCCCTGGAGAGGAAATAAAAAGCCACCTTGCCCCAAGCGAAGCCAGCAACCACAGGAACGGAGCGAACACCAGAGTCAGAATCAGCCACCAAACGGCCTTGGAAACCTTTCTCCTGGCGGGGGCATAGCTTATCTTAATGCCGTCCTTATTCTCCGGATTCATTCTTCTGCTAAAAGATACCCTCATCAGCGCATCACCTCATAATCTTTCCAGTCCTGCACGACAATTCCCTTATAATTACGATATCGCGAAAGCCGCTCGTCAATTTCGCGCATTGAAGCGCCGAAAGCAGCCATCCCGGCCGCGGCGTAGCTCTCGCTCCTGGGAAGCACCCTCTCAACGCTTTGCGCCAACACAAAATCAAAGCGCGGGAAACTGGCGAGAATCTCAGACATTCTGGAAACCACCCTCTCCCTGTTCGTAGAATAAATCATCGGCGCTATATAGCTTACATCGTCGGGAGAGAGCCTTTTCGCGACAAGCGCCCCAAGCTCCCCTTCCAGATATCTGGGATGTACAGAGAGCGAAAGCGGCCTGCCGCTCGCGCTTCGCGACTCCTTTATAGTATCTATAAGCAAACCAAGCAGCTCGTGGCGCATTCCCTCCGCGCCAGGCAAAGAGTCCGGTTCTATATCAAGGTGAATACCGGCGAAGCGGAAATCTGACATAGAGCCTATAATCGCGGTCAGGCTCTTCCTGTTCTCAGGAAAAAGCCATGTCGGCTCTCCAAGAAGCAGCTCTGTCGAGATACCGGCGGACGACGCTTCGGAAAGAAGCGCCTTCAAATTCCTTCGCCCCTCTTCGCTCCGAAAACCGTTCAACTCCTTAGCGGTAAAAGATAGCAGCATTCTGGCAATACCGCGTCCGCTCAGCCTCTTCAGCGCGCCGCCGCGCGTCGTTGGATTCAGAAAAGGCGACGCCTCCCATATATAGACGCTCCCCGCCGGCGGCGCCTCCACAGCGACGCCCCGCTTGCCCTCGACAGCCACAGCGGCGGCTGACCTCTCAGAAAACCACAACGGAGAAAGCATCCGCTCCAGCGCCCTTAAAGAGGCAGTGTCGGTACGCGCGGCAGGTTCCGTATTCCTGCCGCGTGGATAGGCGTAACTGAGAATATCCGCGCCGCTCTCCATAAAAAGCTGATAAGAGTCAAGCACATCCATCGCCACGCGATAATATTGATAACGGCTTGCCTGCAGCTGCTCAAGAGTATCTCCGGCAATAGCGGCATGCCGCAGCAGCTTCTCGCGGACATTCTCCGATATCGCCCTCAGCCGTGAAAGCTGCGCCTCGATATTCGCGGAGGCATACGCGGCGTAAGAAACCGCTTCCTCAGCCTCGCCGTCTAACGTCATGCGTGTAAAAAGCTCTTCGCGCTCCGCCCGCTCATAATCCGCGCGCGCTGCAAGATTCGCCTTATCCTCCGCAGAAGCGGCCGCCTTCAAAGGCTCTGAAATATTAAAGCCTAGATAAACGCCGCTGCCGTAATCACCCGGCTCCTCCTTACTGCCCGTAACCCCCACGACAAGTGAACTCTCCAAATCAATACGCTTTGTAACATCGACAAGCTTCGCGTACCTCTCCAGCGCCTCCCTGCGCGCAAGAAAAGCCGGATTCGCCTCTATATCAGCGGCTGCGCCGTCAAAAACCGGCAGCGTCGGAAAAGCAAGCTCCCCATCCTCCGGCATAGGCCACATAACGCCGGTAGACAGGCGAATAACCTGAAGCGCCTGCACCTTTCTCAGATTAGCGACCGCAATATCCCGCCTTGCCATCTCATAAGCGCTGTCAAATTCAAGCTTATCGGCCTTCAACAGCAAAGCCGCATCCCTCCGCTCCTCAAGACGACGCGTCACATCGCAGCGCGAACTGAGAAACAAAGAGGCCAGCCGGATCTTCTGCGACTCCGTCCACAAAACCGCGTAAGCCTTCCTCAGCGCCGCCAGATTATGAAGCGCCAGCATCTGCGGTCGATATCTGGAATCGATCGCCGCCAACTCCGCGTTCAGCCTGTTTATCCTGAGCTTGTCCCACGTGCCGAAAAGCGGAAAGCTCACCCCGGCCCCAACAGTGATCTTTTCATAACTTATATTGGAAGTGCTGCCGACAAACTGCGGCTCGTCATTATATCCATAAGAGGCGTTGAAAAAATAGCGCGCGCCCTCGCGCTGGCGTTCCAGCTCCTCGGCAAGCGAATCGCGCCGCATCGCGGAAATGGCGGCCAGAACCTCAGGCCCGTCTCCCGCTCTGCCTTCAAGCTCCTCAAGCGCTGGAAAACCCATAGCCGCGCACGGATAAAAAGCAAAGAAAAAGAGCGCCGCGGCAGACGCCAACAAGCATTGTAAAGATAACTTTTTTAACATTTTTTCTGAACCTCGCATCTTTATACCGGCCGCCATCCATTGTTATGAGGGGCATCGACATCCGTCGCGACAATGGCTTCATTGCCGCTTGACCAACTTACCGTTGGAGTTGCCGCGCCGGCATACAGCGCCCTCGCGGATAGCTGAGCAGGGTCGCCGGCGGCAGAGACCAAGCCGCTGCTTGCGCAGTCAGTTATTCTACGGCAGTCATGCCCAGCGACACACCCGGCGTAGACATCGTAGACTGGCCGGGTACATTTATATCGCCGCTGATTCATATCCGGCTGTAGTGACCAATGTAATAATACCCGATTGACGTCGGGCTGGCTGATGTTATTGTGTAGTTGACTGTGTGGCTGTCGAGGTCGATATCGCTGATTAGCCTGGCCTTCAAATCCAGGCTTGCGCCGCATTTGTTTACTTCGTCATGGAAGCCTTTAAGCTGTTCGCTTGTGGTTATCCGGTCGCCGCTTTTCGCCGGTGCGGTGAAGGTAAAGAGTGAGAATAGCAGTAAGAGCGATAATAAAGTATAATGAACTTTATTGCATCTTAGGGGGGGGCAATACTATTGTTCAGCGAATTGATGTGGCAGACGCTTTTTTCTGAGAACATCTTTATCCAACTCCTTGCAGTTTTAGATTTGGACAGCCTCACGACACAACAGAGAAAAGCGCCCTCCGCCGCGAATAAAAGCAATCCATTGCGATACGATATAACCTTTTCTGGCTACTGTCAAGTTGCGGATTTTCAGGTCGACAGCATTTACTTTTTGTGTATTTCTCTTTATGTATTTAGAAAGCACTGGTCGATAGAAAATCAACGGCACTGGCGTCTGGATGTAATATTCCGTGAGGGCGCGTTAATAGCCGGAAAAGGCAACTCCCCGCTTAACAGGAACGTCTTGCGCAAGAATGCGCTTGCTCTGTTGAATCAGACAAAATACGTCCGTTTGAGCAAGAAGATGACGTTCAAGGCTGCGCTTAACCCGAAAACTTTGCTTTATCTCTTATTTAAATTTAAAAAATAAATGCTGCGCCCCGCGGAAGTCACTCCCTCTGTTGCCAAAGAGAGGAATTGGCGTCATGCTTTCAGACCCCAGACCGGCCGGCGCAGTTGCTGCGGCGGCCGGCGTTGGAACGATAGCTTCAGTTGGGCTGGCCGCGTCGCTCCTGAAGCGCAAAGCGCCCTTTAAGTCAAAATAATGCGAGGCTGCTCTCAGACGGAAGCCCCGCATTCTCATTTCCCGCGGCGGGAAAAATACAAATAGAGCAGGCAGGCAAACTCTATCAGAACGAGAGACACAAGAAAAAACAGCAATAGAGAAGCACCCCCTGCAAGTTAATAGCCGAAAGCCGACCGGCTGACATATTCTACATACTAATACATCACAGAGCAACACTACTGACTTTAGAACAGGTATTTTATGCCAGAAGAAATATCATTCATCCCTCCCATAAGTGAAAAAGAGTCACTTTTCGCTCTTCTTCAACGCAGCGTCCGCAAACAGAACGGAAACGCTTTACCTTTAATTTTGCCCTCGCCGCCGGCGTTACCAGATTTTTTCGTCGTATGATATTTTCCAGAGGTAGAGGCCGCAGGCGGGGAAGGTGCGGCCGCCGTCGGCTCTTGCGCTTTTGTCTATGTCCAGAAGCTTTTTTATTTCTTCCGGCTTTATGCGGCCTAGGGCGGCCATTTCCAGGTTTCCTAGTATGACGCGCACCATGTTGTGCAGGAAGCCGTCTCCTTTTATTTTCAGTATTACGAGCGGCTCTCTGTCGATGAGGCGTATTTCGCTTATCGTTCTGACTGTGTTTTGTTCGCCGCCTTCGGGGCGGCAGAAGTTTCTGAAGTCGTGGCGGCCAAGCAGCTCTTTTGCGGCGGCGGCGGCGGCGCGCCAGTCGTATTTCCGGGCTTTCAGCCAGCAGACTTTGCCTTTCATGTATGGGTAGATGGCGCTTGCGTTCCATATGAAGTAGCGGTATTCACGCTCTTTGGCGCTGAAGCGGGCGTGGAAGTTTTCCGGCACGGCGGCGGCGCGCATGAGGCTGACGCCTTCCGGCAGGTGCGCGTTGGCGGCGAGGAGCAGGCGGCGCGGCTCCCATTCGCGTTCCATGTCGAAGCTGCAGACTTGTCCGCGCGCGTGTACGCCGGCGTCTGTGCGTCCGGCTCCGGCGGCGGGGGTGCGGCGGCCGTTTATTTTTGACAGCGCCTCTTCGACCGCCTGTTGTACTGTCGGCAGTTCCGGCTGTATCTGCCAGCCGAAGAATTTGCCTCCGTCGTAGCTTATTTCAGCCGCGTAGCGTGTCATAGCGGGAGCAGCCTTTCTCCGGCGATTATGAGGACAGCAATGGCCGCGAACGCCGCAAGGGCGGCGCTGTCCGCGGCGCGCCAGCAGAGCGGTTTCATGCGGCTGCGTCCCGCGCCTCCGTTGTAGCCGCGCGCTTCCATGGCGGATGCGAGGCTTTCCGCGCGTCGGAAGATGATGACGAACAGCGGTATGAGTACCGGTATGTAGGCTTTGGCGCGTTTCAGGAGGCCGCCTTCGTCAAATTCCGCGCCGCGCGATTTCTGCGCCTTTATTATGCGCGCTGTTTCTTCAAAGAGTGTCGGTATGAAGCGCAGGGCTATTGTTATCATCATCGCCGTTTCGTGCGCCGGTACGCCTATGCGTTTCAGCGGCGAGAGGAGTCCTTCAAGGCCGTCCGAGATGCGGGAGGGGGAGGTGGTGAAGGTGAGGAGGGAGGCGTACATTACAAGGCAGGCGAGGCGCAGCGACATTGTGAGCGCGAGGCGTATCCCCTCTTTTGTGACGGTTAGGGGGCCAATTTTTGCTGCGGCTTCGCCGGGGGTCATGAATAGGTGCAGGAGTGAGGTGAAGATTATCAGTATGAGGACGGGGCGGGCTGAGGCCGCGACGACGCGCGGCGGTATTTTCGACAGGCGCGCGAGGAGCAGGAGGATGAGTCCCCAGAGTATGAAGGCTGCGGCTGTGCGGGTCATGAATATGGCCGCCATGGCCGCGATTGTGAGGATTATTTTCGCGCGCGGGTCCAGGGCGTGTATCGGCGATTGCGCCGGTATGTAGCGGCCAAGGGCTATTTTATCGAAGGCTGGCATTTTTTATCTCTTTCAGAAGTTCTTCCGCGTCCCAGAGTATCTTTTTTATTTTTCCGGCTTCTTTGAGGCGGCGGGAGAGTTCCAGTATTTCCGGCGTTACAAGTCCTCTGATTTTTTGGAGGGCCAGCAGCTCCGCGGTTTCGCGCGCGTTTTTCCATGAGACGGCGCGCCCCTGTTCGAGGAGGAGTATTTTCGTGCTGATGGATAGGGCCAGCTCTATGTCGTGTGTGATGTGTATTATGCCCATGCCTTGGGAGGCGAATTTTTTCAGGGTCGAGGTCAGTTCGGCCGCCGCGCCGCTGTCAAGTCCCGCCGTCGGTTCGTCCAGGACGAGGTATGTCGGGAGGGCGGATATGACGGAGGCTATGGCGACTTTGCGTTTCTGTCCGCCGGAGAGGTTGAAGGGGGAGGCGGAGAGCAGTTTTTCATCGAGGCCGACTGTGGCCGCAGCTGTTTTTACCCGTTTTTTTATTTCTGTCTCTTCGACGCCCCAGTTCCGCGGGGCAAAGGCTATTTCTTCTTCCACGTTTTCCGCGAATATCTGTTCTTCAGGGTATTGGAATACGAGGCCGACTTTTTTTCTGATTTGCCGCGCGGAGGCGGCGCCTGATTGAAGGCCGTCTACTGTTACGGAGCCGCTTTGCGGGATTATCAGTCCGTTGAGGTGTTGGGCGAGGGTGGATTTTCCGCTGCCTGTGTGGCCGAGGATCGATATTATTTCCCCTTCCGCCGCCTCAAAGGATATTTCGCTGAGGGCGCGCTGTTCTGTCGGCAGTCCAATATTGTAGCTATAGCTGAGTTGTTTTACGATTATCGGCATAGTATTTCGCTCATTTTTTCAATGTCCGCGCCGCAGCGGGGAGGGAGCAGTCCCTCTTTTATCAGCGCTTCGGCGACTTTTTCCAGCGGCGGTTTCGCAAGTTTCATTTCGGCCAGCTCTTTTTCGCTTTTGCCCAGGAATTCGGCTGCCGGCATGTCGCAGCTTATTACGCCATTTTCAAGGGTGAGGACGCGCGTCGCGCCGCGTATTTCTTCCAGTCTGTGCGTGACCTGGATTATTGTCAGCCCTTTGCTGTGTTCTTCTGTGATGACGCGGGTGAAGTCAAGGCGCGACTGTGGGTCGAGCATGGACATGGCTTCGTCGAGCAGCAGGGCTGAGGGGCGCATGGCTAGAGCGCCGGCTAGGGCGAGGCGCTGTTTTTGCCCTCCTGATAGCGAGGATACGAGTTTTTCCCCGCCTGTTTCCAGCCCCGCGGCGCGGAGGGAGTTTTGCACGCGGCTTATTATCTCTTCGCGCGGACAGCCGAGGTTTTCCGGGCCGAAGGCGACTTCTTCTTCCACTGTGGCGGCTACTATCTGGTCTTCCGGGTTCTGGAAGACTATGGCCGCGAAGCCGCGGGGAGGCTGCGCGGCGGCTGTGTTCACTCCGCCGATAAAGCAAAGGCCCTGCGTGGGAGTCAGCAGGGCGCTCAAAAGTTTTAAGAGTGTCGATTTTCCTGAACCGTTGGAACCAAGAAGGGCAACCCACTCTCCGGCGCGGATTTCCAAATCGATACCTTTCAGTATCTTTTCAGAGGCTTGCGGATAGCTGTATTCCGCGCCTTTGAGGATGAATTGTGTTTCCCGGTTCATCAGAGCTTAATCGACCAGCTGTATTACCGCCATCGGTGAGGAGTCGCCTATGCGTGCTCCAAGCTTGACTATTCTGGTGTAGCCGCCGTTGCGCTCCGCGTATTTGGGGCCGATTTCGTTGAATAGTTTGTTGACGGCCTCTTTATGAGGGATGCGGGCTATGACAAGACGGCGGTCGTTGAGTGTGCCGGATTTCGCCTTTGTGATGAGTTTCTCGGCGACGCGGCGCAGCTCTTTGGCTCTCGTCTCTGTGGTCACTATGCTGCCCTCTACGAAGAGACTGGCCGCCATGTTGCCAAGCATGGCCCACCTGTGGGCGCTGCAGCGGCCCAACCGCCTTGTGTTCATGCGGTGTCTCATTGGTTATTCTTCCTCCTTCAAGTTCTTCTCGTCTGTCTCCATATCGTCGTCATCTTCAATCGGGGTGCTTATGTCTCCGCTGAGGTGCAGGTCGAATCTGCCAAGTTTTTCTTCGATCTCTCTCAGGGAGATTTTGCCCAGGTTGCGGATTTTCAGAAGGTCGTCCCTTGTGCGGGAGACAAGTTCGCCTATCATGTGTACTCCGCCGCGAAGCAGGCAGTTCTCGCTGCGCACGGAAAGCTCCAGGTCTCTGACGGGGCGCGTGTAGATTGAATTTTCTCCCATCGGGAAGCCCGGCATTCCGGCGTGCATGTCAAAGCCTTTCGCTCCGGCCGCAGTGCGCGCCGCTTCGTCGCCTTTGATTATTTCGTCAAGGGCGCTGGTGCCGGGGCCCGCGAGAGCGTCCACGAGCGAGGCGTAGTAGCCTTTGAGTATGCGGCTCGCCTGTATGACGGCGGATTCCGGCGATACGACGCCGTTTGTCCATATTTCAAGGTTGAGGCTGTCGTAGTCGGTTCTCTGTCCCATGCGCTTGTCCCGAATATCGTATTTTACGCGCTGCACGGGCGAGAAGAGGGCGTCTGTCTGGAGCGCGTCTACCGGCAGGTAGGAGGCGCGGGGACGGTCTATCGGGGCGTAGCCTGTGCCGGTCGCCACGTAGATGTCCATGGACAGTGAGTTTCCCTCTTCAATGGTGCAGATGTAGGCGTCCGGGTCGGGGAATTCGACTTCGCTGTCGGGGTCGATGTCCGATACGGTCACAACTTTCGGCCCCTGGGCCTCGAGATGGAGGGTACGGACTGAGGTCGAGTGGCAGCGGACGGGAACGTGCTTCATGTTGACAAGGAGCTCTATCACGTCTTCCCTGACTCCGGGAATGGTGCTGAATTCATGCAGGACGCCATCGATGCGCACCGCTACGACCGCGGCTCCGCTTATCGACGATAGCAGAACGCGGCGCAGGGAGTTGCCCAGCGTAACTCCGTAGCCTCTTTCAAGAGGCTCTACGGTGATTTTACCATACGACGGGGTGGATTCCTGTACTATGATCTCATGGCGATCATGCTCCATATTCTCCCCCACCTTTCGTTTCGTTAACGTGCATAGAATTCAACAACAAGCTGTTCGTTCACAGGTACGTCTATCTGTTCGCGCACCGGTACTGTGAGTAACGTGCCTGACATTGCTTCAGGATTAAATTCCAGCCATGCCGGTATGCTGCGGCTGGCCGCGGCTTCCGCGTTTTCTTTGAGAGCCTGTACGCCGCGGCTGCCTTCCGCTACCGCGATCACGTCCCCGGGCTTGAGCAGCGCGCTCGGTATGTCGAGCTTGTGGCCGTTGACGGTGAAGTGTCCGTGGCAGACGAGCTGGCGCGCCTGGCTGCGGCTGACGCCGAGGCCGAGACGGTAGACTACGTTGTCAAGACGGCGCTCCAGAAGCTGGAGGAAGTTATGGCCGGTCTGGCCGGTCATGCCGGTGGCTTTCTTATATATTCTGCTGAATTGCGTCTCGCTTATCCCGTAGAAGCGGCGAAGTTTCTGCTTCTCGCGGAGGCGAAGACCATATTCGCTCATTTTGCCGCGGCGCGTTCCGTGCTGGCCGGGCTTTGAATTACGCTTGGTGAGTCCGCATTTTTCCGTATAGCAGCGGTCACCTTTCAGAAAGAGCTTGGCGCCTTCCGCGCGGCAGAGCCGGCAGACAGGTCCTGTGTATCTGCTCATATTTACAAGTACCTCCTTATCAGGACTACACGCGGCGCCGCTTGGGAGGACGGCATCCGTTGTGGGGTATCGGCGTTGCGTCGCGGATCACGTTTACCTGCAATCCAGCCGCCTGAAGCGAGCGGATGGCTGATTCGCGTCCCGGGCCGGGGCCTTTGACTACTACGTCGATCTCTACCACTCCGTGATCCTGGGCGACTTTGGCCGCCTGAGCCGCCGACATCTGCGCGGCGTACGGCGTTGATTTACGGGTACCCTTGAATCCGACGTTGCCGCCAGATGCCCATGAAAGAGCGTTGCCCTGTTTGTCTGTCAGCGTCACTATGGTGTTGTTGAAGGTCGAATAGATATGGGCTACGCCATAGCTGACATTTTTCTTTTCTTTGCGCTTACGGCTGCGCTGTACACGTTTGGCCAACTGTTATTCCCTCCCTGGCTGCACCTTATTTGGTGGCTTTCTTCTTGCCCGCGACTGTCCTCTTGGGGCCTTTGCGCGTGCGGGCGTTCGTCTTCGTCCTCTGGCCTCTGACCGGAAGTCCCTGACGGTGTCTGAGCCCGCGGTAGCAGCCTATGTCCATGAGGCGCTTGATGTTCATCGCTATTTCGCGGCGAAGATCTCCCTCTACATGGCGGTTGTTTTCGATTTCAGCGCGGAGCTTCTGCTCTTCGTCTTCGCTGAGATCTTTCACGCGGGTGTCGGGGTTTATCCCCGTTACTTTTATAATATCCTTCGCAACTGCCGGGCCGATACCGAAAATATAGGTAAGGGCTATTTCGATTCTCTTCTCACGCGGCAGGTCAACACCGGCTAAACGAGCCATTCCCTGCTACCTCCTTGCTCCCTGACGCTGTTTATGGCGCGGGTTTCTGCTGCATATCACGCGCACGACGCCGTGACGCTTGATGATTCTGCAATATTCACATATTGTTTTGACCGACGGTCTTACTTTCATAAAATGCAGACCTCCTTGACTGGGCTGATTCCTTTGGGCGGTTTTTCCGCCTACTTATATCTGTATGTTATCCTACCGCGCGTCAGGTCGTAGGGGGACAGCTGCAACAGCACGCGGTCTCCCGGCAGTATCCTGATAAAATGCATACGCATTTTGCCCGAGACATGAGCCAGTATCTTGTGGCCATTTTCCAATTCTACCCGGAACATGGCGTTCGGCAGCGGCTCCACTACCTTGCCTTTTACTTCGATTACCTCTTCTTTGGCCATTCGGCAGCTTCATCCTCCTGTTTGCAAGATGTGCAGCCCGTTTCCAACACTGTGGAAATTTTCTGCACTAACCAGCCGTTGTCCAGAGTCTTTCCGTCAGCGACACGCCCGGCCACATCTTCGAGATTATAGTGCGTCTGCTGCAGGTGAATAACATTTTTCCTCTTGGGCCTCGCAGCTTTATATTCGGCCCCGTTCGCTATGAGAATCCTGTCGTCAGAGCGGCCCGTCACGATGAAGGCCTTTCCCGCGTATTTGCCGCGGCGTACTATGACGACGTCTCCAGTGCAGAATCTTTCTCTCTGTAAGGAGGCTGTCATTCCCATGGCGTCAGTATCTCCGCGCCGTCTTCCGTGACGAGAAGGCTGTACTCAAAATGAGCCGCGTCGCTTCCGTCTTTTGTTACGACGGTCCATCCGTCTGAAAGGGTTTTCACCTCTTCCGCTCCGGTCATTACCATCGGCTCTACGCAGAAGGTCATCCGCGGTTTGACGGTTATACCGCTTCCAGGCGTCCCGAAGTTGGGAACCTGCGGCGCTTCGTGCAGCCGATGTCCGATGCCGTGTCCGGCGTAGTCTCTTACGAGGCCGTAGCCGGCGGGAGAAACTGTTTCTTCTACCGCGTGACCGATGTCTCCGAGCGTTGCCCCCGGCTTTACCGCCGCCGCGCCTCTGTGGAGGGATTCAAGCGTAAGATCGAGCAGCCGCTGTCGCTCTTCGCTTATTTTCCCCACCGCGTAGGTGCAGGCGGCGTCGCCAAAGAAGCCCTCTATTGAGGCTCCGGTGTCGATACTGATTATGTCGCCCTCCTGAAGGATGCGATCCCTGGAAGGTATCCCGTGAACGACTTCGCAGTTTATTGAAGCGCAGATCGTTCCGGGGAAGGGAACTGAACCCCACGGAACCTTGTATCCCTTGAAGGCCGGCTTTCCACCCGCTTTTTTTACCAGATTTTCAGCCGCTTCGTCAAGGGTAAGGGTATCAATTCCCGGCCTGACCATTTCTCTCATTAATTTGAGAATATCCGCAACGACCTGTCCCGCCCTGCGCATTTTGGCTATGTCACGGTCGCTTTTGAAGGTGATCATTAACGGCCTTGGCCTTTCATCCGCTCAAGGATGTTAAGCACGGCGTCTTTGCCTCCGGTCGCGTCTACCGCTACGAGCAGTCCCTTTTTACCGTAGTAGTCGATGAGAGGGGAGGTCTGTTTGTGGAATACGGAGAGACGGTTGCGTATGACGCTTTCTTTGTCGTCGTCGCGCTGTACCACTTCTCCGCCGCATTTGTCGCAGATTCCCTCTTTGGCCGACGGCTTGAGCGCCGTGTTGTATATTTCGCCGCAGCTTTTGCAGACTCTTCTGGCTGTCAGTCTTCCGACTACTGTGTCGTCGTCTATTTCAAGGCTGACGACGGCGTCCAGTTTGATCGCCAGTTTGCCGAGCATCAGGTCAAGCGCCTCCGCCTGCCCTATGGTGCGGGGAAATCCGTCGAGCAGGAAGCCGTCTTTGCAGTCGTCTTCCTGCAGCCGTTTTTCCATCATTGCGATGATCACTTCGTCAGGGACGAGTTTTCCGGCATCCATATATTCTTTGGCGCTTTTTCCCAGCTCTGTCCCCGCTTTGACGTTGGCGCGGAGTATGTCGCCGGTAGAAATGTGCGCGACGGGATATTTTTTCTTTATGCTGTCGGCCTGTGTGCCTTTGCCCGCTCCGGGCGCTCCAAGAAGTATAATCCTCATCTGTTTCACCAGCTCCGATTACAGCTTCAGCAGTCCGCCGTTTTTACCGCCGCGGCGCTTGAGGATGCCTTCGTAATGACGCATGAGAAGCTGTCCCTCAATCTGATGTACTGTGTCGAGCGCTACGCCGACGACGATTATTACCGCCGTTCCGCCGAAGTAGAATGTATTGATGTTCATCAGCCCCGTCATAAGGGTCGGAACTATCGCTATTACCGCAAGCGCTATGGAGCCGCCGAGCGTTATGCGCCCCATTACTTTCTCAATGTAGTCGGTGGTGGGTTTGCCGGGGCGTATGCCGAGGATGAACCCGCCGTTTTTCTTCATGTTGCTCGATATTTCCTCAGGCTTGAATACGACGGCCGTGTAGAAATAGGAGAAGAAGATTATCAGGAGGATGTAGAGCAGCATGTAGACAGGGCTGCTCGGCCTCATCGCCGACTGTATCATTCTCGCTATGCTGTGCTGGAAGAGTCCCGCTATCGTGTAGGGGAAGAGGAGCACGGAGGAGGCGAAGATTATCGGTATGACGCCAGCCGTGTTGACGCGCAGCGGTATGAAGCTGCTCTGGCCGCCGTACATTTTGTTGCCGACCATGCGCTTCGCGTACTGTACGGGAAGACGGCGCTGTCCCTCCTGGAGCATTACGCAGCCCGCGATCACGGCAAGCATTATGACGATCGCGATCAGCAGCACCAGTATGTTCATCTCACCGAGGCGCACAAGGGAGAATGTGCGGATGATGGCTTCCGGTATTCTTACTACGATACCGGCGAAGATGAGCAGGGATATCCCGTTGCCTATTCCGTGGTCGGACATTATCTCTCCCAGCCACATGACGGCTACCGCCCCTGTGGTGAGGGTGAGCGAGACGAGGATGACGTCAAAGATGCTTCCCGAATATATTCCGAGCCCTCTGAGCCATCCGGTCATGCCGACGGCCTGTATGAACGCGAAGATTATCGTTCCGTAGCGAGTCCACTGAACGATTTTTTTGCGTCCCTCTTCGCCCTCTTTCTGCATCTTCTCAATGCTCGGCACTACAACCGCGAGCAGCTGCATGACGATGCTTGAGTTGATGTAGGGGGTGACGCCCAGCGCGAAAATGCTGAAGCGGCTGAGGGCCCCTCCAGCAAAGAGATCAAGGAACCCCAGAAGGGAACCCTGATCAAAAAGTCTTCCGAGTGCCGCCGCGTCCACTCCGGGAGTGGGCACGTGAGCGCCCAGCCGGTATATGAAGAGCGCTGCAAGTGTAAAAAGTATACGGCGCTTCAGATCTGGCAGCCTGAATGTATCCCGGAAGGAATCCAGCATTTTATATCACCTCAGCCTTGCCGCCGGCCGCTTCGATTTTCTTCGCCGCCGATGAGCTGTAGGCGTTGGCTTTTACGTTGAGGCTTTTCGTAAGCTCTCCAACTCCGAGTATTTTTACCGGGTTCGCCGCGTCGTCGATAAGGCGAAGCTCGCTCAGCTCTTTCGCCGTGACTTCGGCTCCGGCCTCAAAGCGCTCCTCAAGGTCTGCTATGTTCACGATCTCGTATTTGACGGCAAAGCGGAAGTTGCTGAATCCGCGTTTGGGGATACGGCGCGCGAGCGGCATCTGGCCGCCTTCAAAGTTGGCCTTGATGTCGGGGCTTTTTCTGGCTTTCTGTCCCTTGTGCCCTTTGCCGGCTGTTTTGCCTTTTCCGCTGCCCAGTCCCTGGCCGAGACGTTTTTTCTTCCTGCGTGATCCCGGTACGGGGCTCAGTTCATGAAGTTCCATGGCAGTACCTCCTATTCCTCTACCGACCAATCCAGCAGATGGGGGATTTTTTCCACCATTCCGCGGATCTGCGGGGTGTCCTCGTGGTATACGGTCTCGTTGAGCCTGTGAAGTCCGAGAGCTTTGATTATTCTCTCCTGACGCGGAGGACGGCCTATTGTGCTTCTCTTCCATGTAATACGAAGTTTAGCCATAGCGAATGTACCTCCTAGGCTTCCCTGCGCTCTTTGCCGCGCAGACGGTATATTTCTTCCGGCGTGCGGAGGCGCTTTACCGCGTCCATCGTCGCGTAAGCTATGTTGATGGGGTTGGAGGTTCTTCCCGTGACCTTCGCGATAACGTCTTTGATTCCGCCAAGCTCCATGATCGGGCGCACGGAGGAGCCTGCGAGAACGCCGGTTCCGGGGGCCGCCGGACGCATGAGCACTTCCGCCGCGCCGAATTTGCCGATGATGGGGTGCGGAAGGGTGTGTCCGGTTTTTTTAAGGTCGATCATGTTTTTCTTCGCATGTTCGATGCCTTTCTTCATGGCCACGGAAATTTCTTTCGCTTTGCCCATGCCGAGGCCGACCTGGCTTACGCCGTCGCCGACCGCGACGAGTACGCTGAAGCGGAAACGCTTGCCGCCTTTGACAACTTTGCTGACGCGGTTGATTGAAACGATGCGTTCTGAAAGTTCAAGGCCTCTGCTGCTATAGGATTTTGTATTCTGTGTCTCTTTCGCCACTTTATTGCGCCTCCTTTTAGAACTTCAGACCGGCTTCGCGGGCTGCTTCGGCAAGGGCTTTAATTCTGCCGTGGTAAACATGGCCGCCTCTGTCGAATACAACTTCGGTGATTCCGTTCGCAAGAGCGCGTTCGGCTATGAGTTTTCCTACAGCCTTTGCCGCTTCCTGATTTCCGGTGCCCTTTACGTCGTCGAATTTGTCCTGTACTGTCGATGCCGATACAAGGGTATGTCCCTTTTCGTCGTCTATGACCTGAGCGCTGATGTGCTTCAGGCTTCCGAATACTGCAAGACGGGGGCGCTCGCCGGTGCCGGAGAGATGCTTCCTGAGGCGACGGTGGCGAAGCTCCCGCATTTCGTTGCGACTGCGATTATTTATCAACGTCCTTCACCTCGCCTTACTTCTTGGCGCCGGCCTTACCGGCCTTGCGGATTACATATTCGCCGGCATATCTGATTCCCTTGCCCTTGTAGGGTTCGGGCGGACGATATCCGCGAACGTTCGACGCGACCTGGCCGACAAGCTGCTTGTCGATGCCGCGTATGACTATTTTGATCGGGCTTTCGCAGGCGAATTCTATGCCCGCGGGGGGCACGACTTCGACGGGGTGCGAGAAGCCGAGGCTGAGCATCAGATTTTTGCCCTGCATCTGCGCGCGGTAGCCGACGCCGACTATCTCAAGAACCTTCTGAAAGCCGTCTGTTACGCCGACTATCATGTTGTTGATGAGGGCGCGGGTCATGCCGTGAGCTGCGCGGACTTCTTTCTCGTCGTTCGCGCGGGCCACTTTCAGGCTTCCATCTTCGATCGCGACTGAGATGTTCGGCATTACGTCCATTTCAAGGGAGCCTTTCGCCCCTTTGACTGTGACGTGCTGGCCGTCGATCTTTACCTCTACGCCTTTGGGAAGCGCTATCGCTTTGCGTCCTATTCTTGACATTTCTACGCGCCTCCGTTACCAGACGTAGCAGATGACTTCGCCGCCGAGTCCGAGCTTGCGGGCTGAGGCGTCTGTCATAAGTCCGGCCGATGTTGAGATAAGCGCTATCCCCAGACCGCCCATGACTTTGGGAAGTTCATCCTTGCCGACATAGATGCGGCGTCCGGGTTTGCTTATCCTGCGAAGTCCCTGAATGACCCTTTCCTTCTGGGGACCGTAGTTCATGGTCAGCCTGAGGATGGGCATGGGCTGCTTCGCGTCGGTTACTGTCTTATAGTTGCGGATATAACCTTCCTCTTTGAGTATGCGCGCCATTTCAAGGCGCATCTTTGAAAGAGGCATGTCTACCATTTCATGATAAACCACATTCGCATTTCTGATGCGTGTGAGCATATCCGCGACAGGATCGGTAATATGCATTAAAGGATCCTCCCTTCTACGCCCACGTGCCTACCAGCTCGACTTGACGACGCCAGGGATTTTTCCCTCGCGCGCAAGCTTGCGGAAACAGCAGCGGCACATATTGAATTTGCGCATATATCCGTGGGGGCGTCCACAGATTGGGCAACGATTATATTTTCTCACTTTGAACTTAGGCTCCTGAGCGGCCTTGTTCACCATACTTTTACGGGCCATTTGCTTCTCCTTCCTACCTTAACGGGCGAAGGGCATGCCCAGCTCTTTCAAGAGCGCCTGGGCTTCCTCATCCGTCTTTGCGGTGGTGACGAATGTGATGTTCATGCCGCGCTGACGGATAACCTTATCGTAGTCTATCTCAGGGAAGAGAAGCTGCTCTTTGAGTCCGAGGTTGAAGTTTCCTCTGCCGTCGAAGCCTCTCGCCGAAATTCCCTGGAAGTCCTTGATACGGGGAAGCGCGACGCTTAAAAGACGATCTACGAATTCCCACATTCTGTCGCTTCTCAGCGTTACCGCGCACGCTACCGGCATTCCTTCGCGTACCTTGAAGCCCGCTATGGATTTCTTCGCGCGCTTCATTACCGGCTTTTGCCCTGAAATAATGGTAAGCTCGCTGATGGCGGCGTCCATGTATTTCTGGTCAAGCTTCGCTTCGTTTACGCCGATGTTGATTACAACCTTAACAAGGCGCGGGATTTCCATGACGTTCTTGTACTGAAACTGTTCGTTCAGACGGGGAAGGACTTCCTCGGTGTATTTTGTTAAAAGACGCGGAGTCATTTATGTCCCTCCTCCTTATGCCTTATCAATGATTTCGCCGCACTGCTTGCAGATACGGACTTTTTTGCCGTCGTCAAGGAAGGCGCGTCCGACGCGGGTAGCTTTGCCGCACTTGGGGCAGACGAGCATTACCTTGGACGCTGAGAGAGCCGCTTCTTTCTTGACGAGTCCGCCGCGGGGATCCTTCTGCGTGGGACGCACGCTCTTGGTCACCATGTTGACGTTTTCGACGACAACTGTGTCCTTCTGTACGTCTCTTTTGAGGATTTTTCCCTCTTTACCGGCGTCTTTGCCGGAGATCACGCGCACGCGGTCTCCCTTTTTGATTCTCATTTTAGACATGGCCGCTTACCCCCTACACAACTTCAGGCGCGAGAGAGACTATTCTCATGTACTTTTTCTCTCTCAGTTCCCTTGCTACAGGCCCAAAAATACGGGTTCCTCTGGGGTCGCCATTGTTGTCGATGACAACGGCCGCGTTGTCGTCGAAGCGGACGTAGGAGCCGTCTTTGCGGCGGATCTCTTTCTTCGTCCTGACGATGACGGCCTTTACGACGTCGCCCTTTTTGATGTTGGCGTTCGGCGCCGCTTCGCGAACCGCGCCGACGATGACATCCCCGACAGTTCCGACCTTACGGAAGCTGCCGCCCTTTACCTGAACGCAGAGGATTTTCCTTGCGCCCGAATTGTCCGCTACGTTAAGAACTGTACGCAGCTGAATCATACTATTCGGCCTCCTCTTCAGCGGCAACGCCGAGGACGGGCGCTCTCTCGACTATCTGGACTACTTCCCAGCGCTTTCTTGCGCTCAGCGGACGAGTCTCGCCTATCATTACTGTGTCGCCGATGCGGCAGTCGTTGGCCTCGTCATGGGCCATAAACTTCTTTGAACGGAGAACAGGCTTGCCGTAGAGAGAGTGCTTTGCCATACGGTCTACGCGCACGACGATGGTCTTTTCCATTTTGTCGCTGACCACTGTTCCGGTACGGAATTTACGATGTGCTGTACGTTCTTCCATCGCCGGTTACCTCCTTGCTCCTGAATGATCTATGCCCATCTCTTTTTCAGTGATTACCGTAAGGATACGGGCAATGGTCTTTTTTACGTCTTTGATGCGTCCCGAGTTGCTCAACTGTCCAATAGCATTCTGGAAACGGAGGTTGAACAGCTCTTCCTTATACTGCTTGTGCTTGTCTTTCAGCTCTGATACGCTGAGATCTCGAAGTTCCCTGGGATCCATAACTATTCACCTGCTCCCTCTCGGGTTAACATTTTGACCTTGATGGGCAGCTTGAATGACGCCGTGCGGAACGCCTGTTCGGCGACTTCACGCGGCACGCCGGCTATTTCAAACATTACGCGGCCGCGCTTTACCGCCGCGGTCCAGTATTCAACGTTTCCCTTACCTTTACCCATACGGGTTTCAAGCGGCTTCTCCGTGACGGGGCGATCCGGGAATATCCTTATCCAGATTTTTCCGCCCTTTTTCATTTTACGGCTGATGGCGACGCGAACCGCTTCAATCTGACGCGCGGTGATCCAGCCGTTCTCGCAGGCCTGAAGGCCGAATTCGCCGAAGTCCACCTCGGTCGCTCCTTTGCTGTAGCCGCGGAGCGCCGTAAGATGAGGCTTGCGGTATTTTACTCTTTTTGGAGAAAGCATTGGATCTTACCTCCTCTCCTTAGCCGTAGGCTCAACATCAATGGGCTTGCGTTCCATTACCTCGCCTTTGTATATCCACACTTTGATGCCGATAACGCCGTAGATGGTGCGGGCTTCTGCGAAGCCGTAGTCGATGTCGGCTCTCAGCGTGGAAAGGGGAAGCTGTCCCTCCAGATACCATTCCGTGCGGGCGATTTCAGCGCCGCCAAGACGGCCGCCGCACTGTATCTTTATGCCCTTCGCTCCTGATTTCATCGCGCGGAATATTGACTGTTTCATCGCGCGGCGGAAGCTGATTCTGCGCTCCAGCGAAGAGGCGACGCCTTCGGCCACTACCTGCGCCTCTACGTCGGGATTCTTCATCTCCTGGATATTTATCATGACCCGGTTGCCGGTCATGGCCTGGAGTTCCTCACGAACCGCCTGTATTTCTGCGCCCTGCTTGCCAATTACGACACCAGGCCGGGCGGTCCAAACTGTGAAACGCATGACGTCTCCGATACGCTCAATTTCCACACGGCTGACGCCGGCCTGCGCCCAGCGCTTCTTTATCCACTCTCTGAGCTCGAGGTCTTTGTGGAGATACTGCGCGTATTTCTTTCCGTCAGCGTACCAGCGGGATTCCCAATCGTAGATTACGCCAAGCCTGTATCCTACCGGGTGAACTTTCTGACCCACTTCTTCACCCCTCCTTACTTCTCACACACGACCATTGTTATATGGCACGTGTGATGTCTGAAAGCATGAGCGCGCCCCATCGATACCGGGCGGAAACGCTTCATGTACGATCCCTGATCCGCTGTGGCTGTCTTGACGATAAGTTTGTCCATGTCAAGGCCGTGGTTGTGCTCGGCGTTCGCTACCGCGCTTTTGAGCACCTTTTCGGCATACCTGGCGGGCTTGTTGGGAGTATATTTGAGTATCATCAACGCTTCGGAGGCGTTTTTGCCTCTGACCAGCGCGAGGACTCTACGCACTTTGTTCGCCGAAACGCGCAGGCTTTTTGCAGATGCTTTAACTTCAGTCATACCTGTGCCCTCCTACCTCTTCACTTTTGTGGAGCGTTCCTGTCCGGCATGTCCGCCGAACTTACGGGTAGGAGCAAACTCGCCGAGCTTATGTCCTATCATGTTGTCGCTGATGTAAACGGGGACATGGATACGGCCGTTGTGTACGGCTATCGTATGACCGACCATTTCAGGCGTAATGGAGCAGGCGCGCGACCAGCTCCTGATTACGGTCTTCTTGCCCGAGTCGTTCATGTCCTCTACCCTGCGGAGAAGCTTCGCGTCTACGTAGGGTCCTTTTTTTAGTGAACGAGCCATATAATATTTCCCTCCTACAGATCCGGGTTACTTCTTGCGGCGGCGGACGATGAACTTATCCGACGGCTTACGCTTGCGTGTACGGTAACCCTTAGCCGGAGTACCCCACGGCGAGACCGGATGCTTGTGCGACTTGCTCTTGCCTTCGCCTCCGCCCATCGGGTGGTCGACTGGGTTCTGAATCATACCGCGAATATGCGGACGAATACCGAGCCAGCGCGTTCTTCCCGCTTTGCCGGAAACCACGTTTTCATGCTCTTCGTTGCCGACCTGGCCGACCGTCGCCATGCACTCGAGGAGCACGAGGCGAAGTTCGCCGGAGGGCATACGCACGAAAGCGTATTTTCCCTCTTTAGCCATCAGCTGCGCCGACGCTCCGGCCGAACGGACCATTACGCCGCCGCGTCCCGGCTCCAGCTCAACGTTGTGAATGACGGTACCGACGGGAATGTCCTTCAGTTTAAGGGCGTTTCCGGGACGGATGTCAGAGCCTTCTCCCGCGACTATCGTATCGCCGACGTTAAGCCCGATCGGAGCAAGTATGTATCTCTTTTCCCCGTCTTTATAGGAGATAAGGGCGATACGCGCCGAACGGTTGGGATCGTACTCGATGGCCGCAACTGTGCCGGGGACTCCAAGCTTGTTGCGCTTGAAATCGATGATGCGATATTTGATTCTTCCGCGTCCGCCGCGGTGGCGCATTGTAACGCGGCCGTTATTGTTGCGTCCCGCTGACTGCGAAAGTGATACGACCAGACTGCGCTCAGGCTTCGCCTTTGTGATTTCCGAAAAATCGGGCGTCGCCATCTGACGGCGGCTGGGCGTTGTGGGACGATATTTCCTGATTCCCATTTAGATGCTTCCCCTTTCTGCCTAGGCGCTTGCGCCCTCGAAGAATGCGATTTTTTCGCCCTTTGCGAGAGTTACGACCGCTTTCTTCCAGGAGCGTGAACGACCCAAAAAGGCGCCCATCCGCTTCGGTTTGGAACGGACCTGGATCGTATTGACCTTTACAACCTTGACCTTGAATACCTCTTCGACGGCCTTGCGTATCTCGATTTTGTTGGCCTTCGGCAGGACTTCAAAGGTGTACTGTCCAAGTTCCATCTGACGGCTTGTCTTCTCCGTTATGACGGGCCGGACTATTATATCATAAGCGAGCGCGTTCATTAGCCAAATACCTCCTCGAGCTTTTTAACCGCTTCAGGAGTCGCGATCAGCTGGTCATGGTTCAGAAGGTCGTAAACATTCACGCTGTCAACGTGCTGGACGTCGGCGCCGGGAATGTTCGCCGCGGATTTCACGACGGCCATATTAGTCTCGTGAAGCACGAGAAGCGGTTTCTTGCCGCTCTGTACCGCGGAGAGGAATTCGATCATGCCCTTTGTCTTCGGAGCTTCAAGGCCGAAGCTGTCGATGACGAGCATTCTCTCCTCCTGAACTTTAAGCGTAAGCGCGCTGCGGAGCGCAATGCGGCGAACCTTCTTGTTCACCTTCTGGTGATAGTCGCGCGGGTGCGGACCATGCGCCACTCCGCCGCCGACCCACACCGGCGAGCGTGAGCTTCCGGCGCGCGCGCGTCCCGTGTGCTTCTGTCTCCAGGGCTTCTTACCGCCGCCGCGGACATCTCCGCGGTCTTTTGTGTTGTGCGTGCCAACACGGCAGTTCGCCAGATGCGCGACCACTACCTGATGCATGGCCGGCACATGGATTGGGGCTCCGAAGACGGCATCGGAGAGCGTTACTTCGCCGATAACCTCGCCCTTGAAATTAACTTCTTTTACTACAGGCATCGTCTTCCGCCTCCTACTACGCTGTCTTGCGGATCATTACAAGGCCGTCGCGCGCGCCGGGAACGGGACCTTCGATGAGGATAAGGTTGTTCTCTTCGTCAATCGAAAAAACCCTGAGGTTTTTCGTCGTGACTCGCTCGCTGCCCATGTGACCCGCCATTCTCCGGCCCTTCATTACGCGGCCGGGGAAGCTGCTGCATCCGATTGATCCGGGATGACGGTGCGTTACCGAATGTCCGTGGCTCGCCGGCGTGCCGCCGAAGCCGTGGCGCTTCATTACGCCCGCTGTCCCCTTACCTTTGCTGACTCCTGTCACGTCAACAACTTCGCCATTCTGGAACAGAGAAACGGTGATCTCCTGTCCCACCTGGTAGTCCGCCGTGTTATCCACGCGGAACTCCCTCAGCCAGCGCCTGGGCGCAACATTCTGTTTCTCGAAGTAGCCCTTCATCGGCTTTGTAACCTTGACCGGCTTCACATCTCCGAGTCCCAGCTGCACCGCGCTGTAACTGTTCTTTTCAGGTGTCCGGATTTCAACGATCGTGCAAGGGCCTGCCTCAATAACTGTCACAGGCACCGCCTTACCGTTTTCGTCGAAGACCTGGGTCATCCCTACCTTGCGGCCCAGAATCCCCATACTCATTAACGTTTCACTCCTTTTTCAGATTAAGACCGGTTAAAGTTTAATCTGTATATCCACACCAGAGGGCAAATTAAGCTCCATGAGGGCTTCCATCGTCTTCTGTGTTGGGTCGATGATGTCTATCAGGCGCTTATGCGTTCTGATTTCATACTGGTCGCGCGCGTCCTTGTCAACGTGCGGCGAGGTGAGTACGCAGAAACGCTGCACCTCTGTCGGAAGCGGCACGGGACCCGATACTCTCGCGCCGGTACGCTGCGCCGTGTCGGCGATCTGCGTTGCGGAGGCGTCAAGTACGCGGTGGTCGAATGCCTTGAGTTTTATACGAATCTTCTTAGCCAAAATATTCCCCTCCTGGGGTTATTCTATTATTTCAGTAACGACGCCGGCGCCTACGGTGCGGCCGCCTTCGCGTACTGCGAAGCGAAGACCTTCCTGCATCGCTATCGGCGCGATGAGCTGCACTTCAAAGGTGCTGTTGTCTCCGGGCATTACCATTTCCACGCCTTCCGCAAGCTTGATTTCGCCGGTGATGTCCGTCGTGCGGAAGTAGAACTGGGGCTTGTAGCCGCTGAAGAAGGGCGTGTGACGGCCTCCCTCTTCCTTTTTCAGTACGTACACTTCGCCTTTGAAGTGCGTATGCGGCTTGATGCTGCCGGGCTTCGCAAGTACCTGACCGCGCTCGACGTCTTCTTTGCCTACGCCGCGGAGAAGTATCCCTACGTTGTCTCCCGCTTCCGCGTCGTCGAGGATCTTGCGGAACATTTCAAGGCTGGTCGCCACTGTCTTGTGGGTGTCTTTGAGGCCGACTATTTCAACTTCGTCGCCGGGGCGAACTATTCCCTTTTCAACACGGCCGGTTACGACTGTTCCGCGGCCCGTGATCGTGAATACGTCTTCTATCGGCATGAGGAAGGGCTGGTCAAGCGCTCTTTCCGGCTCCGGTATGTAGTCGTCGCAGGCTTTCATCAGCTCCATGATTCCCTCTGTCCACTCGTTGTCTTCGTCGGATTCAAGCGCCTTGAGGCCGCTGCCGCGAACGATGGGGATGTCGTCTCCGGGGAATTCGTATTTGTTCAGAAGGTCGCGGATTTCCATTTCGACGAGGTCAAGAAGCTCTGGGTCGTCTACCATGTCGCATTTGTTCATGAATACGACGAGGGCGGGAACGTTGACCTGGCGGGCAAGAAGCACGTGCTCGCGCGTCTGCGGCATGGGGCCGTCTGCGGCGGAGACGATGAGGATGGCTCCGTCCATCTGCGCGGCGCCGGTGATCATGTTCTTGATGTAGTCGGCGTGGCCCGGGCAGTCGATGTGCGCGTAGTGGCGCTTGTCCGTCTCATATTCCACGTGCGCGATGTTGATGGTGATTCCGCGCTCTCTCTCTTCCGGCGCCTTGTCGATCATGTCGAAGGGCGTGAAGTCGGCCTGGCCGTGACGCGCGAGCGTTTTTGTGATGGCCGCCGTCGTCGTCGTCTTGCCGTGGTCTATGTGACCGATGGTCCCTATGTTAAGATGGGGTTTCGTACGCTGAAAATGTTCTTTTGCCATTTTAATGCCTCCTCGGATAATTCTTTCTATTTAATTCCTAGGCCTTCAACAATTCTTCGGCCACGCTGCGCGGTACTTCCTCATAGTGGTCGAAGGTCATTGTGTATGAACCGCGGCCGGAGGTTTTGCTTCTGAGGTCTGTCGCATATCCGAACATCTCCGCAAGCGGCACAAAGGCCTTTACTATGCGGGCGTTCGCTCTGACTCCCATTTCGGATACTCTGCCGCGGCGCGACGAGAGATCTCCGATAACGTCTCCCATGTATTCCTCCGGGACTACGACTTCAACGCTCATCATCGGCTCCATCAGCACGGGGCCTGCTTTTTTGAGCGCTTCCTTTATCGCCATGGAGCCTGCGATGCGGAAGGCCATTTCGGAGCTGTCAACCTCGTGATAGCTGCCGTCCACGATTGCCACCTTGATGCCGATGACCGGATATCCGCCGAGAACGCCGTTGTTGAGCGCCTCTTCGACGCCCTTCTGAGCCGCGGGGATGTATTCTCTGGGGACTACGCCGCCAACGATTTTATCCTCCCACTCAAAGCCTTTGCCCTCTTCAAGCGGTTCGATTTCCAGCACGACGTCGCCGTACTGCCCCTTACCGCCGGACTGCCTGACAAATTTGCCCTGCGCCCTGGCCGGCTTGCGGATGGCTTCGCGGTAGGCGACCTGGGGACGCCCTACCTTGACTTCGACGTTGAACTCTCTGCGCAGGCGGTCTACGATAATCTCAAGATGAAGCTCGCCCATACCGCTGATGATGGTCTGGCCGGTATCTTCGTTCACCGAGACGCGGAAGGTCGGGTCTTCTTCAGAGAGAGCTTCCAGCCCCTTGGCCAGCTTTATCTGGTCGGCCTTGCTCATCGGCTCGACGGAAAGAGATATGACAGGCTCAGGGAAGATGAGGTTTTCCAGAAGAACGGGGTGCTTTTCATCGCAGAGCGTGTCTCCCGTGCGAACCTGCTTCAGTCCGGGAATAGCTATGATAAGTCCGGCCTGCGCGCTCTCCATCTCCTCGCGCTTGTTGGCGTGCATCCGCAGGATACGGCCGACGCGCTCGCGGCGGCGTGTGCTGCTGTTGTATATCGAAACCCCGTTCTCGATCTTTCCGGAGTAGACGCGGCAGAAGGCGAGCCTTCCGACGAATGGGTCTACCATGATTTTGAAAGCGAGGGCGGCGAATGGTTCGTCGGCCGCGGCCTTTATCTCAATCTCCTTCGAGGTGTCGTCGGGGTCGACGCCAATGGCGTGCGGCATATCGAGCGGGCTGGGCAGATAGGCTACGACCGCGTCAAGAAGGGGCTGAACGCCCTTGTTCTTGAAGGCCGAGCCGCACATTACCGGCACTATATCAAGGCTGATGGTTGCCTTTCTGATCGTCTTTTTTATCAGCTCGACGGGAACGTCGCCGCCGTCAAGATAGAGCTCCATCATTTCGTCGTCGTAGTCGGCGAGCATTTCCAGCATTTCCGTCCTTGCCGACGCCGCCTCTTCCACAAGCTGCGGAGGAATATCCGCGATGTGAAATTCCGTTCCCAGCGTGTCGTCGTATATCACGGCCTTGTTGTTCACAAGGTCGATCATTCCGGAAAAGCCGTCTTCGACTCCGATCGGAATCTGAATGGGAACGGCCTTCGCCCCGAGACGCTTGCGCATCTGATCCACAACGGCGAAAAAGTCAGCTCCTACCCTGTCCATCTTGTTGATGAAGGCTATCCTCGGCACACCGTACTTGTCAGCCTGCCGCCAGACCGTCTCCGACTGCGGCTCGACGCCGCCGACGGCGCAGAAGACCGAAACGGCTCCGTCAAGGACACGCATGGAACGTTCAACCTCGACGGTAAAGTCCACGTGTCCGGGTGTATCAATTATATTGATAAGGCAATCGCCCCAGAAACAGGTAGTAGCCGCCGATGTGATAGTAATACCACGCTCGCGCTCCTGCTCCATCCAGTCCATTGTGGCGGCGCCTTCGTGCGTTTCGCCAAGTTTGTGTTTGCGGCCTGTGTAGAACAGAATACGCTCCGTCGTCGTCGTCTTACCTGCATCTATATGCGCAGCTATACCGATATTGCGCACTGTACTCAAGTCGATGCCTTGCATCGTCAACACCACCAGACTAAATCAGAATTTGTAGAATAGCGCACTACCAGCGGTAATGCGCGAACGCGCGGTTGGCTTCCGCCATACGGTGCGTATCTTCGCGTTTCTTCACCGAACCGCCTTCGCCTTTGCAGGCGTCGCCGAGTTCGCGGGCAAGACGCTCCACCATCGGTATCCCCTTGCGCGAACGGGAATAGCCGATTATCCAGCGGATAGCCAGCGCCTGCGCCCTGTCGGGCTTAACCTCGACGGGAACCTGATAGGTCGCTCCGCCGACGCGGCGCGGGCGAACCTCGACCAGCGGGCGAACGTTCGTCATTGCCTTGTCAAATACTTCGGCAGGCTCCATATTGAGTCTGCTCCCTGCCAGATCCAGCGCTCCGTACAAAATTCTCTCCGCCGTGCTCTTTTTGCCGCCGAGCATCAGGCAGTTGATGAATTTCGTGATTGCGGGGTTCGCAAAGACTGAATCGGGCGGCGTTATACGTTTTTTCACATGTCCTTTACGCGGCATAAAAACTACCTCCCATAATTTCTCTGATTACTTCGGTCTGCGAGCTCCATAGAGCGAACGGCTCTGGCGGCGATTCTCAACTCCGCCGCAGTCAAGCGTGCCTCTGACGATATGGTAACGAACGCCAGGCAGGTCCTTGACACGGCCTCCGCGAACAAGAACGACTGAGTGTTCCTGAAGGTTATGGCCGACTCCCGGTATGTAAGCTGTGACTTCGATCCCGTTGGTAAGGCGCACACGGGCGACCTTACGAAGAGCAGAGTTCGGCTTCTTAGGAGTTACAGTGTAGACGCGGGTGCAGACTCCGCGGCGCTGGGGATTCTCCTGAAGAGCAGGCGCGCTTGAACGACGCCTCTTTTCCTCTCTGCCGGTACGAATAAGCTGGCTGATTGTTGGCAAATAGCTCCCTCCTTCCCTTGTTAATAGTTATTTCTACTTTTTAAGGACAGCCGCGACCGCCGTTTTTCGCGTTACAGCGCAGGCTCTCCCTAGTTGCACTGAACTTTCCGCCGTCTCTATGGGGATATTATTTTCGGCCGCAGCCTCTTTTATCTTCCCCGTCACTTTTTCATCGGCGTCGTCCGCCAGAAAAATCTTCGCCGCCTCGCCCCTCGCGATTTTCCTCAGAACGCTGTTCAGTCCTGCCGTTCTGGGCGATTCGGCCAATTCATTTAAGGGCACACGAACACCTCCTGTGCACAGTCGCACCGACATATAATAACAGCGGAGGCCGCTTGTGTCAATAAACACCGCTTCCTCCGCCGTTAATTTTTACGATTATTTTTTTCGCGGCTCTTTATTCCCTGAAAGACAGCTCCATTAAATCTGTCTCCGCCGGAGCATCCGCTATTTCTTTAAGCTCTACCTTACGGTGACGCTCTATTCCGGTTCCCGCGGGTATCAGGAGTCCGATAATGACATTCTCCTTCAGGCCGGCGAGGCCGTCCACATCTCCCCTCACAGCCGCGGCGGCAAGAACCTGCGCCGTCTGCTGGAAGGAGGCCGCCGAGAGGAAGCTGTCTGTCGCGAGCGCAGCCTTTGTTACGCCGTGAACAACCGGACGCCACTGCGGCTCTTCGCGCAGGCGGCGCACGAAGGAGACTCTGTGCATGAGCTTCTTCTGCTCCGACGGGGCTGAGACGGAGCGCAGCGTGATGGAGCCTGTCGCCGCCGACGCGATAAGGTCAAGGACGGAGCTGGTTATCTCCTGCGCCGCCTGAACGACGACATTTCCCTTTCCATCGGCGATAGGCTCAAGCAGTATTTTGCCAAGCGCCCTTTCCGTGAGCAGCCTTTTCAGCACGCGCTCCCTCGTCAGTATCATCTCGTCGCATTCGACCCCGCTTATCGTCCCCTCGATGAGGCCGCTGATGACGGAGCCGTCTATCACGTGCGGAATATCTTCCATCACTTCGCCGTCGGCGTTCATCGCCTGCTTTATCGCCTTGCCGAAGTAGTGCTCTATCATAACGTGGTGCATCGCGTCCGTGAGATTTATCACCTCCGGCGATTTCCAGAGCTTTATCTGCGGCACGTTGTATTCTTTAAGCAGCGCTATGCTTTCGTCGTTGAGCGGCGAGTCGGATTTGATGATGACTTCTCCATCCGCTTCAACATCCCCCGCTATCCACGTTTTATCCTTATTTTCTTCAAGCAGGTTCATATCGCGGATATGGAGCGGGCGCGGACTGAAAGCTGTCACGACGGAAAGGTCGGCGGAGGAGAGCCTTGTGCCGCCGGCTATAAGGACTTCGCCGTTTTCCGGGTTCACAAAGTCGTCTATCAGCTCCAGCCCTTCCATCGCGCGCTTGAAGTTGGCGTCGCCGATGATGACGCGCGCCTCTCCATTCTCGTCCTTTACCGTTATCTCCGTCGCGCTGCTTCCGGGCTGGAGAAGCTCTCCGAAAAGGGCTTCCGTGACCGCGAGTTCAGGGGCGTCCTTGTCCGGGGCAGCAAGCCCCAGAACGTCGACCACTTCAAAGTCTTTGAGGAAGTTCAACGATTCTTCAAGCGAAACGGCGTTCTTCGCCTTTATTTCGCTGACAGCCTCTTCAAGGTCTTCCTTCCAGACAAGCTCTCCCGATACGAAGGAGCTGTCGCCCTCTTTCATCACGCGGACGCGGTTCACGGGAGCTACCTTGCGCAGTATCGTCTCGATATGCTTGTCGTTGATGGAGACGCCCTGCGAGCGGTAGACCTCCTGAATGCCGTCAAGCAGATAATGCTGCACGGCCTCAAGCCCCTCGACCTCAAGAAGCTGCTGCGGGTCGATATAGCCCTCGGTGAGGATCTGCCCTTTGGTGATCTGGCAGCCCTCTTCGATGCCGGAAAGTAGATTCTGGGAGGCGGGGATATTGTAGGATACCCGCTCTTCCGTTCCGTCTTCGCCTTCTTTGGCGATGATAAGCTTCCGCTTGCCGTCCATTTCGCGCAGCTCCACAAGTGTGCCGGTCTCCTCGGCCAGTATCGCCACCTTTTTCGGGCGGCGGACTTCAAAGAGCTGCTCTATCCTCGGCAGACCCTGCGTGATGTCCTCACCGGTGAACTGGCGAACGCCTCCCGTATGGAATGTGCGCATCGTGAGCTGCGTTCCCGGCTCTCCTATAGACTGGGCCGCGACGACTCCGACAGACTCGCCTATCGCGACCTTTTTGCGCGTCGCCAGGTCGCGTCCGTAGCAGCTGCGGCAGATGCCGTGGCGCAGGCCGCAGGTGAGCGGGCTGCGCACCCATATCGACGTGATTCCGAGCGATTCGATATATTTCGCCTTTTCGGCGCTGATTTCTTCATTTCTTTCAAGCAGCAGAGCGCCGCTCTCCGGCTCGTAAACGTCTTCAAGGCTCACGCGCCCCGCGAGACGCTCCGACATGGAGATAGTCGCCTTGCCGTCCTGCTGGAGCAGCGGGCGTATCTCGACGCCGTTGTGCGTGTCGCAGTCCTCGTCCATCACAATGAGATCCTGCGCCACATCGACGAGGCGGCGCGTCAGATATCCCGACTTCGCGGTACGGAGGGCGGTGTCCGCAAGCCCCTTTCGCGCGCCGTGCGTGGAGATGAAGTATTCCAGCGTATTAAGTCCCTCTTTGAAGTTGGCGACGATGGGATAGCGAATGATGCGCCCCGACGGGTCGGCCATCAGCCCGCGAATACCGGCCATCTGCGCGACCTGTCCGCGTGAGCCTCGCGCCCCAGAGTCGACCATGATGCGCAGCGGGTTGGTAACTTCCATGCTGTCCATGATCTTGTCTGCGATGCGGCGGCCGGCGTCCGACCAGAGTATATCCTTCTGACGCATATATTCGTCCTCAGTGAGGATACCCATCTCATACTGTCCGGTAAGATCCTCTTCCTGAACAAGCGTCACGTCGAGTATCTCTTTTTTCTCATGCGGGACGACGACGTCTCCGACTCCGAGGCTGATTCCGCTGACCGTGGACCAGCGGTAGCCAAGCGTCTTTATCGCGTCCAGCATTTCGACCATGCCGGTCTGGCCTACGCGGTCGTAAGCCTCGTCAAGGAGCTTGCCCATCTCCTTTTTGTTTATCGTTTCGTTTTTATAGCGGAAGCCGGGGTGCAGCGCGCGGTTGAAGAGCACGCGCCCAGGCGTCGTCTCTATCCATTTCCCGTCTGCCGTATCGCATTCCCACTCCGGAGCCTTCTTGAGCCATATCTTCGAGTTGACGTGTACAAGCTCGTGGTCGAGCGCCGAAAGAACGTCCTCCATATCGCGGAAGTGCATTCCCTCGCCTATAAGCCCCTCTCTCATCGTCGTGAGATAGAATACTCCGAGAATGATATCCTGCGTCGGCGTGACGACCGGTTTGCCGCTGGCCGGCGAGAGCAGGTTGTTCGACGAGAGCATCAGCACGCGCGCTTCCGTCTGCGCCTCAATGGAGAGCGGGACGTGAACTGCCATCTGGTCTCCGTCAAAGTCGGCGTTGAACGCCGTGCAGACCAGAGGATGGAGGCGTATGGCCTTACCCTCGATAAGCACCGGCTCAAAGGCCTGTATCCCGAGACGGTGAAGCGTCGGCGCGCGGTTGAGCATGACAGGGTGGTCTTTTATTATATTCTCCAGTATTCCCCACACCTCGTCGCGGCCGCGCTCTATGAATCTGCGCGCGCTCTTGACATTGGGGGCGAGGCCGCTCTCGACAAGCTTGTGCATGACGAAAGGCTTGAAGAGCTCGAGAGCCATCTGCTTCGGCAGTCCGCACTGGTATATCTTCAGATGCGGGCCGATGACGATGACGGAGCGTCCGGAATAGTCAACGCGCTTTCCGAGCAGATTCTGACGGAAACGTCCCTTCTTTCCGCGCAGCAGATCCGTAAGGCTCTTGAGCGGACGGTTGCCGGCTCCGAGAACTGCCTTGCCGCGGCGGCCGTTGTCTATCAGCGCGTCGACCGACTCCTGAAGCATCCTCTTTTCGTTGCGCACGATTATTTCAGGGGCGCGAAGCTCCTGCAATTTGCGCAGACGGTTGTTGCGGTTTATCACGCGGCGGTAAAGGTCGTTCAGGTCGGAGGTCGCGAAGCGGCCGCCGTCAAGCTGAACCATCGGCCTGAGGTCGGGAGGGATGACCGGCAGCACGGAGAGAACCATCCACTCCGGCGAGGAATCGCTCTTGCGGAAATCCTCCGCCACCTGCAAACGCTTGATAAGCTTGCGCTTCCTCTGCCCCGAACATTCGGCGATCTCTTCCCTGAGCTGATCCACAAGCGCCTCGATATCTATTTCATGGAGCAGCGTAAATACGCCCTCCGCGCCGATACCGGCCTTGAATTCCTTGTCGTAGGCGTCGCATATCGCCTCTTCGCGCTCCAGTATGATATCGCCGCGCACGAAGGGGGATTCTCCGCCCTCGATCACTATATAGCAGGGGTCCTCTATCGTCTCAGTCTCCTCGACTGCCTGGAAGCGCCGCGGATACTTCTGCGTATAGAGACGGAACTCGCTGTCCGATACGACGTCGTTTTTGGCGAAGGGCAGACGCACCACCGCCGTGACGATATAGGCCTCCTGATTGTTGAGCACGGCGCGGTCGGCCTTCAGCTCCGGGTCCTGCGCCATCATGACCTTTTTCTTCGTCTCGGAGACCATTTCCGTACTGTTCTCCGCGTCCTCTTCCTTATATATCCTGTATGCCGGCTCCACCTTGAAGAGCTCGTCTCCGAAGTCGTTCCTGATACGGCCGACCTGCGTTGCCGTTACGATATCGCCCTCATCCACCGGAACCTCTTCGACCTTTGTGATACGGTAAGCCTCTTCGGCCTTAAACTTGGGGTCGTAAAAACGGTGAATACGCTCCTCCGAGGCCGACATCAGTGTGCCGCGGCGGGCAAGGTCTGTCCTGCGCCCTTCGCTGACCACCTTGAAGACCTTCTCGCGGCGGCGCGTAGGGGCGAAATAGACGACCTTCTCAAGCTCCTTTGTCGAAGCGCCGAGCAGCAGGCTCAGGCGGCTGGGAATGCCGCGCAGATACCATATATGCACGACGGGCGCGGCAAGCTCGATATGCCCCATCTTTTCACGGCGCACACGGTTGTCCGTTACCTCTACCCCGCAGCGCTCGCAGACGACGCCGCGGAACTTGGGGCCGCTGCGCTTGTATTTTCCGCAGGCGCACTCGTAGCTCCTGATGGGGCCGAAGATACGCTCGCAGAAAAGGCCGTCCTTCTCGGGACGAAGCGACCTGTAATTTATCGTCTCCGGCTTCTTGACCTCACCGCTCGAAAGCTCGCGGACTCTCTCAGGGGAGGAAAGCCTCATTCTTACTCCGGCGATTTCATGGCCTATGTTAGTCATCAATTTTCATCTCCCTGCTCACCGGTCTGTGGGGTACTTTCAAACAAATCGTCGTCAAGCAGTACCGCCGCCTCTTTTTCCTCGTCGGTCTCATGCAGCCCTATCGCGCCGTCGCTGAAAATGTCGTTTATGCCGTCGGAGGTATTCTTTGCCGCGGCGGCGCTGGTATCCGCCTCAAAGACGGCTTCTATATCGTCTACGGTGGAATCCGGCTTAAAGGAGACGTGGCGCACATTCTTGTCCTCGTCGTCGTTCAGCACCAGCTCTCCGAAGCTTCCGTCAGCGTACATGATCTCAACGTCGAGCGCCAGCCCCTGCAATTCCTTGATAAGGACGCGGAAAGACTCTGGAACTCCCGGCTTCGTCAGATTCTCGCCCTTCACGATGCGCTCGTAGGTCTTTAGGCGTCCGCGGATATCGTCTGACTTGACAGTCAGCATCTCCTGAAGCATGTGAGCCGCGCCGTAACCTTCCAGCGCCCAGACCTCCATCTCTCCGAAGCGCTGTCCGCCGAACTGCGTCTTTCCGCCCAGCGGCTGCTGCGTGATAAGGCTGTACGGCCCAATCGAACGGGCGTGAATCTTATCATCTACAAGATGTATCAGCTTGAGCATATACATCACGCCCACCATGACCGGATTAGCCATCGGCTCGCCGGTGCGTCCATCGTATATGGTAATCTTGCAGTCGTCGCGCATCTCGGGATACTTATTCTCCTGAACGCGCTTCACATCCTCCGCGATATCCTCGGCCGTAACAGACTCAAAGACGGGAGTAACCACCTTATAGCCGTTCTGCATCGCGACGAAACCCAGCATCGTTTCAAGCACCTGACCGAGATTCATACGGCTTGGAACGCCGAGCGGGTTCAGCACGACGTCGACCGGCGTGCCGTCAGAGAGATAAGGCATATCCTCTTCCGCCATAATGCGGGATACGACGCCCTTGTTTCCGTGGCGTCCGGCCATCTTGTCTCCCTCAGTTATCTTGCGGAACTGCGCCACATAGACCTTCACGACCTCGTTGACGCCGGGGCTGAGATCCTCGCTGTTCTTCTCGCGTGAAAGGCGCTTGATCTCAACGACCTTGCCGCCCTCTCCGTGCGGGACGCGCAGCGAAGTGTCGCGCACCTCGCGGGCCTTCTCGCCGAAGATGGCGCGCAGAAGCTTTTCCTCAGGCGACTGATCGGACTCGCCCTTCGGCGTCACCTTTCCGACCAGAATATCCCCCGCCTTGACCTCCGCGCCGATGCGGACGATCCCATCCTCATCGAGATTCTTCAGCGCGTCCTCTCCGACGTTGGGGATATCGCGCGATATCTCCTCCGGGCCGAGCTTCGTGTCGCGCGACTCGACCTCGTATTCCTCTATATGTATCGAAGTGTAGAAATCTTCCTTCACAAGCTTCTGAGAGAGCAGGATTGCGTCTTCAAAGTTGTAGCCCTCCCACGAAACGAAGGCGACGACGACATTGCGTCCCAGCGCCAGCTCTCCTTCATCGCAGGACTGACCGTCGCCTATTATCTCATTCGCGTCAACATGCTGACCGTGCGAGACTATCGGCTTCTGATGAATAACCGTCCCCTGATTCGAGCGGCGGAACTTGGACATACGGTACTCGTCGCGCCCTCCGTCGTCGGCAGCTATCTCTATCCTGTCCGCGTCCACATAGCTGACAGTACCGGCGCGGCGCGATACTACGCAGGAGCCGGAGTCCTTCGCTATGCGATGCTCGATGCCGGTGCCCACTATCGGGGAATCGGGGAAAACCAGCGGAACGGCCTGACGCTGCATGTTCGACCCCATCAGCGCGCGGTTCGCGTCGTCATGCTCAAGGAATGGAATGAGCGCCGTGGATATCGACACTATCTGCTTGGGGGAAATGTCGAGATAGTTAAGCTCCTTCGGATCTATTTCTATAGTGTTGTCGCGGTGACGGACATATATGCCCCCTGTCGACGACGGGATAACATTGCCCTCATCGTCCATAGGCATATCAGCGCGTCCGACATAGAATTCGTCCTCGTCGTCCGCGGAGAGATAGACAATATCCTCAGTGACCTTTCCATCCACCACCTTCCGGCGGGGACAGACAAGGAAGCCGTATTCATTGATACGCGCAAAGGTCGCCAGCGACGTGACCAGACCGATATTCGGCCCTTCCGGCGTCTCTATCGGGCATACGCGGCCGTAATGGGTATGGTGAACGTCGCGCGCCTCAAATCCGGCGCGTTCGCGCGAAAGGCCGCCGGGGCCGAGAGCCGAAAGACGGCGTCTGTGCGTAAGCTCCGCCAGCGGATTCGTCTGATCCATAAACTGCGAAAGCTGGCCGGAGCCGAAGAACTCGCGCAGCGACGCCGAAATCGGGCGCACATTGATCAGATCCTTGGCCATCGCGGTGGCCAGGTCGGGAGTCGTAGTCATACGCTCGCGCGCTATGCGCTCCATACGCAGCAGCCCAATGCGGACCTGATTCTGAAGCAGCTCGCCGACAGCGCGGACGCGGCGGTTTCCCAGATGGTCGATGTCGTCCATACGCTCGTCGCCGTCGCGGAGACGGATAAGCCCCTTCAGTATCGCAACGATATCAGTGACCGTCAGCAGCCGTTCCCTGCTGTCTATATCAAGCTGCAAACGGCGGTTTATCTTATAGCGTCCGACGCGCCCCAGATTATATCTTCTCGGGTCGAAGAATACGCTTGAGATATATTCGCGCGCATTCTCCATGCGGGCCGGCTCATTGGGACGCAGCCTGCGGAAAAGCTCCAGAATAGCCGCGTCGGGAGTATCCGTCATATCTCGCTCGATAGTCGCGGCGAGCGACGGGTCTATATCCCAGACGAGAACCTTCGTGCGTCCGTGAGTCCAGAGCACCTCCATGTGCTCCTTCGTAAGCCTCGTATTCTTGCGCAGCCCATTTCCTATAGGATTGCCGGAATTATCCGTCAGGATATCCTCGGCGAGAAGCATTCCATTCACCTCATCGCCGATAAGATCCTTCTCAATCTCCTTACCGTCGAAGAGCCGGATTATCTCATCCGTATTCTGAATGCCGAAGGCTCTCAGCATCTGAGTGACGGGTATCTTCTTGCGGTTATCTATCTTTACTGAAAGCACGTCACCGGGGGCAAGCTCAAACTCTATCCACGCCCCGCGGTCGGGGATGAGCTTCGCGATAAAGCTCTCCTGCCCCGGTATTCCAAGCTCGGCGCTGTAATACACGCCCGCCGAACGCGCAAGCTGATTGACGACGACACGCTCCGTGCCGTTGATGATAAAGGTTCCTCTCTCCGTCATCGCGGGAAAGTCGCCGAGATAAATTTCTTCTTCCTTGATTTCGCCGCTCTTTTTGTTTATCAGACGGATCGTCGCGCGCAGCGGTCTCGACCATGTAAGGTCCCTGCTGCGAGCCTCATCCAGACTGATAGGAACAGGATCGACGTAATATCTTACGAACTCAAGTGCGAATGAACCGTCGTAGCTTTCGATAGGAAAAATCTCATCGAAAAGCTCCTTCAACCCCTGGGATTCGCGGCGGTCAGGGTCTGTCTCCGCCTGAAAAAACCACTGATAGGAATTGCGCTGAACCTCCACCAGATCCGGCAGCGGTATCAGGTTCTTTTCCTTGCCGAATGTCTTACGGCGCTCGTATGCTTTGCCCGAAGTCTCTTTGCCCTGCATGGGAGCATCCTCCCCATTCGAAGATTTTGATGAAACTGTACAATCGTACAAATGGGAATTATAGCAAAAAAGCGACAGCTGTCAATAGACAGGTATCGCCTGTTTTTACTTTTCTGAAAAGATATTATATTTACGTCAGGGCGGCCTATGCCGTCAGGCGCTATTATGAATCAACCCCAACCGTTTTGTCAAGCGGCGGAAGGGATTTTACGGGCAGCAGCATTTACTTTTTAAGGTTAAATAAGACGTCAAGCAAAACCTGCGGGAAAGGGTGTTCCTTTGCCCAGGCCCCCTCGCCGAGTCGGCTGGTTTCCCCATCAGGGCTGTCGGCGAAGCCAACTGGGGAAGTGTTGGCCTTGCCATTCACCCTTGACATTTCCGTTTTCTTCCGCCCTGCCGCACGCAAGACCGCCCGAAGCTTTTTCTGCTTCGGGCGGTCTTGTTTTGTTTTTATTCTTTGTTTCTTATGTTACTTTTTTCTTCTCCTCAGCGCGAGCGGCGGCAGCGCGAGCAGCGCCGTTGCGCCGATGCCGGCCGCGCAGCCGCCGGAGGAGCCGCCTGACGGCGTCGGGGTCGTGGATTGGGTCTGCTGCGCGTGGAGTACCGCTATCGGGTCGGTGACTTTGCACGGCTCGTTCTTCGAGAGGTCAAAGTCTCCTCCGTCCAGGATGAATATGGTCAGCGTGTAACGGCTCGCCCTGTTTATCGCTCCGGTTACTATGTTGCCGTCCGCGTCGAGCAACGCCGCCTTTTTGTCGCCGAATTCAGTGCTGTCGGTCACCATGTCGAAGAAAAGGCTCCGGCTGTTCGGGAGCAGTTTTATTACTTTGATCATTTTCACGTCTTTGACGTCGCCGAATATATCTCCGCTTACGTTGAAGCCAAGGGCGTGTATTCTGTCCTGTTGGCCGGCGGAGGAGGTTACTACCGGCAGCGCGGTGACGTGGTCGTAGGAGACTGCGCCGACTCTGCTTTCTATGTCGGCTATGGCTTTTTTGATCATATCGTTTGTGACGGCAAGGTTTCCTTTGCTGTCTGTCGTCAGTTCTTCCACGGTGAAGCCGCTTCCTTCAAGCTCTCTAACAGCCGTTTGCATCTCTTCCGGCGTACTGACGAAGTTCGCCTGTACCGGTACTATATTGTCTCCAAGCGCGACGGTAAGGTTAGGAACTACTGCCGTGGGCGTTATTACCGTTATTGCCTTGTCATCTGATACGGCGGCTTTAAGCACCGTTATAGCGCAGTTAAGGTTGGTTGAGAGCGGCGTTGTTATGTGGGCGAGGTTGTTGGGGTTGGAGAAGTCTGTCGCGTATATATTGACGCTGACTGTCAGAGTCGCTCTGCCTCCGGCGGCTCCCGTCAGCGTGTATGGCCATCCGTTGCGGTCGATGCTGGCAAAACCAGCCGGTGAAGTGTCGGACGAGGTTACGGAGAAGTAACCGCTCATATCCTCCGCCGTGCCCGGGTAAGAGGTGAAGACCGTCGCGCCGCCGCGGCTGACCATGATATTGCGCCGCGCCGGGAGGACAGTCGTGACGATATTTTCCATCGAATCGAGCGAGGCTGCGTCGGTGACCTGGCCGGTGCCATAACCGGCCGCGACATTAAGCCCCTGGTTAACATCGCCGGAGACGAGCCAGCCGCAATTCGTTATCCTGCCTTCGTTATTCCCCACAATGCCGCCCAAGCGGCCGCCAGAAGCTTCGACGTTGCCGCTGTTCGCGCAGTTCGTTATCTTCTCTCCTGCTCCTACGTTATATCCCACAACGCCGCCCGCGTAGTTCACGGAGCTGTCGGAAGCTCTGACAAAGCCACTGTTTGAGCAGTTCTTTATCGTGGCTCTGTTAAGCCCCGCGACGCCCCCCGCGCTGTTGAGGCCGCTGGAGCCGGAGGTCGTGACAGCGCCGCCGTTCAAGCAGTTCGTTATCGTGCCGCTTGTTACGTTATTCCCCGTAACGCCGCCTGCGTAATTGGAGTTTCCGTCAGCGGAGGCCGTGACAGCGCCGCCGTTCAGGCAGTTCGATATCGTGCCCTCGTTCCCCCCAGTAACACCGCCCACGTTACTGCTGTCGTTGCCGGTGGAGGCTCTGACAGCGCCTCTGTTCTCGCAGTCCGATATCAGGCCGTGGTTATTATACCCTGCGACGCCGCCGGCAAAGACGCCGCCGTCGGTCACGGTCACATTTGTATCGCCGCTGACAGTGAGATTGCGCACGATACCGCTCGCGGCTATCCAGCCGAAGAGGCCGGCGAAGTACGAGCCTTGCGTCTGAGTGAGGTCATTTGAGGTTATTTTGTAATTGCTGACTGTGTGGCCGCCGCCGTCGAATGTTCCGGCGTACTGAATGGTACCGTCGGCGATTGGCTTCCAGTTCGCGCCGCCGAGGTCTATATCGGCGGTGAGCTTCGCGCTGATGTCGTTGCTGCCGGCGTTGACGGCCTCGCGAAAATCAATGAGGTCTTGGCTTGTGGCAAGCTCGTAAACGCCCTCCGCGTTCTGGGTCAGCGCCCGCGCCGGCGCGGCGAAGGCAAATAGCGAAATGAGCAGTAAGAGCGATAATAAGGCGGGATAAACCTTATTACAGCTTATGGGGGGGGGGGGCGTACCTTTGTTCAGCGAATTGTCATAGCTCTCCGTTTTTTCTTCCAGCATTTTTATCCGACTCCTTAAAGCTTTGAATTTGAGCGGCCTCGCGGCGCGGCGGACAGAAAAAGCCGCCCTCCGAGCGTATAGAGCCGTCCATAAATGTACGATATAAGCTTTTCGCGGTACTGTCAAGCGGCGGATTTTGTTTTTTCCGGCGTGAGTGTGAAGAGAGAGAAATAAAGAAAGCGCAAAGGCGAAATCGGGCTGGGGCGCTCCGCTATTTTTGTTCGCCGGGGGAGCTTTTGCCTCCGATTGCCTTCAGCTCCCGCCAGCGGCGGAGGCGCGGCGCAAAAAAGCCGGAGAGACAGGCTCTCCGGCTTTTTGTTTCGTTTTTCGGTTTATGCCGCGGGCTTTCGGGCTTAGTAGTCCATGCCGCCCATTCCGCCCATGCCGCCGGCCATGTCGCCGAGGGTCTCTTTCTTCTCGGGCTTGTCGGCTACCACGGCGTCTGTAGTGAGTATCATCGCCGCGATCGAGGAGGCGTTCTGGAGCGCGGAGCGCGTTACTTTGACAGGGTCGATGATTCCGGCTTCTATCATATCGACATATTCGCCGGTGGTCGCGTCAAGTCCCTGTCCCTCTTTCAGCGTCTTGACCTTCTCGATGATCACGTCGCCCTGCATTCCGCTGTTCTGGGCGATGAGGTAGAGAGGCTCGGTCATCGACTTGCGGACTATCTGCGCGCCAGTCTTGGTGTCGCCCTCAAGTCCCTTGATGGCTTCGTCGATGGCCTTGACGCAGCCGACGAGCGCAACGCCGCCGCCGGGGACTATGCCCTCTTCGACCGCCGCGCGGGTCGAGTTGAGCGCGTCTTCGATGCGAAGTTTAAGCTCTTTCTGCTCCGTCTCCGTGGCCGCTCCGACCTGGATCACCGCTACGCCGCCGACAAGCTTGGCGAGACGCTCCTGAAGCTTCTCCTTGTCGTATTCTGACGTGGAGTCGGCGAGCTCTTTCTTTATCTGCGCGGCGCGGTCTTTGATTGCGGCCGGATCGCCTGCGCCTTCGACTATCGTCGTCGTTTCCTTGCTGACCTTTATCTTCTTCGCGTGGCCGAGGTCTGCTGTATCCGCGCTGTCAAGCTTGCGTCCGACCTCTTCGCTGATGACTGTCGCTCCGGTCACTGTGGCGATGTCCTGGAGCATGGCCTTGCGGCGGTCGCCGAAGCCGGGGGCCTTTACCGCCACGACCTGGAGGATGCCGCGCAGTTTGTTGACGACGAGCGTCGCAAGGGCTTCGCCCTCAACGTCTTCCGCGATGATGAGGAGCGGCTTCGCGAGCTGTACGCTCTTTTCGAGTATCGGGAGCATGTCTTTGACGTTGGAGACTTTGCCGTCTACGATAAGGATGTTCGCGTCGTCAAGTACGGCTTCCATGCGGTCGGGGTTGGTGATCATGTAGGGGCTGAGGTAGCCCTTGTCGAACTGGAGGCCTTCGACTGTCTCAAGGGTGGTGCCGAGGCTCTTGCTGTCTTCCACAGTGATGACGCCCTCTTCGCCGACCTTCTCCATAGCTTCCGCGATAAGCTCTCCGACCTTTCTGTCGTTGGCGGAGATGGAGGCTACCTGAGCGATCATTTTATGCTCTTTGACGGGAACGGCCTGTTTCTTCAGCTCGTCAACGACGATCTCCGTCGCGTCTTCGATGCCTTTGCGGAGCTGCATTCCGTTAGCGCCGGCGGCTACGTTCTTGATGCCCTCGCGGATCATCGCGCGGGCCAGCACTGTGGCCGTGGTGGTTCCGTCTCCGGCTACGTCGTTTGTCTTGGAGGCAACTTCTTTGATGAGCTGCGCGCCCATATTCTCAAAGGGATCTTCAAGCTCTATCTCTTTCGCGATGGTCACGCCGTCGTTGGTGATGGTCGGCGAGCCGAATTTTTTCTCAAGCACGACGTTGCGGCCTTTGGGGCCGAGCGTGATTCCAACGGTGTCTGCGACTTTATTGATTCCGCGCTCCATAGCGCGGCGTGCGTCTTCTTTGAAAAGCAGTGTCTTTGCCATTGTGTTTTCCTCCTGTCTCTGTCGTCAGTATTTTCTTATTTCTCGACTACCGCGAGAACGTCTCTTTCGCCGATTATGAGGTAGGTTTCGTCGTCTACCTTGACTTCGGTTCCCGAATATTTGCTGTAGATGATCTTATCGTCAACCTTGACTTCCATCGGCTGGCGAGTTCCGTTTTCAAGAACTTTGCCCGCTCCTACCGCTACGACGATACCTTCCACCGGCTTCTCCTTCACTGTGTCCGGAAGCACGAGTCCCCCCTTGGTTTTTTCTTCGTTGGGCGCTGCCTTGACTACCAGTCTGTCTCCGAGTGGCTTGAGTTTCATAAGAAAATCCCTCCTGTTTTTATACTCTCTTTTGTTAAGTCATGTTAGCACTCACTCTTATTGAGTGCTAATTTTCTTTACGACTGAGATTTTAATAATTATATGCCGTTTTCTCAAATCTGATTATGGGGAAATATTGCGTTTTTTAGTCTGTATTTTTGCCTTTTTGAAAGATAGCTGGATTATCCATAAAACGTTTGACTTTATTAAATCTTTGCGCTGTTTACCTGTTTTTCGGCTTTTTTAGAGATAAGCGTCCTTCCGCGGCCATTAAAAAAGGCCGGAGGGCTGTGCCCGCCGGCGCTTTTATTTTTTAATCCGCGCCTTTATTTTCAGCGGGAGCCTTTTCTGTTCCCGCGGCGATTTTACCGTGAATCGTATTGGCTTTCGGCTGTATTTTTCTTACCAGAGGCTCCAGGAGGGGTTCGGCGAGAGGCGGAGGTCGGAGCGATTTCCGCGCATGTATGAATTGTATCCCGCGGCCGCTATCATGACGGCGTTATCCGTACACATCGCGCGCGGCGGGAGGAAAAGTTCGATTTTTTTCGCCGCGGCGTAGCCGGCAAGGGCGGAGCGGAGGGCGGAATTTGCCGCAACGCCGCCGGATAGGGTTATCTGTTTCACTCCGCTTTTTTTAACGGCAAGTTTGAGCTTTATCAGCAGGCTTTCGACGACGGCGCGCTGAAAGGAGGCGCATATATCCGCCAGCGGCAGCTCCCCGCCGCGCTCGCGCTCCTTTTCTATCAGAGTTATTGCCGCAGTTTTAAGTCCGCTGAAGCTGAATTCTATCTCTTTTGTGGAGGCGAGCGGTATCGGAAGCGTGAAGGCTTCCGCGCTGCCGGAGGCGGCAAGGCGGTCTATTGCGGGGCCTCCGGGATAGCCCAGCCCCAGCGTTTTGGATACCTTGTCAAAGGCCTCCCCCGCCGCGTCGTCGCGCGTGAAGCCCAGCAGCTCGTAGTCGCCGAATTTTCGTACAAGCACGATTTCCGTGTGTCCGCCGGAGACTATAAGCGAGATGAAGGGAGGGCGCGGCTGCCGCTCTCCGACGGCGCGGGCGGCGGCGAATATATGGCCTTCAAGGTGGTTTACGCCGATGAGCGGTATATCCCAGCCCTGCGCCAGAGCTTTCGCGGTCATTACGCCGACGAGCAGTGAGCCCATCAGTCCGGGGCCGGAGGTGACCGCGACTAGCGATATTTCCTTTCGCGGCTCTTTTACGCCGGCTTTGGCGAACAGCCTTTCAAGCAGCGGCAGGATTGCCTCCTGATGCATACGCGAGGCAAGCTCCGGCACGACGCCGCCGTAGGCGCTGTGGGAATCGATCTGGCTGGATATCAGGTCGGCCAGCACGTTGTTTTTTTCGTCTATCAGGGCGAGGGCCGTGTCGTCGCAGCTTGTCTCGACGCCAAGGGTGACGAAGCCTTTTTCTCCGCGCTCCGTCAATGTGAGCAGCCTCCGCAGCCGGCGCAGCTTCCGGAGCAGCATTTTTTACCGGCGCGCGGCTCGCCTTTCAGATGTATCAGTACGCGGCAGCGGCAGCGGGGGCATTTTTCCGCGTGGCTTTCGCTGGCGAATATCAGCCCGCAGTCCGCGCATCTGTAGCTGTGTTCCGCGGCTATTTCGGTACGTTCCATTTTTCCGAATACTCCCCGTATCCCAGCTCTATCGTCTCTCCCTTTTTAAGCTCGGAGGCGGGAACGACGAAGGCGAAGTGGCCTTTTTCTTCCGAAGCGAGCGGGCCGAAGGGATTTGTCATGCTCGGCGATAGGATATCAGCCTTTTTCAGATGGTAGCCGCCGACGAATACTTTTGTGTAATCGAAGTCCCAGGGCTTGTATGTCTCGATATGGGCGATAAAGAGCGCCTTTTTCCGCGCGGCTTCGCTGCCGAAATACTGCGCCATTTCGTAGACCCACTGCTGCAGCCTGCTGTTTCCTGTGATGTGGTCAGAGAGAGTTTTATCGACATAGATGAGCTGCATCGTTCCGCGCGAGCCAAGCATCATGTCTCCAAGCCGCTCCCCCTCTATCCAAATATCGCTCTGTCTTACTTCGAGCAATTCTTCCAGCCCCTTTCCGTCAGCGGCGGCATGGGCAGGCGCGGCAAGCAGCGCCAGCGCAGCGAACAGACAGAATATTACTGATCCGATTTTCATTCCGTTTCATTCCTCCGCATATATCAATATCCGAGCATCAGGGAAAATTTCATCTCCCCGATTGATTATCATAGCATATTTTAAGGGCGCGGCGCGCATTTCTCCGCAAGATTTACGGCAAATGCGCCTATTCAGCGGCGGCCTTTGAGGGCGTCGCCTATCCAGCGCCACTCAGGGCAGCGAAGCGCGAGCGTAGAGAGGCCATAGAGGGCGGCGCTTCCGGTTATCGCGGCGGCAAGCCATAGGGCGCGGAGCGCGAGCCGGGAAGCCGCCGGATATGGGAGCAGGCATTTGAAGGCAAGCAGCGCGGCGGACATCGCGGCCAGAGGCAGAAGCACACGCCAGAGCCACTTTAATTCAAATATCCCCAGCTTTTCATTTATGTTTCGCGAGAGCTTCCAGGCGGCGAATATGCTGGCGCTGGTGAAGGCGACGGCAGAGGCGGCTGCGAGCCCCGCGTAGGCGAAGCCGCGCATGAGTACGACGCTGGCGCAGAGGTTTACGGCGACGGTCACGCCCGTGATGGCGACGGCGGCGCGCGGCATACGGCGGGCGTATATGGCGCGCATTATCACAGTGCTGCTGGCCATGCCGGGAAGACCGAGAGCGTAGAGGGAGAGGGCGGTCGATGTGGCGCGCCAGGCCCATTCTGTGAACGCGCCGCGGAAGAAGAGTATATGAACCATTTCGCTCGCTATTATGCAGAGTCCGGCGGCTACGGGAAGGATGACAAATAGGTTGAAGCGCATGGCGTCGCGGATAAAGTCGCGGAATTCCGCGGTCTTGTCCGGATCTTGCCGCGAGAGCATCGGCAGAACGGCCTGGGATATGGCTATGACGAAGAGGCCGAGCGGAAGCTGCAAGACGCGGTCCGCGTATGTGAGCACTGAGATGGAGCCGCCCTTGAGGAAGGAGCCGAGCATACGGCTGATTACCGGGTTAAGCTGGTTCAGCGACAGTCCGGCGGCATAGGGCAGGAACAGCGCCATCATATTTCTGAGACGCGGGTCGCCGCGGCCGGGCATTTTAGGGCGCAGCGCGAATTTCAGCCGTCCGCACCAGTATACCTGCAAAAGCATGTGGAAGAGTCCGCCGAGCAGCACGGCGACCGCCAGATTCCAGACAGAGAGGCTGCGGCGCGTGGATAATAAAAAAAGTATGTAGACCAGATTGCTGACGGCGGGGGCAACGGCGGGGATGAAGAAGCTGCCGAGACTGTTGAGCACGCCCATCGCCAGCGCGCCGATCGATACGAGCATGAGGAATGGGAACATCATCCGCGTCAGCGATATTGCAAGCCCGCGCTCCTCCGCCGCGAAGCCGGGAGCCATTATGTCAACCAATGCGGGGGCAAATATCACTCCGACGGCGACGACGCAGCTGCATCCGAATATCAGTATCGTCATCGCCTCGTCGGCAAGCTTTTTCGCGCTGTCGCGGCCATCCGACGAGAGCGTGCGGGAGAATACCGGAACAAACGCCGCGGAGAGCGCCCCTTCGGCCAGGAGCTGCCGTGAAAGGTTCGCGAGCGTGTAGGCCACAAAAAAAGCGTCGAGCTGCCGCGTCGCACCGAAGAGCGCGGCAGTCAGCATTTCGCGCACAAGCCCAAGCACGCGGCTGACGAGGGTGCCCATCATCATGCGCATGGCGTGAAATACCATGCCGCCCAGGCCGCCGCTTGTCTCCCTTGCCTTTTCCGGCGCTTCGCCGCCTTTTTCTTCCGGCCTCTTTTCCTGTTCTTCCACAGCCGTCACCAGCTGAAATCTTCTCCTAGGTAGAATTTGCGCGCCTCTTCGTTGGCGGCTATATCCTCCGGCCTGCCTTCAAGGAATACCTTTCCTTCGTAGATGAGGTAGGCGCGGTCTGTTATTGAAAGCGTCTCGCGCACGTTGTGGTCTGTGAGCAGTATGCCGTAGCCCCGCCGCTGGAGGTCGCGTATTATCGCCTGCAAATCGGCGACTGCGATCGGGTCTATGCCGCTGAATGGCTCGTCCAGAAGTATGTAGTGCGGCTCAAGCGCGAGGCATCTCGCTATCTCAACGCGCCGCCGTTCGCCTCCGGAGAGGGATATCCCTTTGACGTCCTGAAGATGCTTCAGCCCGTAGTCCTCAAGCAGCATACTGATCTTGTCGCCGCGAATGTCGTTCGGCACGCCGGATTCTTCCAGCACGAGGTCAAGATTCTGTCTGACTGTGAGGCTGCGGAATACCGAGGCCTCCTGCGGCAGGTAGCCTATGCCGGCGCGGGAGCGCATATACATCGGCTCTCCGGAAAGCTCTCTGTCGCCGAGCCATACCGTTCCCGAATCCGGGATTATGCGGCCGACTATCATGTAGAAGGTGGTGCTTTTGCCGGCTCCGTTGGGGCCGAGGAGTCCTATTATGTCTCCCTTTTTTATATCGAGGCTGACTTCGTTTACGACCTTGCGGCCGTTGAATGTCTTTACCAGCTTTTCGGCGCGGAGAAGCGCCTCTCCGTTATTTTCCGCCATGCTGTCAATCTCCCTCCACCCACTCTTTTTCTCTGTCGCTGATAGAAGAAGTGGGGCGCGGCTCCGGCGGCCTTTTTTCCCCGGCTGTTTCAGTTTCGGCATCCGCCGCCTCCTTTTCAGCGCCCGCTCCGGCGGAAGCGCCGTCAGCCGCGCCGGCCGCTGGTTCTTCCCTCTTTTTTTCTTCAACGATGAATACTATTTTTGAATTGCCCTTCGCCTCTATGAGGCGCGTATCCTCATGCACGACCATCGTGTCCGCAGTGACCGTCTTTCCGTCGCTGCGCACCGCTTTCGTGTTCCCGGAGACCACGATGGTGCCGCGCGCCTTTGAATAGACGGCTTTGTCTCCCGTAACGCGGCTTTTCATCCCCTCGTTGTCAACAAAGTCGAATACCACGTCTTTATCCGCGACCATTTCCTGTAATATCTCATTCCCCGTCTTGCCGTCTTTTGCAAAGCGTCCCTGCACAGATCTGGCGGAGAGGACGAATTTTTCCGTGAGGTCTTCATAACGGCGCACGCCGCTCGCACGGAAAGTCTCTCCCGTTCTTGACGCCTCCGCCGCTATGAGGATTCTGTTTTCCATTATTCCGTCGACGTTTCCGCGCGCGCGGTAGTTTTCGCTGCCAACCTGCCACCATACGTAATCGGCGTTGAGACGGTCTTTTTCTCCGCGCGTGAGCAGCACCTCTCCAAAGGCTTCGACGGAACCGTCCGTCTTTTTGCTTTTGTCGCCGGTCCATGTGGCGCTTTCCGATTTCAGCGTAACATGCTGCCTGGGGAACTCTCCCTTTACGTTGCCGCGAAGCGTCATTATCTCTTTTTCGGTGTTGCCCTCGGCCTCGTCGCCCCAGAGCGTGGAGTCTTCCCGCTTTATCACGACGCTGCCGCTGGCTTTTGCGTCTCCCGTATTGACGTTGTAGCGGATATCGTCCGCGGTCATCGTGTTTGTGACTTTGCGCGTCTCCTCGGCCGCGAAGGCCTCTACGGAGAATGGGCAGAAAATTGACAGTGCGCAGAATATGATCAAAAGTTTTTTTATCTTCACAGAGGGCGCCTCTTTTCCACAAATATAACTGTACACGGCGACAGACGCCGGGCACTCATATTCTACCCTATTTCCGCGAATTTATATACCGCCTGTTTTTTTACCGGAGCTCTGCGCGCCTTTGACTCTGTTGGATATCATAGTGAAGATGTCGTGCAGAAATATGAAAAATTCCGTGTCCTGCGGCGGCGCGGGCAGCGTCAGGCGATAGGGAAAGGCTGTGGCGGCGGCGCGTATCGGCGCGGGCGTCCAGGGATCTAGCAGCAGCAGCCAGCCGCGCCGCGAGGCCTCGGCGAGCGCGGCGTTCAGAGCCTCGACGTCTCCGTTCAGCCAGCTTTTCCAGACGCTCTCAGGAGGACGCAGCGCCCCCTCTATCGACGAGCGAACCCACGCACCTTCCGCGCCTGTGAGGTCGAGCAGTCTGGTGTCGCTCAGCAGATGACGCCCCACTCCCATCGTGCTGTCGATGCGCGACTGAAATTCCGCGAGCCTGCGCTGATAGTAGGCGTAATTTTCCTGGTCTTCGGCGGAGATGATTTTCATTATCCCGCGAGCGACAAAGGGCAGCATGGCAGGGTCGAAGAAGGCGGAACGGCGCTGTTCCTCCGTCATCCGCACCTTGTCATAGAGCAGGCGCAGATTTTTATTTTTCAGCTTCAGCCCGCGGCGCTCCGCCTCCTCAGGGTCGAAGGCGATGATTATCTCCGACGCCAGCGGACGCGCCGTATTCAACAGCTCGCCGCTCTCTCCGAAGCGCGAAAGGGCGCGCACGCGGGCGCGGCCGCCGGAGATGAAGTCGGCGATCTCACAGAGCAGCGGCGAGGTCGCCGCTATCCTCATCGCGGGAGCGGCGGCCGCTTCCGCCGCATCGCGGCGGAAGAGTATGAGAAGCGATAATATCAGGAAAAGGCAGAGGCGGCGTGAGAGAGCGCGCCGCGCCGCTTCTTTCGTCATTTCCGCCGCTTTATTTCTTATCGGGGCGGCTTCCCGGTTTGACAAGAGGCTCTCCCGCGGCGCACATGGGACACTCCTCCGCCGTATATGTGGCGAAATGCACCTTTACAAGCGATTTCAGATCCCAGTCCGGCTGGCAGTCCGGCGAGCGGCGGTCTACGACGCAGCCGGAGGCGACCCATTCCGCGCCGCCGTCGACAAGTATCCGCGCCGCTTCGCGCGATGATTTTCCAGTCGTGCAGACGTCTTCGACCAGCGCGAAGCGCAGCTTTCCGGGATGCGGAAATCTTTTAAGACGCATATCGCCGTCCGCCCTTTCGGTAAATATAAAGGGCAGCCCAAGGGCGCGCGCCACTTCGTGGCCGATTATCAGGCCGCCGAGAGCCGGCGACAGAATGAAGTCGGGCTTCGCTGGGGCCAGCAGCTTTGCCAGCTCTTCTCCCGCATAGGCGGCGAAGGCCGGATAGCGCAGCATCAGCGCGCACTGCATGTAGTTGTCGCTGTGAAGACCGGAGGTGAGTTTGAAGTGCCCGTGCAGATGCGCTCCGCTCTCCCTCATCATCTCAAGTATTTTTTCAGAAACTCCGCCTTCGCATTTACAGTTCATCAGCGTGAGACCTCCTCTAACGTCTTTATGATATCAAGGGCCGCCGCGACAGGGTCGGGGGCCTCAAGCACGGGACGCCCGACCACTATGCAGGAGGCTCCCGCCAGCGCCGCATCCTTTGCCGTGGCGACGCGCGTCTGATCTTCCGTGCTGACCTTTTTCGCGCGGATGCCTGGGACGACGCGCAGCAGATTTTCCGCCCTGCCGCGCAGCAGCTCCAAATCAAGCGGAGAACAGACTATTCCGTCCAATCCGGCGCGGCTCGCAGTCTCGGCGCGTCCGATAAGGGCTTCGCGCATATCGCAGCCGGGATGAACGTCGCTCCACAGCTCGCCGCCAAGGCTGGTAAGCACCGTTATGCCCAGCAGCTTCATAGCGCTTTTCGTTTTGTCGCGCATCGCGACGCTGCGCGCCATCATCTCATAGCCGCCGGAGCTGTGGATCGTGAGCGCCCACAGCCCCAGCTCGGAGAGAGGCTCCACTGCCGACGCGACTGTGTTCGGTATGTCGTGCAGCTTGAGATCCAGAAACAGCTCGTAGCCCATGGCTATTATCTCTTTCACAAAGGGCAGCCCCCCCATCGCGTAGAGGCGCGGCCCCACTTTCACATATTTTGTCGCTCCCTCCAGCCTGTCAAGGAAATTTCTCGCCTCGGCCGGCGTAGGAAGATCGAGCGCTACAATGAGTTCGCAGCGTTTTTTATCCATCTTTACATCCCTCCGCACAGAGATAGCACAACCTGTCAGTTGTGCTATCTCCGATCCTTGTCTTTATATTATACCCGCTGCGCGCTCCGTTGTGTCGGCGCTCCGCGTATAATCAGCGGCTGGCTGTGGCTGGCGCGGAGGCGTATGCAGATACGTAGGAGCGACAGCCCCAGCCAGCCTGTGACGCGAACGGAGCGTATGATCAGCGGCGATTTACAGCTCTTCGCTGTCCTGCCATATCATCCGCCCCTCGACAAAGGTCATGACCGGCCAGCCGGTGAGGGCTATTCCCTCCCACGGGCAGCAGCGCGCCTTGCTTTTCCATGTCTGGCAGTCAACGATGCGCGTCCTGCTTTCGTCTATGACAGTGAGGTCGGCGACCGCGCCCTCTTCTATTCTGCCGAGAGCGTTCCATTTTTCCGGCAGCAGAGAGGCGGGGGCGCTCGTCATCTTTGTGAAGAGCAGCTCCAGCGGCACTTCGGGATAGTTGCGCGCGCGGTAGTCAAGCAGCACGGCGACCGCGCATTCAAGGGAGGCTATGCCGAAGGGGGCCTCCTGGAACGGCTCGTCCTTCTCGTCCATGTGCCACGGCGCGTGGTCTGTCACTATCGCGTCTATCGTGCCGTCTTTCAGCCCCTCCCAAAGCGCGCGCTGGTCTTCGACGGAACGCAGCGGCGGGTTGACTTTGAAGCGCGAGTTGTAGCCGCTGTTGATGACCGCGTTTTCGTTAAGCGTCAGATGATGGAAGGTGGTGTCGCAGCTAACGTCAAGACCGGCGCGCTTCGCGTTGCGGATAAGCTCCACGGCTCCGGCGCTGGATATATGCGTGAAGTGGATGCGTCCGCCTGTGTCGCGGACAAGAGCGATGCCGCGCGCCACATCTATTTCCTCGGAGGCTCCGGGAATGCCTTTCAGTCCGGAAAGGGCGCTGACACGCCCCTCGTGAACCTGCCCTCCCTGAAAAAGGCTGATCTCTTCAGGATGTTCCATCACGCGCGGAAGCACCTTGCCTGTATAGAGCAGCGCGAGACGAAGGAGCTGGCTAGTGGCGACAGGCGCGCCGTCGTCTGTGAAGAATACCGCGCCGGCCTCCGCCATCTTTTCCATCTCGCACATCTCTTTGCCCTCGCGTTTTTTGCTCACGCAGCCGGCCGGCAGTATGCGGGCGGCCTTTGCCGCCGCGCCGTGGCTGAGCACATATTCTATCAGCGCAGGCTCCGAGACGGCCGGTTTTGTGTTGGGCATCGCGACAAGCGTCGTGAAGCCGCCGGCGGCTCCCGCCATCGCGCCGCTTTTAAGATCTTCGTTCCACTCCTGCCCCGGGTCGCGGAAGTGCGCGTGCAGGTCAATGAAGCCGGGGACAATAAGGCGTCCGTCGCCCTCTATAATCTCCGCGCCGCCGCACTCAAGGCCGCTGCCTGTCTTCACGATCTTTCCATCTTCTGCCAGAAGGCAGTCGTCTTTTATAAATTCAGTACCGTTGAATATTTTGAAGCCTTTGAAAAGCAGTTTTCCCATTATCTCGCACCTCCGCCGCAGAGATAGAGAAGCGCCATCCTCGTGGCAACTCCTGAACGCACCTGCTCAAGTATCACGCTCTGATGTCCGTCGGCCACTTCGGAGGCTATTTCGACGCCTCTGTTTATCGGCCCCGGGTGCATCGCCAGCGCTCCGGGGCTGGCGTACTTCATCAGCTCTTCGTCGGCCCCCCACCAGCGGTGGTATTCATCGACGGAGGGGAAGAGGCCGTCCTGCTGACGCTCGCGCTGTATTCTGAGCAGGTAGACCATATCGGCTCCTGCGACCGCTTTGCGCGGGTCACGCTCGTAATTTACGCCGAGCGTCTCCGCCTCTCTCGGCATCATCGTCGGCGGTCCTGAGAGAACGACCTCGCAGCCCATCGTCCTGAAGGCTATTACGTCGCTGCGCGCGACGCGGCTGTGCAGCACGTCCCCGACAAGCGCTATCTTTCTGCCTGTAAGGTCTCCGAAATGCTTCCACGCCGTATATACGTCCAGAAGCGCCTGCGTCGGATGCGCGTGCGTGCCGTCGCCGGCGTTGAGAACTATTCCGCGTTTGAGTTTGGAGGCGAGGTATTGAGCCGCCCCGACCGCGCCGTGACGCATGACGACGATATCAGCTCCCATGGCCTCAAGCGTCCACGCCGTGTCGCGCATCGTCTCCCCCTTCGCGGCGCTTGAACCTGAAACGGACCAGTTCACCACGTCGGCTGAAAGCATCTTCTCCGCCAGTTCAAATGAAACTCTCGTGCGCGTAGAGTTCTCAAAGAAGAGATTGACGCACATCTTGCCGCGCAGGGCGGGAACCTTTTTTACCGGCCTGTCCATCACATTTTCCATGTGGCGCGACTGGTCGAGGAAGAAATAAAATTCCTCTCTCGTCCAGTTGTCCAAATCTATCACGCTGCGATGACGCCAGGTCACCTGTCCTATTTCGTTAAGCGTCGCACTCACAGATTACCACCTCGTCTTTTCCGTCAAGTTCGTCTACCCTTACCTCTACGACTTCGCTTCTCGAAGTCGGCGTTTTTTTGCCGCAGATATCGGCGTGTATCGGCAGCTCCCTGTGACCGCGGTCGATGATCACCGCGAGCTGCACTATCTGGGGACGCCCAAGATCCACAAGCGCCTCCAGCGCGGCGCGCACAGTGCGCCCCGTAAACAGCACGTCGTCCACAAGGAAGATATGCTTGCCGGAGATGTCCGCCGGCATTCTGGTGCTGTGGACTATCGGCTGCTCGGAGAGCGTCGTAAGGTCGTCGCGGTAGAGCGTGATGTCAAGCTCACCGCATGGAACCTTCGTTCCTTCGGCCTCTTCGATAAGCTTTTGCAGCCTGCGCGCGATGTAGACGCCGCGCCTGTGAATGCCGACCAGGATCATGTTATCCGTCCCCTTGTTGCACTCCACCATTTCGTGGGCGATGCGGCGAATTACGCGGTTCAAATCCTGCGAGTTCATAAGCTGCGTCTTTTCTCTCAGTTCCGCCATAAAAACCCCTCCTTAATTTTCTAAAATTCTTTCTGGACAGCCAGAGACAAAAAACAGGCCGTCCGCGACGGACAGCCCAACGATACAATATAAGAAGCCGGAAGGACGGCGAGTATGACATTTTCTGCTCCCGCAATGTTGTCTTTCATCCGGCAAATCTCCTTTTTTCTAAACTCGGAAGATTATACAGTATATTTTTAAGTTGTGCAAGCGGTTGCAAAATTTTTTTCAAGATAAGCCTTCTCCGCGGCAGGACGCTCTTTCGCGCCGGGCTTCGCTGGCGAAGGGGCGGCCATTGCGGGCGCTCCGCGCGCATTGAAGGGGCGGGTATCAGAGAAGGTTACGCTAAAGTTTTTCCGCCTCTTTGCGCGGGCGGCTGCCCCTTTCATCATCTTCAATGATTTTTTGCAGCGCAGCCGTCTCCCTGCTTTTTATCAGTTCGCCTCTTTCCTTCCCTTTTAACCCCTCCGGCAGAGGGAGGGCGGCGGCTGATTTGAGCGCGGAGAGATATCGGCCGAAATCAGAGAGAAAGGGCGGCGCTTCGCCCCCGTTATAGGCTTCGATGACGATTCTGAAGCCTTCGCAGCCAAGCGGATGTCTTTCAAGCTTCCTGATAATTGCGCGTATCTCAGCCGCGCTCTTTTCAGCCTGGCGGCGCGCCCCCTCGCTGACTGCAAGTTCTGCGCATTGCCGCCACCTTTTAGGCAGCCGCATTGACGCCAATATCTCCGCCGGCAACTCGCAGCCGCCGCCGCTCAGGAGCGTGCCGTCATGCGTCAGTCTCCCGGCAGTACCGCGCATCAGAGCCGCGAATCTCACTTCCGGCGGCGCGCCGCGTGCCGCAGCGTAGTCAAGCGCCGCCATCGCGCTGTCAAAGGCGTCCCCCGTTGGCCGGCAGGCCGGCAACCGTTTGCCTATCAGCCGATATATATATGGATATTCCTGCTCAAGCAGTCCCGCGTTCAGCAGATTGCGGAAATAGAGAGAGGGGCTGCCTGCCGACAGCGCCTTTTCAAGCTCGGCGAATTTTCTTTCCTCCGGCTCATCCCTCAGTTCTCGCGCGCAGGCCGCCATCAGCTCAAGCGTATCGGCCGCTATGTCAAAGCCGAGCTGAGCCGCCTGCCGCGCCGCGCGCAGCGCGCGCACAGGGTCCTCTGAAAAGTGTTTCGACGTGGCTCGGACAATGCGCGCCTCGACGTCCTCCCTGCCGCGGTACGGGTCGATCAGGCGGCCATCCTTGTCCAGCGCCATGCTGTTGATTGTGATGTCGCGGCGGAAAAGGTCTTCTTCTATCGTCACATCGGGGGCGTACTGAAGCTCGAAGCCCCTATAGCCGGAGTCTGCTTTTCTCTCTCTGCGCGCGAAAGCCGTTTCGCAGAGAAGGCCGTCTATCTCGAGCAGGAATACAGGGAAGGAGCGGCCGACGGCGCGCGCGTCGCCGAACAATTCCGCAAAGCGCTCCAGCGTGAGGCCGCAGACGACATAGTCGCGGTCGTGCGCGGCGCGCCCCATCAGTCTGTCGCGCACCGCGCCGCCGACAAGATATGCCGCTCCACCGGCCTTTTCTGTAATTTCAAAAAATTCGCTTTCCCTCATCACTGCCCCCAGCCGAAAAAAAATCCCGGCCCTCACTCCGTTTTATCCGAAGAAGAGCCGAGAGACGATAATTACCTGCCGTATGGATAGCCCGATAAGAAGCTCTATTTATCCATTATCTCTTTTTCTTTGTCGGCGAGGACCGCATCGATTTTCTTGATAAAGGCGTCTGTCTTGTCCTGCGCCTCTTTCTGAAACTTTTTGAGGTCGTCTTCCGTTATTTTGCTCTCTTTTTCCATCTTCTTGAGCGTTTCGATACTGTCGCGGCGGATATTGCGGACCGCTACGCGCCCCTCCTCCGCCATTTTGTTGACCATCTTTTTCAGCTCGACGCGGCGCTGCTGCGTAAGCTCAGGCATGTTGAGGCGTATGGATTCACCGTCGTTCTGAGGAGTGATTCCAAGGCTGGAGCTCTGAATGGCCTTCTCTATCGCCTTCATCGCGGTTTTGTCCCACGGCGTGATGACGATCTGGCGCGCCTCCGGCACATTGACGCTGCCCATATTTTTGATCGGGGTCGGCGTGCCGAAATAATCAACCTTTATCTCTTCAACAAGTGCGGGATGCGCTCTTCCTGTGCGGACGCCAAGCATGGAGCCTTTCAGGTATTCGATGCTCTTTTCACAGCGTGATGTCAGTTCTTTGAGTACGTTCTGAGGCATACGGGTCACTCCTTTATTTTTCTTATAATTATAATACTCTTTAGCAGGAAACTATAGAGCCAATATTTTCTCCGTCGATAAGAAGTCTGCGCAGATTGCCCTTTTTAAGCACGTCAAAGACGACTATCGGGATATTGTTGTCCTGACAGAGCGAGAAGGCGGCCGCGTCCATTACTTTAAGCCTCATGTTGAGCGCATCCATATAGGTAAGACGCGGAAGCCTCACCGCGTCGGGGAATTGCTCAGGGTCTTTGTCGTATATGCCGTCAACCTTCGTGGCCTTGAGCACGCAGTCGGAGCCTGTCTCCGAGGCGCGCAGCGCGGCCGTGGTGTCGGTCGAGAAATAGGGAGAGCCAGTACCGGCCGCAAAGATGACGATACGTCCCTTTTCCAGATGGCGTATCGCCCGGCGGCGAATGACCGTCTCCGCTATCTGGCGCATTTCTATCGCCGACTGTACGCGCGTTGGCTGTCCGAGGCTCTCAAGCGTGTCCTGAAGCGCCAGCGCGTTGATTACCGTTCCCAGCATTCCCATATAGTCGGCCTGAGCGCGCTCTATGCTCTTCGTCTGAGCGCCGCGGATTATATTTCCGCCGCCGACGACCATCGATATCATGATGCCGGCCTTCGCGACCTCCACTATCTCTTCGCATATTCCGCGGATAGCAGCGTAATCAAGACCGAAATGATTTTCTCCGGCCAGAATCTCACCGGAAAGCTTCAGCAGCACCTTATTGTATTTGCGTTCCATTTGTGACCACACTCCGAGACTTATTTGGATTTTGCTATTAAAAAAGCGAGGGATTAAAAAATAATCCCTCGCCTGAGTCTCTTTAAGTCCTACGCCTCTATCGCGAAGCGTGCGTAACGGCGAACTACGATGTTTTCGCCTATCTTGGCGATGTTCTCGATAATGAGATCCTTTATCTTGACATCCGGGTTACGGATGTATTTCTGCTCCATCAGACAGTTTTCCTCGTAATACTTGTTGATGCGCCCCTCGGCGATCTTTTCAAGCATCTTCTCCGGCTTGCCCTCTTCGCGCGCCTGAGCGATGATAACCGCCTTTTCATGCTCAAGAACGTCGGCGGGAACATCTTCCGGCTTGATGTATGAGGGATTGGCCGCCGCGATGTGCATGGCTATTTCATGTCCGAGAGTGTTGAATTCTTCCGTGCGGGCCACGAAGTCCGTCTCGCAGTTCAGCTCAAGGAGAACCGCAAGCTTGGCGTTGCTGTGGACATAGGTGAACATCCTGCCCTGCGCGGCGCTGCGGTCGGCCTTTTTGGCCGCCTTGGCGAGCCCCTTTTCACGAAGATAGTCGCAGGCCTTCTCCATATCGCCGCCGCACTCTACGAGCGCCCTCTTGCAGTCCATCATTCCGACGGAGGTGCGGGCGCGAAGCTCTGATACCATTGCCGCTGTTATTTCTGCCATCTTAGTTAATCTCCTTCCAGCCCTTCTGGTCGGCCAGCTCTTTTACTACGACTTTATTTTCGTCTATAACGTTTTCGTCATCATCGAGAACGTGCCCCGGAAGCTGCGCCGCTTCCTCCTCCGCCGCTTCTTCTGTCGGCTCGGAGAGGCGGGCGTCCTGTCCCTGACGCCCCTCGATGAAGGCGTTGGCCATCAGTCCGACCACCAGCTCGATGGCGCGGATAGCGTCGTCGTTGCCGGGTATCGGGAAATCGATCACATCAGGATCGCAGTTCGTATCGACGATCGCGATGACGGGTATATCAAGCTTATGAGCCTCAAGAACGGCTATCGTCTCACGGCGCGGGTCAATGACGAAGAGCGCGTCGGGAATGTCCTTCATATCCCTGATGCCTGAAAGATACTTCTCCAGCTTGGCGCGTTCCTTGCGGAGCTGGATTATCTCCTTCTTGGGATATTTGTTGATGCTTCCGTCCTCTTCCATCTGCTGCAGCTCGGCCATACGCATTACGCGGCGGCGGATAGTGGCAAAGTTGGTGAGAAGGCCGCCGAGCCAGCGCTGATTGATATAGAACTGACCTGCTTTGAGCGCTTCGTCGCGAATCGGATCCTGAGCCTGACGCTTCGTTCCAACGAAAAGAATGCTTCCGCCGGACTTTGAAACTTCACGGACGAAATCATAGGCCTTTTCCAGCCCCTTGACCGTCTTCTGAAGGTCGATAATGTAAATCCCGTTACGCTCCGTGAAGATGAACGGCTTCATCTTCGGATTCCAGCGTCTTGTCTGGTGTCCGAAATGAACGCCGCACTCAAGAAGCTGTTTCATACTTACTACTCCCACGTGAATCCCTCCTGTTTTTTCCTCCAGACGCATCCTCCGCGCCAGAGCCCTCCGCTAAGGGAACCTCTTTTGCGTCCGCGCCTGTGTGTCTTTTACACCGCTCCTAAGTATAGCACAGAAAGCGCTAAGCAGACAACCTTTTATTGAATATCAAAGATACGCAGCTTTTCCGCGCTCTCTTCCTTACCAAGCCAGCTCCCGGCGATAAACACGGCTATCGCGATAACGAGAGTCGGCACTATCGCCGTTGTGCCCAGAACGCTCGTCTTTGTGAGATTGAACCAGAAGAAAGCCGCCGCGCCGCATATCATCGAAAGCGCGGCTCCGGTGGAGTTGGCCCTCCTCCAGTACAGACCGAAAAGCGTCGGGCAGAAAAAGACCGCCTCAAGACCGCCGAAGGCGAAAAGATTTATCCACACCAGCAGCGACGGCGGCCTCAGCGCCGCCAGAAAGACCAGCGCGCCGACAGTCGCCGTTACAATCAGGCTCATGACGCGCACCTTGCGCGGAGAAAGCGCCTTCACGTCGTTCTTCGCCACGTAATGAAAATAAAGATCCTTCACAATCGCGGCGGAACACATGATAAGCATCGAATCGACAGTGGACATGATGGCGGCCAGCGGCCCGGCGATGAATATACCAGCCCAGAAGGGGGACATCAGCCGCACAGTCAGCGTAGGCACCGCAAGATCTCCGACGCTGATATCTGGCAGCACCGCGCGCCCCATCGCCCCAACCAAATGCATCGCAAGCAGCGTGAAGCCGACGACGACGGTGCCTATTACCATCGCGTTATGCATAGAGCGTGAATCCTTGTAGCCCAGGCACTTCTGCGTCGTCTGCGGCAGCCCGAGAACACCGACGCCGACGAGCACCCAGAAGGAAAGGATAAAGGGCTTTGGAATCGAATCCCCCGCTCCCGTAGGCGTAAGCAGTTTAGGATCTATCGTATAGAGCGTCCGCATGATATTCTCAACGCCGCCGCCGGCCGCGACCACAGCGCAGAGTATCGCCACCGAAGCCAGGAGCATCATCACGCCCTGAATCGTATCGGTCAGCACCACGGCGCGAAAACCGCCGACAGTGGTGTAAATGACGACGGTAAGACCGAAGATGAGCAGCCCTGTCTGATAGGAATAGCCGGTAACCGTCTCAAAAAGGCGCGCTCCTCCTATGAACTGCGCAAGCATAGAGGCCATGAAAAAGACCAGCAGCGAGAGCGAGGCCAGCACGACGACAAGATCGCTGCCGTAACGCGCGCGGATAAAATCCGTGATAGTCACAGCATTCGTCCGCCGCGCGATCAGCGCGAAACGCTTGCCGAGAACACCGAGCGTGAGAAAAGCCGTAGGCACCTGTATCATCGAAAGCAGTATCCAGCCCAGCCCGAGATTATAGGCGACGCCGGGGCCTCCGATGAAGCTGCTTGCGCTGGTATAAGTCGTGATGATCGCCATCGCCAGCACAAAGCCGCCCATCGAACGGCCTCCGATGAAATATTCTTCCATAAAATCGGCCGTATCAGTCCGTTTCCCGGCCGACAGGCGATTGCCGAAAAAGGCGACCCCCATGATAAGCGCAAAATAGAGTACCAGCGGAACAACCATCGGAACGTTATCAAACATTTTTTTCTTCCTCCTTCTCCGCCTCGCGCGCCTCCTCGTCCAGCGGCAGATCCTTGAACATCAGGCGGATGACAATCCAGAGGATAAAAGATATCCCGACATATCCGACGATACAGCTGTAGAAAAACCACTCCGGGAAGCCCAGGATATAGTCATACTGCGACGGATCGTCGCCAAAACCGTAAGCTGTAGCGTACCACCAGACAAAGAAAAGCAGATAAAGAGCGATGATTATCATCGTCTCTCGCTTCGTAGTCTGCAAGAATTTTTTAGAAGCCACAACGCAACCCTCCATTTAATCTCGAAACAGCAGATTATAGCGGACAAGTATACTGCAATTCCCCATTCCAAACAATATATGTGAGGTATTATTCAGGGCACACGCACCAAATATCCTTCAATATTTTTAGCAGATAGGAGTCATCCCAACCAGCCTTAAGCCTCTTGCCGCGGATACTTCCCTTTGCTTTATCCTGCTTTATCAGATTTATGGCCA
>JAUNJZ010000027.1 GCA_030533085.1 Synergistaceae bacterium
ATTATTAAAGCGAACTGTGAATTTATGATGCCGGCGGGGCTGGAGGTAGCGTAGAAATGCTGCGCGAAAACACTCTTTTCGGAGTACGGGATAAAGTACAAGAGGCACTAACATTGCTCCGCGAGCATGAACCACCGGAGGGGTATTATACGGCTTATAGCGGTGGCAAAGACAGCACCGTTATTCTTGACCTTGTGCGGCAAAGCGGCTGTAAGTACGACGCACACTATAACGTAACCACCGTCGATCCGCCGGAGCTTATTTACTTCATACGCACTCAACCAGAAATAATATGGAATAGACCCAAAATATCTATGTGGGACTTAATTGTCAAAGAAAAGTATCCTCCTACAAGAAGATTACGATATTGTTGCCGTCATTTGAAAGAGCGTGAAGGTGAGGGGCGTTTTGTTGTTACAGGCATAAGGTCTGCTGAAAGTGTAAAGCGTAAGAAAAGAGAAAAATTTGAAAGAGATAGGCATGACCCAGCAAGGAGATACTTACATGTAATTTTTGATTGGAGTACGGCAGAGGTCTGGCAGTATATTCGCGACAATCATTTACCATACTGTTCTTTGTACGATGAAGGTTTCCGGCGTTTGGGTTGCATCTGTTGCCCTATGGGCGGTTGGCGACACATGTCTAAGGAAGCGGAGCGGTGGCCTAAATATAAAGCTCTGTACATTAAAGCGTTTGACAGGATGCTTGAAGAACGGAGCAAGAAAGGTTTATATATAGATACTCATTGGACTTCTGGGCAGGCCGTGTGGGATTGGTGGGTAACACCGAAAAAACCACAAAATAATGGGCAGACTGGCATATTTGGGGGGGGGGGCTCATAAATGATATACACTGGCGATGCGTTAAAAATCACGAAAACACTGCCCAGCGAATCAGTGCATTGTGTCGTCACCTCGCCTCCTTATTACGGACTCCGCGATTATGGCGTCGCGGGGCAGATTGGCCTAGAGGCGACGCCCGAAGAGTATATCTCACGGCTTGTGCAGGTTTTCGACGAGGTAAAAAGGGTACTGCGCGGAGACGGTACCCTCTGGCTTAACCTCGGCGATAGTTATTACGGCAGTGGCAAAGGGGCAGCGAAGTATCCTGAGAATGCAAAACAATATAAACAGAGCACCAATCGGGGTACGGTAGATTGTCCAAACACCGTTATCTCGTCACGCGGTTCTGCTAAAAACCTGATGGGCATACCGTGGCGTGTCGCCCTTGCCCTCCAAGCGGATGGCTGGAACCTGAGGCAGGATATCATTTGGGCGAAGCCGAATCCTATGCCAGAGAGCGCGACAGATCGCTGCACTAAGAGCCATGAGTACATATTTCTCCTCTCGAAGAACCGGAAGTATTACTTCGATGCAAAGGCGATCAGCGAGCCAGTTGCGGATACGACCGTTGCGCGTTGTAAGCAGGATATCGGAAATCAGTGCGGCGGTGAAAAAATGCCCGAAAAAACACCCCCGATGAAAGTATCGCTTCCGAGGTACGGCGGCAAGAAATATACCCAATATCCAGATACGTTCTTTCGCACGAAAAGCGGCGGCGCATATGATATCCGTGACGGGCGGCGAAATAAGCGCTCTGTCTGGACGGTTTCCACAGTCCCTTTTAAAGAGGCTCACTTCGCCACCTTTCCACCGGAATCAATTCGCCCCTGCATACTGGCGGGATGTCCTGTCGGCGAAACTGTACTCGACCCGTTTTTTGGCGCAGGCACAGTGGGCGTCGTTTGCTGCGAAGAATCTCGTAAATATATCGGCATAGAAATAAATCCGAGGTATGTTGAGATTGCGAAAAAGAGGTGTGCTGCAACAGAGCGGTCAGGAAGGTTGGTAATATGAAGCGTTGCGCCCGGAGGATATAGACAGAATGCGTAAAAGGAGATGCAAGGAATGAACAGTCAAGCTAAAATGTCTGATGAAGAAGTTATAAATGTGACCGATGGCAAAATAGAAGACGGGCGGAGCGGCTTCTGGTTCTGCATCCTCGATATCGATGTCATGCAGAACAAAGAACTTTCTTTTTTTGCGCGCGGCATCTATGCGCTGTTGGCAACTTATGTCAACACGAAAGACAGATCGTGGTGTCTGAAAATAGATACGATCGCCGAGGTTGCCGGCATCAGCCGGCGACAGACGCAGTATGCCCTTAAAGAGTTAGCTGAGAGAGGGTATATTGAAGTATCCACCGTGTTTGAGGGCGGTCGTCAGAAGGCATCGAAGTACACGCTTATTGGGCATGACGCTGTACAAAAGTTCACAGAAGAAGACGCCCCAAAAGATATAGAGTGCACCACATGCACCCCTGAAAACGGTATAGGGTGCACCACATGCACCCCCGGGGGTGCATGTGGTGCACACCGTTTACTAAAGCCCTTATTTACTATAACCAAAGATAAAGATATGTCTGTTGATCCTCCTGAAAATCCTGAAAAGAAAAAGGCGGAAAGGGCAAAGACGGATTACTCCGCGGAGTTTGAAAACTTCTGGAAGGAGTACCCCCACTACAGCCGGCGTAAAAGCGCGGCTTACTCCGAGTGGCGGCGTCTTTTGAAATTAAAGATCGCCCCTGATGTGCTGATCAGGGCAGCTAAACGATATGCCAGCGAATGCCGCGCGCAATGCACGGAAAAAAAATATACGCTCCACGCCGCCTCTTTTCTTGGGCCCAAAAAAGAAGCATGGCGGGACTACATTGGGCCGGAAATACAGATGGGGCGCGAAATAAACGACGATATTGACATTGAGAAATTTCGGATGGAAAGGGGACAGATAGATGCAATTGCATACGAGCGAGCACGCAGGGGGCTTAGTCAGAAGGCTCAATCAAGCGCTGGAAGCTAGAGAGCGAATTATCAGATGGGCAGGAGATAACATTCGGGAATGTCATTTTGACTGCGATGCCAATGGTAAACTTACGGTCGCTCCCACCGAGTCGGATGACGAATATCGTGTGTTCTGTCCACTGCTGACGCAGGAATGTCCTCGGGGGAAAGAATTTTTATCTCAAATCGCCGGCATAGCCTTGAAGAGCCTGCCTGGCGATATACCGACCATTTTCCGAGCGGCATTACCGAATCCCAAAGATACAGATGCCCTATACGGCGCGTTTCGGTGGAATGGCAAGGGGTTTCTTTACCTGCACGGCGATACGGGTACAGGGAAGTCATTCGCCGCCGCGTGGCGTATTTACAACGATACCCACAGGCGTCTTTTGGAATATTGGGACAGCCCCGCGTTATGGGCCGAAAACGCATCCTGCTCGGCTTCCTGGCTCTCTGCGTACGCCGTGTGCATGGAGAGGGCGAACCTTTACGCGGCGGAATCCGCGCCTTTGTTGGTACTTGATGATTTGGGATGCGAGCTTGAATCCCGCGCCAACGCAGCGACGCTGAACGAGCTTATAGGCGTGCGTTATAATTTCGGACGCCCAACGATTATCACTTCAAATTTAACGATGTCGGAGTTCAGCAAGAGGTATCAATCCCGGATGTATGAGCGAGTGCTTCAGTCGAATAACATCATAGATACCGGAAAAGAAAGCATGCGGCTGCTTTAACGCCAGAAAGGGATATTATGCCGGATACACCGACTCTAACGGAAGTGATAAATTTAATAAAATTCATAGTTAACAATTTCGACGATGGTCTGGCGATACTGTTGGGGCGAGCCGAGCCGCCGTCCGCAGCAGAAATGTATGATAAGAAATGTAAGTGTCAATCCGATTACGGTGTGCGCATCGCCGGCGGCGAGAACCTCCCGAAGCCGCAGGTCATGTTGGAAACAGTCCATGAAGAGATAATTCATAAGCTGGGCGGCTGGCAGCACATCACAAACACCTTTAACTATTACCGCCGTTTGTATCCAGAGACATGGTTGCTTTTTGAGATGAGCTCCCTTTTTGTGCGCCCCGGCGGCATGATAAGAGACGGTAAGGGCGGAGCGACGAAGATGATCAGCCAGAAATTCAACGGTATCACAGCCAAGACACAGCGCCGCCGCCGTGACGCATACATAAGAACTATCGCTTTATTTTTAATTACAAGGCCGCTGGATGACAAATTCAGATTATACGACGACCCCGCGTTGTATCAAAAATTGAATTAGCAAAATTTAAGTGTCCTCACTAAGGCTCTTGCTATGTCCTTGTCAAGGGATATAATATTATCATTCAGGCGAATTGCGGGACAATCACATGCAGAGAATATATCGCCGTCCGCGGAGGACGGCATTTTTAATGCCCCCACTTTTGAGAGGTCGGTGTTATGATGGCAGATGTGGAGCGAGAAGTTGTAATATGGGGTCGTATGTATGGCCGCCGCTGGAAAGCAGGCAGCTCAAATGCCTTTTATTCTCCCATCCCTCACGGCGCGATTCCGATAGTAAGATGCTGTGAGTGCGATAAAAAAATCATGATGAAGTGGATACAAAAGCGCTTGGACCGTAAGTGGCCGATAGACAAGATAAGGGCAGCGTGTGAGGCATGAATCAAACTGTTCCTATCCGCACGGAACCTGAAATTCATGCTTTTCTTCGCTGCTTAAAAGGCTGGAACAGAAATTATTATATCGCAGCCCTGATTGGCATTAATTGGGGGCTGCGGTGCAGCGATATATTGGCAATGCAAGTTGGCGATGTTATTGCCGGAGACGGAAAGCGTGTGCAAATAATAGATCGCCTTGTAGTGCGAGAAATAAAAACAGGAAAAGTAAGGCATATCTTTATAACTGATAAAATGCGGAGCGAGCTGCGCGAACACATTCGCAGTATGAAAAACTGGCGTCGCGAAACGCCTTTGGTTCTGTCGCAGAAGAAGGCGGCAGGAGGGAAGTTTAAGGCACTGTCCAGACAGCAGCTGTGGCACGTTATATCTGTCGCGGCCGCGTTAGTCGGTATCTCGGGGGAAATCGGAACTCACTCCTTGCGTAAGACGTATGCATATCAGGCATGGCGTAATGGCACACGGGTAGATGTGATACAAAAAGAATTCGGCCATGTAAACATAGAGACAACGCATCGTTATGCTATGATTCCAATCAAAGAGCAGGAAGAAATCTATCGCAGAGTTAATTTCTAACGCCCTTGTCGGGGCAAACCGAAACGCTTTTTCTGTGGATATGTGCATAAGTCGAAAAATCGCTTTAATACGCTAAATTTTTGTGGATAACTCAATTTTCAGAGCACTTTAGGATGTCAGAATTCTCGCTCAGCAGCTTGTTTTTTCGTAGTTTCGGAAAATCTTACACAATACTAGATATGTAAGATTTAGACACGGGGGCTAGTGGAAGCTATGATTGACGCCAACGCTGTGGCAGACTGGGGTCATGCCGCCTGCGGGTCCTTCTGGGGCAAAGGGGGGTTGCGGGGCTGGCGAGGCGCGGGGTTTCTGTACAAAAATTCAGGTTTGCCCCCATTTCGGTTTCATACAAAGACTAAAAGGAGGGATGCGCGGATGGAAATAACTTATTTGAACCCGAGTGCATTGTTACCTTATGTCAATAATTCACGCAAACATCCGGAGAAACAAATACGGAAGCTTATGGCTTCAATTCAGGAATATGGTTTTATCGTTCCTGTTTTTATCGACCGCAGCGGCACTATTATCAAAGGAGCAGGGGCGACGGAAGCTGCTGTACGGCTTCGTCTTGATTTAATACCATGTATATACATTGATACACTGACGGATGCGCAAAGGCGTGCGTATATTATCGCCGACAACCGCCTTGCAGAAGATTCGGAATGGGACAAAGAAACGCTTGCTGCAGAAATGTTGCGCCTTCGCGATGATTTCGGACTGGATCTATCCATTACTGGGTTTGAAAACCGCGAGGTGTTGGCTTTGAATCTCGACGCGGTAAATGGGATGTCCCCGGAAGATGATTTGCCAGACATAGAGCCGACTACAGTTTCGCGCGCAGGCGACCTTTGGCTTTTAGGCACACACAGCATCATATGCGGAGATTGCACTGATCCCACTACGGTCGAACGGTTGCTTGATGGTTGTCGGCCTCACCTCATGGTGACGGATCCTCCATATGGAGTCCAGTATGATCCTAAATGGCGGATGGATAATGGACTGTCGAAATCGAAAAGGACGGGCACTGTGTTGAATGATGATCGTGCCGACTGGCGTGAGGCATGGAAATTATTTCCGGGGGACGTTGCCTATGTATGGCATGGATCGCTGCACGGCCGCACTGTTGCAGAAAGTCTCGAAGTTAACGGTTTTGTATTACGAAGCCAAATAGTATGGATTAAACCTAATTTGATACTAAGCCGAGGAGATATTCATTGGCAGCACGAGGTATGCTGGTATGCCGTACGCCGCGATGAGACTGCATGCCCTGAACTGCCCGGATATTGCGGCGATGACTATCAGGCCTGTTGGTATGCAGTGCGTGAAGGCGAGGTGTCTCATTGGCAGGGATCGCGGAAGGTCTCCAGCGTTTGGGAGATAGATTTCAGCGGGCAAGATGAAAAAACGACGCATGGCACACAAAAACCGGTCGAGTGTATGCGGCGCGCTATCCTGAATAGCTCTAAAGTAAACGAAATAATCTATGACCCCTTTGCGGGATCTGGCACGACAGTCATTGCAGCACAATCTTGTCGGCGCAGATGCCTCGCCGTAGAGTTGAGCCCTGCATATGTAGACATGTCGGTGCGGCGCTGGCAACACTACACTTCTCAGAGTGCCATACACGCAGAATCCGGAAAAACATTCGATAAATTGAGGCGGGAGCGGCGTGAGTGATGTCACAGGGGGGGGGCAATCTCTATTCTAAGAAAATCATAGCCGATCTTTTAAACTTATCGGAACGTCGTGTTGAGCAACTCGCACAAAAAAAAATCATCCCAAAGGCGGAGCGCGGCAAATACGACCTTGGTCCAACAGTAAAAGCTTATGTAATGTACCTGCAGCAGAAGTTGTCGGGCGGAGGCGAAGCTATTGATGTCTCCGAGTTTAAGGACAGGCTGCTCAAAGCCAGAGCGCTCGAACAGGAGGCCAAGGCCAGCCTGAGAGAACTTATGAAGCTGGAGCGCGAAGGAAAGGTAATCAATCGTGCCGAGGTTATCGAACAGTGGGTAGCGCGCTGCGTAGAACTTAAATCAGCGCTGCTTTCAATCCCTATGCGTGTCGGCTTCCGTTTCCCCGACCCAGAAGTGCGGTTGATCGTTGAAGAAGAGACGGAAAGGGCCATATATGAAATCCTTGAAACGTACAGCAGAGACGGTATCGGCAAAATGGACAGATGCGGAACTTCGGGCGCTGGCTCCACCGAAGAAGATTAGCGTCAGCGAATGGGCGGATCGCAACAGGATACTCACTGCGGAGTATTCGGAATTAGCTGGGCCTTGGCGTACAGATCGCACGCCGTACCTCCGTGAGCCAATGGACAGCTTTCGCGCAGCGGGGGTAACAAAAATCTCGTTGATTTTTGCTACGCAGCTTGGTAAAACGGAATGTGAGTACAACATGATTGGCTACGCAGTAGATCAGGATCAAGGCAGCATGCTATACGTGCTGCCTACAGACATGCTTGCGAAGGATATTTCCAAAGGGCGTTTTCGGAGCTTCATACGCAACTGCGAGGCACTGCGTGCAAAATTTGATTTTGAGCGCTCAGAAATTCAGAGGCTTTATTTCCCGGGTATGGAGATAGCTTTTGTTGGCGCAAACAGCCCGTCGCAACTCGCCTCACGCCCCGTGCGTTATGTATTTTACGACGAAGCGGACAAGTTCCCGCTGCGCGCCGGCGACGACGCCGATCCCTTCAAACTGGCCGCGGAGCGAACAAAAACATACTACCGCCGCAAAGAAGTCGAGGTGTCCAGCCCGACATATGATTCTGGGCACATATGGCGCTCGTGGCTGGAAGCGGATGTGCGCAAACGGTATTTTGTGCCTTGCCCTCATTGTAACGAAATGTTTGTGATGCGCATGAAAAATATCAAATGGCCGGAAGATATGAACGCGCTCCCGACGTCTGCGCGCCTTAAACGGGTATCGGAGGAGGCGTGGTGCGAATGCCCCCACTGCCGCGGCTCAATATTTGACAAGCACAAACATATGATGCTGCGAGCTGGAGGCTGGCGGTCAGTTGAATATGACAAAAACGCTGAAGATTGGATAATGGTTCCTCAAAAGATAGCCCGACCACGTCATGTTGCGTATAACCTTTCAACGATATATTCGCCGTGGAAGCGTTTTGGGGATGTGGCAAAAGAATTCCTTGAGTCGAAAGACAGACCTGAAAAGCTGATGAATTTCGTCAACGGATGGCTGGGTGAGCCGTGGGTGAATCAGGCGGCACGGATGCGCTCTGATGTAGTGCTTGAGCACCAGCTTAATTACGAGCGAGGAACGGTACCCGATGGCGCACTGATGTTAACGGCAGCGGTCGATGTTCAGAAAGATCACTTCTGGTGGTCTATATATGCCTGGGGCGAAGGAATGACTAGCTGGCTGATAGATTTTGGTGGGGGGCCTGGGATATGCGAAACATGGGCGGACATAGAAGCTGTATTAGAGCGAGAATATCAGCGAATCAGCACCGGCGAAACATTCAGAGTGTTTTTCTCGCTTATTGACTCCGGCTTCCGTACGGAAGAAGTGTATGAATTCTGTCTGGAGCACCCCGGACTGACCTGCCCGTCCAAAGGGCTTGATGAGACCTCTGCGAAAGGCATTCCGTACCGAATTGGCGTGATTGATAAGATGCGCTATACCGATCTGAAACTATTTCTGCTGGACACGGGTTTTTATAAGGATTTTGTGTACGGCAGACTCGCGCGGCCTGCTGGCGAACGAGGGAGCCTCAACGTGTTTGCTGGCTGCTCTCGGCAATTCGCCGACCAACTCTGTTCGGAACATAAGATTACAGAGTATGACCGTAAAGGGCGTCCGAAAGAGTTATATAAACCCATTATGAGCGGCGTTGACAATCATCTCTTAGACTGCGCAGTCGGCAGCTTCGCGGCGGCGGAGATCGCCGGCGTCCGCACTTTGCGCGCCGATGAAGATGAATAGAAAGGAGGTTTGCCATGAGAACAATAGAAGAAATAGAGGTTGAGCTTGGTGAAGTAAGCGCCGCAATCCGTGCTATCGTAACGGGCGCGCAAAGCTACGACCTTGGTACGAGGTCGGTGACAAAGGCTGATTTATCCCAACTTAGGGCTTTGCGCGGCGAATTAATGTCCGAGCTTGGCGACGCCGAAGGAGGCGGCGTGCGGCTGATAACATGGCGCGGACGATGAAGGAGCAACTAACTTTTTTAGACAGACTGATAGGCTGGATATCTCCGGAAGCTGGCGTGAGGCGCGCCGAATTCCGCATGGAGATGCGCAGCTATGACGCCGCCCGCATTGACCCTCAGGGCGGTAACTGGTATCCGATAAACACGACCCCAGAGCAGACCGATGCTCCGCACCGTAATCTTGTTCGGGCCCGTATGCGCGACCTCGAACGCAACGGTGACGTCACGGAAGGTGTCATCGGTGCTATGCTGCGCAACGTCGTAGGAGCCGGTTTTGTGCTCGAAGCTCAGGTTTGCAGCGCCCGCGGCAAGACGCTGGATGTTATTAATGACCGGATCGAAGATATATGGAAGGAGTGGTCTTTGGCTGAAAACTGTGATGTGACAGGGGACAGTTCTTTCGCGGAAATATTAGAAATGGTCATGCGCCGGCACGCCATCGACGGCGAGGTGTTCATTGTTAAAGTAATTGACCCTGACGGCTATCTGCCTTTCAAATTGCAGATGTTGGAGCCTGATATGCTGGCCTGTGACAGGTTTCAGTACGGCGAAAATTATGTTTTCGGCGGCGTAGAAGTGGATAAGTATATGAAAGCTGTCGCTTATCACTTCAGACCTGACCCATTACCCTACTTTCGAGATCAGACCGTTGTCCGTATCCCGCGCGAGAACGTTATACACATTTTTACAAAAAAACGTCCGCAGCAGACGCGCAGCCTGTCTGACATGGCAGTCTGCACAGAGCGAGTGCGCAACATACAGGAATATATCGGCAATGAGCTCGAAGCTGCCCGCAACGCGGCGGCAATCACGGCATTTGTGGTGAAAGAAAACGGTGCGTCCGGTAATGGAATAGGCAATCCCGTAGGCGGCAGGGGCGATAAGTCCCAGCGATATGAAGAGATTCGGCGAGGACAGTTTAACATATTAAAAAAGAATGACGACGTTAAATTCCCAGCGCTGGGACGGCCTAACGTCAACGCGGCAGGTTTCACCTCGTTTCTCATCCGCTTGATTGCGATGGCGTGCGGGCTTAGCTATGAAACCGTTTCGCGCGATATGTCGCAGGTCAATTATTCATCGCATAGGGGCGGACAGCTTGAGGACCGCAAGACATACACGAAGATGCAAAAGAAGCTTGTCGTTAAGCTTTGCGACCGCGTGTATGAATGGTTTCTTGAAGCGGCAGTGATGTCCGGTAAACTGACGCTGCCGGGATATTTTGAGAATGAGGGCGCGCGGCGCAGGTATATGGCGCATAAATGGAGCACCCCCGGATGGAAGTGGGTTGACCCGCAGAAGGAGGCTGCGGGAATGGAAAAGATGCTCACCCTGGGCATTACGACGTTGTCGGATATTTGTGGGGAGCAGGGCAAAGACTATTACGAAGTGATGAAGCAGCGCAGAAAAGAAATTGACGAGGCTCGTGAGCTGGGCATAGAGTTGCCGTGGTTTTCTGGCGAAAGCGTCACGTCAGCCGAGGAATACAACAACCTCTTGAACGACAAAGACGAGCCTCCGTTAAAAAAGGAGGGAGAAGATGAATAAGAATCCAGCTACACTGGCCGGCACTCGCGATGCGTATTTTTCTCCGCTGCAGACGCACCAGCGAGAACTCAGGTTTGATACGTCGGCGGATGATGCCTCGCGATCTATAGAGCTATCTTTTTCATCGGACAGCGAAGTACGGCGCTACGATTTCTGGACTGGCGAATGGTATTCGGAAGTTCTTGACCATAGCGAAGGAGCGGTAGATCTCTCACGATTGAGTGAAATCGGCGTCGCGCTGTTTAATCATAACACAGATCGCGTTATAGGCAGGCTAGAAGATGTCCGCATAGACCGAGAGGCAAAAAAGGGCAGATGCCGCGTATTATTCGATGCCGACGCCGCATCCGACGAGATATTCCAGAAGGTAAGATCCGGCACGCTTAGAGGGGTATCTGCGTGCTTCCGCGTGTATCAGTGGGAAGAGATCCCAGCAGGAGGCATTTCGCGTGAGGGCATTAAGGGGCCGGCTCAGATCGCTCGAAAGTGGGAGCCCATCGAGGTAAGTATTGTTAGCTGCCCCGCCGACAAAACGGTCGGGATTGGCAGAAGTATTAAGATTAATGAAAGGAATGGTTTGTCAGTGGAAAAATTTCGCGAACTTGTAATGGGAGCTTTCGGAGATTTGGCAACAAAAAAAATCCAAAGAGATGCCTTTGAGGAAGAGATTCGCGGCATACTAGCGGGTGTTGAGGCAGAAGAGGCCCCTGAGGCTATTCGTTTTGTCAGGGAGATGAGAGAAGCGTCCGGACTTGGCGCGCAGCCTGAACCTCAACCAGCCAGCGGAGGGTCAGAGTCGAACCTTGAAGCGGAGAGAGCGCGGTCGGCTGAAATAATGGCCATCTGCGTCAGGCATCAGATACCACAGGAAGAAGCCGTCCGCTATGTCAGCGAAGGGCTGTCAGTGGAGACTGTTTGCCGCAACATACTGACGGCACAGGCAAAAAGCGGCGGCGGCGTAAGTACGGGGCGCAACATAAGCGTTGGCGCGGAGGAACGGGAAAAATTCCGCCGCGCCGCGCGCGACGGGCTGCGCATGAGGCTAGGCAAGCGCTCTGATAGTTTTGCGCAGGGCGCGGAAGATTTTCGGGGCATAAGGCTGTCTAACCTGGCTAGGGAGTGCGTAGAAAGAAATGGTGAGAGCGTATCATATCGCGACGATGAAGAAGACATAGCAAGACGCGCCTTTTCTACGTCGGATTTCCCTATTATAATGACCGACCTTGCCAGAGTGACACTGCTTGACGCATATAACGAAGCCCCGACGACATGGAACCGTTGGTGCGGAGTCGGCAGCGCCAGCGACTTTAAAGAACAGCATAAAATACGGTTCGGTGAAATGCCCCTCCTGGAACCTATCCTTGAGGGCGGAGAGTATAAGATGGCCGACCTGATGGAGACGAAAGATTCATTCAGTATAGGCACGTTCGGTAAAAAGTTTGCCTTGACGCGCAAGGCTATCATCAATGACGAGCTTGGAGCGTTTGCTCGCATTCCACAGCTGTTTGGCAGCGCGTCGGCGCGTACGATTGAGCAGGCTGTCTACAAACTGCTTTTCTCAAATCCTATTGTAGGGGAAGATACAAAAGCACTCTTCCATGCGGATCATAAGAATCTTGCCGGCACAGCCTCGGCGCTGAGCGTCAAATCATTATCGGACGCGCGCGTAGCGATTCGCCGGCAGACAGGATTACGCAAGGATGCGAATAATAAGGTGCAGCTTAACCTTACGCCGAAGTATCTTCTGATATCGCCAGAGCTAGAGACGCCGGCGCGCCAGATTCTCTACAGCGACACCGATGTATCTGCGTCAAATCCAGGTATAATAAACCCACTCAAAAACGCTTTTGAACCGATCGTCGTTCCGCATATCACAGATTGGAGCTGGTATCTCGCGGCATCGGCATCAGAGATCGACACGGTTGAGGTCGCGTTCCTCAACGGACAGCAGAGCCCAACGATTGAGCAGATGCCGGGATGGGATATTGACGGTATCGAATATAAGGTGCGTGTTGATTTCGGCGTATGGTGTTACGAATATCGCGGCATGTATAAAAACGCCGGCGCTCAGCCAGCGTAAAGAAGGAGGCATGTAGATGAGCAGGCAGGCAATTCCCGTACAGCGCGGAGAGGTCATAGATTATAAAAACAGCGGCGAGACGACGATTTCAGTCGGCGATGTTATTGTCCTATCTAATATGTGCGGCATAGCGGAAACAGAGATAAAGTCAGGTGAAAGCGGCGCGGTGCGGCTTGATCAGGTGTGGGAGATTGGAGCCGTAACCGGCTCGGCATTCGCTGTCGGTGATATCGTCTATTGGAATACTACGAATAAATACGCGACAAAGACACCGACAAACAATACGTTGCTTGGCATCGTTGTGGCCCCTAAAGCTTCTTCGGAGGCGAAGTGCCGCGTTAAGATTGGCGTACTAAGCGCGACCATAAGTAATCCAACGAAAATACTGGAACATACCCACAACACGACAACCGGCAAGGTCGAGCTTGCCGCCGCCGCGACCGACTGGTCTGTGGAACCTGTGCCCTCCGGCGATTAAACCGTGGCTCTGCGAGACATGATTGAGGGCGATATTGACGCAGTATTCCTGCAAGCTGTGGATTTTGCAGAAAATATCACTCTTGACGGAGTTCTAATGCCGGCCGTTATTGAGGAAATAACGCCGAATGTCACCACTGGGTGGCAACGGCAGAAATACGAGGGAACGTTTGCGCGCTCCCTCTATATCTTTACAAAAAAGATAATTTCGCCCCCAACAACAGGACGGAGGGTTACTTTGTCGCGCAATAACGCCGATGAAAGATGGACGGTAGAAGAAGTCATCGACACAAACGGTATGATGCGAATACGTCTCAAGGCGGTGGATTCGTGATGGAGATAGAGATTCGTGGACTGGAAGATATAAAAAGGTATCTTGAGGCAATGCCGGATGAAGCCGGGTCCGTGTTGCGAACCAGCGTAAACAGAGCCCTTGCCGCGGCTCACCGCGAGGCGTTAATACAGATATCGCGCCGATACACGATCAGCATGCAGGGCGTTGAAAAAGAGCTCAGGGAAATCAGGGCAAAGGGCGGCAGCATAGCGGCAAAGTTGGAAAGCAGGGGGCGACCGCGCGGATTATTGAACTTTAATGTTCATCCAAAGAAAGAAACCCCTGCCCCGGCTTGGACTTCAAAACGCGGGTACGCTACAGAAATCCTCAGCGGTCAGTTTGAGGATATCAGTCGTGATTATTTCTGGATCGCGCTCAAAGGCGGCAGTGTCCATCTTGCAAGGAGAGCAGAACCCTCCAAACGAGATAAAAAGAATCTGAGGATATTTAAAACCGTCTCCACGCCCCAGATGCTTGGCAATAAGGATGTAGCTGAGAAGGTGACAGAAGTTACCAAAGCGACGCTGGAGGAGATATTCGCCAGGTCGATGGAACGCCGGCTTACGAGGCGATAATCATGATTGAACTGCTTTTTGAGCTGCGATCCTTTTGTCTTGACGCATTAAAGGATCTAAGCATTTCAAGTAAATCCCGCGCCGTCCTGCCGGCGTTCAGGTGTTTTATCGGTGAAATACCGGGAGATGGAAGAAAGCCGGATTCCAGTGAGTTTCCGCTTTTAATCTTACGGTTACTGGACTTCGACGATCGGGCGAATGAATCAACCTCGACGCTGACTATACGCATTATAGTGGGTATATTCAACGAAGAGGAGAGCAATGCCGATAAATGCAGTCCAGGCTACCACGACCTGTTAAACGCGATTGAACGGCTTCGCCGCGCGCTCCTAAAGAAAAGGCTTATCGGCAACCGATGGGCGCGCGTGAACAAGTTACAGGGAGGACCTTTTGACATACAGGCGTATCCATATTGGTTCGGCGACATCATCATACAGTATGACGAGCGCCAAACCACGGAAGAATTCAGCATAGAGGAGGAAATAGATACCTATGGCAGCGCGTACGGAAACGACGAAACAAGCAGCTGGCGACACCCAGCAGACAGCCCAGACCGCACCGACGATGAACGCAGCACGTTTTAACTTCAGCGGTCCGCGCATATACCTCGGTCCGACAGATATGAAAAAAGGACTGCGTTTTGGTATGGGGTTTAAGAATGGATTACCCGCCGAAGTGGCGGCCATGTGCGAGGAATGCCCGAGCATCTTTGAGCTTATCGTGCCCACGTCTGAGATTACCGCCTGTCGTGAAAGGCTGGCTATAAAAGGCAGCCCCCAGCATCAGGCGCTTGAGGAGACAGAAGAATTCCTAAGAGGAGATGAATAGCGATGGCATTTTTTCACGGCGTAAAAACAACAGAATCGCCGACAAGTATTATCCCCGCCGCGCCATGCGAAGCGGCAATGCCGGTTTATTTTGGCACCGCGCCGATACATCGCACGGCGACACGGAAGAACAAGATAAACTACCCAATTCTCTGCAACGCCTATGACGACGCGGTGGCGGCGCTGGGATACAGCACGGATTGGAAGAAGTGGACGCTCTGCGAGAACATCTACGCTGAATTTGCTCTGTTCTCCATGAAGCCATGCGTGTTTGTTAACGTCTTTGACCCGTCCGTGCATAAAACGAGCGTAGCGTCCGAATCGCTGACACTGGCAAAAGGAGAGGCGAAACTCGCGAAGACGGACGCGCTCCTATCCTCCATTGTCGTGAAGGACGCGCAGGGACAGACAACCTACGTACTCGGCACAGATTATACCGCCGCTTATGACGCCGACTATAACGTGGTCATAGCCAGGAAGTCGACCGGCAGCATCTCATCCGAAACGGCGGAGTTAAAAGTCAGCTACGACTACGCAGACCCTGCCAAGGTAGATAAAGACGATATCATCGGCGGCATCAACGCATCCACCGGCGATGAAGAGGGACTCGAAGTGATCGAGAGAGTCTACCCCATCACCCGCAAGGTCCCGGGACTGATCGTCGCCACGGGATGGAGCGACGACGTGGAGGTCGCCGCCGTGATGGCCGCCAAGGCGTGGAACATCAACACGCTGTTCAAGGCGCTGGCGATAATAGATATCCCCGTGACAGGCACTGGCGCGCCTGGGCTATACACCGATGTCCCCGCGTACAAGACCAGCAAGAATCTCGTCGATGACCTCCAGCACGTCCTCTGGCCGATGCTGCGCCTCGGAGAGACCGAATACCGCTACAGCTCGCAGTTCGCGGCGTTAATCCAGTGGACGACTCACCACAAGGGCAAGGACATTCCCTATGTCTCGCCGTCAAACCAGAACATCAAGTGCGACAGCCTGATAGCCGGCGCGGAGGACGATCGCAAGGAGGTGTCAATGTCGCTTGCGAAGGTAAACTACCTGAATGAGAACGGCGTCACCACGGCGCTGAACTTCTCTAAAGGCTGGACTGCATGGGGCAACCGCAACGCCTGTTATCCGGGCAGCACGGACACGAAAGACGTATTCATCACCAACCGTCTCATGTTCAACTGGATGCAGGCAGAGTTCATCCTCACCTTCTGGCAGAAGGTAGACGCCCCGATAACGCGCCGCCTCATCGAGACGATAGTCGACAGCTTCAACGACAGACTCAACGGGCTCACGGCGCAGGAGGCGATCCTCGGCGGGCGCATCGAATTCCGCAAGGAAGACAATCCTGTTTCAAGCCTCATCGATGGGAAGATTAAGTTCAAGGTATACCTCACGCCGCCGCCGCCCGCGGAGAGCATAGAAGCAGACTTTGAGCTTGATCCTGAATACTTCAGCACACTGTTCAGCGAGTAGGGGGTGAAATAGATGATAGGAATACCTGAAAAACTGGTAAACGCTCGCGTTTATAAAAACGGCAGCCAATTCCTGGGTGTGGCGAATATCGATCTGCCGCAGATACAGGCAATGACCGCCAGTATAAAAGGCAGCGGCATCTCCGGTGAAGTTGATTCGGTGGTAACCGGGCACTACCAGTCCATGCAGATGAAAATCCAGTTCCGCACGCCCACAAACGCGAGTCTCGAGCTTTCCGCACCAATAGCCCACGAGCTTGACTTTAGGGCGTCGCTCGACGTATCAGAGCCAAGGACTGGGCTGCGAACAATATCAGGGATAAAGGTTTGGGTAAAGGGCACGCCAAAGTCAAACAGCCTCGGTAAATTCGAGTCCGGAGCCACGATGGACAGCGAAGTCGAGCTTGAAGTGCTGGCCTTGGGCGTGTGGATAGACGGCGAAGAATGCGTCTATCTTGATAAATTCAATTATATTTGTCGTGTGGCCGGCGTTGATTACCTCACCGCGGCCAGAGCGGCGGAAGGAGTTGGGGATTAATGGAGATAAAGCTTTCAAAAGAGGTAGAATTCGAGGGGAAGAAGCATACAGAACTGACTGTTGACCTTGACGGGTTGACAGGCAGAGAACTCATTGACGCTGAGGCGGAGGCCTTTGCTATAACCGCGCGCCCCGTAACAGACATAGACAAAACCTATCAGAGCTGCGTTGCGGCAAAGGCGGCGAAGGTACCCGCTGATCTGCTCTTCAGACTGCCGGCGCGGGACTTTGCGAAGATAACATCGGCGGTACAGAATTTTTTATTAGGCGGCTAGGGGAGCGCCCCTGCTGCGTTATACGGGAAATATGCTGTTCGCTCTCCATGACAACATACACGCCGCTTGTCTTCTGGCTTGACATGCGCCCGCGTGAATGGGAAGGATGGATAGCAGCGCTGGAAAAAACGTCGAAGCAATAAAAAGCCCGGGGCAGCACGCCCGGGTTTTTATGATTCTATATGACGCTAATCTCTTTTGTGATGCCGTAAATATTGCAGCAGATTAGGGCCGGCGGTCAGGGTGTACCAATATTTAGCGAAATATGCTATAATATCCTAACATAAAATATTTCATGAGGGGGAGGCGGACTGCATGTGCGACGGCGCTTACTGGCTCTTTAACGAGAATCTAAAAGAAATAGAAAAGATCGATCGCAAGATGGCAAAGGATAAGGCCGAACATGACAAGTGGTTCAAAAGGCTTCCCCTCGAAAGACAAAAGGCATTAGAGAGGATGAGCTGGTGGGATAATTTCTGGGCTAACGTCATAATCATTGGCCTTTTATTTGGCCCTCCGGTCGTATTCTTTCTTTTGAATTAAAAATACAAAAATTTGCCGCCTTTCGGGGCGGTTTTTTTATGCCCTTTTGAAGATAAAGAGGTGAGGGTATGGCGGGCAAAGAGATGGAATTTGCGATAAAGGTCGGCGGATATCTGTCGCAGAAGCTGACGACAGCCGTTGGTAACACGACAAAGCTGCTCCGGAGCCTTGGCGATACCGGCGAACAGGTAACAGAGAAACTAAAGAGCATACAGGTCATTGACGCCAAGCAAAAGAAGCTGGAAACGCAGACCGGCAGGCTGCGTGAGGCATATGGCAAATTATCCAACGCCACGAAAGAACGCATGGCGTATACCGGTCAGGATGCGGAGGTACAGGCGCGCCTCACCCGCAAACAGCAGGAGGCCGAGGCGAAAGTCGCGCAGCTGCTAAAAAAGACAAAGGATCTGTCGAAGCAAAATATCGCATACAAAAACTCGATAGAAAAACTCTACGGCCCGATAAACAAACTGATAAAAGACGAAGACAGGCTGTCCAAAGCTGCTGAAAAATCAGCAGCGGCGCGGGCGTATCAGGAAAAAATAGAGAGAGGCAGAAAGAACCGCACCAACCTCCTGATGGGTGCCGACTACCGGCTCAGCAGCGCGAGAAATATCGCCGGCACGCTGCGCACTCCCTTTGAAAATGCTGTCGCCTCACAGAAAATGAGCTTCGAGCTCTCCACCGTAATAAACACGGATGAGAAAAATAAAAAAGCAGCGATGGCACAGGCACAAAAGAGCGCGGAAGATCTGGCAAAGGCTGGGTATTCCACATACGCTGAGGCAATGCAGGCGCAATACGCTCTCAATTCGGCGGGGCTCGCCGCGGACCTTTCGTCTGTGGCGGTAAAAACTGTGGCCTCTGTGGCGAAGGTGACTAAAGGCGAATTGGGACAAGTAGGAGAAGTCCTCGCCACCGCATATAACAATCTGGGCAACAGGGTCTCCGGAACGACGGAAGAAAAATTCGCCGCATTGGGAAACATCTTGACAAAGGTACAATTCAAGTACCAGATTCGCGACTTCGCGCAGCTGGGCGAAAGTATGAAATATGCCGCGGTCGGTATCACCCAGTACAATGTCAACCTCGAACAGTCGGCGGCGGCGATAGGAATGCTTAACACGGCAGGGCTCCAGGGCGGGCAGGCGGGAACCTCTTTTAACTCTATGCTTAAGGGGCTATATAAGGTAGCTGCTGATATCCCCGGCATCCTCGTGAAAGATAAAAACGGAGCGGTCGACCTTGTGGCGTCGCTTGGCGAGCTGCAAAAGGGCCTGTCGCGAATGGACGATATTACGCGGGCTCAATTCCTTACGGAAATGTTCGGCGACGAAGGAGCAAAGGCCATCATCCCGCTCGTGTCAAAAACAGACGAGCTTGCCGCAGGGTATAAGGAGGTCGGGGCCGCCGTTAAAGAGAACATCGTTGACAAAAATATGGCGGAATACTTAAAACTGACGTCAACGAGAATGGCGGCGGCTAAAGAACAGGCGATGCTTCTGGGGATGAAGATCGGAAATGTCCTGCTTCCCCCCGTAACGAAAATGCTTGAATATGGGGGAAAGCTGGCGGACAAGATCGGCGAGTGGGCCGAGGCCCATCCGTTCATAACCAAGCTCGTTGTCGGCGTTGTCGCCGCCGGGGTGGCCTTAAATCTCGCGGGGGCCGCCATAATGTATGTCGGCGCGGGATTCAGCTCGTTCTTTACCCTTTTACAGAACGGCAATCTGTTTATTAAAACCTTCCGCGTGGCGATGAGCGGCGGCAGCCTCGAGGGGCTCAAATTCGCAAAAGTCGCGGGACTGCTTAGCAAAGGTATTTTCGGGCTGGGAAAGGCCTTCACCCTGATTTTCAGCCCCGGCGGGTTGATTTTGCTCGGCATTGCGGCGGTTGTCGCCGCCGTGTGGTACTTGTACAAAAACTGGGAAACGGTAAAAACGGGGCTAATGGCGTGGTGGAAAACGCTTGGCGAGATGTGGGACAGTTTCTGTGCAAAATTCCCCACTGCTTCAAATGTGATAAAAGGTGCGGTAGACCTCATTGTCGGCTACTATAAGGGGCTTTGGAGCGCGCTCAAAAAGGTATGGGAGTGGGGCACGAAGGCGCTGGGGGTCCTGGGTTTCGGTGGCGAAACTCCCAAGGTGTCAGGTAATGCCGTCACGGGGAAGGTGAAGGCGTCCGAAACAAGCCGAAAGATGCCGAAAATGGCTAGAGGCGGATACATATCTCGCCCTACTGTTGCGTTAGTAGGCGAAGCCGGAGATGAAATAATAGTTCCCGTAACAGACCGAAGATACGGCATCCAGCGCCTCGCGGAGGCAGCCGCGCACCTTGGCTTCAACATTGCTCCGGTGCAAAACAGAGCCATTGAAGGACACGGCGCTCCAGCAATGCGTGCGCTGCGAGAAAAGGCTCCTATAGCCAAAATAGCTACAGCAACGAAACAGATTTTTGCTGGATATCGAGGCTCATCCAACAATGAAGCAATAAACAAAAGCACTTTTAACGAGCAAATATACAACTTTGCATACTCTAAAATTATGCAAAGCTCAACAGTAAGCAAAGAGAAGAGTATTTTAGAGAAACTGCAAAACCGTCGTGTGGGAACAGAGGCTATTGGGGATAAAACTAAGACTGCCCCAACAATAACATACGCCCCTAATTTCACCATATATGGCAACCCAGACAGAGAAAGCCTCGTTGATCTCCTAAGAGAAGACAAAAAGAGATTTAAGAGGCTGTTGGAAGAGGTATTGCACGATAAAGAGCGGGTGAACTTCGCATGAAAACCATTACAACGATGAGCGGAGATACGTGGGATGTAATTGCATGGCGCATATGGGGCGACGGCGCGGACCAAGGCCGCATGGCGGATCTCATCGAAGCCAACCAGCAGCATGTGAAGACAGCAATATTCTCAGGGAATGTGACGTTAGCAGTACCGGAAATAACGAACGAAGAGCCGGCATCGGTTCCGCCGTGGAGGCAGTGAGATGCCGGAAGTAAAAAAAAATGACAAGGCGCGCCGTGCACTCCTTGAAATATCAATCGCTGGGGCTGATGTCACAAAGGATATCGCCCCCTATCTTAAATCTTTCATCTACGAAGACAACCGCTCCGGTGAGGCCGACTCCATATCCGTAACTCTGGAAGACAGAGACGGACGCTTTCGCGGCGACTGGTTTCCGAAAAAAAATTCTACAATCACGGCGTCCATAAGAGTCTTTGATTGGGAAAAGAGCGGCGATAGCCAAACATTGAAATGCGGAACATTTGAACTCGACGAAATAGAGGCAACACAAGGAACCCTCACGATGAAAGGGGTATCCACCCCGATCACCTCGGGGGGCCGCCGCGAAAAAATAACGCGAACATGGGAAAAGGCGTATTTAAAGACCGTTGCCCAGGATGTGGCTGAAAAAGCCGGCTTAGAGCTGAATTATACGGCTTTAGACAATCCGTATTTCGGAAGGATAGACCAGAAGCAGGAATCCTCGCTGGAGTTCCTTTCGCGGGTTGTACATAAAGCGGGATTGGCAATTAAGATTGTGAACGGCAAGGTGGCGATATACAACGAGGTTGACGCAGAAAAGGAGGAAGCCGCATTCACCGTAGCGCGCACTGGCGGCTATGTAACAGATTGGAATTTTCGCACGCAGTCCGTGGATACGTATAAATCATGCGAAGTCAGCTATTTTGACCCGAAAACCAAGGTCACATTCAAGGGCATGGCCGCATCTTCCGGCGAGAGCGAACCCAGCGGACAAGTGCTGCGAATCAGCAACGAACGAGTCGAAAGTAATGCCGAGGCAATAAAGCTCGCAGAGAAAAAACTGCGCGAGTCCAACAAACGTGAAGTGACCGGACATCTGGACTGTGTGGGTAATACCCTCATGCTCGATGGCATGGTCATAGCCGTATCCGGCTTTGGCACTTTTGACGGCAAATACCGTATCGCCAAATCAACGCACTCCATAGATAGCAGCGGCTATACAACTGCTGTAGACCTGGAATCGGGTCCTCCATCCGTGCGTGCCGGAGGTAAGGGCGAGAAAAAGGCAGATAAGAAGAAGAAGGACAAGAAGGATTGGAGTGAATTCTGGTAAATACTGGAAGGAGTGAGAATCATGGCCAGCTATGAAGATCTGTTTCGCATCGGCGAAATATCCGCAGTATACCCTGAGCGACATCGCGTCCGCGTAAAATTTGCCGACAAAGACGGGCTTGTATCTGACGAGTTGCCGGTACTCGCCGCCGGTTCGCTCAAAAACAAAGCGCAATGCCTCCCTGACGAAGGAGAACTTGTGCTTTGCGCTTTTCTGCCCAGCGGAGAAGAGGCGGGCTTCGTGCTCGGTTCATTTTACTCCGAGGCGGATCTGCCTCTATCGAGCGACCGCGATGAGTATATCCTTAAAATCCCCGGCGGCGGATGCGTTGCGATGCACAGGAAAAATCACACAATCACAGTCGTAGATTACAATGGGTCAAAAATGCTTTGGGAGAATGGCAACATCACACTTAAAAGCGCAGCGAACATCTATCTCAATCCCGATGGAGATGTGCCTGTACCGACACACATCTCCGCGCAGTTTGATTAGGCAAGGCAAGATGCCAGCGCAGACTAGGCTTGGAGATAGCTGCACGGGGCACGACGATTGCCCTCCGCGTCCGCTTGCCACTGGAAGCCCAAACGTATTCGTGAACGGTCGCCCCGCTGGGCGAGTAAATTCTGATCAGTACGAAAGCCACGGGTGCATCGCTCATGCTCCTCACAGCGCCGTGATAGCATCCGGCAGCAGCAACACTTTTATCAATGACTTCTCCGCTGGGCGTATTGGCGATCCTGTAAGCTGCGGAGGCAGCGTTGCCGAGGGCAGCCCCAACGTATTTGTAGGAGGGTGATATATATGGGATAGGCAGCTTTGGTAAAGTGGTATTTGAGGCAAGTTCTGATTTGGTACGTACTTTCTCCGAACTTCAACAAAAAAACTCTGCTCGCTATGCCGAACACGAGGTTATCGGCAAAAAGCCGTTGTTGGAATTTCTCGGCCCGGGGCTTGAGGAAATATCCTTTAAGCTGCAGCTGATGTCCAGCCTGGGCGTCAAGCCCGATGAAGAGGTGAAGGTGCTGCAGGAGATGCGCGACGCCGGAGAGGTGGGGCATCTCATTTTTGGCGAGACTAAAATCGGCAAGTTCGCCATCGTAGACCTATCCCAGCAGGAAGGTCCACGGGATAGGCATGGCGCACCTACGTGGATCGAGGTCGAGCTGACCATAAAGGAGTATATCTCACATGCTGACAAATGAATTGGAGATAATACTTGACGGAAGCACCAATATATTCGGAGCAATAGGCTTGCAGAATATACATAATTGCCTTAACGCTATTGCCTCGACTCGAATCGGGAGCGTGCCGCTCTATCGTCATTTCGGCACGGATTGGGAGTGGTTAGATAAACCAGAACCATACGCAATGGCAAAATATCGCGCCGACCTTATGGAGGCGATAGACAAATACGAACCGAGAATAAAGGTGATATCCATCTCGTTCAGGCGGAGTACAGCGGATGCGTTCGATGGGAAACTGTATCCGATTGTAAGATTTAAAATCAGAGAGGTGGTGGAAATATGAGCTTGCTTGGCACGCTGCCGCAAGTAGAATTCGCACCCAAAGAGGCGGACACAATCCTAGAAGAACTCATAGCAAGATATGAAGATGCCGCTGGGGTAACCCTATACCCTGCGGACCCCGTGCGGCTTTTCCTGAGTACGATCGCCTATGAGCTAGCGCAGCAGCGCAGCTTGATAGATTACGCCGCGAAGATGAATCTGCTGGCGTACGCGCAGGGCGATTACCTCGACCACCTCGCCGCTTTTGTCCCTGTGGCGCGATTACCAGCAACGGCGGCTGCCGTGACTGTGCGATTCACCCTTTCTGCTGTGTTGGATACGGCAGTAACCATTCCTGCCGGCACGAGGGTAACGCCAAGAGCATTACCCGATCTCTATTTTGCTACCGATGCCGCCGCAGTTGTCCCCGCCGGTGCATCATATGTTGATTGTGCATGTACTTGCACATACACTGGCGAGCAGGGCAATGGCTTTTTGGCAGGGCAGGTGCTTTCTCTGGTAGATCCGGTCGAATATGTCAAGAGCGCGATGAATGTTACTACCAGCGCAGGCGGCGCGAACATTGAGGACGATGAGAGCTATAGGGAGCGCATCCAGTTGGTGCTCGAATCACTCTCCGTTGCTGGCCCGATTAATGCTTACCGATATTGGGCGCTGTCCGCAAGCGCGAAGATCGCGGACGTATCTGTTGCCGGACCAGCAGAAGATGCCGCGATAGACCCTGGCAACGTATACATATACCCGCTCTTGCAGGATGGATGTTTGCCGGACGCTGAGATCTTACAGGCGGTAAATGCGGTGGTGAATGCAGATGATATACGACCACTTACAGATAATGTGCATGTTTGTTCGCCAACCCCAATAAATTTCACGCTTGCCATTACGTACTGGATAGCAAAAGATGTGCAGACGCAAACCGTGGACATTAAAAAGGCGGTAGATGCGGCTATTACAGAATGGATCGCGTGGCAGAAAAATCGGCTTGGGCGTGATATCAATCCCTCCGAACTCATACATCGCGTGGTTGCCGCGGGCGCAAAGAGAGCGGCGATATCTGTTCCGGCGTTTACAACCGTGAGATACAATCAGGTGGCCATTTGCACAGATTCAGAAATCACATTCGGAGGGCTAGAGGATGGCTAAGTCGTTGTCAGAGATGAGCCTCTTTGATATTCTTCCGGATTCAATTTCCAACATCGACGAAGTGCGCCGCGGAGCAGCCGCAATTGACCCAGAGCTGAAGAGCGTATCGCTCGCAACACAAGAAGCCCTGCTGCTCTCTCGTATTGACGAACTTAGTGAGGATACGATCGATCTGTTGGCATGGCAATTTCACCTCGACGTTTACGAGCCGATTCCTCTCCCGCTTGGCATAAAACGACAGCTCATAAAATCCGCTATATCTTGGCACCGTAAAAAAGGCACAAAGTGGGCGGTGTCGGAGCTGCTTTCCACGCTTGGTTATGACTGCGAGCTGTTTGAATATAAGGATCTCATTGCGGCCTCCGAAAAAGCGGGCGTAAAATTTTTGGACGGCACATGGGATATAGCCCTCGATAACGGCGTGGATATATTCGCCCCGATTGAGGGCTTTCCCGATCTCGCAAACTGGGCCTGTTTTGCCGTAAAGACAAATCTCACTGCATTTGATCATCCCAATTGGCCGGATGATCTTAGGTGGGCGGTGAATGCTGCCAAACCAGCAAGGTCGTACGCATTGTACTGGTATTGGATTTATATGCATTTTTTCGTAAAAATCCTTGCCAAAACGACGCGGCTGTATATGAAAAAAGAGACGCGAGTATGTTATCCATGGTGCTATAGCCTCATTGACCCCTTCGAGCCATGGTATCTCGGCGAAGATGGGATGCCGTATGCACTCGGCGATAACGGATTATATCTCGACGGTACGTGGTGTTTAGGTGACGGAAGCGATCCTATCTACAACAGGTATATTTACAACTGCGGGTTTTTTATTGAGTTATCCACAGTTAAGCAAATACGCCTGCGCTTGGGGAGCGCCGAGGCTATTGCTCCAGGAGAGCCTACGCCTCTTTGTGTTGGTGACGAGTGGTGGCTTGATGAGTTCAACGCTTTTGTGCTCCGCTCCGCAAAAATGATGCACAAAGGCGTTAATCTAGGGCTTCAGTTGAGTATGTCTGCTGGATCCGCATCTTACTATAGTATTATGTTCGGACATAACGCAACGTATCTTGACGATTTTTACTACCTTGACGGTAGATGGAATATCACTGCCGACTCAAATATCGCAATTGGAGACCTTCAAAAAGGTATATATCTTGACGGTACGTGGGATATTGCCAATGAAGGCACGTACAGTATTAACGGCGAACGCTTGTTTGCAAAGGCTTCCATCATACCGCTTCGCGGACCATTGCTCGGCGATCGGCGTGATCGATATATTGGCGATATGTTCTGCCTCGACCTTGACGGCACATGGGATATTGCCGATGAATATTTTTTAGGGGATGAGCTATACCTTGATGGATCATGGAGCCTCGGAGCCGGATTCCATTTAGGAGATGATGACCGTAATTATATAGATGGCTCATGGGATATATGCGATGAGACCCTATATCTTGACGGCACGTGGAATATCGGCGATCCAATGCCTGAGTGCTATGGCGTCGTCGAAATACATAAAATTTAGGAGGTGATAAATATGGCAGAAGGAGTGACAACAAATTCTTTCCGCAAGCGTATCGCCGCACAGATGTCCGGAGGCGCAGTCTGCCCAAAAATTGCGAAGATGGCTTTTGGCGATGGCGGGCATAACGCGGATGGCACCGCAAAAGCGGCGAACGCGGAGCAGTTGGCCTTAAACCACGAGCTGCTTCGCAAGGACTTACTCACAGTACAGCAAGAGGATGGCTATTCGGTCACAGGCACAGGGCGGCTGTTAAAAACAGAATTAGTCGGGCAAACGATATCCGAGGCCGGCTTGCTGGACGCATCCGGCAATCTAGTGGGCCTCAAAAACTTCGCAATGAAAATAAAAGAAGAAGATGAGTGGTACGACGTGAGCATTCGCGTCGATTTCTAATTTTAGAAGGAGGGAGCACAATTGACTCTTCCGCATCCGGCAATAACAAAAATCCCCGTAAACGAAAGGACTCCGGCTAACCCCGCAACATTTAATACACGTTACGCTGAGGTCGACGAAAATTTTACGAATCACGAAACGCGCCTGTCCAACAATGAAACAGAAGTCAAAAACGCCCGTGGCGGCAAGAACAACCTGAACGAGCGCCTTGTAGAGATGAACAACAGTATTTCCGGCCTTGACCCGGATATGCAGAACATGCTTGTATCCAGCATCATGCAGGCGCTGTCCGCTGCTGGGACCGCGAACAAGGAAATCAGGAAAACGATCGAGCAGCGTTTTCAGACTGGCATCGCGACGATCCGCAACAGAGGGATCATCTCGGGATGCACGGCAACGAAGTCGAGTACCGCGACGCGCAACTGCTCTATGGCGGCGGGCAGAGTCTTCGTAGGAGGCCGCATCATACCTATTGACGCGGAAAGCAACGGAGCCGCCATCCCCGGCAACAGCGGCGGCGCGGCGGCGTATTGCTACCTATATCTTGGCAAGGCGTCATCGGGGAAATACGAGATGTTCTGCACCGCGCTCGGAGATGAAACGCCGGAAGGGGGTATCCCGCTCTACAAGGTAACGGTCCCCGCAGGCAACGTCGAAGCCACAGACCAGTACATTGCAAACTGCACGCTGACCGACGTCCGCCGAATGGAGGCCGGCGCTCCGGCCATATTCACCACGGCTCCATACATATACGTCGCGCTGCCGTACTCCATGCTCAACACCGATTACGCAATCGACGTAGACATCATGGACTTCACCGGCTGCGGCTTCCAGCTTGGCTATGTATACGCCAGCGACCGCGCAGCGAACGGCTTCAAGCTCTGCCTCAACGGCGTAGCCGACGACGTAAAATGCCGCTGGACCGCGCGCAAGCTGGAGCTATAAGCGCATGCCCTCTTGAAAGGAGAACAAGCAATGATAATAAGAGAAATGCAGAAAGGCCCGCACGTGCTTTATAGCCTTGCGGGCACAACATTATCCATCGGCGGCATCTCAATAGACCTCGCCGCCGAACAGGAAGATGCCCAGAACATAATCGACATCTGCGCCAACGAAAAGGGCGAAATAGTGCGAGGGATGAATCGCGCCTATGCAGCCAACATCCTCATACCTCCTGCCGAATACACCCAGACCGCGACAGGAGAGACGGACGAAAAGGGCAACGCGGTATACACTCTCGAAAAAAAACCGCTCGACGTTGGCCGTGTAGAACTTGTGCTGTGGAAATATGAAAAGCCTGCGGCAGAATCCGCAGAGATTGAGGAGGAATAATCAACCATGCCGACCATTTTTACAAAAGATGCGCTCCGCGCCAGCGTAGAAGCCGCGACAGGCGGACACGTAACAGTGCTTTATGACGACAAAGGCTACCCGAGCTACATGTACCGCGTTCCCAAGTTCACCATAGGATACGCATTCAAGGCGCTCCTGGGCGATAGCTGGTCAACCTCCGTACTTGCCTCGCGCGAGAACGAGACCTTCCCCGCGTTCGTCAAAAACGACGTGGAGAAGAGCGAGATATTCATCGGCTGCTATAAAGGCAAAGTCTACGATGGCCGCCTCTGCTCCGTCCCCGGAGTTGACCCGACGACATACATCAACTTCGACAACGCCTCCAAATATGCCACAGACAAAGGCGAAGGCTGGCATATCATGTCCATCTGGGAGCGCGCAGCCCTTATCCACTGGTGCGCCGCCAACAAGATGATACCGCGCGGCAACACCAATTACGGACGTAGCCACAGCGCTACCTACGAGATAGGCGCGAGACAGGACAAAGGCAAGCCCGGCGACGCTACCGGCAGCCCCGCCGCCAGAACACTCACAGGCTCCGGCCCCGCGTCGTGGCGTCACAACCGCGAGCAGTTCGGCATTGACGACCTCTGCGGCAACATCTGGGAATGGATGGTCGGACTCAAACTCGATGACGGCGTCATAAAAATGATATCCGACAACTACTTTGACCAGCCCGAGGCGTCATGGCCGGGCGATCTTGGTGCGCTCGACAGCACCGTAGGCTCAGCGGACGGAACGGGCGTGACAACCAACGGCGTGCCCAAATTCGCCAGCGCCGTAACGAAATACCTTGGAACGCCGGGCAACGACGCAAACGAAGGCAACTATTCATCGGAGGCTACATTCACCTCGCGCGCGGCGGCTACCGGCTACACGGTACCGATAAACCTCGTACTCGCCGGAATCGCCCCCGTGGGGCTTATATCGGGCAGCTACGAGACGGACGGCACGCCGGATGGATACTTTGCCATGCGGAACTTCGGGGAGCGTTTCCCCATCGCCGGCGGCAACTGGGGCTACGGCAGCAGCGCCGGTGTGGCGGCGCTCGACTTGCTCTACTCTCGCGCTAGCTCGGGCTACAACATCGGCGCGCGCCCCTGCTTTGTCGCGTAGCGACGTGGCAATCCGATAATCCGAAAAATCCGTAATCCGAAGGTTTTGGTTTTTAATCCGAAATGGCAGAAGAAAGATTGAGGATACTCGCCTCTGTTGAGCGCATGGAGGCGTGGCTGCAAAAATCATTGGAACGCGCGCCGAAGTATATACGATTCCCTGTGTATGCGCAGATGAAAGCGAGCGCAAGGGAAATGCGCAGACTGATTATCGAGTGCAACTTCGCGCGCGAAAAATCTCCGTACTTTACAAAAATAGATATGGAGATCGCCCTGCTCAAATCCGACGCTCACGTAATGATGGAATCGCGGCTCATCACACCCGGAGAATTTAAGGTGTGGAGCGAGCACATCAGCAAAGTCGGTTCGCAGCTTGGAGCGTGGATAAAGGCGATAAACGCAGCGAGAAATCAAAAGCGGTAATACGGAATAAAAAATCGGGGCGAGGCTGAATCTACTCCCGTCGTTTCCCCATCGCCGGCGGCAACTGGAACAACGGCAGCAACGCCGGTGTGGCGGCGCTCAACTTGAACAACTCTCGCGCTAACTCGAACAACAACATCGGCGCGCGCCCCTGCTCTCGCCCGAAGTCAGATACCGCACGGCTACGGCTATGCGGTCAGCACCGGGCAAAAGGAGCCTCGCTCCATCCCCGATGAAAAGGGAAAAGATATACGTATCCCCGCCTCAAGTAAGCAATGAAAGCGGCGGGGATTTTAATTTGAAGGTGAGAAGATGCCAAAAACTGTAGGCGGTATATGGCGGCAGGTGATTGAATTTGATTCCCTCTACGCAGCCTTCCTGCGCGCGCAGAAGAGACTCAAAGATGTTGAGAGCGTCTTGCGCTATAGGGCCAACCTTGAAGAGAATCTTGTAACCCTCCAGAATGAACTCATCTGGCACACATGGCGGCCAGCGCCGCCGCGTAACTTTGAGGTGTACGAGCCAAAGAGGCGCGACATAGCGGCCCCGGCGTTTCGGGACCGTGTGGCGCACCAAGCTCTGGTCGCCGCAATTGAGCCGCACTTCGAGCGGCGATTTATCTCGGCAAGCTACGCCTGCCGCGCAGGCATGGGTACCCACGCCGCCGTAGCGAAAGCACAGTCTATGCTGCGCGAAGCGCGCGCCATGTGGGGCGATAGGGTCTGGGTGCTTAAATGCGACATCAAAAGCTATTTCAGGAGCATCGACCATGAGACGCTGAAAGGAATCAATCGCCGAACGATAAGCGATCCGGATGTGCTCTGGATGATGGACAGAATCATCGACCACGGAGGCGAGGGCGACAAGGGGCTGGACATAGGCGCTCTCACAAGCCAACTGGAGGCGAATGTCTACGCCGACCAGCTTGACCACGTAATCAAGGACAAATGGGGAGTGAAATACTACGCTCGCTATATGGATGATTTCGTGATAATCAGCGGGGAGAAAGAGAGGCTGCGCGTCATGCTTTGGGCTATCGGGGATTACGTGGAAAAGATTCTGAAGCTGCGGCTGAATCCGAAAACCGGCATACTCGCGGCAACGCAGGGGCTTGACTTCTGCGGATACCGTATATGGGCGACACATATGCTGCCGAGGAAGCGCAATACGCGCCGGATACATAAGCGGCTGCGCCGCATGGCAAGGCTTTATGCCTCCGGACAGCTCGATATCCAAAAGGCGGAGCAGGTGATTGCCTCATACCTCGGGTACATGCAGCACTGTCAGGGATTCAAGACGGCGGCGGCCTTTCTGGAGGAGCTTGTATTCAGCAGAGGGAGGCAGGAGGCATGAAGAGACTGGAAAAGCTGGCCGAGGAAGAAATATTCAACCTCACATTCTGCTGCTCCGCGAAGCTCTCCGGCAATCCGGGGCGCAAGGATGTGATGGACGCCATAAAAGATTATCGTAAAATCGCCAGCATTGCCTCATACATGGCGGGGGTTCTTGAGATGACCGCAGTCAACCCGTCGGATATAGAAATACCATACTGATAATGAAAGGGAAGGAATTATTATGAATGATATCTGCATTGCAGCCTTTTGGGCGTTGAGCGCTTTAATTACGCTCCTGTTCGCCGCTTTTATGCACGAGCTGGGGCACGGTTTGGCCGCCGCCGCTTTTGGCGAGCTGATAACGTTTCGCTTTGACTGGGGGCGGCTATGGAAAATACCCGTCCCGCGGCTGCTTTGGAAAATGCCGATTTTGCCGCCTGAGCAGCAAAGATGTATTGCCGCGGCAGGCTTCGGGCTGGAATTTCTCATTGTGCCTATAATGTTATATTTGGGTATATATATTTATATATTTATAGCCTTTGCTCACCTGCTGCTTTACCCCTTTTACGCAGGCGACGCCTCTGATTTTCGATTTTTTTGAGGGGGGGGGAGGAGACTGCTATGTTATCTGAGCGAGGCAAGGCATGGCTGCTGATGCTGGCCGTGTCGATTGCGTTCTGGGTATGCTTTTTCTACGTTTGCGGCATCTGTTTTGCCTCCACGGCGGCGCAGGAGTTTTTTGCGGCGGCGCGCGGGCAGCCTGATATAAACGCCTATGCCGCTACCTGCCAGAGCGCGCTCGAAACGGGGAATTGGCAAAGCGAGCTGTGGCGGCAGGCTTACAACGGGGCGGGGATAAAGGCCCCGCCAGAATGGCGGAAAGCCGGCAGGCCGACATTCAAAGCCTATAGCCCGGAATACACGGGCGGCAAGTATATAGCGCGGGAATCGTACTTTCGCAGCTACGATTCCCGCGACGCTTTTCTTGGGGATTACGCCGCAAAGATAAAGCGGGATTATCCGTACAGCTACAAGCACAGGGATAATTTCTGGCTCTATTTTGCGGGGTTGTACCGGGGGAGACTTGGCAGCTGGGCGACGGACCACAGGTATTTTGAGAAGCTGGCGCGGACGGCGGTAAGGCTTGCGCCGGAGATATTCGGCACACGCTGGCGCGCGAAGCTTTTGGCGGCTTACGAGTATGCCGGCGGCAGGCTGGAGCCGTGGCAGAGGGAGATTATATTAAAGCAAATCAAGGGGGCTGATGTGGAATGAAGATTGTAATAGATCCCGGACATGGCGCGCCGGACAGCGGCGCGGTCGGGCCAACCGGCACGCGCGAGGCGGATATTAATCTCAAGGTCGCGCACGCGCTCGCGAAAGAGCTTGCCGCGAGGGGGCATATCGCCAGCCTGACCCGCTCCGGCACGGGCAGGCTGTATCGCGACGACCGCGCGGCAGACTTGCGCTCTCGCCCTGCTTTCGCCAACCGCACAAACGCGAGCTGTTTTATTTCTTTGCACTGCAACGCGGCGGCAAATTCGGCGGCGCAAGGCTTTGAGGTGTACACCACGCGCGGACGCGACCGCAGCGACCCTTTGGCGGCGGCGATTTTTGAGGCGTGGAACTGCATGTTCCCGCAGCAGCGCAAGCGCGCCGACATGAGCGACGGCGACGCAGACAAAGAATCTGACTTTGTGGTGCTGCGGACGTGTAACGTTCCGGCTGTGTTGATTGAGATGGGATTTATAAGCAACCCGGAAGAGGAGCGATTTTTGCTCGCGCCCGACAATCATGAGAAGATTGCGGCCGCGATATCAAACGGACTGGAGGCATGGAACGATAATGCACGTAACGCTTGAGAATGCTACAACATACATAGGATTGATAACCTTCGGCTGTCTCGTGGTGAAATACGTGGTTATAGCGCCGTTGCAGTCCGCTATCCAGCAGTTGCAGCAGACGGTAAAGGATCTGAGCAGCATCATCAACGACCAGCGGGAGCGTATCGCCAAAGTTGAGACTTCGGCGAAGCAGGCGCACCATCGACTGGATGAGCATCTGAGGAAAGAATGAGCTGGCGAGGATGGAGACAGACGCCGCTACGCAAGCCGTTGCCGGTACTCTGCGTGCTCTTTACTTTCTGCGTGATTATCGCTTGCCTGATACAAGATAAAGATGTGCCTCCTAATATCATGTATCTGCTGGCGGCCATCGACGGTGTGTCGGTCGGCGGCTACATGGGCAGTAGCGCCTACGAATCACGTTATGGAGACGGGAGCACCGCCAACTCATATATGTCGGAATGCACCGACTATGACGACGACGAAAAGGAGGCGACGCACTGATGGGCGGATGGCTGCTCGAACACAGATGGCGCATTATTGTAGCGGTGCTCGCTGCAATAATCACCGGAGCGGTGCTTATTGCTCGCGCTGACGTGCTGGATAGCCGGCATGCCTCCGAGATGAACACACTGCGCGGTGAACTCGTGAAAAACGAGAAAAAACTGCTTGAGGCTGAGAAACAGGTCGAAGGCCTGCGCGCGCAGTTGAAACTCAAGCAGGAAGAAATAGAGCGGCTGCGGCAGGAAAACGACCGCAGAATAAGGGAGGCGACGGCCAGTGCGTACCGTAAAGCTCGTGATATGCATGATGATGACCTGCTTGCTGCTTACAACCGGCTTATCTCAAGCGCAAGGAGCCGCAACGCAGAGCGAGAACGGGCAGATACAGGCTACGAAGAGTGACATTCGAGAAGTTATAGCCGACAACGCCGCGCTTGTGGCGGAGATTGCAGCTGTAAGGGATTCCTTGGCTACTGAACGCCAAAGCACTGCAGAGATTATTGCCGAGATTAACCGCTATGCGACGGCCAACGAAGAAGAGCGACGTCTCCTGCGTGAGCAGAACGATATTCTGTCAAGGATGAACGATATCCTACAAAAGCAGGTCGCGGCAGAGAAACAAAAGGGCATAGGCAAGCTGATTCTAGGGCTGCTTATCGGCGGGGCAATTGGCGCTATGGCGGCACAATAAAAAGCGATAAATAAAATAGATAAAGAGGGGAGCGTCAGGCTCCCCTGTATTTGTTTCTTTCAATTTGGATAATTACGGAAAATCGTAAAAAGCCAAACTGTTGTGTATAGAGTTGGCGGAGAAGGTGGGATTTGAACCCACGTACCGGCTCAGCACCGATAAGACGATTTCGAGTCGCCCGCCTTCGACCACTCGGCCACCCCTCCCCGCTTCTGAAGGACAAAGAGCATTATACCCGATTTTTATAACTTTTCAAGCGTTAGTTGCGAAAATGTTATTAGTCTGTGATAATGTCACCCCATAAATGTTCTGAGATAATGTCACCAT
>JAUNJZ010000028.1 GCA_030533085.1 Synergistaceae bacterium
TATACAAGGCCGATGTTTTGTTGCCTTGTAACTGCTGACTTATTATACGAGGGAGCCGGCGCATTCCATGGCTCCCAGTTCGGCGCGCAGCCAGCTTTCAGCGGGGTGACTGCCTAGGCCGAGCAGCGTCGCCGTTTGCAGATGCAGGCATTTCGCCGCGTGAGGGTTTTCTTTCAGGTTTATTCCTCCGACTCCCGATTCGGACAGGACGCGGGCTATGCCCGGCTTCATCTTTTTTATTCTTTCACGGCCGCGCGGAGGGATGAGAGAAAGGCGCAGCGCGGCATAGGCGGCGTGCCATTTTTTTACCGCTTCTCCGTCGGCGGCAAAAATGGTCTCCAGCTCCGCTATTTTATGCGCCGATTCCAGCTCGCCGCATCTGCGCCGCAGGTAGGGGCAGGTAAGCCAGAAAAGCGTGGGAAATGGGAGCCCCTCCGGCGACAGCGGATTGGAGACGACGGCCTGCGGATAACCGCCGCCGCAGCGGCGGGCGACGAAGAGCACCTCCGCGCAGTCGAATACGCGGCCTCGATTCTGTTTCAGCAGGATTTCTCTCTCTCCCTCGCGGAGGGGAGTCCAAAAGGCCGGAGGAGTCGCCTCCTCCGGCCGTGATATTTCGTTTGACGCTTCGTTCATTTATTTCTTTCCGGCGGAGCTGCCGCCGCCGCCACTGCCGCCGCGGCGTTTGTTTCCGCGGGGGTCTTTGTTTTTGCTGTTGAGGTCGGCTATCTTCTCGTCGCTGAATTTCATGAAGTTGGTCAGCTTCTTTTCAAAATCCTCTTCACGATGCACGGGAGGACGAACCTCTCTTATTTGCAGCGCTTTGATTGAAAGGTCTATGCGCCCCTTGTCGTCGATTTTGATGACCTTTGCCGTGATTTTCTTGCCCTGTTCCAGCACGTCTTCAACTTTCTTAACGTAGTTGTGGGAGAGCTCCGAAATATGAACCATTGCCTTCTGCCCTGATTCCAGCCTGATAAAAGCACCGTACGGCGCGACATGTTCCACTGTGCCGCTTACTGTCTCCCCTACGCTCACTGTCGGCGCCGCCGCAGCCACCTTCTCTGACATCTGTGGTTTCTGACCTCCAAAATAATTTTTTAAAGACGATAGATATCCGCCGGTCCCTTATCGGATTACCAGACGCATTTTATCATATTTTTCTCTTTCAGTGTTGCGAATTTTAAGCTATCGAACGCTCCAGAGCCTCTTTGACGCGCTCGGACTGGAGAGGCTTGATAAAGAAGTCCGCCGCTCCGGCGCGTATCGCCTCAATAACCTGATTTTGCTGATTCATCGCGCATACCATGACGACTTTCGCGTCAGGATTGCCGCTCTTTATCGCCTTCAGCGCCTCTATGCCGTCCATTGCGGGCATAGAGATGTCGAGCGTGACGACGTCCGGTTTCAGCTTCTCGTACAGTCTGACAGCCTCTTCCCCGTCCTCCGCCTCTCCGACGACGTCGTATCCCTCTCTTATGAGCATGTCCTTCAGAATCATACGCATGTGTACGGAATCGTCCGCTATAAGAACTCTCGCTTTCATCGCTGCCGCCCCTTTCGCCTTTATCTGGCTGATATGCCGAGCTCTTCAAGGAAGAGCGGGCTAAGTACTTTTATATAGGTTCCCTTCATGCCAAGACTTCTGCTCTCTATTATACCCGCGCTTCCCAGTTTTCTCAGCGCGTTTACTATGACGCTTCTCGTAACTCCGACTCTGTCCGCGACTTTGCTCGCGACGACGACGCCTTCGGGGCCGCCGAGGTCTTCTATGATGTGGCGCACTGATTCCACTTCGGAGTATGAGAGCGCGCGCATGGCCATCTGAACGACAAGGCGCTCCCTGCCGCGTTCCTCTATCGTTTTGCCTTTGTCGTTGAGTATCTCAAGGCCGACGACCGTCGAGAGATATTCCGCGAGGACAAGGTCGCGCGTGTCGAACTGGCAGCCGAAGCGCGCCAGTATCAGCGTGCCGAGCCGCTCTCCCGCGCCGCTTATCGGCACTATGAGCACATGCTTGTTGGAATAGGCGCAGGGCTGGTCTACCGCATAGGCGCAGAGGCCGTGGTCTGTATGGTTGAGGACCGATTCGTGGAACTGGTTCACCTTTTCGACGTAGGCGGCGGGCATACAGCCGTTGATAAGCGTATCGGCCATTATCGGGCAGTCGTATTCGCTGACCCAGGCGTAGCCGAGTATCCGTCCGTCTTTGTTGATGACGTAGACGTTGGCGGCGGAGAGATCGCACATCAGCCGCGACAGCTTCTGATAGTCCGGCACGCCGCGGTCTTTGCGCGATTGCAGCACGCGGCTGACGACCCTTGTCTTTTCCAGCAGGTCCTGCATGGCGGACTGGTTCATTATTTTAGGACGATTTTCAATAAGTTCTTTTGGTGTTTCCATTATATGACTGCCTCCCCTGAATACTTGTCGCTTTTAATTGTCAGCTCCCTCATCCGCGGTCGCCCGCGGGTGAGAGGCCATATAGCTTTTTTTTATCTGCTCCGAGGTTATCGTCAGATAGCGCTGTGTGGACGCTATGCTGTCATGTCCGAGCATTTCCTGCATCACGCGCAGAGGCGCGCCGTTTTCAAGCATGTGCGTCGCGCAGCAGTGGCGCAGCGTGTGCGGCGTCACTCCGTGCAGCCCGAGCCTCGCGGCCGCCCGCAGTACGACGCGGTCAACCGTCCTCACGGTGAGCCGTTCCGCCCCCTTCGCGGAGAGAAACAGCGGGGCTTTCGTATCAAGGCAGGTGATGTCGCGCCATTCTTCAAGCATTTCTTTCAACCCTCTGCCAAAGGGGACAAGGCGCTCTTTTTCACCTTTGCCCATGATCCTCAGCGTGCGCTCCTCCGTATCGACCATATCCCAGTTGAGCCCTATAAGCTCAGAGACGCGCAGCCCAGCTCCGTAGAGCAGTTCGAGTATCAGTCTGTCGCGCATGTAGCTTTTCGAGCTTTTGTCCGGCCCTTCGGTCAGCAGCTTTACCGTCTGTCCGTAGGAGAGGGCGCGCGGCAGCGGCTCCGTTTTTTTCGGCCCCTTGACGCCTGGGGAGGGATCATTTTCCAGCTTTCCGCTCTCCCAGAGCCAGGCCGTGAAGCCGCGAACGGCGGAGAGCCTTCTTGATGCGGATGTCTTTGCCTCTCCGACGCCTATGATGCTGCTGATAAATATCCTGACAGCCCGCGTGTCTATATCGGCCACATCGAAAATACCCTGCCCGTCAAGATAGTCTTTGAAGTGTCTGAGATCTATCCTGTAGTTCAGCGTCGTGTGGGGCGACTTGCCCTCCGAGGCCAGATATTCGATATAGCTGTCAATGTTCTCCGCGACATTCTCTATCATGTTCGGTATTTTATCATGAAAATTGTAAATATCAAGCGGAATTTTAAGAAAATTCACAAGTAAACATCAAATGTGTACTATTTAACAAACTCCTTTTTTCGGAAAGAGTTCGGGGTTTTCGGCGATGAATTTTTCCAGCGCTTCTATGGCTCTTTTCGCGTAGGCTTCGCAGCGTTCCGTTCTTTTGCGTATCTTTTTCGTTCCGCACTTCGGGAAGATGCCGAGGTTGACGTTCATCGGCTGGAAGCTTCCGGGGAGCGCAGTTTTCAGGTAGTTGAGCAGGGAGCCTATCGCTGTCTCCGCCGGAAATTCGGGGGCTTTCAGCCCTTGCGTATGGCGGCAGGCGAAGAGCGCCGCCGCAAGTCCGGTCGCGGTGCTTTCCATGTAGCCTTCGACGCCGGAGGCCTGCCCCGCGATGTAAAGGGCCTCGCGTCCGCGAAAGCGGAGGCAGCCGTCAAGCACCCTTGGGGCGCAGACGAAAAGGTTTCTGTGCATCACGCCTTTGCGCGCGAATTCCGCTTCGCGCAGCGCGGGAATAAGGCGGAATACGCGCTCCTGCTCTCCCCATTTCAGATTTGTCTGAAAGCCGACGATGTTGAATAGCGTTCCTTCTTCATTATCCTGACGCAGCTGAACGACGGCGTAAGGCTCTTCTCCGCCGCAGGCGGCTTCAAAGCCTACCGGGCGCAGCGGGCCGAAGAGCAGCGTCTTTTCGCCGCGTCCGGCGATGACCTCCACCGGCAGGCAGCCCTCGAAATGACGCTGCTGTTCCGCCTCGAAGTCGTGGCGCGGCGCGGTCTCAGCGCTTACAAGCGCCTGCCAGAAGAGCTTGTATTCTTCCTCGTTCATCGGGCAGTTGATATAATCGCCCTCCGCGCCGTAGCGGTTGGCTCTGAAAGCCTTCGTCATATCTACCGTGCTTACCTCCACTATAGGGGCGACGGCGTCGTAGAAGTAGAGAAAATCTTCGCCGGTCAGCTTCGCAAGCTCCGCCGCCATCGTCGCGCTGGTGAGCGGCCCTGTGGCGATTATCGCAGGCTCGAGAGGTATCTCGCAGAGCTCTTCGCGTATCAGCTCTATATTTTCGTGCGCGCGGATCTTCTCCTCCACCATGCGCGCAAAGCGTTCGCGATCCACGGCCAGCGCGTTTCCCGCCGGCACGCGCGTCGCCTCGGCGCATTCCATGATGAGGCTGCCCATACGTTTCAGCTCAGCCTTCAGGATGCCGGCAGGGGTGGTCGTCCTGTCGCCGCCAAGCGAGTTGCTGCATACAAGCTCGGCGAGATAACTGCTCTCGTGAGCGGGAGTCATCTTTTCAGGACGCATTTCGTAAAGCTTCACGCGGAAGCCGCGAAGGGCGAGCTGCCATGCAGCCTCGGAGCCGGCGAGCCCTCCTCCGACGACTGTGACGCTCTTACATGTCTGAGGCGTCGTCATCTGCAATACGCGGCTCCTGAGCCGCCCCCTCTTCCTTGCCGGGCTTTTTCCATGAGACGTAGTCGCAGTCGGGGTAACGCTCGCAGCCGTAGAAGAAACGCCCCGCCATCTTGCCTTTGGAGGCCTTTCTGCGAACAAGCTCGCCCTCTCCGCATTTGGGGCATTTTATCCCCGTCGTCTTGACTATCTTCCGCGTATATTTGCATTCGGGGTAGCCGGTGCAGGCGATGAACTCTCCGAAGCGTCCGCGCTTTATTATCAGCTCATGGCCGCATTCGGGGCATTTTTCGCCTATAAGCTCCGGCTCCGGCCTCATGCTCTCGCCGTGGGCCGAGACATCCTCTACCACAGGCTTGAAGCCCCGCCAGAAGTCCCCCATCAGCTTTTTCCACTCTATTTCGCCGGATTCGACCTGGTCAAGCTCCCGCTCCATCCCAGCCGTGAAATCGACATTTATCAGCGAGGAGAAGTATTTTACGAGGAAGCTGTTGACTAGCCGCCCAAGCTTCGTGGGGTTGAGCTTTTTGTCCTCTTCGCCGCGCTCGACGTAGCCGCGCAGAAGAAGCGTTTCGATTATCGTCGCGTAGGTAGACGGCCGTCCGATGCCCTTTTCTTCCAGAGCCTTGATAAGTCCGGCCTCTGTGTACTGCGGCTGCGGCTGCGTGAATTTCTGCTCTTTTTCGATATTTTCCAGTTCGAGCCTTTCGCCCTTGACCGCCGGTTCGATATCCACATCCTTCACTCCGAGCGGATAGAGGCGTCCCCAGCCGTCGAAAGTGACGACCGTGCCGGACTGCTTCATCTGGTAATCGGCGGAGCTGCATATAAGGTTTGTGCGCGCCACTACCGCCTCCTTCATCTGGCTCGCGATGAAGCGGCTCCATATCAGCTCATAGAGCTTGTATTGCTCCGGCGTCAGGTAGGCTTTTATAGATTCGGGCGTCAGCGCCGCGTCCGTGGCGCGTATCGCCTCGTGGGCGTCCTGCGCCTTGCCTTTTGGGGTGTATTCGTTGGCCTTCTCCGGCAGATAGGCGTCGCCGAAGCTGCTTTTTATAAAGGCGCGCGAGGCCTCCAGCGCCTCAGGGGCGAGGCGAAGGCTGTCGGTGCGCATGTAGGTGATAAGTCCCGTAGGGCCGCGTCCAGGTATCTCTATCCCCTCATAGAGAGCCTGCGCAATACGCATCGTCCGCCTTGGGGCGAAACCGCAGCGGCGCGAGGCTTCCTGCTGTAATGTGCTGGTTTTGAAGGGCGGGTTGGGCTGTTTTTTGCTTTCTTTCGTGCTGAAATCCTCAACGACGAGCTTTCCGGCGCGTATTTCGCCCTCTATCCGATCGGCCTCTTCGGCGTTTTCGATCGTCAGCGGCCTGTTTTTATATTTTTCCACGCGCAGCTTGTAGCGGCGTTTCGCGTCGAGGCTGCGCCCGCCGACGTCCATCAGCCAGTATTCCTCCGGTATGAAGCGCTCTATTTCGTCCTGACGCTCGCAGACGATGCGCAGCGCAACGGACTGAACGCGCCCGGCGGAGAGGCCGCGCTGCACCTTGTACCAAAGCAGCGGGCTCAGCTCATAGCCGACGAGGCGGTCAAGCACGCGCCGCGCCTGCTGCGCCTCGACAAGCTGCATATTGATATTGTCCGGCTCAGAGACGGCGCTTTTTACGCCGTGTTCCGTGATTTCATGCATTCTGATACGGCAGCGTTCGTTCATGTCTATACCGAGCAGCGTCGCGAGATGCCACGCTATCGCCTCGCCTTCGCGGTCGGGGTCGGAGGCGAGCAGCGTGTGGGCGCTCACGGATGAAGCGCCTTTCAGCGTCTTTATCAGGTCGGCCTTTCCGCGCACCTGTATATATTCCGGCTCAAAGTCATTTTCCAAATCTATCGCCAGCCGCCCCTTGGGAAGGTCGCGGACATGGCCGACGCTGGCAAGCACCTTATATTTTCCTCCGAGTATCTTTTCCAGCGTCTTCGCTTTCGCTGGGGATTCGACTATCACAAGAGTCTTTCCGTCGTACTGGGAGAATTTTTCCGTCTTTGAGCGGCTTTTGGCTGCCGGCTTTTTCGCAGCGCATTTCTTCGCCGTGCTTTTCTTTTCCGTGCTTTTCTTTTCGGCGGCGCTCTTCGCGCTTTTCGCGCTCTTTTCTTTCGCTGTGCTCTTTTCTTTCGTCGCGGCGGAGCTTTTCTTCGCGGCCGCGCTTTTTGCGCTCTTTTTAGCGGGGGCGCTTTTCTTTACCGCCTCTTCCTTTATATCCTGGGGGGCCGCGTCGTCCCGCGGCACAGTCTTTTTAGCAGCCATGTTGAGCCGTACACCTCTCTTTTACAGATTGCCTTTCGCACTGTAGCGTCCCGGCGATGACATAAAAATAACTCCTTTTGAGGACAAAAGCGTTATGTTTTTTAAAATGTCAGCGGCGCTCATTTTAACGGCAACAGAGAGCTTGTCAATCGTCTGCCCCTCATTTTCCGTTAAATATCTGAAAATTCGCTCCTCCTCAGCCGAAAGCGGCGGCATGTCAGAGGCGCGCTCGCCGTTTTTTTCCGTATCCGCGCCGCAGGAGGCGAAAAATTCTTTTCCGTTTATATAAGGATATGCGCCGTCGAATATCAGCCTGTTCGACCCCTCAAAGCCGGCCTCGGTTATGCGCCCCGGAACGGCCCACACTTCGCGCCCCAGTTCGAGCGCCAGACGGGCCGTTATCATAGAGCCGCTTTTCACCGGCGCTTCGACGACGACCAGCTTCCGCGACAGCGCCGCGACAATGCGGTTTCGCTGCGGAAAGTGCCACGGCTCTCCGCTCTCTCCGATGGGAAACTCCGAAATGAGCGCGCCGCGTTCGCATATCCTTTCAAAGAGCGAGCGGTTTGCCGCCGGGTAGACCACGTCTATGCCGGTTCCGAGTACGGCGAATGTGCTTCCGCCGCCGGAGGCGCAGCCATCCTGCGCGCAGCCGTCGACGCCCCACGCTCCTCCGCTTATCAGGCCGACGCCATATTTCGCGCAGTCCGCCCCGACGGCGCGCGCCGTCTCCTTGCCGTAGGCGCTCGCCCTGCGCGTTCCGACAACGCCGACGCACAGCTCCGGCAGCGGCCAGCCTCCGCCGCGCCTGTAGAGAACGAGCGGCGCGTCTTTCAGGTCGAACAGCGGAGAGGGATAATCATTGTCTTCAATAGTCACGATCGCCGCGCCAAGCCTTTCCGCCCGCTCCAGCTCGCGCTCGGCCCAGCTTTCGGCCTCCGCCTGCCTCAGCCGCGCCAGCGTCTTTTCCGAAAGAGCCAGAGCCGCAGCGTCTACGCTGCCCGGCGACCACAGCTCGCGCGGGGAAATGCCGAGCGGCATAAGCGAGGCGAGTGCGGAGGCGTTCGCCCCTGCGCGGTTCAGCAGCAGCATGAGCTTCAGACGTTCATCCACGAGGTGGCCTCCCCTTCCCTGTAGCTCGCGGCCTCCGCCACATGGCGTGGCTCTATCTGCGGCGCTCCATCAAGATCCGCTATCGTCCGCGACAGACGCAGCACGCGCGACAGTCCGCGCCCGGAAAGCTTCACCCGCTTCAGCAGCTCAAGAATAAAGGCGCGCACCTCCGGCTTCATCGCGGCGCTGCGCCGCAGAAATTTTTCAGGTATCTCCGAATTATAATGAAAGCCGAACTTCTTCCAGCGCTCGAGCTGTATCCCGCGCGCTCTGACCACACGCCCGCGAATGTCGGCGCTGCTCTCGCCGGAAGCGCCGCCCAGAGAGACAAGCTCCTCAGGCGTAAGCCTCGGCACGGGAACATGCAGATCTATCCTGTCAAGAATGGGGCCGGATAATTTTCTTCTGTAGCGTTCAAGCGCCGACGGCGAGCAGATACACTGACGGTCAGTATCTCCAGCGAAGCCGCAGGGGCAGGGATTGCAGGCGGCCACCACAAGCGCCTTAGCCGGATAGACCACGCTGCCGGATACGCGGCTGACTGTGATGGAACCGTCCTCCAGCGGCTGACGCAGCGCCTCTATCACGTCGCGCTGGAACTCGGGAAATTCGTCAAGGAAAAGCACGCCGCGCGAAGCGAGGCTTATCTCGCCGGGGCGCAGCCCTGAACCGCCGCCGCATATCGCGGCCGATGTGGCGGTATGATGCACAGTCCGGAAAGGGCGTTCGCGGCTCAGCTCAAATGGAAGCCCTGCCGTGCTGCGCAGAAGCATTACCTCCATCAGCTCGTCGTCGGCCAGCGGAGGCAGTATCCCCTTGAGCGCCCTGGCAAGCAGCGTCTTGCCGGAACCGGGCGAACCGATGAACAATATATTATGATGTCCCGCCGCCGCTATCTCAAGGGCGCGTTTAGCCGCGCTCTGTCCCTTTATTTCGGAAAAATCGGGGTCGGCGGCGCCTTCGTCGTAAGAGACCTCGCTTCGGGCTATCTTATCCAGCGGCTTTTCGCCTCGCAGATGAAGTATAAGGCTCTGCAAGTCCGGCACGCTCCAGGCGCGCGCGCCGTCTACAAGCGAGACTTCGTCAGCATTCTCCGACGGGACGAACAGCTCCAGCCCCTTTTCCCGCGCGAAAAAGGCGGCGGGCACCGCTCCGCGCACGCGGCGCAGTCTGCCGTCCAGCGCAAGCTCTCCTATATACAGCGAGGGGATTTCGCATTTGACGCGCCCAGCCTTTTCCGCCAGAGCAACGGCGATCGGCAGGTCAAGCAGCGCCCCCTCCTTCGGAATGTCGGCAGGGGCGAGATTTATCGAGACGCGCCCTTTGAGCGATACGCCCACGGAACGCAGCGCGGCGCGCACACGTTCGCGCGCCTCTCTGACGGCGGCGTCGGGCAGCCCCACCACCGAAATGACAGGCATTCCGCCGGTGATCTCGGCCTCGACCTCGACAGCCGCGCCATTCATTCCCCTTAATGTAAGCCCGGAAATATTTTTCATGCCATCGGCTCCGTTATACTGCGAAAATGTTCTATCTTTGGGGCTTTATTCCCCTCCACCGTTACGGCTACAAGGTCGATGCGCCAGCAGCCGTTGTAATTATGCTCCTCCGTCCAGAGCGACGCACCGCGGATCAGCCGTTCGAGCTTGCGCGGCCCCACGCTGTCCTCCGGCGCGGCGACGGGATTCGCGCTGCGGGTGCGCACCTCCGCGAAAACCAGCTCGTCGCCGTCGCGCGCGATAATATCTATCTCGCAGCGGCCTGCGCGGACATTTCTGCACAATATCCGAAATCCAAGCCCCGCCAGATACCGCGCCGCAAGCTCTTCGCCGCTGTCGCCGAGAAGCAGATGCTTCGCCCTGCCGGCCTTCGCCTGAGCGGCGGCGGGGGCGGCGTGAGCTTCGGCCGCGACGGAGCGTTCAAGCGCCCTCTTCAACGAGCCGCTAACGCCCAACGGAGGCCACTCCCCTGAAGGACAGCCTGTGAATCGGCAAAGGCCCGTACTCAGCTATGCGGCTGATATGCAGAGCGCTGGGATAGCCCTTGTGCTTCGCAAATCCATATTGCGGATATATTCGATCCATCACCGTCATCACCCTGTCGCGCAGCACCTTCGCGACGACGGAGGCCGCGGCGATGGCGGGAACGCGGGAATCTCCCTTTACGATTGCCTCCTGACGCAGCTCCAGCCCGGGGATCAAAACGTTGCCGTCCACCAGCACCAGAGCGGGAGCTTCAGGAAGCCGAAGCAGCGCGCGCTTCATACACCACAGAGAGGCCTGTAAAATATTTATCCTGTCTATCACGTGGGGAGAGGCGGCCTGAGCGCGCCACAGTACCCCCATCCCGCACATCTGCGAAAAAAGCGCCTCGCGCCTTTTGGCGGTCAGCTTTTTGGAATCATTCAAACCGGAGGAAAGAAGCAGCTCGCTCTGCTCGTCGGTCAGCACGGCCGCCGCGGCCACGACAGGCCCGGCGAGCGGCCCGCGCCCCGCCTCGTCCGTTCCGGCTATAAGGCCGCCGGGAAAGGGCAAAGCTAAAGCTCCTCCCACAGCGGCGAATCCTGCGGACGTTCGAGGCTCATGCGCCCCAGCCTGCCGGTCGCGAAAGCCTCCAGAAAGGCGCGCCCGGCGCTCTCCATATCCACCAGACCGCCCGGCAGCAGCTTCCCCAGCCTGCGGCCGATCTTTTCCATAATATCGTCCGGCGTGCCTTCGCCCTTTATCCCCCAGGCCTCCTCAACGCCGCGCCATAAATCCTTTTTTATCATAAATGCGGCGCACTCCTTCGCATGTTCCTCAAAGTTTCCAATCACCTGACTGCGCGAAGAGCCTATCCACGAAATCATCCTGTGCGCGCGCGCGTCGCCGTGCGGGTCAAGGATACCCGGAGAATCCACAAGCAGAAAGCCCTGCCCGCTGAACCACGAAACGCCTTTGGTCACGCCGGGAATGCCGCCGACGCGAGCCGCCCTGCGCCCCACAAGCTGATTTATCAGCATCGACTTTCCCACATTCGGCGTACCGACGACGGCGATACGCAGGTCGCGGAAAGAGGGCTTCTTCTTCGCCAACGCGCTGCGGATCTGATTCATTCCGCCCTTGCGCAAATCCAGCGGCCACGCGCGGAAGCCCTCGTCGTCAAGAAAAGCCGCCCATTCGCGCGTGATTCTCTCATTCGCCAGGTCGGCCTTGGAAAGCACGACAAAAGTCTCTATCTTCTGCGAAAAAAGAGAAAGCGTCGGAGAAGAGGTCAGCCGCGGCGCGCGGGCGTCGCGAACCTCAATCAGCAGGTCGATATTCGCGGCAAGCGCCTCAAGCTGACGCCTGCCCTTCGCCATGTGGCCGGGAAACCAGACCGTGCGCGCCATTCTTTAATCCATCGTGCCGATCCGCGAAAGCGGCCAGTAACGGAAAACTGCCGGGCCGCGCAGGAAATTCTTCGGCACAAAGCCCCAGAAACGCCCGTCCTGTGAGTTGGGGCGATTATCGCCGAGACAGAAATAATTCTTCTCCGGCACAGTGACAGGAGCCATATTATAACTGTCGATATTCTTCACATAAGGTTCAAAAAGCTCCACGTCATTTACATAGACAGTCCCGTTCCTCATCTCGACCTTATCCCCCGGCAGCCCTATCACGCGCTTCACAAAATCGCGGCGCGGGTCTACCGGATACTTGAAGACGACTATATCGCCGCGCTTCACATCGACCTTGGGCAGATGATACCAGAACTTCAGCACCAGCACGCGGTCGCCGACCTCCAGCGTCGGGATCATGGAGCCGCTCGGTATCCAGAAAGCCTGTATCACAAAGGTTCTGAGAATCAGAGCCAGCACGACCGCCCATAAAACGGTCTCTATAGTTTCACGCCACCATGGTTTGGCCATTACAATACCTCCAGATATCTTTTGCCGCTTTTGCGGAACGCCCTATCTCAGCGCGTCCGGCAAAATGGAAACTTCCGCTATCATAAGCGCCCCGCCCTCAAGCCTGGGGCATATCGTCTCTGCGTCCGAAAACTCCAAGGTCACGCGGTTGACGCCGCCAGGATTGACGACCTCGACCTCGCTTCCGGTAACGCCGAGCAGCAGCCCCGCTATGGCGCTGGCCGTGGAGCCGGTGCCGCAGGAAAGGGTCATATCCTCCACCCCGCGCTCGTAAGTCATCACATCGAGCCCCCCTCCGCGCTTCTCCGTCAGGAGCGCGAAATTGACGTTAGCGCCCTGCGGAAAGAGGTCGAGCCTGCCGCGTATCGCCCTGCCAAGCGGCGCGTAATCCTCAAAACGGCGGCGGCGCTCCCTCTCAAAAATGACCACATGCGGAACGCCAACGGTGAGAAAAGTATAGCTGAACTCGTAACCGTCCACGGAAGCCTTAGCGTCCGTCACAGCGCCGGCCAGAGAAACGGGAGCCAGATCGAGCGTCACTCGATCGCCCTTCGCAACGGCATGAACCGTGCCCCCCAGCGTTTCAAAGCTCATATCTTCCGACGGCGCTATTCCCTTCTCAAAGGCGAATCTTGCGATACAGCGCGCGCCGTTGCCGCACATCTCTCCCTCGGAGCCGTCGCGGTTGAAAAGACGCATCTTGAAATCGGCGGAAGACGACGGCTCGGCAACAAGCAGGCCGTCGGCCCCCAGCGCCTCGCGGCGGCGGCAGAGCAGCCGCGCGCAGCGCGAAAGCTCATCGCCGTCAAGCGTCAGCGACATATTGTCCATAACAAGAAAATCGTTGCCATTCCCGTTCATCTTTGAACAGTTTATCATTAAGGATCAGCATCTCCAATGCTAAATTTATACATAACCGGTATTTTAACACATACCGATAAGCGACGAAACAAAAGCTGCGCAAATCAAAGCCCTTTACAGAGTCAGAAGCTTTGCCCCGAGCTTCCGCGCCTTCTCCCGCCATTCTTCCTCGCTGCCGTCGTTTATCAGTACAAAGTCAGCTCTGGACATCTTCTCCGCGGATGGAAGAAGCTTTCTCTCGCGGCGCGAAAGCTCTTCCGCGTCCCAGCCGCGTCCGGCGTTGCGTTCGACGCGGCGCTCAAACGGGGCGGCGGCGTAAACCACATAATCAAGCCAGCCTTCATGTCCTCCCTCGTAAAGCAGAGGTATCTCCACGACGACCACGCCGTCAAGCGCGGCAGCCCGCCTCTTCAGCTCCGCGATAGTCCTCTTGTGCAGCAGAGCCGCCGCAAAGCGGTATTCCTCCTCGTCGGTGAATATCTTCGCCGCGATCTTCGCCCACAGCTCCTTATGAGGCGCGTCGAAAAAGCCTGTTCCCCAGCGCTTTTCCGCCTCCCGCTGAATATCAGGCTCATCCCAGAGGGCGCGCGCCGCGCTGTCCGCGTCTATAATATGAGCCCCCATCGCCCCCCACTCCTTACAGAGCGTGCTCTTACCAGCGCCAACGTCGCCCGTTAGCCCGACTATCGACATGATACTCGCCTCCCTGCGCCTCGTCGCTGAAATCAATGACATCTTTCGGTATTTCGCCGATAAAGCGCGACATCGGATTGCGCTGGATACCGCCGAAAAGCAGCCTGCTCTTCACGCAGCTCATGTGAAGCCGCTCGCGCGCCCGCGTCATGCCGACATAACACAGCCGCCGCTCCTCCGCGACGTCGCTCTCGCCTGTTACGGCGCGCGCGCTTGGGAATATCCCCTCTTCAAGACCTATGATAAAAACAACCGGAAATTCAAGTCCCTTAGCGGCGTGAAGCGTTAGCAGATTGACGGCGTCGGCGGCGCTCTGCGCGGAATCCTGATCCGTTATCAGCGGGATCTCCGTCAGCGCCTGCGCGATATCGCTCTCCGGCGGCACGATGGAAAGTATTTCCATCACATTTTCCACGCGCTCCTCCCAGTCGTCGGAATATTCTTCTTTCAGGTAACTCTCGTAACCGTTCGCCTCTATTATAGTATGAACCGCGTCGGCAACGCTTCCGCGCGACGCCAGAATCGCCAGCATCTCGCCGGCCAGAGACTTCGCGCCGCTGCCCTGCTTTCCTTTAAGCCCGCCGCCCTTCTCGCGCACAGCCTGCCAAAGCGCCTCCGCGTCATCCGTCCCTATCGCGGCTATAGCTTCGCCCAGCAGTTCCACGCCGCGCTTTCCCAGCCCGCGCGTCGGTATATTCGCGACGCGGGACAGAGATACCATATCGCGTGGATTGACCGCCAGCCTCAGCATCGAAAGCGCGTCCTTAACCTCCGCGCGCTCGTAGAAGGCGACGCCGCGAATCACGTTATACGGTATCGACCGCTCCAGCAGCGCCTGCTCCATACCGCGGCTGAGCGCGTTGATCCGGTAAAGTATCGCCATCTCGCTGTAGCCGTAGCCATCGTCGTGAAGCTCCTCAATTCTTTTCGCTATCCACTCCGCCTCGTCGGAATCCCTGAACATGCGCCGCACATCTATCAGGCGGCCGCGCTCTGAGGCCGTCCACAGCTTCTTAGGGTGGCGGTCGTCGTTGTTCTCTATCACGCCGTTCGCGCCGTCGAGTATATTCCCCGTCGAACGGTAATTTTGGTCAAGAATAGTCAGCTTCGAGCCTTTGAAATCGCGCTCAAAGTTCAGTATCATCGACATATCCGCCCCGCGCCAGCCGTATATGGACTGATCCGGGTCGCCGACGACCATTATCTTCCGCCCCTCGTCAACGAGACAGCGCAGCAGCAGATATTGCGGGTGATTCACATCCTGATATTCATCGACAAGCAGCCAGTCCAGACGGCCGCGCTCATGCTCCAGCACATCCTTATTGGTGGCGAGAATGTGCAGCGGCAGCACCATAAGGTCGTCAAAATCAAGCGCACCTTGCTCGCGCAGGATCCTCTGATAAGCGTCATAAAGCGAGCGCCAGCGCTCGGATATCTTAGGCTCGCGCGATACGGGATTAGCCTTTGTCTTGGCCTGCGATATCATGTCCAGCGCGCTTGCGTTATCAAGCTTCTTCGGGTCGATGTTAAGCTCGAACATCGCCCTCCTGAGCACCGACTTCGTATCTCCGCGGTCAAATATCACAAATGGATATGGATAGCCGAGAAGTCGGAGCGCGTCGGAATAACGGTGCAGAAAACGAAGCCCGTAGGCGTGAAAAGTCGATATCTCAAGCCCCTGCATATCGCCGCCGAACATCTCCTCCGCGCGGCTCTTCATCTCCCGCGCCGCCTTATTGGTAAAGGTCAGGGCAAGTATGCGCCAGGGGCGGACATTTTTTTCACGGATAAGATAGGCGATCTTTGTAGTGAGCACCTTCGTCTTGCCGCTGCCCGCGCCTGCAAGCACCACCTGCGGCCCGTCGCACCACGCGACCGCCTCACGCTGCCTGGGGTTCAGAGAATCTGTCAGTTCAGATGCCATCGTCACACATCCTTAATAAAATATGATATAAAAGTACCCCCAACGCGATTAACGGTCAAGTAAAAAATAACATTCCCGCGCTTTTGCCTGAGCAAGCCGCCTCCGTCTGACTGCTAGAACGGCGGCGGTACAAGACCGCCGCCGCTCTTCTGAAGGGTTCCCATCCGTGAGGAAAAATATCCGCATACCGCTACTTCATGACCGGCGCGGCTCCGCCATAAAAAAATCCCCTCCGTGAGGAGGGGACTTCTATTGCAAAAACAGCTTTTCTTTATTTGGGTTCGAGCAGTCCGTAGCCGCCCTCTTCCCTGCGGTAGACGACATTTATCGCGCCGCTCTCGTCGTTCTTGAATATAAAGAAAGAATGGCCGAGCAGATCCATCTGCATCGTAGCCTCAAGCGGCGTCATAACATCCACCGTGAATTTCTTTTTCTTTACGATCTCGCGTACCGGCTCCTCTTTTTCGGCAACGGCTGAAACAAGCTCCGGGTCGATATCGAAGGAGAGATCCTGAGCCTTCATCCTGGCCTTATCCGTCAGATAGCTCTTATGCTTCTTCACCTGACGCTCGATATTTTTCAGCGCCTTATCAAAGGCCTTGCGAAGATCAGGGGCGTAATCCTCCCCGCGCATCACCACTCCGTTGACATTCGAGGTGATCTCAACCACATTCATTCCCCGCTTGTAGTTGAGAGCGACCTGCGTGTCAAGTATACGGTCAAAAAACTTTTCTATCTTGAAAAGCTTCTTTTCCATATAGTCCTTAATATCTCCGGGGAGTTCAACATTGCGCGTAACAAAACGTACCTCCATAGCAACTCCTCCATTTCGTATGTTGCTTATATTTCCTGCCGTCTATATTCTAGCATGATATTCAAACAGGCTCAAATGTGCAAATTATGTAAATATTGAGCCTATTTATAATCACAGAACCCTACCATTTAACGACAGCGGCGCAAAAATTATTTTTCGCGGACGGTAGCGTAAGCCTCTCTTTCGTATTATAATGATTATACTTTGCGCATAGCGAATAGGCGGCAACGTAGTTGCCATTTAGAGAACGGAGGTCATAAAAGTGAAGTTTTCAAAAAAAATCCTGAACATCCAGCCCTCGGCCACAGTCAGCATCTCCGGAAAAGCGAAGACAATGAAGGCGGAGGGAAAGCCAGTCCTCTCATTCAGCGCGGGAGAGCCTGATTTTGATTCGCCGAAATCGGCCCGCGAGGCGGCGATCGCGGCCATAGAGCGCGGAGAGTCGCACTACACGCTGAACCCCGGCATCGCGGAGCTTCGTCAGGAGGTCTGCAGCTATTACAAGAGACGCTTCGGCCTCGACTACACCCCGGCAGAGGTGATAATAGCCCCAGGCGCGAAGCCGCTGCTCTACGAGGCATTGCAGGCGCTCGTCGACGAAGGCGACGAAGTTATTCTTTTCGCCCCCGCCTGGGTCAGCTATGTGGAGCAGATACACATGGCCGGCGGCGTTGAAAAGGTCGTCGATACGATAACGACCGGCCTGCTGCCGACAAAGGAAAATCTGCTCGCCGCGATTGGGGAAAAGACAGTCGGACTGATACTGAACTCCCCCTCCAACCCAACCGGCGCGATCTATCCCGAAGAAACCATGAAAATGATAGCGGAAGTGGCGAAGGAAAAGGATCTCTGGATAATCTTCGACGAGATATACGAGCGCTTCGCCTACGCCCCCGCCAGACATGTCAACATCCTCAACGCCGCGCCGGACATCAGGGAGCGCGTGCTCATCATCAACGGCGTCAGCAAAGCCTACGCCATGACAGGCTGGCGCATAGGCTACGCCCTCGGCCCGAAAGAGATAATAGCGAAAATGAACACATTGCAGACGCACCTCACATCAAACGCCTGCTCAATCGCGCAGTGGGCCGCCTGCGGCGCGCTCAAGGAGGCAGACGGAGACGTCGACGCGATGCGCGACGAGTTCGCGGAGCGCCGCCGCGTCATAATAGAGCTGATCCGCAGCATGCCTTACGTCAAGGTCAAAGAGCCGGAGGGGGCTTTCTACGTCTTCGTGGATATCCGCGATTGCCCGATAGCGGACGACATGAAATTTTGCGAAAAGCTGCTCAATGAAAAATACGTCGCGGCAGTTCCCGGAACGGCCTTCTTCGCCCCCGGCTTCCTGCGCCTCTCCTACGCCTGCTCGATGGAAAATATAAAAGAGGGCATGGCGAGAATGAAAGAATTCCTCAAAAGCCTGTAAAAAAACATCGCTGATAAAAAGGGGCGCGCGAAAACAATCGCGCGCCCCTGCCTTTTCACTCCGTCGAAAAACGCCGCGATTTTCGGCTTCTCCACCGGTTGCGCCTGAGCCCCGATGAGAAAACCAGCCGACTCGCACTAAATCAAAGATTCCGGCACGCTGGCCGCCTCAAGGAGCGGGCCGAATAGCAGGGCAAAGGAAAAAGACAAGGACGGAAAAAGCAAGCGTGGCGGCGGGGTCAGCTTTTCAGGAATAGATCTATTATTTCGCGCAGCGATGATATTTTCAGCGTTTCTATCGGGTATTGCTCTTTCGGCGTGCGGCGGCTTATGACGGCGCGTTTGAAGCCGAGGCGGGCCGCTTCTCTGACGCGCATGAGGGTGCGTCCGGCGGGGCGGATTTCTCCAGCTAGCCCTACTTCGCCGATGAAGCAAGTATCGGAGGGGAGGGGGATGTCCGCGAGGGCGGAGGCGAGGGCGGCGCAGACGGCGAGGTCGGCGGCGGGGTCTTTGAGGGAGAGGCCTCCGGCTACGTTCAGGTAGACGTCGCTGGAGCGCGAGGATATGCCGCAGCGCCGTTCGAGGACGGCAAGCAGCAGCTGCAGGCGGCTCACTTCTATGCCGCGGGCGGTGCGTTTCGGGTATGGGAATGGCGTTGGGCAGCCGAGGGCCTGTATTTCCGCCGCGAGGGCGCGCGAGCCTTCGAGCGCCATCGAAATCGCGACTCCGGAGCTTCCCAGTTCCGCGCCGTTCCAGTAGAGGCGGCTTGGGTCGCAGACGGCGGATAGTCCTTTTTCGGACATTTCAAATATTCCCAGCTCTTCGGTGCTGCCGTAGCGATTTTTTTCGGCGCGCAGCAGACGGTTTGGGGAGTTATGTTCGCCGGAGAAGAGCAGTACGACGTCTACCATGTGTTCAAGCAGCTTCGGCCCGGCTATCTGTCCCTGTTTTGTGATGTGTCCGACAAGGACTGTGGGTATGCCGCAGCGTTTCGCCGTTTCGACGGCCATTGAGGCGACCGCCTTGACTTGCGCCGGAGAGCCCGCCCAGCCGCTTTCTTCGTCGGCGCGGAATGCCTGCACGCTGTCGATGACGATGAATTTGTAGCCGTGCCGTTCGGCGGCGGCTAGTGATGAGGGGAGGTCGCTTTCGCAGAGCAGATCCAGCCCGCGCGTCATCAGTCCGAGTCTTCGCCCGCGCAGCGCGAGCTGGCCGGAGGATTCTTCGCCGGAGATGTAGAGGACGCTGTTTCCCACTTTCGCCATTTCGGCGCATACCTGTAGGAGCAGCGTGGATTTGCCTACGCCCGGCTCGCCGCCGAGCAGCGTCACTCCGCCGCCTACCCAGCCTCCGCCGAGGACGCGGTCGAGCTCTTCTATGCCGGAGGGTATCCGCTCCTGCTCTTCTGCTTCAAGGCCGGATATTGGAACGGCGGCGCGGACGGAGGCGACGAGGCCGTTTTTTGCCGCCGCTATCGGAGTTTCCGCTTCCAGCGTCCCCCAGGAGCCGCATTTCGGGCATTTGCCCATCATCGTCACGCTCTGGTAGCCGCATTCCGAGCATTTATATACGGATATTTCTTTTTTTGCCATTTTGAACCATCAGCCCCAGGGCCAGGATATTTTTCTCCCGTCTTCGCCGCGCAGCGCTTTTTTTATCTCTTCAAAGGTCGGGGCTTCGAGCATCATTTTTGTGCAGTTGGCGCGGGAGATCGTATCAAGCGAATGTGAGTCGGAGGAGCGTATGAAGGGGCGTCCGGGGTAGCCGTCACGCCATTTCTGCGCTTCTTCGCTGTTCAGTCGGCGCGAGAGTTCGAAGCCGTCCGACGGGTAGTCGGGGGGCATCGGCCCCAGCGCCGCGGTGTATGAGAATGCGGGGCGGTCTACGTGCGCCAGTATCGCGAGGCCGCCCATTTGTTTTGTTTTTTCGACTATCTGGTCTACTTCATAGCCGCAGCCCTGTATCAGCAGCGTTTCTTCTTCTTTTATTATTTCGTTTTCAGCGTTTACCACTATCTGGTAGCCAAAGTGTTCGACGTCGTTTTTTATCGCCCTTATGCGCCGCCACAGCCATTCTTTATATTCAAGGGCGACGGCGTAGTCGGGGAATACGCAGAGTATATGAATGTCTTCCGCGCTCTGGGTCTCTATGCAGGGTAGGACGACGGGGGTTCCAGGCTTTTCGCCCGCCGCCGCCGCCCCCGCTATGCCCGGATAGTTTTCGCATGTGTTGTGATCCGCGACGCCGATTATGTCAATGCCGGCCTCTCTGGCCTTCTCCACTATTTCGGGCGCGCCCATTTCCAGCTCGCCGCATGGCGACAGGAGCGTATGAATATGCAGATCGACCCAGAAAGGCTTCAGCAAGGGGTCAGCCTTTCAGCCCAAGCGCAGCGAGTTTGGCGCAGACGGCGTAGATGCTGTCTGGAACGGAGACTATCGCTATATTTTCCGTTGTGCAGCGCTCTATCAGATCTTCCGGCGCTTTTCTTCCTGAGGCTATTATTATCAGCGGCAGGTCTTTCAGCACCGCTACGGCCGCGACGTTGAGGTGTGCCTGTACCGTGACCCAGGCCGCCCCTTCGCGCGCAGTTCCCATGATGAAGCTCAGAAGGTCTCCGGCCGCCGCTTCCGTTATTTCTCTGCCGCCTATGCCGGGGCACTGTATCTCTCCGCCGAGCGCCTTACAGATTTCTGTTATTGTCAATTTGCTCCACCCTTCCTTTTTAATGTCTGAGGCTGCGATTCTGAAAGCACGACTATTTTATTCGCCAATGACGCGATACCTTCACGCAGTTTGAATATGCAGTCCGTCACGGAGCCGTGGCCGCGCACTATCTCTTCCGCCATGGCCTGGCAGGAGGGGCGTCCGCAGGAGCCGCAGTCTATGTGAGGCAGTCCTGAATATATTTCTTTCATCTGCTGTAGTTTGACCATGGCTTCCGCCACGTTGTCCGACAGCGGCAGGCGCGGGCGCGGCATGTACTCTTTGGAGATGGACCAGAAGTCCATCGCGTAGAGCTCTTCGACGCGGCGCAGGTCTTTCGGCTTTATCTCCCAGTCTGTCTTTATGTTGTTGAGTCTCAGGCTTGCGAGGAAGCGCGAATCCGCTGTGCCGATGCCGCCGACGCAGCCGGTGTCGCAGGTGCGGCACTCGATAAAGTCAACTGAGCGCAGCCGTCCCAGCTCCAGCTCTTGCAGGACGTCTATTGTGTTTCTCATGCCGGAGACTGAGAGTATGGTAAGCTTTTTCTCGGAGAAGGCTTTTATATGCTTTGTTTCGCCGCCGCGGCGCGCCCACTCTATCCAGCGGTTGTTGCGTTCTTTCCGTCCTTCTCCGCTTCCGGTGCTGACGTTGCTGGCCATTATGCTGCGCGCGACGCGGCGCACTGTGACTACGCTGTCTATCGGCGAGCGTTCGCGCCCCTGCGGCTCGCGCACCATTGTTATCTTTGACGAGCAGGGGGCGAGCAGCGTTATCGGGGCGGAGCTGTTCGTCCTCATGTGCCAGAGGTCGGCGGCCAGAGATATCGGAGATAGTATCGGCGTAACTCTGGAGATCAGCTCAGGGAAGCGCGACTGTATCAGCCGGAGCACGGAGGGGCAGTAGCTCGATATCATCGGAAGCGACTGCGGCGCGGTTCTGGCAAGGAGCTGGGCGGTCGCGGCCGCGCTGAGGTCGAAGGCCTCTTCAAGCTCGTCTATCAGCACGTTGAAGTCAAGCGATGTAAGAACCTCTTCCAGAAGGGCGGGGTTCATGTAGTGGCTGAACTGTGTGAAGAATACCGGATCCGGTATCAGCGTCACTCTTGAGGATTCTTTGATACGGTTCCAGTCGTCTTCTTCTATTCCGAGCGCCTGTCTGTGGCATGAGCGGAGACATTCTCCGCAGTCGATGCACAGCTCTCCGATGATGCTTATTTCCCCGTCCACGACGCGAATGGCCTCTGTCGGACATACGCGGATGCAGTTGACACAGCCCTGGCAGGCTTCTTTGGAAATTTTAACGCTGTGGAACATTGTCCGTCACACCTCCCGCTTTATTGCTGTTTATGGAAAAAGACCGTGCATTTCAGCGTGGTGCCTTTTCCCACTGTTGATTCTATCTCAAAGAGGTCGCTGTTCCGTTTGATGTTCGGAAGTCCCATACCGGCTCCGAAGCCCATTTCGCGAGCCTGGTCGGTTGCGGTGGTATAGCCTTCGGTCATGGCCTTTTCGATGTCTGCTATTCCGGGGCCTTCGTCTTGGGCTATCAGCAGCACGCTGTCTTCGGATATTTCCGCCTTGAGCACTCCGCCGCCGGCATGTATCACGAGGTTTATTTCCGCCTCGTATGTGATGATGGCGACCCTGCGGCAGACCTCGGAGCTGATTCCTATCATTTTGAGGGTGTTTTTAATGTTGTTTGAGGCCGCTCCCGCAACCATAAAATCGTTGCCCTCAATTCTGTATTCCAGACAGACAGGGGCGCTCATTTATCAGATCTCCTGAACGCTGTGGCTCGGTTTCATCCCCTTCGCAAAGAGCACTCCGCAGGCTTCAAACATGCTGTAACGCGACAGGAGAACAGGTATGCCGTTTTCTTTCGCAAGCTGAATTGTCTCTTCGAGGGGAACCTTGCCTCGGACGAAAACTATAGCAGGTATGTCCAGCATCTGCGCGGTGCGCACTATCTGGACATTTGTCAGACCGGTAATGAGAAGCGAGCCGGGCGTGCAGAAGGCAAGCACGTCGCTCATCAGGTCACAGGCGTAAGCGTTGTTGACCACAATATTATTCAGATCTTCTGTCGTTGAAACATTTTTAGCGTCAAGGAGCGACGCCACCTCTTGCAATGTCATATTATTCTGCCTCCTGAAAATTTATGTTATATCTTTTCCTCAGAGTATCAACCCCTTGTGTAAAGAATAACAAAGAGAGGTGAGAAAAACAAGTGCGAGAATGTGTCACTATTGAAGATAAATGAGATAATATACAGATGAAATCTGACAGGAAGTGATTTTTTATGTATCTGTTCCATATCTCGGCTTTCGTTCTTTTGGCGCTCTTCGTCGGCGCGGGGCTGATTACAGGAAGGAGCGGCGGCGGAAAAAAGGATTACAGCCTCGGCGGACGCAGCGCGGGGGCGGCAGGGGTGACGGGAATACTGCTCGGCGCTCTTGTCGGCGGAGCGTCGACCGTAGGGACAGTGCAGATGGCCTACAGCTACGGCCTGACGGCGTGGTGGTTCACGCTTGGCGGCGGTATAGGCTGCCTGCTGCTGGGGCTGCGTTTCGCGGCTCCGCTGCGTGATTCCGGCGTCGCCACTATCGCTGATTATATAGAAAGAAGTTACGGCGGTCACGAATCGCGCTGCGCCTCCGCGATAGCCTTCACGGTGACTGTGTCTTCGTCTATCGGCGCTTTTATTTCAATATGCGCGCAGTTCCTCGCCTGTATCGCGCTGATACGCGGCGCTTTTCCTATCTCTCCGGCTGCGGCCGCGCTTGTCGCCGCCGTCTCAGTATGGGGCTTCATCGCCGTTGGCGGAATGAAGAGCTTTTCCACGCTGGGGGAGGCGAAGATCGTTCTTCTTTATATCGCGCTGCTGCTCTGCGCTGGGGCGGCGCTTTTTCAGAGCGGCGGCCTTGCGCCGCTGGCCCGCGCGCTCGGCTTCAATCCGTGGTTTAATCTCTTCGGCCGCGGCTTCGTGCCGGAGGCCGGATATCTGGTTTCGATGATTGTAGGCGTATTCACCACGCAGATATATATTCAGTCGCTTGCCGCCGCGAAGGACGCGAGGACGGCAAGGGCAGGGGCTTTCGCCTCCGCGCTGCTTATGCCGCCGATGGGGCTGCTCGGCACGCTTATCGGCCTTTCCGTAAGGGCGCGCGGCGTCGAAATCGCGCCGGATCAGGTGCTTTCATGGTTCATAATGGAATCTTTCCCGCCGCTGGCCGGCGGTCTGCTGTGGGGCGGCATACTGATAACGGTCGTAGGCTGCGCGGCGGGGCTTATCCTCGGAATAGCGACCAACATTTCCAGAAACTTCATTCCTCGCCGGATAATGGAAAAATACGCCTCGAAGAACAGCGCAATCCAACAGCTGCTCGTTCTGGCGATGATAGTAACGGCGGCCTTATCTGGGCTTGGCGGTGCAGGCTCGATGATACTCGAATGGAGTTTTATGAGTATGGGGCTGCGCGGCGCGGGGACCTTCTTCCCCTTCGTTCTCGCAGTGCTGAAGCCGGGGCTGCTCTCGCCGCGCCGCGCGCTGGCCTCCTGCGTGGGTGGGCTTGCAGCGATGCTGCTGTGGGCTTTCCTCGGCCTGAAAGGCGACCCGCTCTTTGCCGGACTGGCCTTCTCCGCGCTCTGCACTGCGCCGGAATTTGTACAAAGAAGAAAATATCTCCATCGGAGCCATGCGGCCAAAGAGCGCAGCTCTACGCCGCCTCCTTTACGCCGCCGCTGATAATAAATTATAATAAATCATTACTAATGAGGGCAAAATAATAATGTTAAGGGGGAGATGCAGATGGAGGAGAAAAAGGTTTTAACGATACTGTTGGGAAGCCCGCGCAAGGGAGGCAACTCGGAGACTCTGGCCGAAGCGCTTGCCGCCGGCGCGGCGTCGAAGGGCTATGAAGTGAGGAAGAGGCGCCTTGCCGGCATGAAGCTGATGGGCTGCGTGGATTGCCGCGGCTGCTGGGGCAGAGGCGGGCCGTGTATGCTGGATGACGATATGGGAAAGCTGTACGAAGATATCGAAGCGGCCTCCGTCGTCGCGCTGGTCTCGCCGCTGTATTATTACACATGGTCGGCTCAGATAAAGCCGGTCATTGACCGTATGCAGCCCTACAACGCGGAGGGCGCGCCGCGCGGAGTCAAGGGCAAAAGGGTTCTGCTGCTCTCCGCTTCCGGCGACGAGGAGGCTGAGGTCTTTGACGGATTGCTGGCCGCATACCGGAGGACGATAGATTTCCTTAAATGGGAAAATGCCGGCGAGATATGCGCCCCAGGAATATATAAGATGGGGGAGATGGAAGAAAAGGGACAGCGCTGGCTTGAAGAGGCCAGAGCGCTTGGCGAAAGGCTCTAAGGAACGCTGAGGCAGGGGCAAAGGCCCCTGCCTTTTTTATCTCCGCTGATTACATGCGCCCGCCGCAGGGGAGTCTGCGGTCATCTTTTATAGCCGATAATATCGCGCAGCAGCATTTTGCGCCATGCCTGCCCCTTTTCGTCTTCTGTTCCCTTTGTGGTGAAGCCGTCGATAACTCCCGTTACGCCGCGTCCCTGTTCGCTCTCCGCAATGATAAGCTGAAGCGGGTTCGCCGTCGCCGCGAATATGCGGCAGACCTCCTGAACATCTTTTATTCTGTTCAGCACATTGATGGGATAGCCGTTTTTCATCACGATGACAAAGACGTGCCCCGCGTTGATCTTCTTCGCGTTTTCCACGGCGGCGCTTTCCATATCGCCGTTATTGCCGTCGTGACGGATGAGGCAGTCGCCTGAGGCTTCACAGAAAGCTATGCCGAACTCGACGCAGGGAGAGGCTGTGACCATCGCCTCATAAAGATCCTCTACCGTTTTGATAAAATGGCTCTGTCCGACTATGATGTTGGCATCTTCGGGAATGACCGCCTGTACAACGCTTAAATTCAAACTGTCCGCCATTGGGAACACCTCCAGATAATATTTCGCTTCCGTCAGTATATCACAATAAAAAAGCGGCGGCTCCCTTAAAAAGAGCCGCCGCCGCTGTGTTATGAAAATATTACTTCTTTTTCAGCTCCGCGATAACGGCGTCCGTGATATCGACGCCGCCGTAAAAGACAGCTTCTTTGTCAACGACCACAGTCAGCTTTTTCTGATTGGCGACAGTCCTGATAGCCAGATTTATCTCCTTGAAAAGCGGCTCCATCAGCTTACGCTCCTCTTCGGCCAGCTCCTGACGCTTCGTCTGGAAGATCTCGGCCTTTTTCCTGTCGTCAGACTCTTTGTCTATCGCCGTCCTGGCTTCCTTTTCCTTGCTTGCGGATATATCCTTAATCTGCTTCTGAACCTGTTCAAACTTCGGATGCTGGAACATGATCTTCTGAGTGCTTATCGTGCCGATCACGTCGGCGGCGAAGGCAGAACCAGCCAGCAGCAGAGCGGAGAGCGCCGCCAATATTGTTACCGCAACAGTCTTTCTAAGAACCATAAAATTTCCTCCTCCTGATCGCAGGAATAAATCAATACTCCTCAATCTTTATGACCTGTGTATTTTACCTTTTTTTTCAGATTCCGTCCACGTATATTTAGCAAGCATGTCAGAAAAAAACTTGATTTTCCTTCACTCCCAAATCCGCTTTGTTGCGTTGAACAATTGCGCCGTCATCTTATTTATAATATCCGAAAGATGTGGTAAAAATATGACTGTGGAGTAATTCGCGGGAGGATATGTATGATGGAATGTATAGCAACCTTTGACACGACGCATATGGCGCTTTTTTTTGAAAAGTCCTGCCGCGCGTCCGGCCTGAAAGTAAAGATAATACCGGTGCCCAGACAGGTATCGGCAAGCTGCGGTCTGGCGTGCAGCTATCCCTGCGGCGAATCGGAAGCGGTAAAGGCGATAGCCGCCGAAAAGGCGATAGAGGTGGCTGAATATCACGAGCTGGCCTCGTAAGAGGCATTTACCGCCGCGCTTTTCTTAAAATTCACACATCGAAAAATCCCCGCCGCGCTGAGTGCGCCTGCGGGGATTTTTTCATGCGGCGTATTTTCTGTTACTTCTCGTATTTCGCCGCCTCGCTTTTCAGATAGACCTGCGGCTCCGTGGGAAGCTTGAATAGCGGAATAAAGCGATCCCAGCCGGTGAAGGTAAGGACGAGCATCGAACCTACCGCGATCCATGCCAGATAGTTGTGCGTAATGATCTGACCGACCGAAAGAGCTTCGGCAAGCGGATAGACTGAAACGCTGATTCCGATGAAAAATCCCATGTAGCAGTGCCAGGGAACGAGCTGTGAACCAAGAACTCCCATCGCGTCGGAAAGCGTGGCGTTTCTCAGCGACAGAGTGTACATATCCTCTTTTGAACCGACGACATTTTCTTCCGTGATATTTTTAATGATGGGGCCGATAGTTACTATCTGCGCCATTTCGTCGGAGAGGGCCGCGTTCCCCAGCAGGCAGAGGATGCCGTTGGCGAAGATGAGATGGCGAACCCTGTGCACCATGCGGGCGATAAGCTCAGCCACGGGGTCAAAGGCGTTCATCAGACGCATGACGCCGCCGAAGGCTCCGACCCAGAGCATCATCGCTATCGACCAGCCTCCGGCGTCGGAGAAGCCGGTGTAAACCAACTCAAGGAATTCCGTTACGCTTGCCACAGTTCCGGCCATGAGGCCGAAGGCCAGTGAGGAAAATATTCCTGCGCCGAGACATATCAGCGTGCTGTAGCCCATGACGGCCGCCGCAAGAACGATGATGAGCGGTATCACCATGTAGATCGGAACGCCCTGTCTCACAAGCTCAAGCAGGGTTACTGCCGACGGGCGCTCCTCCGCCAGAGCGGCCCATACCTCCTGCGGTATCTGCGCAATGGCGTCTGCGGCCTGTCCGCTGGTGTTCGGCAGCCCAAGCCCCGCGCCGATCAGATAAAATACCACCGCGGCGCAGATGAGGCAGAGCAGCGACCATACCCCCTGATGACGCACGCGTTTGATTATCTCAACCTGCTGTATGCCGGAGCTGACAATCGTAGTGTCCGAGATAAGCCCGATATTGTCGCCGAAGCAGGAGCCGCCGGCAATCGCGCCGACGGTCAGGGCTATATTGCCGCCGACGATATGGTTAAGCCAGAGGAATATCGGCGCGCAGGCGGCGAATGTTCCCCAGGACGTTCCTGTAGCGATGGAGAGAACTGACGTCACCAGCAGGGCGACGACGGCGAGGACTTTCGCGTTGAGTCCCGCGGCAAGCGACATATTGATGACCGACGCCGCGACGCCTGTAGCCATGAAGCATTCCGCTACGGCGTAGGCCGCCTGGAGGATGAGGAAGACTATCAGGAAGTGTTTCAGATTGTCGAGCGCAGCGTCAAGACATTCCTGGAATTTGAAGCGGTCAACAAGCATAGCGATGATGACCGAATACATGAACGAGAGCGGAGCGGCAAGAAGAATATCCATACCAGAGAGCATAAGCCCCGCGATGACGCAAACCGGAGAGAGTTTCAACAGTGCTTTCATTATAAATAAATGCCTCCTTATAAGCATAAGCCATGTCCGTTTCTGCGGACAGTCACATGAAAGCTGAAAGAACGCGCGGGACTAGAACAGAATATGACGAGCGCAGCCCCCGCTCCTTCACCTTTGGAACGCTTCAGGTCATGCCCTTTACTTTCTGAGGGCACGCACCTCTTTCAGTCTGTGGAACGCTTTGAAAAAAATCCGCCTTTGAAGCTTAGCGCCGCCAGGCTCTAGTACAGTCCGGCCGTTTCGCCGCCGTCTATTCTGATGTCGGCCCCTGTGATGTATTTCGCGTCGTCGGAGGCGAGGAAGGCGTAGAGCTTGCCTATCTCTTCCGGTTCGGCGTGGCGCTTCATCGGGATGCCTTCGTTTACCTTCGCGAGCATTTCTTCCGTGTACTCAGCCTTCTGCATCGGGGTAAGGACGTAGCCGGGGCAGACGCAGTTGACGCGCACTGTCGGCGCAAGCTCCAGCGCCATGCTTTTTGTGAGCAGGATCACGCCGGCCTTTGAGGCGTTATAGTCCGTATACCAGCGATGTCCCTCAGTGCCGTTCGTCGAGGCGGTCATGAGTATGACTCCGCTTTTTTGCGCCATCATGCGGCGCGCGGCCTCGCGGGCGCAGAGGAACATGCCGTTGAGGTTGATGTCTATCACCTTTTTCCACTGTTCGTAGCTGATATCCACGAAGTCGGAGCGGACGCTGATGCCGGCGTTTGAGATAAGGACGTCTATGCCGCCCTCCGTCTCGTCCATCTTTTTGAAAGCCTCGCGCACATCCTCTTCTTTGCTGACGTCGCCGACATAGCATCCGGCAAAGTCGGGATTTTCTTTCATCACCTGTTCCGCCGCCGCGCGGTTGTAATCGACGATGAAAACGCGCGCCCCCTGCCGCGCGAACAGCTGGGCGGCCGCCAGCCCGATGCCGCTCGCCGCTCCGGTGATCAGCACTCTTTTTCCTGCAAGCTCCTCATAACGTGTCATGATGCTGTTATTCCCCCGTTTCTTTGTTTATTTTCAGGATATTTTCGCCATTATTTTCCGCCCGTGGCCGGTGACGACGGGAATGTAGCCCGCCAGCTCACGGTCGAGCGCGCTGTCGCCCGTGTCGGCGATAAGGCTTCTGCCGAAAAGCTGCGCCATCTTTGCCGGCGTGGCGATGACTGTGATGTTTTCTTTCTCTATCATCCGCAGCGCCTCAGGGCTGAGCTGCTGGTTTCCGCGCCCGAATATATGCCCCTGTCCGCCTATCGCCGTGATGATGAGCGCTCTCTTTTCCCTCTCGACTGTGGAGAGTATTTTTTTTATCTCCGCCTCTGTCAGATCTTTTCCGATGAGTTTTCCGTCCATCACCGCGTCCACTCCGAGCAGCGTCCCGTCAAGGCCGAGCCTCTCCGTGAGCTGTCTGGTGGTCGAGCCGGAGCCTATGAGGTAGAGATGGCCGGGCTTCATCGAAAGCGCCATAAAGGCTGCCAGCTCCGCCGCTTCTTCAGCGGGGCCGCCGCTGCCGCCGGATTTGCGCTCCTGCATGAATTCGCGGTCGTCAGGTATTTTCATGCAGCCGTAGAGGCGCGCTCGGACGATGTTGTCGCGGAATGCCTCTTCGTCTATATCGACGACTTCCGCCGCCGCGAAGCGCCTGACTTCGCCGGAGATAAATTTGCCGACGAGCATTCCTGCAGCTTTCGGCCTTTTCGCGTAGACGCCGGAATGTATCTTGACTCCGGCCGGAATGCCGACGGCGGGAATACTTTCGCCGACGACGGAACAAAGGTCGCGCGCCGTTCCGTCGCCTCCGGCGAATACGATGAGGCTGACGCCGCGCTCCAGCATCATTTCAGCGGCGCGCCTTGTGTCCGCCGGCACAGTATGTTCCGACGGCTCGAAGAGCGATTCCGTCCGTAAGCTGTAAGATTTGAGCAAATCGGCTCCCATAGCGCCGGAGGGGCTGTAGAAAAGGCAATCAGCAGCTTTTCCCGCGAATTCCTTTACCGCCTCGTCGGCGCGCCCCGCGGCCACAGGCACTGCGCCAAGCTCAACGGCCCTGCGGAGCGTCTCTTCTCCGTCTGTTCCCTTGAGGGCCACCTTGCCCCCCATTCCTGCCACAGGGTTGATCAAGAAGCCGATTTTCATCATTTTGCTTTACCGCGGCTCGAAATAGCCCTTGTACTTTTTATTGTAAGCGCGCCATGTGATGGCGTACTTCGCCGGGTCGTCAAAATAGTCGTGGTCGATATGGTGAACCGTGCTGTTTTCCGGCGCGTGTTTGACGGCCTCCGGCTCCTCGTAGCACATGCGCGATATCTCCGCCAGCACGCCGCAGTAATCGTCGATGTCCTGCTTTGAGTATGATTCGCTGGGCTCGATGGTGAACGGCTCGGGGATGACCCACGGCTCGTGGCTAGACCAGTAATGCGTGCCGAAGTCGGCGATGCAGCGCTGTACGTCGGCGGTACCGAAGCCTGTATCCTCTTTGAGCTTCTGCCAGCTGTAGCGCGCCTGCTCTATGCGCGAAGGATGGTTCGGGAAGCTGAGGGAGGCTCCTTTTATCGCGAGTATCTTTTTCATGCAGTAGTTGTTGTTGAGAATGGCGACGCGGGAAACTTCGCGCAGCCCATCCGCCCCAAGCGCCATGATCCACGAGTATGCCTTCACGACCACAGGCGCGACTCCCCAGAAGGATTTGATCTTTCCGCAGGATTTCGGCAGGTCGAAGTCGAGATAGTAGCCCTTTTCCGGGGAATATTCGACGAGCGGGACCGGCATGTAGGGGCGCAGCTCCTTCTTCGCCGCGACAAGCCCTGTTGCCGGGCCGCCGCAGCCGTGCGGCGCGCCGAAGGTCTTGTGCAGGTTAAAGAATGACATGTCGAAGCCGGCCTCGACTGTGCGCGTGATTCCGAGCAGGCCGTTGGCGTTCGCCTGGTCGTAGCAGCAGAGGATTCCCTTTTCATGGGCAAGGCGAGTGAACTCTTTGATGCGGACGTTGAAAATGCCCGTGTCCTCCGGGTTGGTGAAGAATATAGCCGCCGTGCGGTCAGATATCGCCGCCTTGAAAGCCTCAAGGTCGGGATAGCCCTCCGCGTCCGGCTGTATGATCGTCACCTTGTAGCCCTTTGTTATCGGCACAGCGCAGTCGGCCGGATGCGAGAAGAGCGTCGTTATTATTTCGTCGCGCTTTTCTTCCTCACCCTTGTCGCGCCAGTAGGCGTGGACGATAGAGGCGAGAGCCAGCACGCCGTGCGAGCCGCCGCCCGGCTGCATCGAAAATACGTCGAGGCCGGATATTTCTTTGAAGAGCCCGCCGGTCTTATAGAAAAGCTCCAATATCCCCTGGGCTGTTTCGTCAGGCTGGAGCGGGTGCATATCGGCGACCTTCGCCAGCCCGGCCAGACGGTCGTTGACCTTGGGGCTGTATTTCATCGTGCAGGTTCCCTGCCCTATGTCGATATTTCCGTCTACGCCGATATTTTCCTGCGAAAGATGATTGTAATGGCGCACGAGCTGAAGCTGCGCGACTTCGGGGAGATTCGCCTTATCGCGGCGCAGCATCGCCTCCGGCAGGGAGGCCGTCGCCTCTTCAACGCTCACGCAGCCGCAGCAGGGGCCTGGCACCAGGACGGCGCGCGCCCCCGGCTCGCTTATTTCGTATATGATAGGCTCGTTCCACCTGGCCTGACGGAATTTTTTCATTCTTTCAAGATTATTCATAAAAGCTGCCTCCTTTACGCCAGAATCTCGCCCAGCGCCGAAGCGAGAGCTTTGATATCGTCCGCCGAAGTCTGCTCCGTCACTGCCAGCAGCATACAGCCCTCAAGCTCCGGGAAGCTTCCGCCGAGGTCGTAGCCGCCGAGTATTCCCTTTTCGAGCAGCTTCCTGTTGATCTCCGAGACCTTTTTGCCGCTCGCCGAGAAATCCGCGACGACCTCCTGGAATGGAGTGCCTGAAAATCTGTCGAAGGAAATTCCCTTAACGCCGGAAAGAAGCTTTCTCAGGCACAGCTGCCGCTGTACGACGGCCTCGCCAAGCTCCTTCATCCCCTGCGGCCCCATAGCGGCAAGATAAACGCCGGCTGCGATGCCCCATAGGGCGGAGTGCGTTCCGACAAATTCCTTAGCGCCGTCGCGATTCGCGAATGAGGTGCGCTCCCAGAGAACGTCGCCGAAGCCCCATTCCCTCTCGCTCGTCGGCGCGACGCCGAAGAGGCGCGAGGGATATTCGTCCACAAAGCGCGGCTCATCCTTCGTCGCGATGAAGCCGGCTACTCCTCCGCCATAGTTCATGTGCAGGCCGAGCCCCTGAATATCGCCGCAGGCTATATCGGCGCCGTAGCGTGAGGGAGGCGTGAGCAGGCCGAGCGTGGACGGTTCGACCCAGGCTACCATCAGCGCCCCATTGGCGTGCGCCAGCTCCGCTATATCCTGAGCGCTCTCCTCGATAACGCCGAAGAAGTTGGGATTCATCACAAGCACTGCCGCAGCCTTATCGGTAAGCTTCTCCTTCAGACTGTCGAGACATATGCGCCCGCTCTTCGCGCTGTAATCCACATATGTGATGCTGATATCGGGCTGTAGATACGTCTGTACTGCGCGCAGCGTATCAGGATTGACATTGCGAGGGATAAGCACCTCTTTGCGGCGGGTAATGCGCGCCGCCATGCGGAGCGCCGTACCGACCGCCTGACTTCCGTCGTAATTCGGCACGTTGCAGACGTCCATATCGAGCAGCTCTGCCATCATCGACTGATATTCAAACATCGCGTGGAAACGCCCGTGATCCTCGTATGGCTCGCCGGCGTAGGCGGTCAGAAACTCCGAGCGGTTCACGACCTCGTCGACGACCGCCGGAACATAACGGTTATAGCAGCCCGCGCCGAGGAAGCAGACAAGCTCCCGCGCCGTTTTGTTCTTATCCAGCATCGAGCCGACATGGCGGAAAAGCCCCGCCTCGTCGCTGACAGCCTCCGGCAGATTCATCTTCTGCTTCATCCGCATATCTTCGGGTATATCGGCGATCAGCTCGTCAATTGAAGCCGCTCCGATATATTCCAGCATCTCCCGCTGAACCCTTTCATCGGAATTTGGTATGTAAGGATACATCTTTGCTGACATTTCAGCCCCTCCTTATGCTATTCCGCCACCGTCAACGACAAGCGACGAGCCTGTCACCCACGGGGCCATATCGCTGCAAAGGAAAAATACGCACATCGCCACGTCCTTCGGCTCTCCGAGACGTGCCATCGGACGCTGGGCGCACTCTTCCTTATACTTTTCGTCATACACGCCGCCAAGCTGCTCGCACTCGCTCTTGAGCATCGGCGTATCTATATCGCCGGGGCAGACGCAGTTTATATTTATATTGTCCGGGCCGTGGTCAATCGCCATCGCGCGCGTCATATTCCAGACGCCGCCCTTCGCGGCGCAATAGGAAACGGCGTGATCTCCGCCTTTGAGCGACCAGCCGGAGCCGATATTTACGATTTTGCCGCCGCCGGCCTTTTTCATATAGGGAATGACATGCTTGCACATCAGGTAAACGCTTTTAAGCGTGACGTTTATCGCGAGATCCCAGTCGCTCTCGGGAAGCGTCTCGACCGTATGACGGCGCGCGACGCCGGCGCAGTTTACGAGAATATCTATCCTCGAACGCTCCGACGCGACCCTCTCTGCCAGCGCCTTGCAGTCGGCCTCCTTCGTGACGTTGCAGCGGATAAACTCAGCCTCTCCCCCCGCCTCTCGGATCTCAGCCTCGACCTTACGCGCCAGCTCCTCGTTGATGTCGGCGATGACGACAGAAACCCCCGCGCTCGCGAAGAAGCGCGCGATTCCCGCGCCGATGCCGGAAGCCGCGCCGGTGATAACGGCGGTCTTACCCTTCATCCCGCAAAGTTTGTTCAAATCCAGCATAACCGTCTCTCCTTTGCAAAAATTATTTTTTTATTGCCTCTAAAAGGTATCCACTGTATACATTAATTTCATATAGTTTTATATATCATCGGAGAGAAATTGTCAATACTTTTTCCTGACATTCATACAATCCCCTGAATTGCAAAAGTAAGTGCAAGCTCAGAGGAGGTATTGTGTTGCGTTAAC
>JAUNJZ010000029.1 GCA_030533085.1 Synergistaceae bacterium
ACGCTTCCTGCTACCGAGCGCGTAGTGGACTTTCACCACCTAGTTGTTGCACATGCCGGGCGCACAAGCAAAAAGCAGGCGGCTTTTCCGAAAGCCGCCTGCCGACGTTGTGTTGTTTATTGCCGCTACGGGGAAGCCCCGCGCTTATCCCTTGTTCTTTTTGAAAGCGGCGGGAAGCGCGAATATCAGGAGCGCAAAGATGGAGAAGAGCCCTCCGGCCGCCTGACATCCGCCGCTGCTTTCATCTTTTTTGAAGGAGACGATCGTCGCCGGATCTACGATCCGTCCCGCGGCGCTGTCAAGATCATACTCTCCGTTGTCCTTTATGAAGAGCATGATTGTGTATTTTTTGCCGCTCTCAAAGCTTCCGTTAAAAATGTTTCCATTTTCGTCAAATATCGTGTATCTGCCGTCGGCGTATTCTCCCTTGTTCGCCGCCCAGTAATATTCAAGGCGCGAGCCGTCCGGCTTCACCTTGAATACGGCGGTGTTTTCACGCGAGCTGCCGCCGGCGAATTCCGCGCCGTCAAGCTCAAAGGCCGCCGCGCAGAGCCGTCCCGCCGTCATGTCGCCGTTCTCTGCGGCGAATACCGGGAAGAGCGATATCGTTTCCGTCTTCCTACCGCCTCCGATATCCGTAAGGGCCCTCTCAACTATATCGAAATCAAGGTAAAGGCCGTTCTCTGTATTGATCAGCTGCCCTCCGTCAAAGATCCCAGCGACCTGCGAAGCCTCGGTGGGCAAAGCCGCCAGCACCGGCAGAATATCGCCGGAGCTGTTGACGTCCGGGGATACCGGCGCCACAGGCGTGCCGCCGAAGCCCTTTTTCCACGCGGCGTAAAGGTCGAGCGCGCCGTAGGCGGAATAGCCCTCCTTCGCGACGGAGCCGTCAGCCGTTTCAAGCAGCAGGGCCTTTACCTCGGCGGCGCTCTTGGACTGGTCGAGCGAGAAGAGCAGCGCGGCGGCGGCGGCGACATGCGGCGCGGCCATCGATGTTCCGTTTATCGACTTATAGCCGGAGGCGTCCCATATACTGCCTAACAGCCTGCTTGTGCGGCAGGTCGAGAGGATTGCCGTGCCGGGGGCGAAGATGTCCACCCATTTGCCGCTTGAGCTGTAGTCCGTATATGAGCCGTCCGGTGACATGACGCCTCCCTCTTCCTTGAGCGCTCCCACCGAAAGCGTGTTTTCGTAGCGGAAGCAGGCCGGATAGAAGCGCTTCCCAATTCTGGATGAGTTCGCCGGGCTGTCGATGTCCTCGCCGTCGTTGCCGGCCGCAATGCAGAGCAGTACGCCAAGGTCGTTCAGCTCTTTTATCTTTAGATCGTAGGCGCTCCCCTCCATCGCAGCAGGCTCCAGCCACCCGCCGAGGGATATATTCGCCACTCGGATGTTCGCCCCAGCCCGCTTCGCGGCGATTACAAAGTCAATGCCGCGAATGATATCGGAGAGTAAGGCCGTATCTCCAGTGACAAAATAGTAAGAGAATACATTTACCGGCATTATCCTGACCTTCCAGTTTACGCCGGCGACGCCTGTCTCGTTATTTCCCGCCGCGCCGATGATGCCGGCCACGTGAGTGCCGTGTCCGGTGATATCTCCGATGCGCCTCATCCTATCCCGTTCGCTTATATCGTTAATATCAGAAATTTCCGCGTCGGCCAGCGTCGGGGCCGGGCCTATAGGAATGGCAGGGTAGGGAACGTCGCTGGTGAAAAGGTTGACCTCGCTGTGGTACCAGGCGCCGTGACTTCCGGCGAAGTCGCCGCTTATCGTTCCGCCGCTTTCATTATAGATCGCGTCGGCCAGCTCGTTGCTGATGACGAACATATTATCTTTCAGGTCGGGGTGGTCGTATATTACGCCGGAGTCAATGACGGCGACGACAGTCTCCGCCGTTCCCGTTCCGTGACTCCACAGCTCGGGAGCCTTCATTGCCGCCGGCCCCCACTGGCTTGACCACAGCGGGTCGTTCGGAATCCGCGCCGACTGCAAGCGGGAGATATAATTCGGCATCGCGCTGACGACGTTCGGATTTTCTTTCAGACGCGCGATAAATTCCTCTGTGCTCTCGCCGTCGGCGGCGCGCAGATGCGCCACTGTGAGGCTTCCGGAGCCGGCGGCGGAGCTGCGCGTCTTCCCTGAGCTATTGCTGACTTCTTCAGTGAGCGGGCTGAAAAGCTGGATTACCGAGCCGCCGGAGCTTACGACGGCGGAAGCCGGCGACGAGGCCGAAAGGCTTCTTCCCGCCGCTGAGGCTGAGCCGCCGCGTATGACTGCTATCGCCTCTCCCTCGATATATTCAGCGCCCCGCGCCGCCGTCAGGAATGCGAACGGCGAGAGTACGATCAACGCTGAAAGGACAAAAAGATATACGCTGCGCTTCATTTACAGAATCCTCCTTGCGCCGCGCAAAGCTGTAAAATGGCTCTGCGCGGCGTCGTTTTCATTAGCCATTATATCATCTTCGCGTTTCCGTCTTGCCGCCGAACAGAGGATGTGCTTTACATTTTTATCAAAGCTGTTACAATAGCTGCCGTCGGAGGGAAGAGTCCTCCGGAAATAAAATGGGGAGCCTATTTACGGCTGAGAGGGGGCGAAAGCCCCGACCCGGTGAACCTGATGCGGATAATGCCGACGCAGGGAAAATAGCTTGTCTCCAACGATGGCTGTCTTTCCTTAGGCGGCCATCTTATTTTTTAAGGAGTGTTTGCAGTATGAACGAAGAAAAGAGAAGCACCGCGGCGAACGCGCTTATATGGTTCGGCGCCGCCGTATCGATCGCGGAGATATACACCGGCACGCTGATGGCTCCGCTGGGAATGGCTCGCGGAATGGCGGCCGTCGTCGCCGGACATCTGATAGGCGGCTTTTTGATGTATCTCGCCGCGCTTATCGGCGGGCTGTCCGGGCGCGGCGCGATGGAGAGCGTAAAGCTTTCGTTCGGAGAGCAGGGGGCGAAGATATTCGCTCTGTTGAACGTTTTGCAGCTCGTGGGCTGGACGGCGGTGATGATAATCGGCGGCGCGCTCTCGCTGGGGCTGATACTGAACCCGCTGTTGGGAACGACGAATTTGCTCTGGTGCGGCGTGATAGGGCTGCTGATAGCCTTCTGGGTCATGCTCGATATGAAGAACTTTGAACGTGTCAATAAGTTCGCGATGGCCGCGCTCTTCATTCTGACGGTCGTACTGAGCTTCGTCGTATTCAGCCGCGGCGAAACGGAGGCCGTCAGCGGGACGATGAGCTTCGCGGAGGCTATGGAGCTTTCCGTCGCGATGCCGCTCTCATGGCTGCCGCTCATTGCGGATTACATGCGCGACGCGAAGGAGCCGCGCAGAAGCGCCGCTGTGAGCACGCTATTCTATTCCGTCACAAGCTGCTGGATGTATTTCATCGGCCTCGGCGTCGCCATTTACACCGGCGGCTCGGGGGTGGCGCAGATAATGGCGGAGGCCGGGCTGGGCATGGCCGGCGTCGCGATAGTCCTCTTCTCAACGGTAACGACGACATTCCTCGACGCATACTCCGGCGGCATCAGCTTTCACACGCTGTTTCCGCAGATAAAGGAAAAGGCCGCCGCTGTCGCCGTCTGCGCGCTGGGAACATATATCGCGGCCACAGCGCGTCAGGAGAGCTATGAGGGGATGCTTTATCTCATCTCATCGGTATTCGCGCCGATGGCCTCGGTGATGATCGTTGACTTTTTCATTTTGAGGGAAAATTACGCGGAGCGGAGCATATGCCTGAGAAATGTCGCGCTTTGGGCAGTCGGCTTCGCCTTTTACCGCCTGCTGCTTACCGTGAACTGTCCCTTCGGCGCGACGCTGCCTGTGATCGCGGCGACGATGCTGCTGACATGGGCTGCCGGAAAGCTCTTTCCTCGCAAATAGTCTTTGCAATTAAAGCGCGTAAGGACTACAATTATGGCAAGCACCTCAAATAATAAAATTTACAGGGGGAGATTCCAATGGATGTAAATAGCAAGGCATATCAGGAGCTGCTGAAAAAACGTCCGCTGAACGTGCAGGCGCGTTTCGGCAGCGACGAAATGGGGCTTGTCAGCGGCCGCGATATAGCCGCCGCCGCCGGAATGGTCGATTCTATCGTCCTCGCGGCGAACGCGCGTCATCCGCTCGTCGTCAAGGCGGTATTGCAGGCGGCGAAAAATAAAAATGCCGCCGTTTTGATAGAGCTCGCCAAGTCAGAGGCCACATACTGCGGCTCCAATTACGACAATCTTCCCGAGTACGCCCTGAAATATTCGGCGGAGATGGGACATGGCGCGGTATTCGGGCTGCATGTGGATCACTACGCTATCAAGGGCGACGCCGACGTGCTCAAGGGGGTCGGACATCTGACGAAGATAGTGAACAACGGCTTCACCTCCGTAGCTATCGACGCCTCGCATCTCGACGACTACGACAATTTCGCCGCCACGCGCGCGCTGGCCGGATGGCTTTCGCCGGAGCTGGGGCTCGAGGTCGAAGTCGGAGAGATAAAGGGGCCGGGCGAGCTTTCGACGGTGGAAGAGGCTCTCTATTACATCGGTGGCCTTAACGCCTGGCAGGTATTTCCCGATTATCTCGCGATCTCCAACGGCAGCCTGCACGGCACCTACGACCCGACGGCTGGACAGATGGAGGGGATAGACCTGACGCGCACAAAGGAGATAGCCGACGCGATAGCCCCCTACGGAGTGGCGATAGCGCAGCACGGCATCTCCGGAACGCCGCTCGACAAGGTGTCGACATTCCGCAAATACGGCATCCGCAAGGGCAATGTCGCTACGCTCTTCCAGAATGTCTATTTCGGCATCAAAATGGATCCCAACACAGGCAACGCCGTCACCGAGGGCGGAACCTACACGAAAGAGGCCGACCGCGGCATTTCGGTGGAGCTGTGGGAAAAGCTGGTGGCTGCCGCGGACGAAAAGGGAATGAGCCGCAAGAGCGGAGACTACAAAAAGCTGAATCTTCCCTTCTGCGACATGATACTGGCCGAGCCGCAGCCGATCATCGACAGAATAGTCGATGAGATGAGATGGTGGGCGGAGCGCTTCATCACGGCATTCGGAGCCGAGGGAAGCGCCGACGCGGTGGCGGAGATAATGGCGAAGCGTGTGGACCACAACGCCGCCCCCGACCGCAAGGTCCTTGGCGAAAGAAAGAGCTACACGAAAGATACGGCTCCCGGCAAGGGCGGCAACGACGGCAAAAACTACGACGACTAAAAGAGCGTCATATCGCAAAAAATCAAGCGGCCCCGCTTTTCGCGGGGCCGCTCTTTATCATACCTGCTCAGTTTCTTATCTTGAAGGAGAATGGGATCCTTACGCGAATCTGTCCGTCGTGGCGGAAACGCCAGCCGCGCGCGGCGCGCAGCGCGGAGGCGTCGAGCCGTTCATATCCGCTGGATTCTTCCAGCTCAGCCGCCGTCACCTTGCCATTATCTACCCTCACGATAACAACGGCCCTTCCCTCTTCCCTGCGCTTGCGGGAGAAGAGAGGATATTCCGGCATCTCCTTGCGTGTCACCTCAAGGGCGGAAAGGTCGAGCACCCCGCCGCTTCCTGAAAGGGCGGAGCCGCTTCCACTTTCGCTGCCGCCGGTACCCTCGCCGGAGGCCGAGCTGTCGGGGAGGCCGCCGCCATCTGAGACGGCCGGGATATCGGCGGCCGACGCCGTATTCACCTCATCGGAGGGCTTTACCGCTATCTCCTCCACAGGGACGTTCTCTTTTTTTATTTCCTTTTTTACCTCTTTTTTTACAGTTTTTACAGCCTCTTTTTTCAGCGGCTTTTTCACGATGGCGGCCTTGGCGCTCTCCTTTTTCACCGGAGCCGGCGGTTCATCCCTTTTCGGCGGCGCGCCTGCTTTTTCAGCGGCGGGGAGCGTCACAAGGCGCACCTCCATCACGGGAGGCTCTTCCTCTCGCGGAAGCTCGCCCCGAACGATAAAGAGCAGTGCCAGATGCAGGGCGAGGCTTATTGCGACCGCGGCGCGCCAGCGAGCCGCCGCGCCGGAGCTGAAATTCATTTCGCCCCTTCTCCCGAAAGCATAAGGCCGGCGGAAGCTATTCCCTCGCCGCGCAGCAGCGAGAGCAGCGCCGCCACTTCGCCGTATGGGACATTTTCGTCGCCGGCGACCAGCAGCTCGCGCCCCTTCGCGGCGGCGGCGAGAGCGGGAAGCTCATCCCTGGCCGCCTCGCGTCCATCCCAGAATATCTTTTTATCGGCGGTTATCGTGACCACCACAGCCCCCTGCATATCGGAGGATACCCCCTCGCCGGAGGGAAGCTGCACGTCGAGCTTGCCCTGCACGAATGAGGCGGTGAGCACGAAAAATATTATCAGCATAAAGAGGACGTCTATCAGCGGAGTGATATCTATCTCCGCGCCGCCCCTACCTCTGCGTCCGCGCATTTTTCCTGCTCTCTATCTGCTCGCGCATCAGGTAGTCGGCTCCGCGCCGCAGCGTTTCCTCTTCGCTGTCTATCCTTGAGTTGAGCAGCCCGTATACGAATATGGTAGGAATGGCGACCGTAAGGCCGGCCACCGTCGTGAAGAGCGCCTTCCAGATGCCGCCCGTGACGGCTGAGGCGCTGATCTGCCCCCCCATGTGAAGTGACTGGAACATCTCGACCATGCCCAGCACCGTGCCGAGAAGTCCGAGCAGCGGCGCGATTTTCCCGATCATTTCAAGAATGTACAGATACTTTTCCCAGCGGTATATCTCGCGCCGTACCTGCTGTTCGGTAAGGAGCTTCATATCCTCGCCGCTCACCTCCCAGTGCGAAAGCGCCGTTTTGAAGAGCCTGTTCATAGAGCTGTCATTTTCTTTGACCACCTGCCATGCGCGCTCCATGTCGCGCCGCGACAGTGCCTCCCCGAAGGCCGTTTCCAGCTTCTCCGGATTCACCGAGGCGCGGCTGAAGAATATCAGCCGTTCTATCGCAATCGCCGCCGCTATCACCGAAAGCGCCGCGATTATCCACATTATAATTCCGCCCTCATTCATATATGTGAGCATCGTCACAGCACACTCCTTATCCCTATTTTCTCTTTTTCAGCGCCTCTATCGAACGCCGGTAATCCTCTTCAAAAACTTCGAGCGTCATCACGCGCTCGGCTCCGTCCTTTGCCAGCTCATTAATTATATGGTCGAATAGCTCCATGTCAAAATAGCTCATATCGAGATGATCCGTCCCTTCGCCGTCTACGCCGTGTATATGCAGCGTGCGCGTGCGCGGCAGAAAGCGCGACAGATGCTCGCGCACCCCCCTTTTGTAGCGCACAAGATGCCCTATGTCGAGACAGATCGATATGCCGCACTCGGAAATCACCGGCTCCGCCAGCTCTATGCTGTAGTCGAGCGTCTCTGCGCATATCTTTTTTCTGTCGTCGCCGGCGGCGGCCGCAACGCGCAGCACGGAGCGCAGCGTCTTTTCGAGCCACAGCTCCATATCCTGACAGGGGGCGTCGCCGTACTGGTCGCCGTCCAGATGCGTGATATAGGCGAACGGCTCAAGCGGCGCGAAAAGCTCCATCATACGGATACAGGAATCCTCGCAGCGGATACGCTCCGCGTCGTCGTCTTTAACGCAGCCGGAAAGGCAGATGTCATCGGGGAAATGAACAGTGCAGCTCATATCAAGCTCCCGCCGCAGCGCCGCAAGCTCGCGGATCTCCGCCTTTGAGGGAATATTCGAGCCGTACTCGTTGTCGAAGAGCACGAACATCATATCGCTCACTTCGCCGGATAGCGCGCGCATATTATCGGCAAAGCCGCCATTCACGACCCATGATGTGCCGCCGAGCCTCACGCCGGGGAAATTCAGCCTTCTCATATCATCGCCCATCATGGACAAGCAGCCAGATGAAGAATAGAGAGCCAAGACAGGAGGTGATTATGCCGACCGGAATCTCCGTAGGCGCCCATAGCAGGCGCGCCGCCGTGTCGCAAAGGACGAGGAAGGCTCCGCCGAAGAGGGCGCAGGCTATCGAAAGCTCTCTGTGCGCGTCGCCGGTCAGACGGCGGCAGATATGGGGGCACATGAGACCGACAAATCCGATGGGGCCGCAGAGCGCGACGCTGACGCCGACAACGAACGAAACGGAGAGAAAGAGCAGCTTGCGCAGCCTCTTGACGGAGACTCCCCGGCTCACCGCAAGCTCCTCGCCGCAGACAAAAAGGTCGAGCTGAGGGCCAGTCAGCCAGCCGATGAGCATTATCGCCGCGAGACCGGGAAGCGACGACCAGAAGGAGACGAAGCCCACGGTTTGCAGGCCGCCCATCGTCCAGCGCATCATGCGGAATGTGTCCGTATAGCCGCCGCTGTACTGAATTATCATATTGACGCTGCCGAATAGGAAGTTCAGCGCCACACCCGTCAGCAGCAGCGACGAGAGCGAAAGAGCGCCGCGCCTCATGCTCCCCGCCAGATATAGCAGCATTATCGCGAGGAAAGAGCCGCCGAAGGCGAATACGGATATGCCGGAAATCAGCCCTAAGAGCGAGAAGGCGAGGCCGAGCCTGATGTAAGTCACCGCGCCGAAGGCCGCCCCCATCGACACGCCGAGCATATCCGGAGAGGCGAGCGGATTCCTGAAAAGAGCCTGAAAGATGAGGCCGCAGACGGCGAGGGTAGCCCCTGTAGACCAGCCGAGCAGCACCCGCGGCAGACGCAGCTGCCGCAATATCTCAAGCGCCGCGCCGCCGGAGCCGCTCCAAAGAACGGAGGGGGCTATGAACTGCGCTCCGACGAAGGGGGCGAAGCAGAGCACCAGCGCGGAAAATACGAATAGGGCAAATATCCTTTTCTTCATCTGATTATTCCCCTTGGAACGGCGTAAGGGCGTTCGCCGCCGGCGGCGCGGAAAAATTCAAAATCCGTCTCGAATATATCCGATAGGACGCCATCTTCGCAGATATCGCCGGCAGAGCCGCGCCAGACAGCGCGCCCGTCCTTTACCGCAAGTATATCCCCCGCGCCGTGCAGCGCGAGATTTATATCGTGAGTCACCATCAGCACCGTCATCCCGCGTCCGTTGATCTCTTCTATCAGAGCCATCATATCTACCTGATGGCGGTAATCCAGAAAGCTCGTCGGCTCGTCGAGAAAGAGCATATCCGTCCCCTGCGCGAGCGCGGCGGCAAGCAGCGCCCGCTGGCGCTCTCCGCCGGAAAGCGTGGAGATGCGCCGCTCGGCCAGCTTTTCCACTCCGGCGCCGCGCAGCGCTTCCGCGACGAAAGCCTCATCCTCGGAGGAAGCTCCGCTGAGCACGGGCCGCCACGGATAGCGGGAGAGCATCGCGAACTGGCGCACCGTAAACGGAAGCCTGTCACCCCCGCTCTGGTGAAGCCAGGCGACGCGGCGGGCGATATCGCGCTCCGACATAGAGCGCACGCCGCGTCCTCCGATGAAAACCTCCCCTTCGGTCGTCTCGTTCAGCCCGCCGAGACATTTAAGAAGAGTGCTCTTTCCCGCTCCGTTGGGGCCGATAATTGCCAGAAAACCACCTCTGGCGACGGAAAAAGAGATATCCGAAAGCACGCTCTTTCCGCCGATCGAATATGAAAGGGAGCGAACGTCGATAAGCTTTTCCGCGCCGCTCATCTGATCTCCGGGTGGATCGCCGCGATAAAAGCGTCGATAATCTCCGGCAGCCGGGGGCCGGGGCGCAGATAAAGAGTGCCGTCTATAATACTTACGCGGCCGCCGCGCACAGCCGGAACCTTTACCCCGCTCATCCACTGCCCCTTCAGATATTCCTTGTCGAATACCTTATCCAGATCGATATTATCCATAGCGTGGTAGAAGGTGCGCTCGCCGACAAGATCTATTATCACATCTGGGGCGAGCGCCAGCATACCCTCCTGAGATATCTTAGGGTAGCTCTGCCTCTTGTCCGTTATCACATTTTTGCCTCCGGCCAGCGAAATAAGCTCATTATAAAAGCTCTTCGTCCCGGCGGCGTAGAAGGTGGTTATCTGCGGCTCCGAAAGCTCGCGCGAGACGCAGAGCAGCACGGCCGGCCTTTTCAGACCGCTGACGCGCTTCACGGCACGCTCCACAGCGGCGTCGATACGGGCGTTAAGCTCCGCCGCCTTTTCATCCGCTCCGCATATCCGCCCAAGAGCCGCGATGGAATCAGTAATATCCTTCACGCTCTCCTGACGCACGACGAGATACGGTATCTTCAGCTTTTCAAGCTCGTTCTTAAATTGCATGTGCATATCCTGCAATACCAGCAGATCAGCCTGCCGCGAAAGCAGCGTTTCAAAATTGACCTCCGCGTAGCCGCCGACCTTTGGCTTCTCCAGCGCCTCCGGCGGATAATCGCAGTATTTGGTGACGCCTATCAGGCTATCTCCCTGCCCGAGCGCGAAAAGTATCTCCGTGCCGACAGGAGTCAGCGAGACTATACGCTGCGGCGCGGCCTGAGCGGCAGGCGGCAGCAGCATGAAAAAAAACAGGGCCGGCAAAATTTTCAAAAGCTTCAAGCAAAAATCCCTCCGCGACGGATACAAAATAAAGAGAGAGCCTCGGCCCTCTCTTTCTCATCGAATTATCTTCCAATGAGGATGACAAACGCCCACGCATAACATCCCTCGCCTTCCCGCAGGTCTCCTGACTTCCGTTTCCGGTCACAGTGGCGGGGCCGCTGCGGTTTCGCACCGCATTCCCCCATGAGAGGCGCAATCTATTTACAGGCTATATGATAGCATAAAGCAGACGAAAAATAATAAAAAGCCGCGGCGCACTTTACGCCTATTTTAATAGCGCGCGCGGCGTAAAAAAATGTATTATAATGTAATAAGCATCTGAGCATTGGAGTGTTTTTATGAAAAGGATATTGACGGCTCTGCTCTTCATCATTCTCTGCGCGGCCTCCGCGCAGGCGGCGCAGTGGTCGCCCAAAGCGGACGAATACTGGATAAAGGTAAACAAAGAGCAGCTTCGCCTCACCCTCTACAAGGGACATGAGACAGTCAAAAGCTGGCCCGTTTCCGTCGGCAGGGGGCGCGGAAAGACAAAAAAATCGCGCCTCGACCTCATAACGCCGACCGGCACATACACCATATACCGCGTCGTCCACGACGCGGAAAAGCTCGTCTTCGACCCCGCGTGGTTCAACGAGGAGGGGGAGCCGTCCGCCGGAGTTTACGGCACAAAGCTGATATCCTTCCACAACAGCTGGCAGATAGCGATACACGGCACGAACAACCCCGGCTCCGTAGGGCGCTGGGCCACGCACGGCTGCATCAGGCTGAGAAATCCCGATATCGAGGACCTTGTCGCCTACGTCAGGCCGAAAATGAAGGTCGTTATTGTAGAGAGCAATCAGAATTTGCCATATTCAAAGGAGACGATATAATGAGCCGCGCATTTGTCAAAGAGGACGACGGCGAACGCGGAAACGCCGTCGCTGAGATACAGTTCCGCGAAGCCAAAGTCGAGTGGCTCAAAATACAGCAGAAAAAGCTGGACGCCCTGCTCAACGACCCGAAATCGAAAAAAATAAAGCCTGAGACGCTCGCGCGCTGGATAAAAGATACGGAGGCCGACATAGCCAAAACGAAAAAAGAGCTGGGCTACAAGGAATAGAAAGCCTCGCGGCTAAACACAAACAATATAAGCTATAGACAATTCCGCCGTGTCATGATATATTATAGTTTAGAGTTCTTTCAGACAAAGACACGGTGAAAGTATCCTGCGGAAGATTGACGGCGTAAGCTGGAAATTCTCTGTGTTGCATTCTCCGAGTCGGAGTCCGGGGCTCTAAATCCATTCCATCGGACGCAGAGACGTCCCCTTCTTCTACTCTTCTCAAATATATGATATCTCCTCTTTCTCCGCGCAGAGCGGAGAGAGGAGGTACACTTGCCTTTTGTCCGCGGCGGGTTGAGGTTTATGAAAGAAAAAACGGCCCCTTCGCCGTAAGCGCCGGGCCGCCGTATTATCGTCTGTTTTTTTTGTCAGGCTGTTTTTTTGAATATAATTATTGCTTTTCGCCGCCAACGAGCCTTGCCGCAATGAGAGCGGCCAGGAATGCCTTCAGCAGATCTCCGCCTATTGTGCTGAGGAAGCCTATAGAGATGACCCTGTATACCGTCGCGCCGCCCTGCGCCAGCCAGAAATTGAGTATCATATAAAGGTAGATAAGGCCGGTAACGTAGAGGAGAAGAGTTCCTGCAAGCGCCGCGGCGAATAAGAGCGGCACGGTAAGGCGGCAGTATCTGCGCAGGAAGTAGTCGCGCAGCGTGCCGGAGAGCCAGGCGCAGCCGGAGAATCCGATTATGTAGCCGAAGGTCGGCAGCAGCAGCGCGGCGGGGCCCGCCGCAGAGGTAAAGACAGGAATGCCGATAAGTCCCATCAGCATGTAAAGAAGCTGTGAAGCCGCCCCCCTTCGAGGCCCCAGCAGCAAGCCGGCAAGCATGCATACCAGCGTCTGCAATGTTATCGGAACGAACGGCAGCGGAATGATTAGTCTGGCGCAGACAGCGCTCAGCACCGCGAATATTGAGATTTCTACCATTGATTTCGTCTTCATGGCGATAATGTTAGCGCAATGACAAAGGCTTGTCAACTATGTTTTTAAAACCAGTTGACATGTAGCGCGCCCCCTCCGAACGCTTTTCTTCATTTATATCTATGCTATAATGGCGCAACTAACGCGAGAAAGGGTGTCTTTGTCATAAACAATGAAAGAGAAGCGCGGCACAGCCGCATGGTTTCGGAGCCGATACCCGGACTGATTCTCAGCTTTGCCATGCCCGCCATTATCGGCATGATTGCCGGAGCCGTCTACAATATCGTCGACAGGATTTTTGTCGGACAGTTTGTCGGCTCCGTCGGCCTTGCCGCCATTTCGGTATCATTTCCCGCCATGCTTTTTATGATGGCTTTCGCTATGCTTATCTGTATCGGCGGCTCTTCGCGGGTGGCCATACTTTTCGGCGCGCGGCGGATTCGCGCGGCGGAGCAGGCGCTTACGACGACATTTGTTTTGCTGGCGATTGTCGGCATATGCTGCGTTGCCGCCAGCTTCTGCGGCCTTGACCGGATTCTTTCGCTGGCCGGAGGTTCGGGAGAGGTTTTGGAGACGGCGCGCGCATATCTGCGCATAGTCATGCTGGGCGCTCCTTTCGGACTTTTCGGCTTCGGCGCGAATTTTCTTGTGCGCGCGAGCGGCAGCCCCAGATATGCGATGTACACGCAGATAATAGGCGCGCTCTGCAATGTGGCGCTTGACGCTTTTTTTATAATGAAGCTCGATATGGGCGTCGCCGGGGCGGCCTACGGCACTGTCGCCGCTCAGGCTATATCGGCCGTCTTTGGTCTGGCCTTTTTCTGGCGCAGGGAAGCTCCGCTGCGTCCGCGCGCCGCTTTTGTAAGCTGGCCGCGCTTTGACGTTGTGAAGAAAATTTTCGCCGTCGGCAGCGCCCCCTTTTTCATGGAAATTTCTTTCGTCCTCTATATGACTATCATGAATCAGTTGGTTTTGAAATATGGCGGAGAGACTGGGCTTTCGGCGATGGGGATCTTCTTTAGTCTTGATTCGCTCTTTTTCCTGCCGGCAATGGCGATAGGGGAGGCGGCGCAACCGATAATCGGCTACAACTACGGCGCGGGAGAACCAAAGCGCGTGCTGAAGGCTATCTTCTGCGCGATGACGATGGCGATAGTTTTTTATATTATCAGCGGCGCGCTGGCGGAGATTTTCGCGCGTGAGCTGATGGCTCTCTTTACCGGCGATGAAACGCTGCTGGCTATCGGAGTGCCGGGTATGCGCATCGGCTATATCGGCATTCCCTTCATGGGTGTGACGATCATCACCAACGCCTCCCTTCAGGGGCTTGGAAAGGGAATGGCCTCGCTCATACTCTCTTTCTGCCGCCATGTGCTCTGTATGTTCGTTCCGCTGCTGACGCTGCCGCATTTCTTCGGGCTGAACGGGGTCTGGATGTCCTTCCCCTTCGGCGATATCGGCGGCAGTCTGATATCGGCGGGCTTCCTTATATGGCTTGTAAGGTGGCTGAAAAGCCCCGCGGCTCTTGTGATAAAGTAGCGGGGCGCAAGAAAGCGAGGGAACCGGACGGAGATTTTAAAGCCGTTAATTATGCCCCGCGCCGCTTCTGTGCTTTTATCTTTTTTTTTGCAGCCGTAAAGGGCGGAATTTATTCAGCAGGCGGCATACTTACTGTCCGCCTGCTGCCGTATTTTTGCGGTCAGCCGCCCGCGCGTTTTGTTATTACTTTACCGCGACAGGGACGGGAGGCATGATTTTGCGCGCCGGAACGCCGACGTAGGTGCCGGGAAATTCGATGTTTTTCAGCACCGCGCTGCCCATTCCAATCATCACGTCGTCGCTCACCTTGACGTAGGGCTTGACTATAGCGCCTATTCCAAGAAAGACCCCGTCTCCAACGCTGACATTGTTGCCGGTCATGCTCTTTGGCGCGAGATGGCAGAAGCTGCCTATTTTACAGTCGTGTCCGATGAAGCAGGCGGAATTGATTATGCTCTGCTTTCCTATTTCAGCGTCGGATTCTATTATGCAGCCCGCGAATATGATGGAGCCTTCTCCTATCCGCACCGAGCTGTGAACTATCCCCAGCGGATGCACGAATACCGGCCAGCAGACGTTTTTGAAATTTTCGTGGATACTGCGGCGGATTTCGTTCGAGCCGATGGCTATGACGGCCATCGTTTCAGCCGTGTCCGGCATGTCGGAGACAGGCCCGAGGATGGGGACGCACCAGAGCGTCTTTCCCCACAGCTCAGGGTTGTCGTCGTAGATGCCCGCGCACTCCACGCCGCACGCCTCAAGCGTCGAAAGAACGACCTTCGCGTGATCTCCGGCCCCTATGACAAAAACCTTTTCCTTCTTATCCATCAGCCAACACCCTTTCCGTCATTGCCGCGAAATATTGATGACGTCCCTATTGTAACCTAATTTATGATAAAGTAAAATAAAAAATCGGGTAAAGATACTCTGTCATGATATAATGACTCTATTATACCGGACTCGCGCCTCCACTAATTTTTGCGGGTCCATCGGAGGGATTTTTTTGCGTCGGTTGATTGTAAAGCTTATTTTGCGTCTTTTTTTCCGCGTTGAGGTCAAGGGTTGGGAGAACTGGGAGAATGCGGGCAAGGGCGTGCTGATAGCTCCGAATTACGTATCGTTCATAGACCCGCTCATTCTTGCCGCCTTTCTGCCGGAGAAGGTTCCCTTCGCTATCGAGCGGCGGCTGACGAAAAAGCGTTTCGCCAGATTCTTTCTCCCCATCGCGGACACTCATATTCTCGACGCGGACGCGCCGCTCTCCCTGAAATACTTCCTTAACCTGCTGAAAAACGGCGGGCGCTGCGTCATCTTCCCCGAGTTGCAGCCTACGACTATAGGCAACCCGATGAAGGTCTCTCAGGGGGTGGCGATGATAGCGGATCATACGAAGGCGAAGATTCTTCCCATACATATAGAGGGAACTCAGCGCACCCCCTTTTCGCGCATCCAGCACAAGCGCGGAGTGCGTTTCTTCTCAAAGGTTACTATAACGGTATTCCCCGTCAAGGAGCTGAAAGTGCCGGAGGGGCTTTCCGGCTCGAAGCGCAACGCGGCCGCCGGGCGCGCGCTTGAACGCATAATGGACGAAGCCTCGCTTTACGCGCGCCGCAAGGAGAAGCCCTTCTGGGACACGCTGCTCGACGCGCGCAGCGAATTTGGCGGCAACGTGCGCCTTTTCAGCGACGCGGGGGCGAAGCCGGTAACTTACAACGGCTTTATTACGCGCGTGCTGCTTATCGAAGAGGCGCTGCGCGCGCAGAATCTTGAGGGAGAAAATATCGGAGTGCTGCTTCCCACCTCGCTGGGCGGCGTCGTTACAATATACGCGCTCCAGAAGATGGGCAAAATTCCCGCGATGCTGAACTTCTCCCTCGGCCCGCGCTCTCTGGTGAACTGCTGCCGCACCGCCTGCATAAAGACGGTCATATCCGCGCACAAGTTTATAGAACTCGGCAAGCTGGAAGCGCTCTCAAACGCCATAGAGGAGGCCGGAATCCGCATATTCTGGCTTGAGGATGCGGCCCCGCTGATAACGACGGGGAAAAAGCTCTCCGCCGCGCTGCGCGCCCCATTCCTGCGCTCCAACCCCGTTGACCGGGCGGCGGTGGAAAAGCCGGCCGTCATACTCTTCACGTCAGGCTCGGAGGGCGCGCCCAAAGGCGTCGTGCTGAGCTACAAGAACCTCAACACGAACCACGCGCAGATGTTCACGCGCGTCGATTTCTACCGCTCTGACCGCGTGCTCAACGCGATGCCGATATTCCATTCCTTCGGCCTCTGCGGCGTATTCATGCCGGTGGCGCTGGGATTTTTCGTCTACCTCTACCCGTCGCCGCTGCACTATAAGACGATATCCTCGATATGCTACGATGAGCGCATTACTTTGCTCTTCGCGACAGACACCTTCCTCGCCGGATACGCCAAAGCGGCGAACGACAATTACGACTTCGCGACAATGCGCCTGCTGGTGCAGGGGGGCGAAAAGCTGAAAGCCTCCACGCAGCACACCTGGTTTGAACGCTTCAATACGCGCATAACGGAGGGCTACGGCGTTACGGAGGCCTCCCCCGTCGTCTCGAACAACTACTACGCGCACCATAAGAGCGGCACAGTCGGGACGCTGGTGGAGGGTATGGAATACCGGCTGGAAGAGGTGGAGGGCGTTCACAACGGCGGACGGCTCTGGCTGAAAGGCGACAACATCATGCTCGGCTACCTGCGCGCCACGAACCCGGGAGTGCTGGAACCGCCAAAAGACGGCTGGTATGACACCGGAGACATCGTGAATATAGACGACGAAGGCTACGTGACGATCCTCGGACGCGCGAAGCGCTTCGCGAAGATAGGCGGCGAAATGATATCGCTGGCCGCCGTCGAAGAGGCCATCTATGAGATATGGCCTGATGATCAGCACGCGGTAACCATGATGCACGGCGTGAACCGCGAGACGCTGACCGCCGTCACGACGCGCGCGGATATGAAGCGCGACGAGCTTCGCCAGAAGCTGACCGCCATAGGCATGGCGGAGATAGCGATACCGAAAAAAATCATCTGCATGGAGAGCCTGCCGCTGCTCGGCAACGGCAAGACAAGCTATGTGGAGCTTGACGAAATGCTGAAAAACATGAGCGCCGAGGAATAAGGGGCTCCTTTCCCACGCGAGTCAACAGGCGGACCGGCAGTCTAATCCGGCCCGCCTTATTTTTTCCCCATTCGTTTTTTCTGAATTTTATTAATTATACTTTCACTATTGACATACCTGCCCGTAGGTATATATAATTCTTTCCGCTTATGGCTGCTATGGCTACTATATATATTGCAGGGGGTGAGTTTATGAGAAGAACAAAGGCGGACGCGATGAAGACCAGGGCGAAGATTATGGAATCGGCGCTCGACGTTTTCAGCGAGAAGGGCTTTTCCGGCGCGTCACTGACGGAGATATCTTCCAGAGTGGGGGTGACGAAGGGGGCTCTTTACTGGCATTTCCGCAACAAGGACGACCTGCTTCTTCAGCTTGTGGAGGAGCTTTGCAGGCGCGGAGAAGAAGATGTAAAGAACGCTTTCAGATCCGATAATCCGGCGGAGATGATGCGGAGCTACTACAAAGAAGCTTTCGAGCATGTGGCGGCGGACAGCCGTCATAAAAAAATCTATAAAATCATTCAGAAGCAGGACGAGCTGCCCGAAGAAATTCAGAAAAGCATACGTCAGACCATGAAGAATTACATAGAGAGCGAAAAGGCTATGGTTGAAGAGGCCTTCCGCAAAGGTCAGGAAAGAGGTTCCATTCGGAAGGATATTTCGCCGGCGGCGGCGGCGGAGGTAGTCAGCTCGACCTTTCACGGCCTCGGCGTGCTGCATATGTCCGGGATACTGTCGAAGGAATTTCCGCAATATATCAATATACTCTTTGACGCTTTCGATAAAGAATTCAGAGCGGGCTTAAAGCGATAGCGCCTTTCTCGCGGAAGGATTCCGGAGAAAAGTGAAGAAAAAAAGAAAAGGTGTGTACAGACGATGCAGAATAAGGAAGAAAAGAGGAATATAGAATTGAAGAGCAGAAATAAAAGCGGCTGGGGCAAAATAGCTCTCGCAGTCGTGATAGTCGCCGCGGCGGCTTTCGGCTATAGGGCATGGAGCGGCGGCGAGGCGCGGCAGCAGCAACAGCAGGCGGCGCAGGGGACGGAGCCGCTCGTCGTCGTGAAGCAGGTCGAAAAGGCCGACGCGTCGTCGCAGCCGTCGGAGTACGTAGGGCGCGTCGAGGCGATACAGACTGTTCAGGTGAGGCCGCAGATCTCCGGCGAGATAACGAAAGTCGCCTTCAAAGAGGGAGCCGTCGTCAAGGCCGGACAGCTGCTTTTTCAGATAGACCCTTTGCAGTACGAGGCGGCCGTCGCGCTGCGCAAGGCGGAGCTGGAGCAGGCTCAGGCGGCGCTTGACACGGCGGAGAAGTATTACGCGCGCGTCACCTCAGCCAACGAGCAGGCGGTATCCGCCGCCGACCGCGACGCGGCCGAGAGCAGCGTCCTACAGGGGAAGGCCGCCGTATCGCAGGCTAAGGCAAATCTCCGTCTCGCGCAGATAAATCTCGGCTACTGCCGCGTAACAGCCCCGATAACGGGCAAAATAGGGCTTGCGAATCTGACGAAGGGCAACTACGTAACGCCGTCAAGCGGCCCGCTCGCGACCATAGTGCAGATGAATCCAGTCCGCGTATCCTATTCTCTGCCGGACAGAGACTATCTCGACCAGCTCGAATTTTTCAAAAAAGAGGGCGCGGTATATAAGACGCGGCTGGTACTGAGCAACGGCACGGAGCTTAACGTTACGGGAGAGCGCGATTTTGAGGACAATACCGTAGATCAGGCCACCGGAACGGTGATGGTGCGCCTGCGCTACGCCAACAACAGCGGAATGCTCATACCGGGCGAGATGGTGCGCGTTTACACACAGCCTGTTAAGAGCCGTATCGTGAACGTAATACCGCAGGAGGCCGTTATGGCCGACGCAAACGGAGACTTCGTCTACATCCTGCAAGCCGACGACACGGTGAAGGACGTACGCGTGAAGCTGGGGATCGAGCTTGGTTCTCTGCGCGAGGTGACAGAGGGGGTCAAAGCGGGAGAAAATATCGTCGTCGCGGGATTGCAGAATATCCGCCCCGGAATGAAGGTCAGGGTCGATCGCTCCGCGGAGGCAAACGCCCCCGATTCGGACGCCGCCCTTGAGGAGGCTTCAGACGCGAAGCTGCTGCCGGACGAGGCCGCTAAGGAAAAAGAGGCGAAATAAACCATGTTCGCTAAATTCTTTATCGACCGTCCGCGTTTCGCAGTCGTTATCAGCGTTCTGATGGCGCTTGCCGGAATAATCGCGGCCTTCTCGCTGCCGGTGGAGCAGTATCCGAACGTCACTCCGCCTCAGATACGTGTCTCCACGACCTACCGCGGCTCTGACGCGGAGACTGTCGCGAACACCGTCGGAGCGCCCCTTGAAGAGATGGTAAACGGCGTCGACGGAATGATCTATATGAACTCCACCTCCAGCAACAACGGAGACTATGAGCTTTACGTCACCTTTGAGACGGGGACAGACCCTGACATGGCTCTCGTCCGCGTGCAGAACCGCGTATCACAGGTAACGCCGCAGCTCCCGTCGGAGGTCACGAACGAGGGTATCACGGTAGAATCCTCCTACTCCGACATACTGGCCTTCGTAGCGCTCATCTCACCGAACAACAGCTACGACGAAAAGGCCCTGCTGAACTACGCGCACAGCAACATAAAGAACCAGCTGAAGCGCGTCACCGGTATGGGAAATGTCGAAGTATACGGCGCGAAGTACGCTATTCGTATCTGGCTCGACCCGCAGCGGATAACATCGCTGGGGCTTTCGATCTCCGACGTGGCGAACGCCATTTCAAGCCAGAACAGGCAGGCCTCTATAGGCTCTATAGGAGCCTCGCCGGCAGACACGGAAAGCCCAATAGTCTATTCCCTCCAGACGAAGGGGCGTCTCTCCACAGTAAAGGACTTTGAGGAGATCATCGTCCGCACGAACGCGCAGGGCGGCCTCGTCAAGCTGAAAGATGTGGCCAGAATAGAGCTTGGCTCCGAGACCTACTCCTACGGCGCGACGGCCAACGGCGCGCCGGCCGCGATGATAGCTCTCTCGCAGTCCGCCGGCTCCAACGCGCTGAGCGTCATGGCCGGCGCGAAAAGAGAAATGGAAAGGCTCTCGGCGGCGATGCCGGCGGATATGGAGCTGGTGACGATTCACGACTCGACGCTTTACGTCAAGGCGACGATCCGCGAGATACTCTTTACGCTGATGCTCACATTCTGCCTTGTCGTTCTGGTCTGCTATCTCTTTCTTCAGGACTGGCGCGTCACGCTCGTTCCCGTCGCGGCCATACCCATCTCGCTCTGCGCCACCTTCGCGGGGCTGGCGGCTATCGGATATACGATAAACATACTGTCGCTATTCGGCCTGGTGCTGGTCATAGGCACGGTCGTCGATAACGCCATCGTCGTCGTCGAACGCGTCATATTCCTTATGGACAGAGACGGCAGCAGCGCGGAAGAGGCGACGGTTCAGGCGATGAAGGACGTCTCCGGCCCTATGGCGGCCACGACGCTGGTCTTCCTCGCGATTTTCGTTCCGGTCGCCTTCATGGGCGGTATCACAGGACAGATCTACAAGCAGTTCGCGGTAACTATTTCCTTCTCGGTCGTCTTCTCGCTCGTCGTAGCCCTCACGCTCTCGCCGGCAATGTGCGCCCACCTGCTGAAAAGAGTCACCCCTAAGACGCGCGGCCCGCTCAAATGGTTCAACACGATGCTGGCAAAGTCTACCAGAGGCTATGTCGCCGGAGCAGTCTGGCTCGCTCACCGCGTTGTGGTAACGCTGATTCTGCTGGCGGCGGTCGTCGGCGTCTGCTGGACTCTCACGAAAACCATGCCGACGGCCTTCGTACCGGACGAGGATCAGGGCGTAGTCTTCGTCGCGGGGCAGATGCCGGAAGGCTCCCCCAAAGGGCGCACTGACAGTCTCGCCGCGGAGATGACGCAAAAGATAAGAGATATTCCGGGCGTTCAAAACGTCGTTTCAATCACAGGAATGAACATGATGGGCGGAAACGGAGAAAACACACTCACAGTCCTCGTCCCGCTGCGGCAATGGAATCAGCGCAAGAGCGGCGAGCTGTCGCTAGCCTCCGTAACGTCGCGGATAAGCGCCGTTACGAGGGAGTTCCCGCAGGCCAATCTGAACGTCTTCACCCCTCCCGCGATAATGGGGCTTGGCATGGCCTCCGGCCTTGACCTGAGACTCCAATCCAGAGAGGAAAATGACCCGGAGAGGCTGGCGGAGGTAATGCGCGGCTTCATCATGGCGCTGAATCAGGCGCCTGAGTTCGCCTACGCCTTCAGTACCTACACGGCTGATACGCCGCATCTCTTCCTCGATATCGACCGCCAGAAGGCCGAGCTGATGAATGTGCCTGTGAGCACGATATTCTCCACACTGCAAACCTATTTCGGCTCCGCCTACGTAAACGACATCAACATCGGAACGCAGGTAAACCGCGTCATGCTCCAGTCTCAGTGGGCATACAGAAACAAGATAGAGGATATCGGCTCCATATACGTCAGAGGCTCGAACGGGGAGCAGGTTCCCCTCCAGTCGCTGGTTACGGTAAACAAGGTTCTGTCGCCGCGCTCTATCTCCCGCTACAACCTCTTCCCAAGCGCCGCGATAACCGTCGCCATGAATCAGGGCTATTCCACCGGACAGGGCATCGCCCGCGTCGCGGAGCTGGCGAAGACGAATCTTCCCGCCGGCTACAGCTACGACTGGTCCGGCATGACCTATCAGGAACAGGACTCGCGCGGCGGCATCATCCTCGTGCTGGTGATAGCGCTCATCTTCGCCTACCTCTTCCTCGTCGCGCAGTATGAAAGCTGGTCGGTGCCGGTGCCGGTCATCCTCTCGCTGCCGGTCGCCATGTTCGGCGCTCTGGCCGGACTGCTGGTAATGGGGCTTTCCATCTCCGTTTACGCGCAGCTCGGTATACTGCTCCTCATCGGACTCGCGGCGAAGAACGCGATACTCATCGTAGAATTTGCCAAGGAACAGCGCGAAGAACACGGCCTGCCTCTGATACAGGCGGCGGCGACGGCGGCGAGCGAACGCTTCCGCGCCGTTCTGATGACCGCCTTCACCTGCGTCCTCGGCGTGCTGCCGATGCTCTTCGCCTCCGGCGCGGGAGCGGCCAGCCGTAAGGCTGTCGGAACGACGATGTTCTTCGGAATGAACGCCGCTACGATCTTCGGTATATTCCTCATTCCGGCTCTCTACGTCGTATTCCAGGGGACGCGGGAAAGAGTCAAGGGACGGGTAAGCAACACCGTGAAAAAAGAAGAGGCATAGGAGGCGCGATATGATGAAAAAGAAAATTATATGCGCGATATCCGCGCTGATAATACTGGCCGCCGCGGCGGCCTGCGCCGCCGCTGAAACGAAAGAGCCGGCCTCGCGCGACCTCATGCTCAAAAACGGGGAATGGATCGCTCTGGCGCAGATATACCCGATAAAGGATATCTCAAAAGAAGTATCCGACGAGCTGACGCCGGAAAGGCTGGCCGCGTGGTGGGAGGTCTTCGGCGACCCGACGATGACGGAGCTTATCATGAAGGCGCTGGACAACAACCGCAGCCTCGAGGCCGCGCGCGCAAAAGTGACGGAGGCCCGCGCCTCGCTCGGCGTAAGCCGCGCAAGCCTGCTCCCGTGGCTTGACTCCACAAACTTCTGGAACAACAGCCGCACGCCGATAGCGGCCGGAGGCAGCGGAAACAGCGGGAACCTTTACAAGCTGGGCATCGACGCCTCGTGGGAAATAGACATATTCGGCGGCAGACGCGCGAGCGTCAGGGCGCAGCGCGCGACTCTCGAAGCTCAGTACGCCGCCCTCTACTCCGCGTGGACAAGCCTCGCCTCCGAGGTGGCGATAAACTATATCTCGCTGCGCACCTTGCAGGAACGTCTGGCGATAGCGAACAACAACCTCGCGTTACAGCAGAACACCGTCGATATACAGCAGTCGCGCGTAGATGCCGGCCTTTCCGACTCGCTGACGCTCAAACAGGCGCAATACACGATGGAGCAGACGCGCGCCCAGATCCCGGCGATAACCGCCTCGATAGAAAACAGCAAAAACGCGATAGCTATACTCATCGGAGAGATCCCCGGCGCGCTGGAAGAGTCGCTGGACGACGTGAAGCCGATACCGCAGATATCGGGAGTCGAGCTGATAGGCATTCCGGCAAACGCTCTGCGTCAGCGTCCTGACATCCGTCAGGCGGAACGGCTGCTCGTGGCGCAGCTCGCCCGTAAAAAATCGGCGCAGGCCGACCTGTGGCCCAAATTCTACCTCACCGGCTCCATAGGCACGGAAAGCGGAAACTGGGGCAGCCTCTTCAACGGCCCCGCGAAGCTCTACAGCTTCATGCCGCAGATAAGCTGGCCGATATTCCACGCCGGAGCGATACGCAACAACATCAAAGTTCAGGGGGCTGTGGCCGAACAGCTGCTGGCCTCTTACGAACAGACCGTGCTCACGGCCGTAGGCGAGGTGCGCGACGCGCTGTCAGACAACGTGCATGAATACGACAGGCGCGAAGCGCTCAGAAACGGCATGGAGGCGGCGCAGGCCGCGCTCGACCTCGCGAATGAAAAGTACCTCCGCGGCCTGGTAGACTTCACGAACGTGATAAACGCCCAGCGTTCGCTGACCGCTCTCTCCGAGGAATACGTGATAAGCGGCGGCCAGATATCGACAAACGCCGTAAAGCTTTTCAAGGCTCTCGGCGGCGGCTGGCAGCCGATGGAAGAGGCCGAAAAGGCGCTGGCGGAAGCCGCGGCCAAGGCTGAAAAATAAGATTCCTGACAAATGATCGAAGGCCGGGCCTCTCTGATAAAGAGAGGCCCGTTTTTTATGACATGAGGCAAAGGCGGCTTTGGCAGACAACGGTAAATGCTGCCGCCCTGCGTTTTGTGCGGGCGATTGTTGTTTTTACGCAGGTTATTATGTTAGAATGCCGAAGTACTTCCTGATATTGAAGAGGGTGCGGAGAAGAAGATGGAAGAGAAGCATTCCGTATTCAAAATGGTATTATTAACAAGCGCCTCTTTCGCGGGCTATAATATCGGTTCAGGATTTGCGACAGGCATAGAGGCATTGCAATTTTTCAGTTCATGGGGGGCGCTTCGCGCCTTTACAGGTATTTCTATTGCATTGGCCGCCGCGGCGGTCTTTCTGAGCGCGGTTTATCTGACCGGATACGAGCGGCAATTTAATGACAGCAAACAGGTGTACCGTTACCTTTGCGGCAAACGGGTCGGCGCTGTGTTTGACTACTACATTTATATCAGCATGATTCTGGTGACGCTCACGATGATGAGCGGCGCGGGGGCGACAATCAATCAGTACAGCGGACTTCCGACCTATGCGGGCGCAGCGCTTATGGGGATAATGTGCGTCGTAACATCTCTGCTCGGCCTTGAAAAGCTTAGGAAAATCCTGAGTTATATGTGCATTTTGATTCTGCTGTTTGTTTTTTCATGCGCTGTTTACGCGGCGTTCACCTCCGCTTTAGGGCCGATAGAAGGCTCCGCAAAGGTCGAGCGGTATGTTGCGTCCGGGCAGATTTTGAGGGCCAGCGCCTTTGGATTCATGAATCCGTATCTCGGCGGGCTCGCTTCCGCGGGGGTGCTGATCAATTCAGGCTTTGCCTGGGCCTCGGCCACCGGCGCTCTCTGTAAAAGCAGAAAAGAGGCGCTGCTTTCCGGCGTTTTTTCTGCCGTTTTTTTCTATCTGTCAACAGCGGTCGTCGTCTACTTGATTCTTATATCAATCGACCATGTAGCCGGCAAAGAGGTGCCTATGATGGCTGTGATACAATACTTTCTGCCCGGATTATCGGCGGCGTACTCATGTATTATTATCCTTGCCATCTTTTCCACCATTTCCGGCAGGCTCTTTCTGATAGGAGTACGCTATGGCCGCGGAAATAAAAATCTGACTCTCGCTGTCGTGACCGGCATTACCGTATTCGCCTCAGTCGGGGCGTCGTTCATTCCATTCAGTAAGATATCAAATATGACCTTCGCCATATGCGGAGCTGTGGGATTCCTTCTCGGCGTCATCGTTTTGACTCGATACTGTATGAGTAAGCGCGGCCAAAGCTGAAAAATGAAATTCCGGACAGCTGATCGAAGGCGGGGGCTTATCTGACAAGGACAGCCCCCGCTTATGTCCGCGCGTAAGCTTTAGAGCGCGTATTCCTTCGGCGGGTTGCCGGAGAAATCGGCTATCACGGCATGAGCGTCGTCGAGGTAGAAAACCTCAAATATAGGGTTGTCCGCGCTCTGATAAATGCCCTTCACAAGTGGGAAGGCCATGCAGCCCTCCTTTACCGCCATGTTATTTTCAAAAACGGCCTTGCCGGAAACGCGCAGCCAGGCGTAGGCGGGGCTTGAGACAGTCAGCTCCACATAAGGATTCCCCTTCATCTCCCTGTATACCTCTTTCGTGCTGTTCGTGCAGAACCAGAGCTTCCCATCCCTTTCAAAGCAGAACATGAAGGGGCGGCACTTTGCCCGTCCGTCAACGCCCACCGTCGCCAGATACTGCACCGGATTTTCGCTCAGAAACTTTAGCACTTCATTCATTGAAATATTCCTCCCGTAAAATGTTTTTATACAAAGAGCCTGTATTTGAGCTTTCATGATGTTATAATATGGCTCTAAGGATATAATGTAAAGTAAGCACAAAATTGTGCTATAGTTACCTTAATGATACTAATGGAGGGATATGAATGCAGCCGGAAGATTTGCCGCCCTGCCCCGTAGAGACGACGCTGACGCTGATCGGAGACAAATGGAAGGTGCTCATCCTGCGCGAGCTGATGCCGGGCACCAGACGCTTCGGCGAGCTGAAAAAATCGCTCGGCGGCATCACGCAGAAGGTGCTTACGCAGCAGCTGCGCACGATGGAAAAGAGCGGCCTGCTGACGCGAAAGGTTTACGCGGAGGTTCCGCCGCGCGTAGAATACACTCTCACAGAAACCGGCCGCAGCTTGAAGCCGGTTCTTGACGCGATGCAGAGCTGGGGCGAGGGCTACAAAAAAGCTTTAAGCGGCGACTGATTTATAGGCGCAGGCCGCGATATTTACATGCACTGGAGGATAGATTCCAATGAGAGACGGATTTATAAAAGTCGCCGCCGCTTCGCCGGAGCTTCGCGCAGCGGACTGCGCGTACAACGCGGAAAGGATAATCGAGACTGTCGCGCGCGCCGCGCGGGAGGGGGCGCGGCTGCTCGTTCTGCCGGAGCTGTGCGTTACAGGCTACACCTGCGGAGATCTCTTCCTGCAAAAGAAGCTTATTGAGGGGGCGGAGGCGGCGCTTGAAAAGATAATGCGGGAAACAGAGAGCTTCTCGATAGCGACGCTTGTCGGGCTGCCCGCGCTGATGGAGGGGAAGCTGTATAACTGCGCGGCCGTCCTCTGCGGCGGCGCTCTGCTCGGCCTCGTGCCGAAGAAAAATCTGCCGAACTACGGCGAGTTCTACGAAAAAAGATGGTTCTGCCCCGCGCCGGAGGAAAACGCCAGGGTCAGGCTCTGCGGCAGAGAGGTACCTTTCGGCGTCAAGCTGCTCTTTCAGTGCGCGGCGCTGAGCGATTTCCGCTTTGCCGCGGAGATATGCGAAGACTTATGGGTTCCGGAGCCGCCCTCCGTCTCTCACGCGCTCGCCGGCGCCGTCATAATCGCCAACCTGTCTGCGAGCGACGAGACGGCAGGCAAGGCGGAATACCGCCGCTCGCTGGCCGCGGGACAGTCGGCGCGCCTCGTCTGCGCCTATGTCTACGCCGACGCGGGCTGCGGCGAATCGACGACGGATATGGTCTTCGGCGGGCACAACATCATAGCGGAGAACGGCCGTCTGCTGGCTGAATGCGCCCCCTTCACCACCGGACGCTGCTCCGCCGTGGCGGATTTGCAGCTGCTCGCGCGGGAGCGGACGCGCCTCACGACCTATCCTGAGAACAGCGCGCGCGGCTACGAGACTGTATTCTTTGACATGGAAATTTCCGAAACAGAGCTGGCGGAACGAGAGATCGCGCGGCTGCCCTTCGTGCCGGAGGACGACGCGGAACGCGGCGAACGCGCGGGGCTCATCCTCACGATGCAGGCCCACGCACTGAAAAAACGGCTGGAACACTCTCAGTCGAAGCGCGCCGTCATAGGTATATCCGGCGGGCTGGACTCCTGTCTCGCGCTGCTTGTCGCAGTCAGGGCGATGGAGCTGGCGGGACGCCCTAAGAGCGACGTCCTCGCCGTGACAATGCCCGGCTTCGGCACGACGGAGCGGACAAGAAGAAACGCGGAGCTGCTCTGCGAATCGCTGGGTGTGGAGTTCCGCCAGATAGATATCACGGAGGCGGCGCGCCTACATCTCCGCGACATCGGCCACTCCGGACGGGATTACGACGTTACCTTTGAAAACTCTCAGGCGCCCGAGCGCACGCAGATACTGATGGACGTCGCGAACATGGAAAAAGGGCTTGTCGTAGGCTCAGGAGACCTTTCGGAGCTTGCGCTGGGCTGGGCCACCTACGGCGGCGACCAGATGTCGATGTACGGCGTCAACAGCTCGGTGCCCAAAACTCTGGTGCGCCATATAGTCGGCCGCGCCGCCGAATGTACGGAGAACGAGGCGCTGCGGCGCGCGCTGCTGGATATTCTCGACACTCCGGTCAGCCCGGAGCTGCTGCCGCCCGACGGAGAAAATATAGCTCAAAAGACGGAGGAGCTTGTCGGCCCCTATGAGCTGCATGATTTCTTCCTCTATCACGCGCTGCGCTTCGGCTTCGCCCCCCGGAAGATCCGTCGTCTGGCAGCGGCCGCCTTCGCCGGCGCGTACTCCGCCGAAACGATAGACAAATGGCTGAAAAGCTTTTACCGCCGCTTCTTCGCGCAGCAGTTCAAACGCTCCTGTATGCCTGACGGCCCGAAAATCGGCTCCGTGACGCTCTCGCCGCGCGGCGACTGGCGTATGCCCTCCGACGCGGCACCTGCGCTATGGCTGGACGATTTGCCGTAAAACGCGGCGGCGCAAAAAGTGGCGGCCTCTCTGAAAAAAGAGAAGCCGCCCCTTTATGATATCCTTTTATCCGCCGTCTGTTATTGCTTCTTCAGCACGCCGCCCTCTACTCCGCTGGTGGCGAAGGCGCGGTAGCGGTTCAGGAACGGGCTGTCTGTCTCCTGAACGTGGGGGGTGAATTTTTTCCGGCGTTCTTCCAGCGTCTTTTCTGAGACGAGAAGATCCAGCCGCTTTTCCGGTATGTTGATGGATATCTCGTCCCCCTCCTCAACGAGCCCTATCGGGCCGCCGACAGCCGCCTCAGGCGATACGTGCCCTATCGCCGCGCCGCGCGTCGCCCCTGAGAATCTGCCGTCCGTAATAAGCGCGACTGTGCCGCCCTTGCCCTGTCCCATAATGGCGGAGGTGGGGGCGAGCATTTCGCGCATTCCGGGGCCGCCCTTCGGCCCTTCGTAGCGTATCACCACGACGTCGCCGTCGTTGATTTTGTTCGCCATGATCGCGGCGCTGGCCTCTTCCTCGCAGTTGAAGACGCGCGCCGGCCCTTTGTGGACGAGCATTTCCGGCGCTACGGCCGCCTGCTTGACTATCGCTCCGAGCGGGGCGAGCGTCCCCTTCATGAAGGCCAGCCCCCCCTCCTTGTGGTGCGGGGCGTCGAGCGGGCGAATGACTTCCGCGTCCGTCACCTTCGCGCCGGCAACATTTTCCGCCGTCGTCGCGGCCGTGACCGTTATCGTTTCGCCGTTTATCAGACCTGCCTCCAGCAGCTGCGCCATGAGCGCCTGCACGCCTCCGGCGCGCCACAGGTCTTCTATGTGGTGAGCGCCGCCGGGGCTCATCGAACAGAGATGCGGGACCTTCGCGCCGATTTCGTTGAAGATGTCAAGCGACAGATTCAGCCCAGCCGCCCACGCGATGGCGGGCAGGTGCAGAGCCGTATTTGTCGAGCCGCCGAGCGCCAGGTCAACCGCGACGGCGTTTTTGAAGGCCTCCGCCGTGAGTATGTCTCGCGGGCGGATATTCTTCTCCACAAGCTTCATTATCGCGCGTCCGGCGTCTTTCGCGAGGCGGATGCGTCCGGCGTGTACGGCGGGGATCGTTCCGTTTCCGGGAAGTCCCAGCCCCAGCGCCTCCATCATGCAGTTCATGGTGTTGGCCGTGAACATGCCGGAGCAGGAGCCGCAGCCGGGGCAGGCGTTGTCCTCTATGTCGCGGAGCGCCGCGTCGTCTATCTTTCCCGCGCCGCGCTGCCCCACTCCCTCAAATACGCTGTTGAGGTCGAGCGTGCGTCCGTTGTGCTGTCCCGCCATCATCGGGCCGCCCGATATCACGACCGCGGGGAGATTCAGCTCCGCCGCCGCCATCGCCATGCCGGGGATTATCTTGTCGCAGTTCGGCACGAGGACAAGGCCGTCCAGCGCGTGGGCGCGGGTCATAACCTCTACGGAGTCCATGATCAGCTCGCGGCTCGGCAGGGAGAATTTCATCCCCTCGTGGTTCATCGCGATCCCGTCGCAGACGCCGATTACCGGAAATTCCACCGGCAGGCCGCCCGCCGCGTATATGCCGGCCTTCACCGCCTCCGTTATCGTGCGCAGATGCACATGACCCGGTATCACGGCGTTATAGGCGTTCGCGACGCCTATCCACGGGCGCTCTATTTCCCAGTCCGTATAGCCGGCCGCTTTAAGGAGCGAACGGTGCGGGCTGCGCAGATATCCTTTTTTCGCTTTGTCGCTGTTCATCTTATATTCTCCTATCCTATGGAGCTTACCATGTGGTCTATCGAGTCTCCGGGATAGACCATCGGCAGAACCAACGCCCCCTGCGGTATCCTGACGTCGAGAAGCGCAGGCCCCGGCTCCGCCAGCAGCCGTTCCAGCGCCCGCGTCAGCTCTTCGGGGCGCGAGACGGCGAAGGCAGGCACGCCCATCGCCTCCGACAGCCTTACAAAGTCGGGGTTGCGCGTGTAAATCGTATTTGAATAGCGGCAGTCGTAGAAAAGCTGCTGCCACTGGCGCACGTTGCCGAGGCAGGCGTTGTTGAGCAGCACCACCTTCACCGGTATGTTGTAGCGCGCGCATGTGTCAAATTCCTGTATATTCATCATCAGGCTTCCGTCGCCCGCTATGCAGATCACGGGCTGCTCCGGACAGGCGTAGGCCGCGCCTATCGCCGCCGGAAAGCCGAAGCCCATCGTGCCGAGGCCGCCGGAGGTGAGGAAGCGGCGCGGAGCCTCAAAGTTGAAATGCTGCGCCGTCCACATCTGATTCTGTCCGACCTCCGTCGTAACGACGGCGCTGCCGCCGGTCAGCCCGCGCAGCGTTTCAAGCACCTGCCACGGCGCTATCTCTCCCTCTATCTCGCCGCGCGGCATAGGCTCCTTTATCCGTATTTCGGCCAGCTCGCGGTTCCATTCGCTGTGGTCGGCTATCTTTTTTCTTATCGCGGCCATGAGCGCCTCCAACACCCGCGAAGCGTCGCCCACAAGCCAGACGTCCGTCTCGATCGCCTTATCTATCTCCGCCGCGTCCAGATCTATATGGATTATCTTCGCGTCCGCGGCGAAGCTCTGGCGTTTTCCCGTCGTGCGGTCGCTGAAGCGCGAGCCGATAGCTATCACGACGTCCGCCGCCATCAGCGCGCGGTTGGCTACCGGATGTCCGTGCATACCGGCCATGCCGAGCGAAAGGCCGCTGGGATGCGACTCGGGGAAGCCCCCCTTGCCCAGCAGCGTCGTAGCCACCGGTATCTCATATTTGAGCGCGAATTCTGTAAGCAGCTCCGAAGCGCCGGAACGTATGACCCCGCCGCCGGCGAAAATCACCGGGCGCTCCGCGTGCTCGATAAGCGAGACGGCCGCGTCAAGCTGCGATACGTCGTAGAGATTTTCGGGATGATATCCCATAAAGTCGAGCTGCGTAGAATATTTATAATCCCCCATGCCCTTCTGCACGTCGGCGGGAACGTCTACAAGCACAGGGCCGGGGCGGCCTGTCGAGGCGATATAAAAGGCCTTGTGTATAGTAGACTGCACCGCGTCGGGCGAATGGAGCTGAAAGCTGTGCTTTACGAGCGGAAGGCTCGCCCCTACGATGTCCGCCTCCTGAAAGGCGTCCGTGCCTATCATCGTCGTCGCGACCTGTCCTGTTATCGCCACCATCGGAACGGAATCGAGATTTGCCGTGGCAATGCCCGTTACAAGATTCGTGGCGCCGGGGCCGGAGGTCGCGATGCAGACCCCCGGCCTGCCGCTCGCGCGTGCATAGCCGTCGGCCGCGTGCGAAGCCGCCTGTTCGTGGCGCATCAGTATGTGGTTTATTTTGGAATCATAGAGAGCGTCATAAAGATGAATGACCGTTCCGCCCGGGATTCCGAAGACGGTGCTTACCCCTTCGTCCTCCAGAGCCTTGACCACCATCTGTGCCCCGTTCATTTTCGCCATCTGTACTGCTCCTTTTTCGTTTTTTTGCTTTCCTCCCGTCATTCGCGGCGAGCGGAAATATCAGACTCTGAAAGCCAGGCTCCGGCGCTTTGCCTTCGCGCGCCGGAGCCGCGGCGTATAATACTAGAACTTCGGTACTTCCTTCTGCTCCATCCAGGGCATCATCTTGCGAAGCTCCTTGCCGACCGCCTCGCAGGGGGCCTCCTGAGCCGCCTTCGCCCACTTCTTCATACGCGGGCGGCCGCTCTGGTTCTCAAGTATCCAGTCGCGCGCGAAAGTTCCGTCCTGTATCTCCTTGAGCAGCTGCTTCATCGCCTTGCGCGACTCCTCGCCTATGACGCGCGGCCCAGCGGTCATATCGCCGTACTTCGCGGTATCGCTGACGGAATAGCGCATCCAGCTCATGCCGCCCTCGAATATCATATCGACGATAAGCTTCATCTCGTTGATACACTCGAAATAGGCCATCTCCGGCTGATAGCCGGCGTCAACAAGCGTCTGATAGCCCTGCTGCATCAGCTCAGTCACGCCGCCGCAAAGCACCGCCTGCTCGCCGAAAAGATCCGTCTCCGTCTCCTCGCGAAAGGTGGTCTCGATTATCCCCGCTCTGCCGCCGCCGATAGCCGAGGCATAGGCCAGCGCGAAATCCTTCGCCTTGCCGCTCGCGTCCTGATAGATCGCGATAAGGCAGGGAACGCCCTTCCCCTCTTTGTACATCGAGCGCACCATATGGCCGGGGCCCTTGGGGGCGACCATAAATACGTCGTGCGACGCGGGGGGCACTATCTGTCCGAAATGCACCGCGAAACCGTGAGCGAAGAGAAGCTTAGCCTCCGGCTTCATATTGGGAAGCACTTCCCGGTTGAAGATCTCCGCCTGAATATGGTCGGGCATGAGGAACATAATAAAATCGGCGATCTTCGCCGCCTCGGCGACAGTGTAGACCTTAAAGCCGTCCGCCTCCGCCTTCGCCCTTGACCTGCTTCCCTCGTGCAGCGCGATAACCGCGTTCGCCCCGCTGTCGCGGAGATTCTGCGCGTGAGCGTGTCCCTGACTGCCGTAACCGATTACGGCTATCGTTTTGCCGTTCAGAAAGCTGAGATCCGCGTCGCGGTCGTAATAGACCTTTGCCATGACAAAAACAACTCCTTATGGTTTTTATTTATATCGCTAAGCTGTTTTCAAGCCTGTGATAACGAAATTAATCTCCGAAGCCGGCCCTTGAAAGCGCCACCTGACCGGAGCCGGCCGTCTCCAGAATGCCGTAAGGCTTCAGCGCCTCCATGCAGGCCTCGACCTTGCCGCGGTCGCCCGTCACCTCGAGCGTGATCGCGTCGGAGCCGAGATCCACCACGCGGCAGCGGAAAATCTCCGCCGTCTGTAAAATATGCGGCCTCCGCTCCACCGGCGCCATAACCTTCACCAGAGAAAGCCAGCGCTCGACGAAAGGCCCCTCCCTGGTGAGATCCCTCACCTCGACCACCTCTATCAGCTTCGTAAGCTGCTTGCGAATCTGCTCGTAAGCCCCCTCCTCGCCCTCGATGATGACGGTGAATCGGGACAGCCCCGGAACGTCCGTCCGCCCTACGCTGAGGCTTTCGATGTTGTATCCGCGGCGGTATATGAGATTTGCTATACGCATAAGCACGCCCGGGTTATCTTCGGATACTATGCTGAATGTACTCTTCAATCTGAAAACGCCCTTTCTCTGATTACTTGCCGGAGGAGCGCGCCCTCGCGCCGCCTCCCGCTATCCTCTCCGCCGCCGGAGAGAGCCTTGGCCTATAAAAAAAAGACCGGAACCCCTCTCGCGGGTCCCGGTCCGATAGTAACGCGGCTATTACGCGCCGGTCACTTCGGGGGACCCGCTGCTAATAACGACGACGACTATCCTTGTTACGTTGTTTATAAAGCTCTCTCTTCGCATTGCCGCCCGCCCCTTCGACGCCGGATTAAGAGGCCGAAGCCCCTTTCGCATATTACGCTACATAATAAAAGCACTTTCCGTAAATGTCAACAGATTTTTTTGATATTTCGCGTCGATGTCAGCGGCCGAAGAAAAGCCGCGCGAAGGGCCGCCGCGAAAATTTTCTTCGGGGCGGCCCTTCTTTGCCTTTTACGTTATTTCTTTCTTCTTCTCAGCGCAAGCGGAAGCAGCGCGAGCAGCGCCGTTGCGCCGATGCCGGCGGCGCAGCCGCCGGAGGAGCCGCCCGACGGCGTCGGGGTAGGCGTCGGCGCGCCGTTTACCGTTACGGCGCAGCTCGCCGTTTTGCCGCCGTCAGCGGTCGTAACCGTTATCGTCGCCGTGCCGGCCGTTACAGCCGTTACAAGGCCGCTCGCGTCCACCGTGGCGACGGCGGTATT
>JAUNJZ010000071.1 GCA_030533085.1 Synergistaceae bacterium
TCGGCGCCGGAATTAAGTTAGCAGAAGAGAGGGAAGCAATTTGCTTCCCTCTCTTCCTGTATTTCAGCCTTGATTCCCGGCTAGTTGGCCGCTGCGGGGGAGGAGCCGAACATTAAGCTCAAAGGCAAAGGCAGCTGTAAGGGCAAAAGATATTTCATAAATCTTTCACAGAAAACTTGACTTAGAGCCAGCTCTAAGTGATACTCTATATCCGTCAGGCTGTGAGGTGTGCGAAAATCGCCTCCTTGCCGGAAACGGTTTCGGCCCGGCGTCTCATGAAGGGACTCCGGCATTCCGCAGAAGCGGCCCCGAGCTTTCGCCGTATAACGTTTCAATCGCTGATAACCTTTTAATGATTGCCATGAAGGCGGTCTCTCTCCTGAAAGAGAGGGTCGTTGAATATTGCGGTCATGCAAAAATATGGGAGGATTTTTATCATGCACATGTCAGACGCACTGTTATCGCCATCAGTTGCTTTCGCGATGTACGCCGCGAGCGGCGCGGCTATCGCCTATTCTGTCGCGAAGATGAAGGAGGACGAGCTGTCGGAGAAAAAACTGCCGGTCATGGCGGTCGCGGGAGCCTTTGTATTCGCGGCTCAGATGATAAACTTTACGATACCGGCCACCGGCTCCAGCGGACACATCGGCGGAGGGCTGCTGCTCGCCGCGATGCTCGGCGGCGCTCCCGCGCTGCTGGCGATTTCGGCGGTGCTCGTCATTCAGTGTCTTTTCTTCGCCGACGGCGGGTTGCTCGCGCTGGGGGCGAATGTCTTCAACATGGGTGTAATACCCTGTCTTGCCGTATATCCGCTCTTGTTCAAGCCGATGATGAAAAAGGGGAGGACGGCTGGACGGCTTATGTCGGCCTCCGTGCTCTCTGTAGTCGCCGCGCTGCAGGCCGGAGCCTTCGCCGTCGTGCTTGAGACGCTTGCATCCGGCGTTACCGCGCTGCCATTCTCATCTTTCGTGCTGCTGATGCAGCCGATACATCTGGCGATAGGCGTCGTCGAGGGGATAGTCACCGGCGCGGTGCTCTCCTTCGTCCGGCAGATGCGCCCTGAGCTGCTCGAAAGCGCGGAAGGCGGCGTTAAGCTTCCCGCGGGGGTGCCGATGAAGAAAACGCTCGCGGCTCTGGCGGCGATGACGCTCGTTACGGGAGCTATCCTCTCTGGTTTCGCCTCTTCTTATCCGGATGGTCTTGAATGGTCGATAATGAACGTCACCGGCTCCGAGGAGCTTGAAGCGGAGGGCGCGCCATTTGAAAGCGCCGCCGGAATACAGGAAAAAACGGCCTTCATGCCCGATTACGATTACGCCGCACCGGCTGAGAACCCCGCAGTCTCCGGCACTGCCGCGGCGGGAATTATCGGCTCTCTGATGACCTTCGCGGCGGCCGCTCTGGTCGGCGCAGTAATATCGAAAACGAAAAAAGGCAAGGATTCGGCGGCAAGGGCATAGCCGGCGGCGTTCACAGGGGCGGAAAATGGCGGATCTGCGCGCAAGCGTCTATGAAATATATTCTCTGGAGCAGCTCGCGGGAGGCGGCTCCGTCATTCATACGCTTGACGCGCGGGCTAAGCTTGCGGGGACATTCTTCTATATCGTCTCTGTTATGTCCTTCAACCGGCACGAGCTTTTCGGACTTGCCCCTTTCGTCCTCTATCCCGCCGTCGTTCTGGCGCTGGCAGGCATTCCCGCCGGCATGATTTTCAGACGGAGCCTCGCCGCGCTGCCATTCTGCCTCTTTGCGGGGATATCCTCGCTCTTTTTCGACCGGCGCCTGCTCTTCACGATCGGCGGCTTTGGCGTTACGGCGGGCTGGGCGGCTCTCTTCGCGATACTTTTCCGTTCGCTGCTCTGCGTATCGGCGGTGTTGATCCTGGTCGCGGTGACTCCCTTCCGCGAGCTGACGGGCGGACTGCGCCGCCTGCATCTGCCGGTCCTTTTTATCTCTGTCTTTGAGATGACCTACCGTTATCTCGGGACGCTCGCGGGGGAGGCGCTTTCCATGTACAGGGGCTATTCGCTGCGCGCCGGCGTCAAAAAGGGCGTGGAGATGCGGGATATGGGGAGCTTCGCGGGGCAGCTGCTGCTCCGCAGCTTCGACCGCGCTGAGCGCGTCTATCAGGCCATGAAGTGCCGCGGCTATCAGGGCGCTCCGCCGCCGGGCGAGCGCGGCAAAGCTCTCAAAAGCCGCGATATTGTCTTCCTGCTCCTGCTCTGCGGCTCTTCGCTCCTTTTCAGAATGGTAAATTTTCCTCTGCTTATCGGGAGGCTTATTTCATGCTTGATATAGAAAATCTCTCCGTCTCTTATCCGGACGGCACGAGGGCTGTGACGGAGGTCGGCTTCCGGCTCGCCCGCGGCGAAAGCGCGGCGCTTATCGGCGCGAACGGCGCGGGAAAGACTTCGCTGATTATGGCGCTGGTAGGCGTGCTTCCGTCTACCGGGACGATCCGCGCCGGAGGGACGCTGCTGACGAAGAAGAGTCTTGCCGAGATACGGCGGAAGGTAGGCGTACTTTTCCAGAACCCCGACGACCAGCTTTTCATGGCCTCTATTTACGACGATATCGCCTTCGGCCCGCGCAACATGGGGCTTTCTGAGGAGGAGACGGCGCGGCGCGTCGATGAAAGCCTCGCCCTGCTGCGTATAGAACAGCTGCGCGGCAAGACGGCGCTCAAAATGTCCGGCGGCGAAAAGCGTATGGCGGCGCTCGCGACGCTGCTCTCTATGAAGCCGGATATAATGCTCTTCGACGAACCGACCGCTTTTCTCGATCCGAGGGCGCGGCGTAATCTGATAAATGTACTGAACAGCCTGCCGCACACAAAGCTTATCGCGACGCACGACCTGGCCTTTGCCGAAGAGGTCTGCGGGCGGGCAGTCCTGCTCAGGGAAGGGCGTCTTTTCGCGGACGGCCCCGCGCGGGAGCTGCTCCACGACGCCGCTCTGATGGAGGCTTGCGGCGTTGAGGCGATAGACGGCGGACAAAGGAGTCTTTCTTAATGGAACTAAAGGATTTTTTTCGTGAAAACCCAAAGGCGGCGCTCGCCTTCTCTGGCGGGACAGATTCCGCCTACCTGCTCAGCGCGGCGCTCAAATGCGGCGCGCGGGTGCGCCCGTATTATGTAAAAACGCCATTCCAGCCGCGCTTTGAGCTTGACGACGCGCTGCGTCTGACGAAGGAGCTGGGGGCGGAGCTTACTGTCATAGAGTACGACATTCTCAGCGACGGGGCTATCGCCGCGAATCCGGCCGACCGCTGCTACCACTGCAAAAAAAAGCTATTCGGCCTTCTGCTGCGCGAGCGCGCCGCGAACGACGGCTTCTCCCTTATCATCGACGGAACGAACGCCTCTGACGTCGCGGAGGAGCGTCCGGGAATGCGGGCGCTGGGGGAGCTTTGCGTCCGCTCGCCGCTGCGCGAGTGCGGCCTCACAAAGAGCGAGATACGCAGCCTCTCAAAAGAGGCGGGGCTTTTCACGTGGAACAAGCCGGCCTACGCCTGCCTCGCTACGCGCATACCTACCGGAATGCATATCGACCGCGAGCTGCTCCAGCGGGTGGAGGGGGCGGAGGCGGAGCTATTCGCTATGGGCTTCAGCGATTTCCGCGTGCGCGTATTTCACGAGGCGGCCCGTATCCAGCTGCCGGCCCCTCAGATGGCGGAGTGGGCGGAAAAGCGCGAGGAGATAGCCGCCAGGCTGAAAAAATATTTTGATATCCTTCTTCTTAATATGGAGGCGAGATGATAAATGGATAAAAAAGAGCTCAGAAAGCTGCTGGAAGAGCTGGCGTCAGGCGAGACAAGCGTGGAAGTCGCGATGGCGAAGTTAAAAAGCGCCCCCTTCCGCGACCTCGGCTTCGCAAAGCTCGACAGCCACCGCGCTCTGCGTCAGGGCATAGCGGAGGTGATCTACGGCGCGGGGAAAACGCCGCGGCAGATAGCCGACATCGCAGCCGCGATGCTGGCAGACGGACAGCGCACGGTGCTTATCACGCGGATGAGCGCGGAGGCCGCCGCCGTCGTTGAGCGTGTCGTGCCGCTCTCATATCATGAAATGGGGCGCGTCGGCATAGCCGGAGAGATGCCGCTTCCGGACGGACGCGGAAAGATACTGGTCGCCACAGGCGGCACCAGCGACATGCCTGTTGCCGAAGAGGCGGCGCTTACCGCCGAGGCGCTGGGAAACGAGGTCACGCGTCTCTATGACGTCGGAGTCGCCGGGCTGCACCGCCTTCTGTCGCAGACAGAGGAGATAATGAACGCCAGCGTCATTGTCGCTATCGCCGGAATGGAGGGGGCGCTCGCCTCCGTCATCGGCGGCCTTGCGGACTGCCCCGTCGTTGCCGTGCCGACCAGCGTAGGCTACGGGGCCTCATTCGGCGGCCTCTCCGCGCTGCTTTCGATGCTCAATTCCTGCGCCAGCGGCGTATCCGTCGTAAATATAGACAACGGCTTCGGCGCTGGCTACCTTGCAAGCATGATAAATCACATAGGGGTGAAATAAGGATGAAAATCATTTACTTGGACTGCGGTATGGGGGCTGCCGGCGACATGCTGACGGCGGCGCTGCTGGAGCTTCACCCGGAACCGGCCGCCTTTATTGAAAGGATGAACGCGCTGGCGCTGCCGGGGTTGAAAATATCGGCGCTTCCCGCTGTGAAATGCGGAATAACAGGCACGCGCGTCGAAGTGCTGATAGGAGGCGCGGAGGAGGAAAGCGCCGACGCTGCGGATGGGCATAGTCACGAAGAGAGCCATTTTCACTGCCGCGGTCACGCGCAGGAAGAGCATCACCATCACCACAATCATCATCATGAAGAACGGAGCCATAGCCATGAGGGGCACAGCCACGCCGGAATGCGAGAAATCGAAGCTCTTATATCAGGCCTCGACCTGCCGGAAAAGGTTCGCGGCGATGCCCTCGCCGTCTACGCCTTGATAGCTGAGGCGGAGGGTAAAGTCCATGGGCGTCCGGTATCGGAGATACATTTCCATGAGGTCGGGGCGCTTGACGCAATTGCCGACATCGTGGGGGTGAGCCTGCTTATCCATGAGCTTGCGCCGGACAGGATAATCGCCTCGCCGGTACATGTGGGCAGCGGGCATGTCCACTGCGCGCACGGCGTGCTTCCGATTCCCGCACCGGCCGCGGCGGAGCTGCTGCGCGGAGTTCCAATATACGGCGGCTCCGTGCGCGGAGAGCTATGCACCCCGACAGGCGCGGCTCTGCTTCGCCGCTTCGTTTCGGAGTTCGCGCCGCTGCCTCTGATGAAGCTATCGAAGGTCGGCTACGGAATGGGCAAAAAAGATTTCGAGCGGGCGAACTGCCTGCGCGCGATGCTCGGAGAGACGGAATAAAAGACGGCGCGCTCCCCCTGCCGCGTAAAAAACAGAGCAAGGCCGCCGTGGGCTATGTCGCTCCGGCGGCCTTGCCTGTACATAGCGAAGACGGCTCTATATGAAAAGGTCGGTAATAATCCCTGTAAGAGCGGCGAAAAGCATGACAAAGAGCAGATAAAGACAGAAATTTTTCGCTCCTGACTTTAGCACTTTCTCCCAACCAAAAATGCGCTGAACTGTTGGTATATCACAGCTCAGCGCCTTTTTATCTTTTACAATTTGC
>JAUNJZ010000030.1 GCA_030533085.1 Synergistaceae bacterium
TTAATTGCGCCCATCAATTGTTCAAGATACGTCATCATTCTTGCCTCCTCTTCTGGCCTCGTCGTCATCCTCGTCATCCCAGTCTTTGATGGCTAAAATTACCTCGCCGGTAATACCTATGATGAGAAGCGCCAGGATGATAAAACTCTCCTGTATCATTGTGTCCTCCTCTTATTCCGCTGTTCTTCGACATACAAGGCTTGCCTTATCCTCTTTTCGCGTTCCCTCCGGCGCTCCCTGTACGTAACGACAAGGACGACTCCGAAGAATATCGCCGTGGCAAGAAGCCCTCCGGTGATGCAAGCTAAATAGTCCCACATTGTTACAGCCTCCCCGTTTCCCTGCACCATTTGATAACTTCCATAAGCAGGATCTTTTGTAATTCCTTACGCGAGCGATATTTTCCCTTCGCCTTAAGCATGGACACCACTTCCGGATCAGCGGGATGATGTACCATTCTCGCGCGCAGTTCTTCTATCGATTCTTCGTATCTCGACATATACAGTCACCTCGCTTTATACAAACAAATCGCTACAACAGATAAAAGCGCCACCACCACAGACGTAAGGTTGATTACCATGCGTATCACTCTCCTCTTCTTTTTTTTTGTGTTAAAACTCTTCCAACCCCTTTCTTTCGCAAAACGTTCGAGGCTTTCTCTCGCCGTCTTTGCTGTAGTCTTCGCGGGCCCCCCCAAACGGTCTAGGGGTACAGCAGGGCTTCTTCTAGTGCGTGGTACAGGCTTGAAGCGCGTTCCGCTGTGTCTGGATCGTCGAAGCAGCCGTCCTCTCCCAAGTCAAGCGCCTCCTCCACCCCGAATCGGAAAGAGGAAAAAGCCTCCTGCAACCTCCGCGCCTCAGCTATTCCGTCGCCCCGTCCCCCTGCTCCTGTTCGGGCAGGGGCGGAGTAGGGTTTGACTCATTACCAATAAGTTCATCAACGGTACAGTTGAAAAACCTTGCCATCTTTTTAAGTTCTGAAGCACGCGGTTCACTTGTTTTTGCTTCGTACCGGCGAATCGTATCTACTGACACACCAAGCTGCGTTGCCAGTTCATACTGAGTAGTTTTAGCTGCTTCGCGGTATTTCCTGATTTCCGTCATCCTTTCCACCTCCATTTAATGCAATTTTGCTTTTTATATAGATATATTATCATGCAAAATTGCTTTGTCAATAGAAAAAATAGAAAATACTTGCAGACGTGCATGGTTTTTTCTATCAAAATTGCTCCTTGCAACAAAACATGCAAAAGTGCATGATATATAAAAGAGGTGAGGCTCGTGACTTTTGCATCCCGATTGGTGGATTTAAGAAAAGTTAAATGTAAGTATAATCAGGAGGAATTAGCTCGGCAGATAGAAATATCTGTTGATTCCATAAGGCGTTGGGAAAAAGGAAACCAAGTCCCGCGCGCTGACGAATTACAAAAACTTGCTGTAGCCCTCAATACCTCCGTTGCCTACCTCATAGGCGAGACAGACGACCCAGCACGTCCAGTTGCCGGTGCAACCACGCCAAAAGTTCCAGACGGCGTTAGAGTTGATCTTTTGAAAAGTTCAGGCAGAATAATTCAAGTCCCTGTGTATGGGAAAGAACTTTCCGCCTGTTGCGGCGGCGGCTTCCCCGATTCTGATCAAATCTACTCGGATGCGGAAGAATTTATCGCAATACCTTCCGGTTTCTTAGGGCCGGTATCCAGCGACCCGAATTACCAGCCGTTTATAATCTACGCCGAAGGCGACAGCATGGTAAATGCCGGGATTCACGACGGGGCACAGGTGATCATAAACCCTTACGACGACGTATTAGATGGAGATGCCGCGCTGGTTGAATTTGCGACAAATCCGGTTACAAAAAACATCGCTATAAAACGAGTCTATTGGCTTGACCGTTGCGCAGTAGAACTTCGTTCCGCCTGCGGCGACGGCTGGAAAAGGACTTTTACCGCCGATGATTTCGAGGAAAAGTCTGTCCGAATAATAGGAAAGGTAGAATGGGTCGGGAATAAGCCAAAAAGAGGGTAGCCTTAATTTTAAGGACATCTACACCTGTAGCAGAGACAAGCAAGAGGCTCACTAAATATCAGATTACACCATGCAGGGCAGGTTATATCTATATAAGGAGGGTAAACCATGGAACTGATTGAAGCTATCAAAATTATTGCTCAGAGGAACAAGAATATGGGAGCAAACATCCAAACAGAGGAAGCAGCAAAGACTGCTTTGGTTATGCCATTCATTCAAGCATTAGGCTATGATCTCTTTAATCCTGCCGAGGTTATTCCAGAGTTTGTCGCCGATGTCGTAGACCGTAAGGGCGAAAAAATTGATTATGCTATTATGAAGGATAACGAACCCATTATGCTTATCGAATGCAAATGGAACGGAGGCGACCTTACGCAGGATCACAGGGCACAGCTTGCTAGATATTTCATGGTGGTACCAGCAAGAATAGGCATACTTACCAATGGTGTCGAATATGAATTTTATGCCGACCTTGATGAATCAAAACAGTTGGACAACAAACCTTTTTTAAAGTTCAACATCAACGATGTAAATGAAGTCGCCATTCGTGAGCTCAAGAAGTACAGTAAAGGCGCATTTCGTATTGACACTATCATCCCCGCAGCCGAAGAGTTGAAGTATACAAATGAGATGAAGAATTATCTGGCCGACATGCTTGCCGATCCCGACGAAGGCTTTACTCGTTTACTCACTAAGCAGGTATATGATAGAAAGTTAACGGCTCCTTCTTTAGAAAAATTCAAAGCTATTACAAAAAAAGCTCTAACTCAGTTTATCAGTGATCGGGTAAGCGACCGGCTTGCTTCGGCGTTGCAGGAGGAAAAGGCATCCACTTCTGTCACATCATCTGGGCCAACACAGGAAACAAACATGCATGAAAATGAAAAAGACAATATTGTGACCACTCAGGAAGAAATTGATGCTTTCAACGTGATACGAGCTATATTATGCCGCTGTGTACCAATAGAGAGAGTCGCAATGCGGGACACACAAAGCTATTGCGGTATTATTTTTGATGATAATAACCGGCTTCCCATTTGTAGACTGTATTTCAATTCAAAAGGCGCAAATATTGGAATCTTCGATGAAACGAAGAAGGAAACAAAATATCCTTTTGAAGCAGCAAGTGAGTTGTACAAGTATTCGGAACAGTTGTTAGCTGTGACGAAAAAGTACTTGAATGCTAAAACGGAAAAAATCGGTTGAGATAAGACACTAAAAAAACAGAAACTTTGCCCGCAGGAGGAATGCTGACAGAGACAGGCAAAATTAGAAAACGCTTGCGGGAAACACAGAACTGGTTGCGGAAAGAAAGCGGAAAGAGAAGGATACGGAGAGTGAACGATTTGAACGGTAAAGATAATTATATATATCCGTCCATATTTGATTATGCGGATGACGGGATATCCATTTTCAAATAATGTCTCATTGTGCCTATTCTGAGATTACGAACGAAGGAAACGAGATGTAAATTCCGCCGGCGTGTTTTTAATGTAAAAGTGATACATTTAAAAAATTGAAAGAAGGTTATCGAGATGAAAAGAACTATTCTATGCACAGCGTTTATCCTGCTTTTTGCATCATCAGCATTTGCAGCCAATATGTTTACGACAGTCATCAGAGATACGACGATCCCCGTTGTTCAGGAGACGATTATCAATGTCTTTTCTCCAAAGGGCTTCGCTGTTGCTGATGTCGGAAGCAATAAGGTCGCTCTTAATAAGAGTTTTGGAGATGGATTTTTTACAGCGATAAGAAACCGTACCGTGCTATTTACACTGTTGCAGCAAAATGAAGATGTAAAGATGATGGTAAGCCAGAATGAACTTAACAGCGGCTGGATACAGTTGCAAAACAACATAGAACATTTGGTTCCCCTTATCAAGGAAGTCAGGCACGCCATTGACGGCACTCCGTCTGATCAGATCGTAAACGAAACCCCGGCTCCAGGAGGCGCTTCAACACCAGCGCCTAAAAAAATAGGACTGGTTCTTGTAAAAGCAGAGGGGCAGGAATATTACATTGCTGAGGTTGAAAAAGGTGGAGAGGCAGAGAAAGCCGGACTCGCCTCTGGTATGGTCGTGTATGAAATCAATGGGAAAGTTCTCAATGATATGAAGAATCAAAGAGAAGTAGAGAATTATATTAACACAAAATGGAGTGCGGGTTCTTCATTGATTTTTCTATACGATAAGGATGGTACAAAAGAAATACTGACACTGAAAAAGACGAATTAACACGGATAAGCTCATCGAATTTCTCATTGTGTGGGTACATGCGGAGTAGGGGCAATTTTTTCTTGTGAAACCAGTCGGGCAACAAAACGCCCCCTCTCGACTTCAAGAGGGGGCGTACTAGGCGCAATTCACGGGCATTTTACCTCGCAAGGCAGCCATCCCCGGTGCTAACAGTTTTATGATACAGAAATTTCAACTTATTGTCAAGGTGGGTAAAAAGATGGCAGGTTTAAGCGCAAAACAACAGGTAAAGGTGTTGAATTGTATTTCAAATGAGCGGCTGGACAGATATAAATCGCTTATACCTTCCTCTGCGAACGGCCCCTTTGTCGCTCTCTATTATACGATTCAATCTGCTTCTTCGATGTTTTATCCTACTATTCAGATACTTGAGGTCTGTCTGCGCAATAAAATACACGAAGCGCTGGTTGATTTTTTCACAGGGAGAGCAAAGTCAATAACGTTGCCTGGAAAACCAACCGAATGGTATTTATGGCTTCCACGAAACATACATACACAAAAAGAGATAAAGAAAGTTTTAAGTAGAGCAAGTAAGGAAATACGTAATCGCCAGCTGATACCTGGCGACATAATAAGCAGATTGTCTTTCGGCTCGTGGTGTTCTATTTTAGAAGACCGATCTGACAACAAAGACCGCCTGTTTTATTGGACAGGGGTGGAAAAATCTATATTCCCAAATACACAGATGAAGAAAAGGCAGATAATGGCTGAAATAAAATGGGCCAATGCTTTGAGAAACAGGCTCTTCCATCATGAACCTATTTGGACAGGCTCTGGAGTAACATCTATAAAAGACGCTTATAAAACACTTAAAAATAAGCACAAGCGGCTTTTAAATATAATCAAAATGATGTCTCCAGAACTTTATAAGTCCTATGCCCTTGACTATATGTATAAAAGAGATTTTCGCGTTTCCATCGATGGCGTTTTTCAGAAATGCAGAGAAATGGTGAATCAGAAATGATCCCCGCATACGCTTATGCTCGTTACAGTAGTGATAACCAACGCGAGGAAAGTATTGAATCCCAGCTCGCGATGATCTCCGAGTTTGCGGCGCGCAACGGATATAAGATCTCTCAAACTTTTGTAGATGCGGCAATCTCAGGCACTAAAGTGTCTGGGCGCGAACAGTTTCAGAATATGTTATCTGAAGCAATTCGCAGTAAAACGGTGTCGGCTATCCTTGTACTGGATTTATCCCGTTATGCGCGCAACGCCGAAGAGGCGATTCACATTGAAAATCAATTGCTGCGGGCCAATATCGAGCTGGTGTCAATTTCTCAGCCAATGCGCACTCGGCTCGAAAACGGCAAGCTCAATACCAGCGCGCTCACGTACAGACGCATGATGCACGTGATGAACGAGGCGCAAAGCTTACAGAACTCAGACACAACCTCAGCACATATGATGAGCCAGTCACAGCGACCAAACGAGATGGGATATCATCCGCACATGGCTGGCAGTGCGCCATATGGTTATAAGCTAAGCGAACGAAAGCATTACAAGGATCACAGGTACCTAGAGGTCAACGAAGACGAAGCTCCAGCGGTTCGTCTTGCATGGCAATGGTGCAGCGAGGGGATCGGGTACCGTGAAATCGCGAAGCGCCTCGGAGAGCTTGGTTATCGTTCCAGACGCGGCGCTATCCTCTCGCATACCAGCGTATACGAGATGCTGCACAACTCGACATACGCTGGCATATACAGCTATGGAAAAGTACGCTATAACCGCCTCACCACAGGGGTGCCTGAAGAAAATCCCGACGCGGTGGTAGTGCCCGGCGGTTGCCCGGCGATAATCCCCATGGCGCTCTATGAACAAGTTAGCACTCTGCTTAGTGGACGAAAATACGGGCCGAGGACTTCACGGGGAACGCTATACATTCTTTCCGGCCTTGTGCGTTGCAAGTATTGCGGCTCGCCAATGTGCGGCGATTCTGGCGGGAAGAACAGGGAAACAACCTATCGGTGTAACGGTAAAGAATGCGATCATCGGCAATGGAGAACCAGCCGACCGCTGTTAGAGAGAGCCGTGCTCAGGGCGTTGATGGATACTTTTATAATTGGCGCACGCTCTGATGATATCGCCGCTGCGTTGAATGAACTTGACCGACTCGAAGGGCAAAACATAGAAGGGCAGATACGACGACTTCGCAACGAAATCACAGCTGCGGAACGTAAAATACTGTCGCTGATGGATCTGATGTCCGATCTTGAGCTGAGGGATATCACAAAGAAAAAAATATTAGAGCTACAGAGCGGAGCAAATGTGCAGAAGTGCAAATTGCGTGAGTTTGAAGAATTGCAGCGCAAAAAAAACATCAATAACGACACTCGGCATGTATTTGCAGTGCTTTGTACAGCCCAAAAAGCTTATGCGGAATGGGATGAACCAAAACTAAAGACAATAGCTAATATATTCATAGAGAACGTGGAGGTTGCGCACCTTGGCGATATAAAAATCACGTGGTCAGACGGTACGAACCTGTTTTTATCACCCTCGCCGCCTGATCCTAGTAATCCCAAAAGAAGAGCTTTAAAGGCGTCACGAAATACGGGTTATTGTTCAATGACCCTAGGGACTGCCAATAAAGTGAAGAGCGGCGATATCCTTTCGGATATCGCCGCTCTTCATATAAGCTGGCGTCGCGCTTCGCCGCGCCGTGGATGTTGGCAGAGCTGTACTTCAAGAATGGCGGAAGGAATATTTTTTTGATTCAGCCGCTGTTTAACATCCTTTCGCTCTTTACCTGTCTTTCGAGTAAAAGGTCTTTTCCATCGGCAGCTTTGTTCTTATTATTCCGTCTCTGGCGTAGTAGGCGCCGGCGGCGGCGGGGGCGGTGGGGATGGCGCTGATTTCTCCGATTCCTTTTGCTCCGTAGGCTACGTCCAGCAGCTCTTTTTTCTCTACGTAGATCGCGTGTATCTCAGGTATCTGGTCGGCCCGCAGCAGGCCTAGCGTTCCGAATTTGTTCTGCGGCACGCAGTCTTTCAGGTCGAAATGCTCTGTCAGCGCGTAGCCAAGCCCCATCAGAACGCCTCCCTCTATCTGTCCCTGTATCGCTATCGGGTTTACGACTTTGCCTGAATCGTGCGCCGCGTAGACTTCGCTGACGCGCCCGTCGTCGTCCAGTATTACGACGTGTGTGGCAAAGCCGTATGCGACGTGGCTTTTGGGGTATGGCTTCGGCGAGCCGAGCGGGTCTGTCGGCTCGAAGTATTCGGCGAAGAATTCCCTGCCTTCCAGCTCCGAGATGGAGCCGCCGGCCGCGCGCAGCGCCTCGCCCAGTTCCGCCGCCGCCATGCGCACGGCTTCTCCGGTGATAAGCGTCTGGCGCGAACCGGAGGTCGTTCCCGAGTCTGGGGCGACTTCGGAGTTGCTGCCGAGATTTTTTATAGCGGCGCGCGGCAGCCCTGTCGCCTCCGCGACCATTTGGACGAATACCGTGGCGCAGCCCTGTCCTATGTCTGAGGCGGCGGCGTATATTTCGACGGCTCCGCCGCGGACGGCGAGCTTTGCGCGTCCCTTGTCTGGCAGCCCTACGCCTACGCCCGCGTTTTTCATCGCGCAGGCTATGCCGGCGCGTCCCGCGTTTTTTTCATAGACCTCGCGCACTGCCTCAAGGGTCTCTTTCAGCGCCGTCGAGCAGTCCGCTATCTGACCGTTGGGCAGAACTTTGCCCGGCTCAATGGCGTTGCGGTAACGTATCTCCCAGGGGGATAGGCCGGCCTTTTCCGCCAGGAGGTTGATGGTCGATTCCAGAGCGAATTCGCTCTGGCATACGCCGAAGCCGCGAAAGGCTCCCGCCGGAGGGTTGTTCGTGTAGCAGCCGAATCCGCGTATGTCTGTGTTCTGATAGCAGTACGGCCCGACGGAATGCGTGCACGCGCGCTCGAGCACGGGGCCGCAGAGGGAGGCGTAGGCTCCTGTGTCAAAGTATATTTCGCAGTCCAGTCCCGTGAATATGCCGTTTTCGTCGCAGCCCAGGGTGAATGTCCCCTCCATCGCGTGGCGTTTTGGGTGGAAGTCAATGGATTCTTTTCTTGAGAATCTCACCTTCACCGGACGGCCGACTTTGAGCGCCGCCAGCGCCGCTATGTGCTGCGCCGATACGTCCTCTTTGCCGCCGAAGCCGCCGCCGACAAGTTTGTTTTCGACTACGATTCTTTCCGGCTCCCAGCCGAGCATGATGGAAATTTCCTTGCGCGTGTCGTAGACCCCCTGGTCGCTCGTGTAGACTTTGACGCCGCCCTTGTAGGGAAAGGCCAGAGCGCACTCCGGCTCAAGAAAGGCATGTTCGGTGAAGGGCGTGCTGTAGCTCTGCGTTACGACGTATTTCGATTCGGCGAGCGCCTTTTTCGCGTCGCCGCGCGCGACATGGCGCGACTGGCAGAGATTTCCATTTTCATGAACGCGGGGGGCATTTTCCGCCATTGCCTCGCGGATGTTCCGCACGACTTCAAGCACTTCGTAATCTACCTTTATCAGCTTTTTCGCTTCGGAGAGTATCTCTTCGTTTTCCGCGACGACAAGGCATATCGCGTCGCCGACGCAGCGCGTCACGCCGCCTTTTGCTATCATTACGTCCCAGTCCTGCTGGATATGTCCTACTTTGTTGTTCGGCACGTCCTCCGCAGTGAGCACAGCCAGCACTCCCGGGAGCGAGAGCGCCGCCGAGAAGTCTATATCGAGAACACGGGCGCGCGGATAGGCGGAGCGGAGGGCGGAGGCGTGAAGCATCCCCTCCATAAGCACGTCGTCAACGTATTCGCCGTATCCGAGAACCTTTTCCCTGACGTCTATACGGATAGCACGCTCGCCTACGCCGAAGGATTCTCCTTCTTCAAGGGCGCGCTCAATTTTTTCTTCGCCCCTTAATATCGCGGCGGCGAGCGCGATCCCCTCTATTATCTTTTTATATCCGGTACAGCGGCAGATGTTTCCCCGGATAGCCTTTTTTATCTCTTCCACGGTCGGGGATGGATTGGCGTCTATCAACGCCTTGCCCGCCATCACCATGCCGGGGGTGCAGAAGCCGCACTGGACGGAGCCTGATGCGCCGAAGGCATAGACGAAGGCCTCTTTTTCCCTTTCGCTCAGTCCCTCTGTCGTGATTATATTCTTACCGGCCGCCCTTTTGGTCGAAAGGATACAGGAGCGCACAGCCCTGCCGTCGACTATTATCGTGCATGTGCCGCATGCGCCTTCGCTGCAGCCGTCCTTTACCGAGCGCAGTCCCAGGTCGTCGCGCAGGTAACGGAGCAGCGGCTTGTTCATCGAAGTCGTGCATTGCTTTCCGTTTACCGTGAAGCTGTATTCTTCTTTCATCCCGATCTCTCCCATGATGCGGAATTTTAGATTCTGGCGCGGCCGGCGAGAGCTATCTGCTCTTCGGCGGCTTTGATGAGCCCTGTTATCTCAGTCGGAAGCTTTTTCGACAGCTCGGAGAGCCTTCCCTCGTACTCGCTCCCGTTCAGCCTCACTCGTAAGACTCCGCCGTCCAGGCTGACATAGCCTGAATTGGAGCTGCCGGCAAAATCTTTTTCGTCGGTGAAGAGGGTGAATCTGTCTTTATAGGGGGCTCCCTCCCACGGGCAGAAGCTCTCGCAGTTGCCGCATTCGTTGCATATCGCGTCGATATGGATCATCTGCGGACTGCCATTTTCGTCTTTGACTGCGACATTTGCGCGGTTTGGGCATACGTCGGCGCAGTTTTCACAGAGCGCGGAGCATTCAAGGCAGCGTTCCGCCTCCTCCTTCGCCTCGCCGGCTCTGATTATGATCCCTTTCTTTTCGCGCGGGCTTTCTGCGTCCGTCTTCTTTTCACTTTTTCTTGAGTACGGCTGCAATCCCTCTGCGCGCGCTATGGCGTCGGCGGCCGTTCTCGCGTCGGCTATCGCCTCAACTACGCTGGCGGGGCCGCGCCGGGCGTCGCCTATCACATAGACATTTTCCAGACTGGCAGAGGCGTCCTCTCCGCATACCGCCCGCCCTTTGGCGTCTACCTCGATGCCGTTGTCCGTGAAAAGTTCGCTTTCGACATCCTCGCCTACAGCCGCGATTACGCTGTCGGCCGGCAGCTCCGCTATTTCATCCGTCTCTACCGGTATCCTGCGGCCTGAGGCGTCCGCTTCTCCAAGCCTGACTCGCGCGCAGCGGAGCACACCGTCTTTGAAGGATTTGGGGGTCAGCAGCTCGCGGAAGATCACTCCGTCGGAGAGCGCAAGCTCCAGCTCCTCAGCATCCGCCGGCATATAGGCTTTCGTCCGGCGGTAAACAAGGCTCACCTTCTGAACTCCCTTCACGCGCTTCGCCGCGCGCGCTGCGTCCATAGCCGTGTTGCCGCCGCCGATAACGGCTACATATTCCCCCAGCCCCGTCGCTTCGCCGTTTTTATATTTTTCAAGGAAATCAAAAACGTCCGTGGTCTCTCCTTCGTCGAGCTTCAGCCTGCCGTGTTTCCAGGCGCCGTTGGCCATTATCACATACTTGAAGCCGGCCTTTTTAAGCTCTTCGACGCTGCGCTGCGGCGAGTTGGCGACGAATTCCGCGCCGTAGGCCGACGCTATCTTCAAATCTTCCTCGACTGCCTTGCCTGTTATCCTGAAATCAGGGATTATCCTGTTGACTACGCCGCCGAAGCTCGAAGCTTTTTCAAAGACCGTCGCTTTGACGCCATTTCGCCCGAGGAAATAGGCGGCGGCCATTCCGGCGGGCCCTCCGCCGATCACCGCGGCTCTGGCCGTGCTGACGGAGGCGGGGCGCGGCAGGGATTTCATCGCCCCCTCCAGCCCCTTTTCGGCGCTGAGCAGCTTCACCGCGCGTATCTCGACCGATTCGTCGTAGAAGTTCCTCGTGCATTTGCTCATGCATCTGTGATTGCATATCGTTCCGGTGATGAATGGAAGCGGATTCTTATCCAGTATCACGGAAAGCGCCTCGTCGAACTTTCCCTCGCCAGCCAGCCTGACATATTCAGGCACATCCTGATTTATGGGGCAGCCCTCTTCGCATGGGGCGATAAAGCAGTTCGTCAGCGGCGCGGCCTTGTCTATTTTCCTGATTGGAGCCGCTTTGGCCGCCTTCCGATATTTTTTGTCCGCGGATACGCTGCCGGAGAGCTGTTTTATTTTATCTTCGTCCACTCTTTCAAATGGGGGGCAGCCGACCTTTTCATATTCCTCCGCAAGCTGTCTGAGCCTCTGATAGCCGCCCGGTTTGAGCAGCGTCGTCGCCAGCGTTACGGGCCATATCCCCGCGCCGTAAAGCTGCGAAATATTTTCCGCGTCCGCGCCGCCTGACCATGATATGCGCAGCCTGCCGCCGAAGTCGGCGGAAAGCCGGCGGGCGGTCTCAAGCGTCAGCGGGAAGAGCGAGCGTCCGGACATATACATCTCATCCCCGGCCATGAAGTCGTTCGGGTTATCCACAGGAAATGTGTTTGTCAGCTTCACGCCGAAGCCCAGGCCATTTTCATCCGCCTTGCGGCTCAGCCGTTCAAGCATCGGAAGCGCGTCGGCATATTGCAGATCTTCAAGGAAATGGCGCTCGTCGAATTTTATATAAGAAAAGCCCAGCTCGTCCAGCCTGGCGCGGGCATATTCATAGCCGAGAAGCGTCGGGTTGCATTTAATGAATGTATTCAGCTTCTTTTCGTCCAGCAGATAGGAGGCGATGCGCTCTATCTCCTGCGGCGGGCAGCCGTGGAGCGTGGAAAGGGTTATCGAGCCGCAGACGGCCGGTGATATTCCCCTTATATATGTCTCGTCCGCCTTTTGAAAGGAGGATAGGTTATCCAGCGCCCAGCTCTCGCATTCGCGCCATATCTCCGTGGAAGAGGCATCTTTCAGCCCCTCTATGAAAGAATCTATTTTAGGGGACTTGATTCCTTCAAAGTCGTAGCCGACGCTCATATTGAAGATGAAGCCGTCCGGCGCGCCCAGCGCAAATTCCTTTGAGAGCAGCTTCAAAGCGTACCATGCCTTGATATATTCCTCCATCGCCTGCCGAACGCGAAGCTCCGTTGACCATTCCACATTGTAGCACTCGTCGCGAGCGTCGATGCAGGGTTTGGATACCGGCAAGTCCTCTCCGTCAAGTATCTGCACAGTCTTTAATTCAAAGAAGCGCGCCCCCGCGAAGTATGCCGCCATTATATTCTGAGCCAGCTGCGTATGAGGCCCCGCCGCCGGGCCGAAGGGCGTTTCGAGCTTTTCTCCCAGAAAATCCAGCGTCCCCTTTCCGCCGGAGTATGGAAAGCGCACGCCGAAGAGTCCGCGTCCTCCCCTGATATCCTTTAAGGCCCAATTCATCAGCAATCCAAAGGGCACAGGCGTCATTCTGTCGCTCATCACGGAAACCTCCACTCGTAAAATTTTATTGACGTTAGCATAAAAATTTTTTTTATATATCCGCAATTACTGCGCCGTAAAAATACAGGCTCCGCCGCCGTTGACGTTTCAGCTTTTTATTCTTCTTCAATCTGATTCTAGCACATAAAAAATGAAAAGCAATAGATTCGTCAAATTTTTTTTTAGAATTTCTAATTTTTTTTTAGAAAAAGTCTTGACTAAGGAAATTATTGTGATATATTCAGTACATACAGGGAACAGGCGTAACGGTAAAGGCCGACTTGATTTGGAAACGGGTGATTACATGCGGGATACATCGACGGTTGATTTCATGAAGCGGCTGGCAAAAGGGCTCGCGGCGCAATTCGGCGAAGACTGCGAAGTCGTCATCCATGACCTTGAGTCAGAAAATATGGACGACACTATCGTCGCGATAGAGAACGGCCACGTCACTCACCGCGAGATAGGCAGCGGCCCCTCGCGCATCGTCCTTGAAGCGCTCAAGACCCCGCCGGAAGAGCTGACCGACCATTACGATTATCTGACAAAAAGCTCGGACGGGCGGCTGATAAAATCCTCGTCCATATATATAAGGAACGACGAGGGAAAGCCGGTCGGCCTCTTTTCCATCAACTACGACATCACAAAATTCGCGATGGCGGAGACGACGGTAAAAAATTTTCTGCACGTCGCGCCGCAAAGCAGCGAGCCGGAACGCATACCGCGCAATGTGAACGAGCTGCTTGACGAGCTGATTGAAAACGCTGTCCGTCACGTAGGCAAGCCCGCGCCGATGATGAAGAAGGCCGACAAGATAAAGGCCGTCCAATATCTGAAAGAGAACGGCGCTTTCCAGATTTTGAAATCGGGGGACCGCGTCTGCAAGCTCTTTAAAATATCAAAATTTACACTCTACAACTATATGGATTCTGCCGATACGGAAAGCTAAACTACTTTACGAAGGAGCGGTTGATATGAGCAATATCAGGTGGATCGAGAACACAATGCCCGCAGCAGAGGACAAGGAGCTCGAAATAATGGCTCTTGACAATGTAAAGGCCGCGCGCGCCTTTCACGAAAGCTTCCCGCAGTATAAGATAACGCCTCTGGCGGGGCTTGACGAGCTGGCGAAATTTTTCGGAATAAAAAAGTTATTCATCAAAGACGAATCATACCGCTTCGGCCTCAACGCCTTCAAGGTGCTCGGCGGCTCCTTCGCGATGGCGCGTTACATCGCCGGATTGACAGGACGCCCAATAGAAGAGCTGAACTACGACAGGCTCACCTCGCAGGAGCTGAAAGAGGAGACGGGGGAGCTCACCTTCTTCAGCGCGACGGACGGGAATCACGGACGCGGCGTCGCGTGGGCCGCGAACAAGCTGGGGCAGAAATCAGTCATAATGATGCCTAAAGGCTCGCAGAAGGCGCGCTTTGACAATATCCGCAAAGAGGGCGCTGTTACTACTATAGAAGAATTCAATTACGACGAATGTGTGCGCAAGGCCGCGAAGGCGGCGGCAGAGACTCCCGGCGGCGTGGTCGTGCAGGATACCGCATGGGACGGCTACGAAGAGATACCGGCATGGATAATGCAGGGCTACGGCACGATGGCGATGGAGGCCGACCGGCAGTTTGAGGCCGCCGCCAAAGATAGGCCGACTCACATATTCATTCAGGCCGGCGTGGGTTCGCTGGCCGGCGCTGTCGTCGGCTACTTTGCCAACAGATACCCCGATAATCCTCCAACCTTCGTCGTAGTGGAATCAGACCAGGCTGACTGCCTCTACCGCTCCGCCTGCGCCGGAGACGGAAGCATCCGCATCGTAGAGGGGGATATGCAGACGATAATGGCCGGGCTGGCCTGCGGCGAGCCTAACAAAACCTCATGGCAGATATTGAGAGACAAGGTCGCCGTATTCGTCTCTCTTCCGGACTGGGCGGCGGCGAACGGTATGCGGCTGCTTGGCGCGCCGCTGAAGGGCGACCCGCGCGTCATATCGGGAGAATCCGGCGCGGCTCCTGCCGGTTTCCTCTACTCGCTGATGACGGACGACAGCCTGACTCCACTGCGCGAAAAGCTGGCGATAGACGAGAATTCACGCATCCTTCTCTTCTCCACAGAGGGAGACACAGATCCGGAAAACTATCGCCGCGTCGTCTGGGAGGGCGCATGCGGCAGATAAATTTACAAAGACAATAAGTCAAAAGGATTTAAAAACGGAGGTATTGTAATGGATTTCAACGCTATAAAAAAGGCTTCTATGAGTTACGAGGCTGATATGACAAGATTCCTGCGCGACCTCATAGCGATCCCCGGCGAAAGCTGCGGGGAAGCGGGCGTTATTAAACGCATCGCAGAGGAAATGGAGAAGGTCGGATTTGACAGGGTCGAAATAGATCCGATGGGCAATGTCCTCGGCTATATGGGCGGAGGCGAAAGGCTTATCGGCTACGACGCGCACATCGACACGGTAGGCCTCGGCGAACTCTCCAACTGGAAATTCGACCCCTACGAGGGCTATGAAAACGAGACGGAAATAGGGGGACGCGGCGCGAGCGACCAGCTAGGCGGCATCGTATCGGCCGTATACGGCGCGAAGCTCATGAAAGAGCTCGGATTGCTTTCAGAGAAATATCGCGTACTTGTCGCCGGAACAGTTCAGGAAGAGGACTGCGACGGCCTCTGCTGGCAGTATATAATAAACGAGGACAAGGTCCGCCCTGAATTCGTAGTCTCCACGGAGCCGACGGACGGCGGGATCTACCGCGGGCAGCGCGGGCGCATGGAAATACGCATAGATGTGAAGGGGATATCCTGTCATGGCTCCGCGCCGGAACGCGGCGATAACGCTATATACAAAATGGCCGACATCCTACAGGATGTGCGCGCGCTGAACGAAAACGACGCCTGCGGCGAAAGGGCTGTCAAAGGGCTGGTCAAGATGCTCGACGAGAAATACAACCCCGAATGGCGTGAAGCGCGCTTTCTCGGACGCGGCACAGTCACAGTCTCCGAAATTTTCTTCACCTCCCCCTCGCGCTGCGCCGTGGCCGACTCCTGCTCAGTGTCGCTCGACCGCCGCATGACCGCCGGCGAGAGTTGGGAAAGCTGCCTCGAAGAGATCCGCGCTCTGCCGTCGGTGAAAAAATACGGCGGCGACGTTACCGTCTCCATGTACGAATACTCACGCCCCTCCTACAAAGGGCTGGTATACCCCATCGAGTGCTACTTCCCGACATGGGTCATTCCCGAAGAGCACAAGGTCACGAAAGCCCTTGAGGAAGCTTACAAAAATCTCTACGGCAGCGGCCGTATCGGCGCGGAAGAGACTCTCGCGATGAGAAAAGCCCGGCCGCTGACAGACAAATGGACCTTCTCCACAAACGGCGTCTCCATCATGGGGCGCAACGGAATACCCTGCATTGGCTTCGGTCCGGGGGCGGAAGCTCAGGCTCACGCCCCGAACGAAAAAACATGGAAGCAGGACCTTGTGACATGCGCCGCCGTATATGCCGCGCTTCCGACGCTCTATTGCAAATAGCAGAAAAAACAGGAGGATGATAAAAATGCCGCTTATGGATAAATATACAGCCGCTCTTGATAAGCTCAATTTCGCGGATATGTACGCGAACGACTTTTTCCTTACATGGGAGAAAAGCCGCGGCGAACTCGACGCGGTATTCACCGTAGCCGACGCGCTCAGGAGACTGCGCGAAAACAATATTTCGCCGCGCATCTTTGACAGCGGTCTCGCGATATCGCTCTTCCGCGACAACTCTACCCGCACACGCTTCTCATTCGCCTCGGCGTCAAATCTTCTCGGCCTTGAAGTGCAGGATCTCGACGAGGGCAAGTCTCAGGTGGCGCACGGCGAGACAGTCCGCGAGACGGCGAACATGATATCATTCATGGCCGACGTTATCGGAATCCGCGACGACATGTACATCGGCAAGGGCAACGCCTACATGCATCAGATAGTCGATGCCGTCAAGGAGGGCTACAGGGATGGAATCCTGGAGCAGCGGCCGACGCTGGTCAACCTCCAGTGCGATATCGACCACCCGACGCAGACGATGGCCGACGCGCTCCACGTAATACATGAAATGGGCGGCGTTGAAAAGCTCAAAGGCAAAAAGATCGCGATGACTTGGGCTTACTCGCCATCATACGGCAAGCCGCTCTCTGTGCCGCAGGGGGTTATAGGGCTGATGACGCGCTTCGGCATGGATGTAGTGCTCGCGCATCCTGAGGGATATGAAGTGATGGAGGAGGTCGAAGAGGTGGCGAAGAAAAACGCGGCGGCCTCGGGCGGCTCCTTCCGCAAAACAAACAGTATGGCCGAAGCCTTTGAAGGTGCGGACGTCGTCTATCCCAAGAGCTGGGCCCCCTTCAAAGCAATGGAAAAACGCACGAAGCTCTACGGCGACGGAGACTTCGACGGCATCAACGCTCTTGAAAAAGAGCTGCTCGCGCAGAACGCGAAGCACAAAGACTGGGAATGCACGGAAGAGCTGATGAAAAGCACGAAAGAGGGCAAAGCGCTCTACCTCCACTGCCTCCCCGCCGATATCAGCGGCGTAAGCTGCAAAGAGGGCGAAGTTGCGGCTTCAGTCTTTGACCGTTACCGCGTCCCGCTCTACAAAGAGGCGAGCTTCAAGCCCTACATCATCGCCGCGATGATATTCCTCAGCAAAATGAAAAATCCGCAGGCCGCCCTGACGGCGCTCGAAGCCGGCAAACGCCCCCGCCTGATGAAATAAAAGAGAAGCCGCGAAAGCGCCTCCCGCGCGGCGCGAGACAAAGATCGGGCCTTTTCCCTGCTGCGGGAAGAGGCCCGGTCTTTTGCTTTATCGTTTCGTCTTCTCTAGTGGTTTCTGACGATTTCCTTGATGACCATCAGCCGGCTGAGGGTAGAGCGTTCCATTTCTTCGAGCTTCATCGAGATGGAGCGTATCGCCTCGGTAAAGGATGGTATCATAACGTGCTCAAGGGCGTTTACGCGGCGTCTGGTGCGCTCGATTTCAAGCGCCATCGCGCGAACGGCCTTTTCTTCCGCCGCCAGGTGAACGAGACGCGGCATTACCTTGAGGAATTTCTCAAGCGCCACGTCGAGGCTTCCGGGGGAGGTAGCCAGTCCGTAGTTGAGTTCGGCGTGAAGCTCCGGCAGTCTGTATTCCGGCACGCGCACGCTCATTACGTTCTTGTGCTCAACTTCAACGCGGAGGTCTCCGCCAGCCGCCATAAGCGTCTGTTCAAGCATCTGGGGCAGCGTCTGCGCCCTCGCCATCAGGAATCCGCCGTAGCAGTCGTCAAGCTCCCGCTCGACGTCGCGTCTCAGATCGTAGACGGCTCTCGCGCGCACAAGGAATTCCTTCACCAGCGCGTCCTGCTTGTCTTTGAGCAGTTTATGTCCGCGTTTGGCTACGACGAGCTGCCGCTTGAGCCGCGACAGTTCCATTCTGTTGGGGTTGACATTAAGCGCCTTTGCCATCAGAGGTCACCCCTTTCTACGGCTGAGCCAGCTCTTCGAGATCCTCTTTCGCCTCCTGGAGCGGCTTCAGATACTTCTCTATGTATTCGTCTCTGACGCGCTTCAGTTCGCGGGTCGGGACTATCGTCAGCAGTTCCCAGCCGAGGAGCAGCGTATCCTCTATCGTGCGGTTCTCATATTCTCCCTGACGGACATACCTGTTTTCAAAGTCGTCGGAGAATTTAGCGAAGGCTTTGTCTTCTTCGGAGAGCGCGCCTTCGCCGAGGATGACGGCAAGCTCTTTCGCCTCTTTGCCGCGCGAGTAGGCGGCGAAGAGCTGGTTCATGAGGTCCGCGTGATCTTCGCGGGTCTTGCCTTTGCCTATTCCCTTGTCTTTGAGTCGCGAGAGCGACGGCATAACGTCAACGGGGGGATATATTCCCTTGCGGTGCAGCGCGCGTGAGAGTATTATCTGTCCCTCCGTGATGTAGCCGGTGAGGTCGGGGATCGGGTGCGTTTTGTCGTCCTCGGGCATTGTGAGGATAGGTATCTGCGTTATGGAGCCTTTTTTGCCGCGCAGACGTCCGGCGCGCTCGTACATCGTCGCGAGGTCGGTGTAGAGGTAGCCGGGATAGCCGCGGCGTCCCGGAACTTCCTTACGCGCAGCGGAGATTTCCCGCAGGGCTTCGCTGTAGTTCGTAAGGTCTGTCATGATGACGAGAACGTGCATTCCTCTCTCAAAGGCGAGGTATTCCGCGGCGGTCAGCGCCAGTCGCGGCGTCGCTATACGCTCTATCGCGGGGTCGTCCGCGAGGTTGACGTACATGACGGTACGCTCAAGGGCGCCTGTTTTGCGGAAGTCTTCCATGAAGAATGATGCTTCTTCAAATGTGATGCCCATCGCGGCGAATACGACGGCAAAGTCTGAGTGGCCGCTGATGACCGTCGCCTGACGCGCTATCTGAGCCGCCATCCTGTTGTGGGGCATTCCGCTTCCGGAGAAGATCGGGAGCTTCTGTCCGCGGACGAGCGGGTTCATTCCGTCTATCGTGGATATTCCGGTCTGTATGAATTCAGACGGGTAGTCGCGCGAGAAGGGGTTCATCGGGTTTCCGTTAACGTCAAGGTAGGCGTCCGGTATGATCGCCGGCCCTCCGTCGATCGGGTCTCCGCGCCCGTTGAAGATGCGTCCGAGCATGTCTTTGGATACGGGAAGTTTCAGCACGTCTCCGAGGAAGCGAATTTCCGTCGAGTTTACGTCTATGCCGCTGCTTCCCTCGTATACCTGAACGAGCGCGCGGTCGCGGTCTATTTCGAGCACGCGCCCGCGGCGGTGTTCGCCGTTGCCCAGCGTGATTTCGGCAAGCTCGTCGAAGCTTACGTCTCTCACTCTGTTGACCATCATAAGAGGGCCGGAAAGGTTGGATATGGTTCTATATTCTTCAGGCAACCTCATCGTGCTCACCTCCCATTGCAAGCAGTTTGCCGAGTTCGGCCTTTATCTTTTTCTCAAGTTCGTCAAGCTTGAAAAGATCTCCCTCTTCTATGTAGCGCATACGCGATATTTCCTCACGCACCGGCAGGTCGAATACAGAGCGCAGCGTTCCGCCGCGTTTCAGCACCTGCATTCCGAGGTCATGGAATGTGAGGATGTTGCGCAGCATTTTAAACTGCTTATCCATCGAGGCGTATGTATCTATCTCGTGGAATGAGTTCTGGTGGAGGAAGTCTTCGCGTATTGACTTTGAGGTCTCCAGCACCATGCGCTCTTCTTTCGAGAGGGCGTCCACGCCGACGAGGCGGACTATTTCTTTGAGCTTGTCTTCGTCTTCGAGCAGCGCCATTGCCTGGGTGCGGTAGACGCTCCATTCTCCGTCGTAGAAGCCGTCCCAGTATTCGCCAAGGGTCTGCGCGTAGAGGGAATAGCTGTTGAGCCAGTTTATCGCCGGGAAGTGGCGCTGGTATGCGAGCTGCGCGTCGAGCCCCCAGAATACTTTGGTGACGCGGAGCGTGTTCTGCGTTACCGGCTCGGAGAGGTCGCCGCCGGGAGGCGAAACTGCGCCGATTACGGAGACTGCGCCTTCTCTTCCGTCGCTGCCAAAGCATATCGCGCGTCCGGCTCTTTCGTAGAAGGAGGCGAGGCGCGTACCGAGGTAGGCCGGGTATCCCTCTTCGCCGGGCATTTCTTCAAGCCGTCCTGACATTTCGCGGAGAGCCTCTGCCCAGCGCGAGGTGGAGTCAGCCATCAGCGCGACGGAGTATCCCATGTCGCGGAAGTATTCCGCAATGGTGATGCCGGTGTAGACAGAGGCTTCACGGGCGGCGACGGGCATGTTCGAGGTGTTCGCTATCAGCAGCGTCCTTTTCATCAGCGGCTGGCCGGAGCGCGGGTCTTCAAGCTCAGGGAATTCAAGAAGAACGTCGGTCATTTCGTTTCCGCGTTCGCCGCAGCCGATGTAGACGACGATTTCCGCGTCAGCCCATTTGGCCAGCTGATGCTGGATAACCGTCTTGCCAGAGCCGAACGGGCCGGGGACGCAGGCCGTGCCGCCGCGCGCTATGGGGAAGAATGTGTCTACGACGCGCTGCCCTGTTGTGAGCGGAACTACAGGCGGCAGACGTTTGACGACGGGGCGCGGGGTACGGACGGGCCAGCGCTGGAGCAGTTTCAGCTCGTGCTCTTTGCCCTTCTTGTCGACCACGACGGCCACTGTCTCATCGACGGTAAATTCTCCGCTTTTTATTTCTTTTATCGTACCGCTTACGCGGTGAGGAACCATTATCTTGTGCTCGACGAGCACCGTCTCTTTGACCGAACCGATTATATCCCCGGCGGCCACTTCGTCTCCGGCTTTAAGCCACGCCTCAAAGGGCCATTTGCGCGTGCGGCTTACTGCAGGCACGCTGATGCCTCTGAGGATGTAGGGGCTGTTCGCCCTTTCTTCTATGGCCTCAAGCGGACGCTGTATGCCGTCGAAGAATTCTTCTATCAGTCCGGGAGCCAGCTCGACAGAAAGCGGCTCGCCGGTGCTGACTACCGGCTCTCCCGGCGCGAGCCCGGAGGTCTCTTCGTAGACCTGGACGGACGCCTTGTCCTCTTTCAGCTCTATTATTTCACCAACAAGGCCTGCGTTACCAACCTTGACGACATCGAACATGCATGCGCCGGCCATGCCGCCAGCAATTACAAGCGGGCCGGATATCTTTTCGATGTATCCAGTAACGGCGTTTGGTGTGGTCAATTACATCGCCTCCATCATTATCATCATTTCTCACCAAATATATCCATGCCGACCGCGCGTTCGACGTTGCGGCGTATTGATTCAAGGCCGACCCTCATGGATCCCTTCTGGTCAGGTACCGGTATAATGCTGAGATCCGAATATTCGTTTATCTCGTCAACCTCGTCGCGGAAGCGGGCGAAGAGCTCTTCTTCAAGGAAGAGCACAGCGTAGCCGTCGCGCGAGAATTTATTGAGCGTGAGGGGGGTGCGGTCGTAGTTTTCCTCCGTCACGACCACCACGTCAAGACCTATCGCCTTGAAGGGCAGTATGCTTTCGTAACTGCCGACGGCCGCCATGGGCGCTTTATGTTCAGACGTAGACATGGCGCAGAAGCCTCCTCACCTGATCTTTGTCTTTTTTGTTCGTCTTGGAGACAATGATCATACGAATATTTTTTACCTCCATCTCCTTCGCCCAGAGATAGGCAATAACGTTGCCGGGGGCGTCGGGGCTGTACTTGCTGTCCGCTATGGAATCGAGATAGAAATCGTCGAGGTCTCTTTCAAGATCCATTATTATGTCGTCAAATGACGCCGCGCCGTCTATCGAAGCGAGCATCCTGGAGAAGTCGGAGAAGTCCACTATCCTCCCCCATGTCTCGAACGGCTCGGATATCATCGGCACAAGGATATTCAGGTCGATCTTTCCGCCCTCGTGCATAAAGGGCCACGCGCGCGCGGCGTCAAAGCCAAAGCGCTTGAGCCTCAGCAGCGAGCGTATGTTCTCTCCGTCGATCCTCGTGCGTACCCAGCTCAGTATCTCCGGCATTGCCAGCTTTTCCGCCTCTTTCAACATTACCTCAAACATCTGCCTGTCAAGCAGCCTCTCCGTTTCCAGAACGTCTCTGTTCTGTTCCCATATAGATATGCATTTAGGGAAAAGAGTATTCAGTCCGAATGGGAGCAGCTGATAGTCTTCCGATTCGATGTCGGCTATCAGTCTGTCAACCGGATAGGAGGCAAGCGATGTAAGAAGATCCCATCTTTTTTTGCCGCCGTTCCTGACGTTGAAGATGCTTTTCAGCATGACCTTTACGTTGCTGAAATCGTATTGCAGACGCAGCAGCGATACAAGCTCCTTATCAGGCACAAATGAATCCAGCTCCTCGTATGTATCGTGGAGCGCGGTTTCAAGGATTTTGTCAAACGCGGTGTCGCCGGAGACTGATGTCAGTACTGACGCATAGGACGTCTCCCCGAGTATCTTGAGGATAGAGGCCGTGTCGTCGGCGTCCAGCAGTCTCGCAAAGACCGCGGCATCAAGAAGGCGCTGTTCCATAGCGCGGATTCGCGCTACGGCATAACCGTAAGCCTCCTTATTTGACATCAGACCACCTCCTCATCATTCTGACGGGAACAAACGCTTTACAACGTCAGATTCCTGTTTTTCCTGCAAAACCTTCAGAAGCATATCCCACGAACAGTTGATGCTGATCCTGTCTTTCGTGAGAATGAAGCCTCCCGATATGTCCGCCCGCTCTTCCGAAAGTTCTAATCTCGTGTCATGATCGCGGTTGTAAACTTCGAGCCATTCGCGGTCAAGATATTTTTCGTCCGCGCCGACGATCACCTTCTCGTCGCGGGATGAGACGCCTTCATCGAGCAGGCGGGCGCAGAAGTCAAGATACTTATCTTTTGGAAGTGCCTTCATGCCCTCCAGCGCTTCGCTGTAGACGTCGACTATCAAGGCTCTTTTGGAACGCAGCAGCATCTTTTCAACGTCAAGGTTGGCCACTATCTCCCTGCGTCTTATGATCTCGGGACGCTCAGCTTCAAAGCGGGCGTCGAAGTCCGCCTTTATTTCATCGCATTCCTGTCCTGCCTTCTGAGTGATGAAATCCGCCTGTCCTTTAGCCTTTGAGAGAATCTCATCAGCCTCTTTCTGAGCGTCATTTCTGATCTTTTCTGTAATCTGGGCTAAAGACATGAGATCACGTCTTCTTTACTTAAAGTCTGATTCCGTTCAGCATCAGGATGCTGACAAGAAGCCCGAAGACGGCGTAGGTTTCGCACATGGCAGGAAGGATGACGGCCTTACCGATCTGTTCCGGGCGCTTCGCGATCATCAGAATAGTAGCGGCCGAGGATTTACCCTGCCAGATAGCCGAATAGAAGCCCGAAATAGCTATCGGAAGGCAGGCGAAGCAGATGCCCAGCCCCTGCCATACGGTGAGAACCGCTCCGCCTGCGCCGAGAAGTCCAGACTTCTGCATCGCAAGAACGGCGACAAGCAGCCCGTAGATACCCTGTGTTCCCGGCAGCGCGAGCAGGACGAGCGCATACCCGAATTTTCTTGGATCTTCGGTCATAACGCCCGCGGCGGCCTCGTTGGCGATACCGATGCCCCAGGCGGAACCCGAACCAGCAAAACCGACGGCGAGAGCCGCGCCGAGAATAACTAGCATCTGTCCAAGCTGATCAGCCATTGTTGCAAGAATTGTTTCCATGATGAACTTTACCTCCTTAAGTGAGTGTGCTGCTTTTTAATTTATTACAGTTGAATCTTCCTGAATACGGGAATACTGCGCCGCGTTGTTGAGCGGCGTAAAGTCGCGTCCCGAAGCGTTGTAGAACTTGCCGAAGAACTCTACATACTGGAGACGCAGCGAGTGTATAAAGGCTCCCAGAAGGTTCACCACTATACTGAATGTGTGTCCCAGTATGAATATGAGCGCCGCCAGCAGGATACCGACGTACGGAACGCCCGCGACGAGGTTCGCAAGCAGGTTGATGACCATTCCAACCGCCGCGGAGCCGAGTCCCAGCGCCAGCAGACGGCTGTAGCTGAGAACGTCGCCGAGGAAGCCGGTCACGTTGTACAGGCTGAGGAGGCCGGAGAAGAGCTTGCTGAATATCCCCTGCTTTTCCCTTCCCTGCGTCGCGACCAGCAGAAGCGCGCCGCCTATGGCCATCGCCTTTGACGGCAGCGCCCATACGTCCGCCAGATAGCCGGACATCGAGCAGCCCGTCAGCACGAGGCCGCAGAGGAATATTATCCAGCCGCCCTGGTCGGATACGGCGGCCATTTTATTTCCCTCTTTCCAGTTTTCCTTAAAGGCTATCAGCAGGCCGAATATGACCTGTATGAATCCCAGCGCCAGCGATATCATAAGCAGCGTCATGGGGTCGTTCATCGGGTCGAGCAGGCGCAGCTTCATGAATAAGGGTTCTATGCCGCTGAGGAATGGGAAGGCGGTCAGGGCGTCGCCGAACCACGATCCGGTAAGCGCTCCCATTATCACCGACATCACCATGCCCACAGTCATCATCACGAAGAATTTGCGCAGCGTCGGCGAAAGCTGATGCTTTACAAGGAAGTATCCCAGAATGCCCGCTACGACGAGGCCGTAGCCTCCGTCTCCGAAGCACATGCCGAGGAAGACGAAGAAGAAGGGCGCCATCAGCGCGGTCGGATCGACCTTTCCGTAGGTCGGCGTTCCGTACATGATCGTCAGCGGCTCAATGCACGAGGCCCACGGGGCGTTTTTAAGAAGCGTCGGCGCTTCCTCGTCCTCTTCCGGCGCGACTTCGGCAAATTCCGTGTAGGCGTCGTAAAGCCCGACTGTCGCCTTGACCTTTCTCAGCCAGGAGCGCGGGAGCCAGAATTCCCAGATAAGCACCTCTTCCGTCGGTACTCCTGTCTCCATCGCCTCCATGCGGTTGCGAAGGATCGTCCAGTAGTCCCCGTAGTTTCGCGCCATATCCAGCCCTTCGTCGGCGGAGGCGGCCAACTCTTTTATCAGCGCGGCCTCTCTCTCCTCGCATTCGGATATCCTTTTGCAGAGCTCTTCTTTCTCCGCCGCGGCGGTAAGCGAGAAGTCTTTGGGAACCTCAACTCGCCCAGCGCCGAATTCGGAGGCTATTTCCTGTACCTTTTCAAATTCGCTTTTCTGATAGAGCAGGGCAAAGGTCTCGTTGGGATCCTTTTCCGAGCCGGAAAGCTGCTGGAACTCCACCATATCCCCAAGATCCTTCGTGATGCGCGCGGCCATCGCCGGAGCATAGACCTTTGGAACGCTGTAGACGGCGCCTCCTACCAGTTCGGTGCCGGTGGTGAAGAATTCAAGCGGATACTTGATACTTTCAAGCAGGACTATCTGCGCAAGCAGCCCCTTCAAGCGGGAAATGTCCGAGCGCGTCTCCGTCAGAGCGCGTTCGGCCTCCCTCATCGACCAGGTAAATTCCGTAAATTTCTTTTCGTCTACCCGCGCGGCAAGCTGATCAAAGGTGAGCGTGGGAACTTCCCCGAGCATTTTCCCCAGAGAACTCTCTTTTTTCGTTTCGTACGGTTCCAGAAGACGCTGGAGGAATCTGACGTCGCTTATAAGCTCGTCGATATGACGCCGCTTTTCGCGCAGGCGAAACATCGCTTCACTGTGTCCCCAGTCACCGCTTCTGTTTATAAATTCGCAGCAGCCGAGCGCCTGCAGCTTCGCCGCAAGCTCGTCAGCCACAAATCTATGAACAGCTATCCGCGCCTTACACATCTCAGCGAGAGCCATAAGCCGCCATCACCTCTCTTACCAGCCAGTCTGCTACTTCTTTTGTTTCGTTTTTCTTTTTTTCGTAGAATAGTTTCGCGTCGGCTTCGCCTTTCGCGGTTATTTCGCCCGCTCTGGCTTCGGCCTCCTGATCCGCGGCGGCGACTCGTTCGCGCCATTGTCTGTGACACTGCTGTTTTGTGCTTTTGACGGACTGTTCCGCCTCCGTCTGCGCGGCTGCTAACATCTTAGCGGCCTCCGCTTTGGCGTTTGCGACAATACTCTTTGCAAGAGCTTCCTGATCTCTGATCTCCTGTGCGAGATTTTCTGCCAATGAGATCACCTCCCTCCATAATCATAGGGTCATCCACAATACAGATTTAAATTCTACCTGCAACTTTGAAATGCGTCAATTTTCACACATTAACGAAAAAATACCATAATTTTATAAAATGAATACGTTTATATTCTCTCTATCATCAAATTCTCGATAAAACCAAAAATAATTAATTTTACAGATAAATCCGTAAAAGCGTGTTTTATTTAGTCGCGAGAACTTTTTTTTTATATTTTTACCATTTGCCCTCTATGCCGCTTATTTTATTAAGTTTTGCGCTCGCGGCCACAGCGATAATAGCAGCTGCCGCTTCGCCGACCCATGGAAAAAGTATGGTTTTTATCCGCGCCGAATTTCCGTTGCGGCTGAATTTTCCACCCGCGCGTTCAGAAAATCTGTTTTGGTCGAGAGAATAAAAGTAGAAGATGTAAAAAATCAACGCCGCGCGATGGGGCAAGCCTCCGCAGCCTTGCGCAGCGTTAGGATGATCAGCTTTTTCCGCAGGCGGAGCGCCATGGGCAGACGGGGCATCTTTGTGGCCTTTCGCCAAAGCTGTCCGCGAGCGCCGTTACGGCGGCTTCGTCTATGGAGGCGGCTATGGCTTCAAAATCTTCGCCGCTGTAGCCTCTGATTTCGCCGCTCCCCTCCTCCGCGCGAAGGTAGATCAGCGCGGAGTCGATCGGTATGTTTCGCTCCGCCCCGCCGTTTCTGAATATATTCAGCGCGCAGGCGTAAAATTCAAGCTGTTTCTCATAGTAAAGGGCGGGGGCGAATTCTTCCGCCGCGCTTTTCCAGTCTCTCAAATGAAGTCCTTTTTCGTCCTGCCAGAAGAGGTCGGTCGTTCCTACCAGCACTGTGCCGTTAAGCGGCACGCGGAAGGGCGTTTCGCGAAAGAGCGCGCCGCCGGCAGCGGCCAGCTTCGCGAGCAGAGGAAACTCCCCGCCGCCGCAGCGGCCTCTCAGCATCGCGGCTATCCGCGCGCGGTTCGCCTCTGAAGCATATTCGGCGCGCAGAACGGCCGGCATAAGGCGGGAGACGGAGCGCCATTCTTCGCTTTCCGAGTCGGCCGGGAGCAGCCTATCCAGACTCTCGGGGCGGAAGTCCCAGCGCGCCAGCAGCCAGTGAACGAGTGAGCCGAATGCCGCCCCTCCGCCGTCGCCCCCCTTTACCATCCAGGAGGCGGCCCTTCCCTGGCGGTAGACGATCCTATAGGCGGCGGGACACCACGAGAGCAGCGCGTAGGCTGAGGCGGAGATGCGTCCCAGTCTCGCCGGGTGAACGACGTTCAGCGTCAGCCCGGGAAGCGCCTTCCTCGCCCTGTATTCAGCGCGGCGCGGCAGCTCTTCCTCATCCTCCGTCAGTCTCGTAATATTTTCTTCTTTCATATTGTCGATCAAAAGCCCCAAAAGCCCAAGCTTGCCTTCTTCTTCATCGCTTTCAGTGAAGACGGAACAGAGGATAAGCTTATCCTGAGCGCGGGTAAAGCCGACGTACCATAATCTTTCGCGCTCCGCATCTTCCGCTCTCTTTTCATCTTTTTTCTCCCAGAGGACGGCGACCCCATTTTCAGTCTCTCCGCCGGAGAGAAATTCCGGCGTCTCCTTCGCGGCGACGCCGTATTTTTTTGATACGCGAATGGGGGGGCAGCCGCCGACGCCGCCTTTTTGGGAATATACAAGCGCCACGACCGGAAATTCCAGCCCTTTTGAGGCGTGGACGGTCATTACCTGTATAGCGTCCGTCTCGTCGCCGACCGCGTCAGGCTCTTCCGTCGCCCCCTGCGACGCGGCGGCGGAGAGCAGATATTCCGCGCAGCCTTTCAGCGAAATGCCCTGCGACCTTTCATATTCTTCGGCCAGCCGCGCAAGGTGGATAATGTTCGCGTTCACGCGCCGCCGCCTCAGTCCGGCGTAGCTTTCAAGGAATGACGGCTCTTTCAGAATTTCAAGTATCACGGAGGATACGCCGTAAAGCAGCGCGCGGCGTCGCAGCGACAGGATACGCCGCCACAGATCGGGACGCCTCTCGCGCAGCGCGGCGGCGAGCGGCAGCGCCTTCCTCTTCTCTTTGGCGGCAAGGGCGCGCGCGATCAGCGCCTCTGCCTCTTCCCCGCTTATTCCGCTGAATGGCGAGGAGAGCCAGCCTGCCAGAAATAGCGGCTCATCCGGCTCCGCGAGCAGCGATATCAGATTTACGAGGTCGCCGGTCTCTCCGCGCGCGAAGTAGCTTTTGCTGGTCGAGAGGATATATGGCACTCCAAGCCGTTCAAAGGCTTTTTCAACGGCCGGGTATTCAGAGCGGGTAGGCGTAAGAACGGCGAAGTCCCGCCAGCGCACGGCGCGGAACTCTCTTTTATCTTTATCCCATATCAGCCGCCCCTCCTCGCGCATCGAGGATATTTTGCGCCCGAGCGCGGCGTAGAGGCGCATACGAAGCTGCTCTTTATTGACGGCCTCCTTTCCCCTGGCACTTTTGCCGACAGAGCAGAGCAGTTCAAGCTGAGGCTCTTCAACAGAGCGGTTGCGCCTGAGGCGCATGTCATCGTCCGCCGGAGGCAGCAGCGCTTCGTAGAATATATCCGAGCCTTTGCCCCAGAGCCTGCCAAAGAGGGCGTTAAATTTTTCCAGCAGCCCGCTCGCCGTCCGGAAGTTCTGGTCAAGCGAAACATAGCGGCTGTATTTTTCCGCCCCAGGCCTGCGGCAGCGTTCCATATAGCCGCGGAAGAGTGTGAGATCCGCGTGACGGAAACGATAGATAGACTGTTTCTGGTCGCCGACGAGAAAAAGGGTGTTGTGAAAATCCGGTTCACTCTCCGGGTCGGCCCAGAGCGCCCCCGTCAGGCTATCCTGCAATGGGTCCGTATCCTGAAATTCATCTATCATAATGTGTCTGAATCTCTTTTTATAATCGGATGATGAGCGCAGCAGCTCCGATGCGCGCGATACCAGGTCGGAGAGCGACAGAAGATTTTCCCTGCGGCGGAACTCGTCCCAGCAGGCCCAGCCGACGGCGCAGAGGCGGTTGAGAAGGGCGTTCGTCCTCTTTTCCGCCTCGGAGGGGGGAGAGGCGAGCGGAAAAAGCTCTTTCATCTCATTGCGCCATTCCGTCACGTTCTTCCCAAGCGCGTCGCTGACTGCATCCTTTATACGGCCTCGGGAGGGGGAGCTTGAGAGGACTTTTTCAAATAGCTCTGTACAGAAGCGGCTGTAATCCTCTTCCGAGGCGGCGCGCACGCCGAGCCACTCTCTGAGAAACGGCTCAAGCTTATCCTTAAAAGCAGACGACTTCTTTTTCACGCCCGGCTGAAAGTCGGGAGTTGAAAGTACCGCGGGGAAAACATCCCGCTGCCAAAGCTCGAAAATCTCTTTTTTCAAATCCTTCAGCGAGGCTATTGAGGCCAGCAGCTCCGAATCGTCGTGAGACCACAGCTGCTCCGCGCTCTGTCCGGCGCAGTAGAGCTTTTCGGCGCATACCCTGGCGGCTGCCGCGACCGCCTCCGCCCCGAAGGCGTTCAGCATATCGGCGGTTTCCGGCTCACGCAGCAGCGCTGCCGCGCGCTCCTGCCAGCCTTCCGGCAGTGCGGCGATTATCCTCTCTTCGGAGAGAGAGGATAGCATAGACTCAAATTCGCGCCACCATATTTCAGCCTCCGGCTCCGGCATGATTGACGCGGTGGGGTCTATGTCAAGCGACAGCCCGGATTCACGTATCATCTTCATAGCAAAGGAGTGTATCGTGGATATTGGAGCGTCGTCTATAGCCTCTATCGCGCCTTTTAAGTGGGACAGTTCGCGCGGGTATTCGGCGTACCAGCTTTTCAGCGTCTTTTTTATACGGTCGCGCATCTCTCGCGCCGCCTTTTTTGTGAAGGTGAGCACAAGAATCTCTTCGACGCGGCAGTCAGGCTCCGAAGCGAGCAGCCAGGCGAAACGCTGGGCGAGGGTCTGAGTCTTTCCCGTTCCCGCGCCGGCGCTGACCACAGTCAGATATTTATCGCTTGTCAGCGCCTCTATCTGCGCCTCTGTGCCCTTTATGAGAGAATGCCAGCGCGGCGTATCCTCTTTATTCGCCGTCATTTCCGTCGTCTCCCTCCTCCGTGATATAACCCGCCATCTCGCGCTTGCGGCAAAGCGCGTAGAAGGCGCATCTTCTACAGGGTGAAGATGATTTATCGTTATATTTCGGCTTGTATATTCCGCCTTTTACAGATTCCGCCATTTCCTCCATCAGCAAACGCGCTTCCTCTATCCGCTCCGCCGCGCTCTTCTCTTTATTTTTAGCGGAAGCGCTCTTCGCCCTGTAGATATTGGAATAGCCTCCGTTGAAATAGCCTGACACAGAGCAATCCAGCTGGCCGAACCAACCCAGCCCCTGTATATCGACCCCGGCTTCGCGCAATATCACGCCGTATGCCGGCACTTGCAGCTCACTTTTGTGAGCAGCGCCTTTGCCCAGCTTATAATCCATCACGACGACGCCGTCGCCGTAATAGTCCAGCCTGTCCGCCTGCCCTCTGAAAATGACTCCGTTAAGCTCGAAGCCCTCCAGAGCGCGTTCCGTCTCTATTCTCAGGCGCGCTCCGGCCGGAATGCGCGATTCGATTTCATCCTGCATGGCCGCCATGGAGAATATCTCCCTGCGCAGTTTTTTTTCGTAACGCGCCAGCCTCGGCTCTGAGTCAAGCTGCGGGTAGCACTCATCCTTGAAGCGGGGCCAGTTTTCCATTACGTAGCAGTGCAGGGAGAGTCCTGCCTCTGCCGACCTGGCTTTCAGCGCCTCCTCCCAGACGCGGTGCGAGAGCGTACCTGCGGCGCGCTTGTCATACAGCTCAGCGCGCGGCCGCTCAAAGCACAGGCAACGTTCGCACCAGTAAAGATAGGGGCAGATATTCCATCTGTCGATATCGCTGACGCGCACGACCGGCCTCTCCCCAGCCTCGCCGCGCCCCTCGGGGGCTTTTCTTTCGACCCCGGAGTTCAGCGGCGTACATAGTATCTCAGCCTGAGGAAACCACGCACCGCCGCCATCCGGAAGAGCCTCCTCCAATGTATAGCGCACGATGCCGGCGTCGTGGCAGCCTCTTTTATTTTTTTCGTCTTTCCCGATAAGAAGCGGCGCAAGGAACTGCGATTCAGCCGTCTCGTCGCCGCTTTCTTCTCTCAGGGAGCGCGCTATGACGACTCCCCTCTCCCCTGTGGCGATCAGACGGCGAAATATCGCCTCCCTCTGCTCCCGCTCTTCGCGTATCTCCGGCAGGTGCGGGCGTTCTTCCTCATCCGCCGCGCTGCCGTTGAATTTGATCTTGCTCTCATTGCGCAGCAGCGGCGACTCCCGAAGCATACCGGGCCAGCTGCTGCCGTCGATATCGGTCATCAGCCAGAAGGGATGGCTTGTCAGCGTCGGGGGCATACCGGCGTACAGCGTGAGGGAATGGCTCTGCGGCAGCTGTATCGGCAATGTCGCGGTGCGCCCCCAGTCGCGGATAAAGGCTGCTGCTTCCGCGCCGCGAAGCTCTACGCGCGAGGCCGGCCCCGTCTCTTTCGCCGCGTCGTCGAAATTTTTTATCTTCTTTTTAAGCTCGGCGACGGCGAAGGCGACCTCCTTCACACTTTCGTCAAGGGGGGCGTCGTCGGCAGCCGCCAGCGCGGCAGTCTCGGCCGCCTTCGTATTTTCAAGAAAATCGCGCCAGAGAGAGAGTATATCAGAGGGGGTGCCTCCCCTTTGGAGCGCGGCGCAGAGCAGGCGGATATCTTTCAGCCTCTCCGCATGTTCCGCCGGCAGAGCCGCCAGCCACCCATCGTAATCGTCTGGGAAGGTGTCCTCCCTATAAAGCGCCTCGCCTCCGCTCGGAAAAAGCAGCGGGTTTGAAAGCAATATCGCCGTGTTGTAATTGTCCCAACCGGACTGAAAGGCGCGCCATATCAGCGGCGGCAGCTCTCCGACAAGCGTTTCATCCACAACGCCGCGAATCTGCACATTGTACGGTATTTTATAGCGAGAAAGCGCATATTCCATGACCGCGAGACGCTTCGGACTTACCAGCAGCCCTATATCGCCGTAGTCGGAAAGCTCCCCCAGCGCGGTCAGCGCACCCTCTCCGTTCCGCCACAGCGCGATCTCGCGCGCAAGCGCCTCAAGCTCAAGGTGCGGGTTGCCAGCCTCCAGCCTTATCAGCGGAATATTCCAGCAGGGCCTTGAAGCGTATTCCATATCAAGCTGGCGTATGCCGTCGTGGAAGGCGTCAAGCCCAGTCTCCGGCTGCACCATCAGCAGCTCCGTAAGCTCCCCCAGCGCGCGGACGAGCTTCAGCTGCGCCCCTGTGAAGGAGAGGAAGCCAACGACGGCGATCTTCTTGCCCTTTATAAAGTCCATGGCCTTTTCCGAATTGAGAGCCTTTCGCGCGAGCGTGTGTATCTGCGCCGCGTCCGCCAGACGGTATTCCTCAAGATAATCGACATATCTCTGATAGAGCGTGATAAGAATCGCTTCCGGCTGCGATGGCTCCATTTCTTCCCCGCCGTCGAAAAGAGCCGCCGAAAGCCTTTCGCAGGAGACCTCCTCCGCCAGCAGGTCTTTGATATTTTCGCCGAGAACTGAAACGAAGCCCCTGTGATAAAGGCCGGGGGCAAGCGCGACGCCGCCTTTTTCCATCTCTTCGCGGAAGTTTTTCAGCAGCCAGCTCAATATGAGCTTATGATCCGGCGGGTCGATGACACGCAGCGACGAAGCGGAGATATGCTGCAGCTCCCTGTAAAGATCTCCGACCGTCCACACCGCGGGGGAGGGGCCAAAAAACGGCCCGCCGCAAAGAAGCTCAAGCAGCGCCTCTCTGTCCAGCCCGGATGGGACAAGAAAGAGCGCCCTTTCGCCGTGCCTCTTATAATAGTCCCGCAGCTTCTCTTTCTTTTCAGTGATATTGTAATAACTTTCTACCGTGACGGACATGAGATCACCGCTCATTCATAATGGATGGCTACAGAACAATTATACATCACAGTCCCATCCGGCGGCGCTCATCTCCCACGCCCATTCAGGCGCTTCTGTATGAACGTTAATTGCCAAGTAACCGCTGTCGAAGAACAGCGCGCGAAAATCTGCCGAAGCTCTCTGCTCCGGGCAGGTTTTCGCGTTACTTTTACGCTTCCTCAGCGCAAGCGGAAGCAGCGCGGGCATAGCCGCCGCGCCGGGAAGCGGAATGTCTGATAAGAAGTGCACTAGTCAACTAAAACTGTACACGGAGGGGGTATAAATTGGACACGGAAGATGTAGAAT
>JAUNJZ010000072.1 GCA_030533085.1 Synergistaceae bacterium
TCGTGGGAGAGTAGGTCGGCGCCGGAATTAAGTTAGCAGAAGAGAGGGAAGCGTTTACGCTTCCCTCTCTTGCTGTATTAGCGGACTTTTCTCGATCGATGGCTTTTTATGGAACTGCGTCATAATAGGAAGCGCGAAAGGCAAGGTAAAAGGTAAAGTAAAAAGTGAGGAGTAAAAAATAACTCCGCCCCGAAGAAAAATGTCCGGAGCGGAGTTTTTGCGTCTTTTCGCGTTAGGGGCGACAGGGCGTGGTGTCGGCCGGAAAAAATTTAATGGAAACTATGGTGCGGGAAGGGAGACTTGAACTCCCACGTCTATGACACAGGATCCTAAGTCCTGCGCGTCTGCCAATTCCGCCATTCCCGCAGCAGCTGCGACACAGAAATTTTACATTGCAATCACAGATTAAGCAAGAAGTTTTTTTCGCCTGGGCTGTGTGCGGCGGGTTGGAAAGCGGCTATTGAAAATCCGCGGCGTTTACTGTATAATCAATTATCGTTGAGACGGGCGATTAACTCAGCGGTAGAGTGTCACCTTCACACGGTGGAAGTCGTTGGTTCGAACCCAATATCGCCCACCATTGCTATTGAGGGACTTTCAGAAATTTTTTTGAAGGTCCTTTTTTATTAACAGGATGGAGACGGGTATCTTTTGCTTGTGCTTTTATGTCGTTTCCCCGTTTGTTTTTATTTCCGTGGTTTTTGTTATATATTTATGTTTGAAATATAGTAGACAATTTTATAGTATTCTTATAAAGTGTTTTTAGGGCTTTGCGGCTCTCAAACTGCCGTTTCGGGCGGCAGATGTGATTATAAGGAGTGAATATAATGAAGCCTTTGGAGGGCAGACGTATTTTATTGTGCGAGGATCATGACATTAACGCAACGGTTACAATTGAGATGTTGGAGAAAGGCGGAGCTGTTGTAGAAAGAGCCTGGAACGGAGCGGAGGGCGTCAGGATGTTCAGCGAGAGCGAGCCGGGATATTTCAGGGCTATTCTGATGGATGTCAGGATGCCGCAGATGGACGGTCTCGCTGCCACGAGGACGATTCGCGCGATGGATAGGGAGGACGCGGCGAAGATACCTATCGTCGCGATGACGGTCAATTTCTGCGACGAGGATATTCAGGCCTCGCTTGATTCCGGCATGAACGCGCATCTTATAAAGCCTGTTGAGCCTAAGGAGATTTATGAGCTGCTCGACTCGATGACGAAAGCTTTCTGACTTCTTTGCCGGCTATTTTTTCAAATTCATATTTATTATCCTGATTTCGCGTATAATATTTATAATGCAGACCCTGTTTGAAATATAAACAGGGTCTGGTTTTGCGAAGGGGGCGACGGCTGATGAGAGGAAGTTTCGCAGGCGGGGGTTTTACCGGCGGAGCGGCAGTTCAGAGGGCTTCTGGGCGGCTTGGACCGTCTGTCGGGGGCTTGCTTTTTTTTAAAGGCTTTGCGGCGGCGCTTGCCGCGCTCTTTTTTTTCCTGACTTTCACGGCTCAGGCTTCCGCCTTTTCTTCCCTTAAGTTTTATCGTTTGGCGAAGAAGCATAAGAGCGTGAATCCCTTTGGCGCGGCTGTGCATTGCGCGCATGAGACGGGGGACTGGAAGAGCCGCCTTTGGACTGAGGGGAGAAACGGCGCGGGGATAAAGGCGAATAAGGCATGGAAGACGACGGGGCGGCCCTGTATAGATATACGCAGCGAGGAGCATATCAACGGCAAGCGTGTGATGGTGGTCTCTTCTTTCAGGAAGTATCGTTCGGTAAAGGCTTTTCTCAAGGATTATTCACGCAAGATAAGGGATGATTACCCGCTTTCGGCCAAGTATAATAATAATGTGTGGGGCTATTTCGGAGGGCTTTACAGGGGACGGCACGGGAAGTGGGCGACTGACCACAGGTATTTTGAGAAGCTGGCGGCGAAGGCGGTGAAGCTTGCGCCTGAGATTTACGGCTCTAAATGGAAGAAGACGCTGACGCGGCAGCTTAAAACTGCGAAGGGCTTTAATATTCTTGAGCCGTGGCAGGTGAAGGCTATAGAGAAGTCTTTGGGGGCGGCGCGATGATACGCGGCGTCGGGGTCGATCTCTGCGGGATAGAGCGCATGAAGAGGGCGATTGCGCGGAGCGGCTTCAAGGAGCGGCTCTTTTCTGCTGGAGAGATAGCCTACGCGGAGAGTAATGGAGGCGCGGCGTCTCATTACGCTGCGGCTTTTGCCGCGAAGGAGGCGCTTGCCAAGGCCGGAGGCTGGGGGCTGGGGAAGATGGGGCTTGATTCCTGCGAGGTCGTGCGCACGGAGTGCGGCCCCCGTTTTTCTTTCAGCGAGGCTTTTCAGCGGAGGCTGGCTGATGAGAAGATAACGGCCGTTTTTCTGAGTATTTCGCATGAGGCTGATATGGCTGTGGCTGTGGTCGTTCTGGAGGGGTGAGTATGGAGAGCTTTTATCATTCGTCTGATGTTCGGGAGGCTGACCGTATCGCGGAGAGGCGCTTCGGGATTCCATCTGTCGTGCTGATGGAGAATGCGGCCAGAGGCGCGGCGGATGCCGCCGAGGGGCTGGCAGGCTGTGTGGGGAGTTGCCTTGTTCTCGCCGGGGGAGGCAATAACGGCGGGGACGGCTTCGCCGCCGCGCGCCATTTGCTGCTGCGCGGCTGGAATGTCACTGTTGTAAAGACGCATAGCGATGAAGATTATAAGGGCGACGCGGCGCTGAATCTCGCCATTCTGCGCGCGCTGGCCGGAGAGCGGCTTGCTGTCGCGGAGAGCGGCGGGCTGGATGATTCCGTTCTGAAAAAGTATATTTGTGAGGCGGCTGTCGTGATAGACGCGCTTCTCGGCACGGGGACGAAGGGAGCGCCGCGCGGCGAGGCGGCGCGGCTTATTTCCCTCACGGAGGGGGCGGAGAATGTTCTTTCGCTTGATATCCCCTCTGGTATCGACCCTGACGGGGGAGGGCTTTACAGCCCGTCTGTGAGGGCGTCGGCGACGGTGACTTTTCTCGCGCCAAAGCGGGGAATGGCTTTTTCTCCCGCCCTTGAGAGCTGCGGACGCCGTATCGCGGCGGATATCGGAGCGCCGGCGGAGGCGCTGCTGCCTGAGGAGCCGGCGCTTGTGCTTTACGAAAAGGAAGATATAAGGGCGCTGCTTCCGCCCCTTTCGCGCGATATACACAAGACTGAGCGCGGAGGACTGCTGATATGCGCCGGTAGCGAGGTTTACCGCGGCGCGCCGCTTCTGACCGCGCTGGGGGCGCTGCGCGCCGGCGCGGGGCTTGTATTTCTCGCAGTGCCGGATTTTATCGCCGCCAATGTTTCCGCTGCTCTGCCTGAGGCTATTGTGCTGCCGCTGGCGACGAGGAACGGAGCTATCGACGCGGAGGCGGCTTCGGCGCTCATTTCCAGCTGGCTGCCCCGCTGCGGCGCGGCGGTGATCGGCCCCGGCATGGGGCGCGGCGCGGAGGCGGGGGAGCTTTTTCTCCGCTTCTGGAAGAATTGCCGCATTCCGCTGCTTATTGACGCGGATATGCTTTATTTCTTCGCTGAAAGGCTCTCCGAGCTTCCGGAGAGGAATGACGTGCTGCTGACGCCGCATGGCGGAGAGGCGGCGCGGATATTGAGGACGAGCGCCGCCGCGGTCAATTCCGCGCGCGCTGATTCGGCGGAGAGATTGAAGGAGCGGGCTGGCTTCGCCCTTTTGAAGGGGAGAAATACTCTGATAGCTTCGGACGGCCCGCTGCGCATGATTGGCGCCGGTTCTCCGGCGCTCGCCGTTCCAGGCTCAGGAGATGTGCTGAGCGGCGTTATCGGCGCGCTGATGGCCTCCGGCATTCCGATAGCCGACGCCGCCACTGCCGGCGCTCTGGCGCACGGAGCGGCGGGGGAGGCGCTGGAGGATAAAAAGGGGCTTCGTGGCGCGCTGGCAAGGGAAATAGCGGATGAGATTCCTTCGTTCCTCGGCTGACGCCCTTTTGATAGAAAGCGAAAACCCGGATGAGAGCCTCGCGGCAGGGCGCGCCCTCGGTGAGGCGCTGCCTCCGGGAATGTTGCTGTTGCTGACCGGCGGCTTGGGCATGGGAAAGACGAAGTTCACGCAGGGCGTCGGCGCGGCGCTCGGTATCGAGCGGGTGAAGAGCCCTACCTTTATAATAATGAACGAGTATGACGGCAAGACGCCCTTTCTGCACGCCGACCTGTACCGTCTCGAAGATGCCGGCGAGGTCGAGGAGCTTGCGATAGAGGAATATCTTGACGACGGCTACGCCGCCGCTGTCGAATGGGGGGAGCGCTGGCTTGAGCCGCCCGAAAAAAGGCTTGAGGTGGAGTTTTCCCCCTCGCCCGCCGGCGAGTCCTCGCGCATTCTGACCTTCCGCGCCTTTGAACCGGAGGGGCGTGCGCTTCTGGCGGAGTTTAAGGAAAAAATATTGCGGCTAACGGAGAATGTCAAATGATAACGCTGGGAATAAACTGCGCAGGACGCTGGACAAATATGGGAATCGCAGATGATGGGCGCACGCTCGCGGAGCTTGACCTTGAGCTGGGGCGCAGGCAGTCCGAAGAGCTTCCGCTCATGACCGCGGAGCTGCTTGCGCGGGCAGGGCTATCGCTCCGCGATATCGGCCTTACAGCCGTTGGAGTAGGCCCCGGCTATTACACCGGCATCAGGGCCGGAATAGCCTACGGCGCGGCGCTTGCCGAGGCTCTGAATGTAAAGGTGACGCCTCTTTCATCTCTGGAGATTTTCGTATGGGATTTGAAAGAGAGCCATGAATTTCTTCTGCCGCTGTTCAAAGCGAGAAGGACGCACTGCTACGCCGCCCTCTATCACGCGCGCGGCGGCGAGCTGTCGGCTGTCATAGAGCCGCGCTTTATCCGCTGCGACGTTTTGGCGGAGGAGCTGAAAAAATATCCCGGCGCAGTGATGGTCTCTCCCGACGCTGATGAATATCCCGCGCTCGCCTCCGCCTGCGAAGAGCTCATAAAAAGAAAAAGCGCCCGCGGTGGCTCCTGCGCCATTATGGGAAATTATTACGCCGCCCGCGCCGTAACTCCGCGCGAGGTGCGCGGATGTTATCTGCGGGAGCCGGATATCGGCCCTAATTAACGCGCCGCCGGTTAGATGCGGCGTTTGTGATGTTTACAGACAAAAGTTGTTTGATCAGAGCCGTTGACGCGCTGCCGGCTTGCTTTTGGTTTTTCGGCTCCCTCGTATAATAAGCCAGCAGTTACAAGGCAACAAAACATCGGCCTTGTATAATAGCTGTAGATGCTGTG
>JAUNJZ010000031.1 GCA_030533085.1 Synergistaceae bacterium
CACGGTGGTGTGAGAGGTCGGCTGCTCAACTAATGGGTAGCCTCCTACTCGATTTATCGCCGGTTTTTTTATCGGCGGGCTTCAGTTTGTTTTTTTCGGCAGCGGAGGGAAGCTTTCGGGCGCGGGCGGGCGGTAGTTTTTTGCGGCTTCCGCCGGGGCGGGCGTTTCTTCACGGTAGGGGACGCCCAGCGAGACCAGGCGATCTTTTTTCGCCGTGGCGAAGTACCACCATTTTGTTTTCGCGTCGAAGAGCAGGGCGTAGGCGCCATTCGCGCTTTCGTACCAGTGGACGCGCTCGTCGCCGCGGCGCACTATTTTGATTATCGCTCCGTCAGGCTGTCTTTTCATGAAGGGCTGCTGAAGCGCCGGCACGGCGGAGGCCGCGGAGGCGGCTGTCAGCAGCAGAGCTATGGCGAGCCGTTTCATGGAGCCGCTATCTTTTCTTTCCGCGTCTCAGCAGGGGAAGCGCGAGAAGGCAGAGCAGCGCCGCGGCGGGGAAGAGCGCGGCGGAGCAGCCGTTTGAGCTGCCGGAGGAATTTGAGACAGAGAGGGTCATTTCGCCGTTCGACGCGGATACGGAGCGCAGGACTATGCCTGCCTCTTTGTCCGCGCTTACGGCATCTTTCGAGCCGTAGAAGTATATCGCGCGCGGGAGCGCGCCGTTGCCCTCGTACCACAGCGATTTGTAACCGTCTCTGCCGGGGTTCTCGGAGCGTGAGTCGCCATCCGGCCACAGCGCCATGTTGCCCTGGTGCGCTGTGTTTTCGGAGTCGTTGAAGTCGTTGCCGAGGTCAAGAGCGCCGCTGCCGGAACGTTCGTCTATGTGCTGGATATACAGCCCTCCTTTGAAGAGCTCCGGAGCCGTATCGCTCATCAGCCCTCCCAGGCCGCCGTCCCAGTCGTCAGCGAGCGGGCTGCGCACCTCCGCGAGCAGGTATTCGCTGGTTGAATCGACAATGGCGGAGTTTATCCTCACCGGAGGGTATTTTCCGTTGCGCGGCAGGCCGAGGGATATGCCTTGCAGGCCGCCCTCTGAGACGACTGTGCGCGGCGTTTCCCAACCGAGGTATTTCCTGCTCCATGCGTCGAGGTTCACCGGCCGCTCCCCCGGCACGAAGCCTTTTCTGCGTCCCCAGTTGCCGGCGGCCATGAGGGAGAAGCTGCCCAGGCCCTCGTTGCGGTAGCTGACATCGTAAAGGTCCGGCAGGCCGCAGATCTGATGCCCCAGCTCATGCGCTATGCCGCCGACAAGAGGCAGCAGGACATCGTCGTAATTCAGGCTGATAATCTCTCCCGTCAGCGACCAGCGCATGAGCGCCAGGTATGGCTTTGTCATGTCTTCCATGTCGCCGGAGAGGATGACGTTATGTTCGTTGTTATTTAAGTCATGTCCGCTTTCGTCTTTATATCCTCTCACGTCGCCCCACGATTCCCAGGCGTGCATCCAGGCGGAGGGCGTATTGTCAGAGCCGGATTCCTCGTAGCCGTCCAGGACGAAGTAGACCACGAGCTCGTCGGCGGTGATTTCCTTGTCGTTGTTTTTATCAAAGGGGGAGAAGTCAAGCCCTGTTTTTTTCAGCATTGCAGTAACGAAAGCGACCTCGTTTTTATGAGCCTTGTACATGCCGCCGACTTTATCCTTTTTGAGCAGCCAGTCGGGATGTTTGCCTTCGTTGAAGTCAGCCGAGGTGAGTGTCAGCTCTATAACGCCATGTTCGACGCCGTTGAAGACGGCCGGGGTTATCTCAAGCTCGCCGTAGGATTGGTCAAGGTAGTATCTTCTGACAGAGCCTTCGTCGCCGAATACCATTTCGTAGATGTCGGCGGAGCTGCTTGAGAGGGAGGGGGAGTCCAGGAATGTTGCCTTGATGAAGACCGCTTCACGCCTGCCTTTCACGGGGTGGCTTTCCCACGTGATTTCTGTCGCGGCGGCGCTGCGCATGGAGCTTTTCATTCCGGCGGCGAGGCGCAGCGCGGAGGTATATTTTTCGTCGGGACGCCACGCGGGGACCGCCCCATCAGGCGGCGTCGCCCCTTCGCGGTATTCTGTGCCGGAGGCTTCTAGCCCGCCGGTCGCTGCCGGCAGGGCGAAGAGCCAGCGTCCGCCGCCGTCGCGCAGGATGGGATATTTATCGGAGGCGCTTTCGTACCAGTTCATGAATTCGTCGCCCCGTTTGTATGCCTCAAAGCTGTAGCCGTCAGGCTGGCTGAGGCTGTATTTCTGCTCCAGCGCGGGCGTCGCCGGCGCTACGGCGGGCAGCAGTATCAGCAGGATGAGCGCCGCGCATATCTTTCTTACTGTTCTTACCGTTATTGTTTTCACTTTTGTTTTCCTCCTAAGCTTTCAAGCTTTTAACTTCATAATTATACAACGACAGCCGGTTTTTTTTCAGCCGTCTATTATTTCGCGGAAGCGGCGGTGCTGCCAGAGCCACTGGCCGGGGTTGGCGCGGATCATTTTTTCGTATTCAAGGTTCATGCGTATGGTGAGGTCGCGTATCGCTTCGTCGCGGCTGTATTCCGGCGGCGGAGGCTGAAGGGGCGGGCCGATTTTTACGGTGAATCTGAATGGCTCTATTCTTTTGATGGAGAGCGGGATCATCGGCGCGCCGGTGAGGACGGAGAAGGCCGCAGGCCCGGCCGCGGTCGAGGTCTCTTCTCCGAAAAAGGGAGTTTTTATTCCTTCGTCTCCGCCGTGCTGGTCGTCGAGCGCGCCGAAGGTCTCGTTTTTTCGCAGCATTGTGATGACGCGCTTCATAGAGGCGTCTTTGGATATGGTGCGCAGTCCGCCGCGCTCCCGCATTTTTTCGATCAGCTCCCGCTGGAAGGGGCTGTCCGAGTGGCGCACGATGCCGTGAAATGGGTAGCTGCGTCCAAACCACGCGGCCGCCAGCTCCCAGTTTCCGAGGTGGGCGGAGAATACGACGGCGCCTTTGCCGTCGCGCAGCGCCTTTTCGATATGTTCTTTGCCGCCCGCTTCGACGACCATGCTGTCTATCAGCGACGGGTCGCGCTGCCAGGCGAGCATTTCCACTCCCGTCCATATCATGCTTTCGTAGGATTCCGCAAGTATTTTTTCACGCTCGGCCTTCTCTTTTTCCGGAAAGCATAGCATGATGTTGCGCCGCGCGACGTCTTTGCGTATCCCCAGTATTTTGACGAGCGGGATGAGCGTCCCCGCGAGCAGCCTGGCGCGCCAGCCGGGGCGGATGCTTTCGGCGAAAGCCATGAAGGCCCGAATCTGATATTCCGTTATTTTTTTCTTTGTCTCTTCTTTCAAATGTTTCCGCCTTCCGTATGTATTTATTAACAGCATTGCAGGCCGCCGCGGCGGATTCGGAGGCGGCCTGTTTTGCCTTCCGTGGTGTAAAAGGAGAGCGCGCCTTTCAAGCGGCTCTCCTTTTTGCTGTCGTTTTTTATTTGAATCTGAGCAGGCGGAAGTCTTTCTTTCCGACGTTGAGCTGTATATAGCCTCCGGCGAGCAGGTCGGCTTCCGTCAGCCGCAGAGCGGCGTCCGTTATTTTTTCTCCGTTGAGGTAGGCGCCCCCCTCTTTTATTTTCTTTTTCGCGTTGCCCTTTGAATCGCAGGCTCCGCAGAGAAGGAGCAGCTCCGTCACGCCGTTTGTCTCTTCAAGGTCGGCCTCGGCGCAGGGTATTTCCGCCGCGAGCGTGTCCAGAACTTCCGCCGAGGCTTCTTTGATGTTTGTCTCTCCGAAAAGCACGGCGCTGGCTTCGCGCACGCGCTTTGCGGCCTCTTCGCCGTGAAGGCGGCAGGTCATTTCCCAGGCCAGCTCTTTCTGCGCCTTGCGGAGGTGCGGGGCTTTTTCATGTTCCGCGAGCAGCGCGTTTATTTCGTCAATTTCGCGGAAGGTGAAGAGGCGGTAGAGCTTTTCAAGGTCTTTGTCGTCCACGTTTATCCAGAACTGATAGAATTTATAGACGCTTGTCCGTTTCGGCGAGAGGTATACAGCCCCGCTCTCCGATTTGCCGAATTTCTGTCCCTGCGCGTTGAGCAGCAGCGGGAAGGTGATGCCGTAGCATTGGCCGCCGGATTTTTTGCGCGTGAGGTCCATGCCGGCGATGATGTTCACCTGCTGGTCGTTGCCGCCCATCTGGAGCGTGCAGCCGTATTCGTTGTACAGATGGTTGTAGTCGAAGGCCTGAAGCAGTATGTATGAAAGCTCCGTGTAGGTTATCGATTTGTCCGGGTCAAGGACGCGGCTGCGCACATATTCGCGGTTGACGAGGAAGCTGACTGTGAAGTATTTCCCTGTGTCGCGCAGAAATTCTATGTAGTTTTCCTTTTTCAGCCAGTCGTTGTTGTTGACGAGCAGGGCGCTGTTTTCGCCGCTGTCGAAGTTGAGGAAGTGGCGAAGCTGTTCCGCGATGCAGGAGACGTTGTGCGCGATCTGTTCTTCGGAGAGCAGATTGCGTTCGGCGCTTTTTCCCGATGGGTCGCCGATGCGTCCGGTGCCGCCGCCCGCTATCGCTATCGGACGGTGGCCGAGCCGCTGGAGCCAGGCAAGTCCCATGATGGCGACGAGGTTTCCGACGTGAAGGCTGTCGGCGCTTGGGTCAAAGCCGATGTAGCCCGTCACCATGTTTTTCATGAAGTGTTCTTCCAGCTCTTCGTTGTGGCTGCTCCATTCGACAAAGCCGCGTTCCCGTAAAACTTTCAATGCGTTCGTGTACATAAAATAACCTCCAGAGTTTAGAAGTGGCTGTTTTTTCTTTGTCCGGCGCTTTTATTTCTCCGCCGCGCCGTACCAGTTTACGCGCCCGGAGAGGGGCTTTTCCCATACTACGAGGACGCGCCCCAGCCGTTTGAGTATGGCGCCGAATGCGTCCGCCGCCTCCTGGTCGAAGGGGGAGACGGATATTTCCGGCTGTAATGGCTCTATTTCTTCTTCTTCGGAGCCGCCGCCGTATGGCAAGAAGGCGGAGTCTCCGTCGTCGCCGCGGAAGCCGCTCATCTTCGCCATTTCCGAGAGCGCGCTTCCGATGCGCGGCAGGTCGGCGATAAGCCAGCCGACGGCGCTTTCATCGCCGGAGAGGAACTGGCCGAGTCTGTTGCCGGAGCTGAGCGACTGCGGTGTTGTGAGTCCCAGCACGGCTATGCCGCCGCGCCCCGCGCCCACCACGGAGAAGGGTATCTTTCCCGTTCCGCCGTAGTCGAAGCCCTCAAGGGGCTTTGGCTCCGCGCCGAAGAAGAGGTTTTTCCAGAAGGAGTCTACCAGCTCGGCCATCAGCTCCGGCCTGCCGGAAAATTCGACAAGCAAGCCGGGGAGCGAGAACCAGAGGATGCGATTTTGCCCGCCGAGCGAGAAGACTGTCTGTCCTGAGAGTATTTCGCGTATCTGATCGTCCGTCATGTTCAGGCTCTCCGCGAGTTCGCCGAGCGACGAGAGGGGGAAGGGCCAGTCTCCGGGAGCGCCGTCGAGCGGAGGCAGGTTGACTCCGGCGGATAGCAGCAGCGGCTCCGCTATTATGCAGTCCGATGTGTTCCATTTTCTTGCCTTGAGCGATGACGTCAGGTAGCTTTCGACGCTTTTGCCGAGGTTGACCAGCGCCCAGCGCATTTCTCCCGCAGGCTCCGAGTCGTTTTGCCGCTCTTTTTCGCGCCAGGCCGCCTCTGCTGTGAGCGGGAATTTATGCTCTGACTCCGCTGTGACAGCGCCGCCGTCGGATATTTCCAGATGGCACGGCCAGCTCTCTTCCTGGCTCCAGCGTTTGCCGCCAAGCCCCGCTTTCGGATTCTCGCCGAGGGCTTCCATTTTTTGCAGCGCCCGCCGGTCGGCGGCCAGGAGCACGTTTTTGCCGCTGACGGCGTAGTAGACGGGGGAGTAGAGCGAAGAGGAACGTATGGCAAAGGGCTCTTCCCCGCCGCCGCTTATTTCCGCCCCTTCAAAGACGGGGCGCAGGCTTTCCGGCATACGTCCCTTTTTGAGCCGGGCCGTTTCCTTATCCTCCAGACGGAGGACGCAGTAAAGCTCTAATTCGCTGCCGGAGTCCTGCGCGAGCAGCGCGCTCTCCTTCGCCTTCGCCGCCGCTTCCAGCAGGGCGCAGTGCGGCGTCCCCTCCCGCAGCGCGTCATAGCCGCTTTCAATCAGCATTGACAACAGCGTCTCGGGATAGCCGCCCTCTTTCGTCTCCAGCAGCAGGTAGGGGCTTGTTTCAGATGGAGCTGGAATCGCGGACATCATGCCTGACGAGTCTGAGAACGAATATATTACGAACGCGGCGGCGGCTATTACCGCCGCGGCTGCCGCAGCCGCAAGTAGATACTTAAATTTTTTCATGATTTCCCGTCCCGCCCCTTTGTCTTTTTTCTCCGTTACTTTTCAGTCTCCGCGCCTTTGTTTTCGCTGATGGCGGCGGCGGCTTCAAGCAGCGTTCTCGCCGAGATGAGCAGCGGCATCACGTCGCGGTATTGCGATTCGTTCTTTATCAGCAGCTGCTGCATCTGCGCGGTGCGCGCGCTGATGAGGTTCAGCGCGGTCTCTATATCCTTTGAGTTGAATTCTATTCTGTCAAGGATACGCTGCGATATCACCGGCATCGTTATCTTTGACGGCGCTGACGGCGACAGGGCGGCGCGCTGCGTAAGCTCCACTTCGTCTCCTATGGCCGGTATCAGCGTGGCGTAGCCGGCGTCGGCAAGCCCCAGCGCCAGCGATTGCGAGGATTTCGGTTCGCCGTGGATTATGATGAACTGAGCCTTTTTGGGGAAGTTGGCCGCCCATTGAAGCAGGTCGTCGCGGTCTGCGTGAGCGGAGAAGCCGTTCAGCGTATGGAACTGCGCCGCGACTGATATTTCCTCGCCGGCGATGCGCACGTTTTTGGCTCCGTCCACAAGGCGGCGTCCCAGCGTGCCATATGCCTGATAGCCTACGAAGAATACGTGCGTGTCTTTTTTATAGAGGCTGTGCTTGAGATGGTGCATGATGCGCCCTCCTGAGCACATGCCGCTTCCGGCGAGTACGATGCCGTCTTCCATCGCGTTTATGGCGCGGGATTCGTCCGCGCTGCGCACGAAGCTGAAGCCGTTCGGCTCGAATGGGTCTTCGTTGTTCATCAGCAGCTTTTTCAGGTCGCGCGAGAGCAGCGGCGCGTGGGAGGAGTATATCTCCGTGGTTTTGACTCCCATCGGCGAGTCAAGGTAGATGTCCGGCATTTTGAGGTCGGGCAGCTTTTTCTGGAGCAGCTTGAATTCATAGAGCATACGCTGCGCGCGGTCAACGACGAAGGTAGGTATCAGCACTTTGCCGCCTGTGCGTATCGCAGCTTCCATCGCCTCCTGGAATTCGGCGCGGGTATCTTCCAGCGATTTATGGAGCCTGTCGCCGTATGTCGATTCTATAAGTACGAAGTCCGCCTCTTCCACCACTGCCGGCGGCTTTTCGATGACGCCGTCCATAGGGCCGAGGTCTCCGGAGAAGACGACTTTTACCTCTTTATCCGCCCCCTCTTCCGAGATCCACGCTTCGATTATCGCGCTGCCGAGGATATGTCCGGCCTCGCGATAGCGAACCTTTAGACCGGGAAGCACGGGGACGACTTCGTCGTAGGGTATCGGGCTGCGGAAGGTCAGCGCGTCCTCGACGTCCTGCTCTCCGTACAGAGGCTCCACCTTTGGCAGCCCCCGACGCGCGTTCTTGCGCGAGCGCCATTCCGCGTCTTCCTTCATGATGTGGGCGGAGTCGCGCAGCAGCACCTCTATCAGCTGCGATGTGGCGTGCGTGCAGTATATTTTCCCCTTGAAGCCCTGCTTTACCAGCAGCGGGATCCTTCCGCTGTGGTCGATGTGTGCGTGGGTGAGCAGCACGGCGTCAACTTCGGCCGGGCTGTAGGGAAATTGCTCTCCTTCATGTTTTTCCTCGTCCGTCCCCTGATGCGTGCCGCAATCGACAAGCACCTTATAGCCGGAGGTTTCTATCATGAAGTTGGAACCGGTCACTTCGCCGGCGGCGCCAAAAATTCTCAGTTTCATTATGATTGCCCTGAGGCCCCCACCTTTCGGATAGCAAATAATAATATTGCTTCTATTATTATTTTACCCTTTGAGCGGGTACTTCACAACTTATAATTGTGCCGACTCCCAGAGTTGATTTAACTTCCAGCCGGCCTCCGGCTATCCGTATGCGTTCGCTCATATTTGAAAGGCCGCGGTGTCCGCGCACTCTCAGCTCTTTGATATCCTCCGGCATCTCGAAGCCTTTGCCGTCGTCCTCTATGCGCATGACTATTCTGTCTTCTTCACGTTTCAGTGTGATGTATATGCTTTTCGCGCAGCCGTGTTTCACGGAGTTGTTGATGGATTCCTGCGCGACGCGGTAGAAGGCGAGGCATGGGGAGGGCGGCAGGCAGCAGTCGTCCTCTTCGTAAATATCTTCCACGTCAAGCTCTATCATCATGTTGAACTGCGCCGACATTCTGTTGCACAGCTCCGTCAGCGAGTGGCTCAGCCCGAGGTCGAGCCACGGCGGCGTGAGGTTGTTGCAGAATTCGCGCATCTCTTTCACGCTGAACATCGCGATTTTTCCGGCGTTGTTCAGCGGCTCCGTTATCGGCGAGTCGACACCGACCTCTGCCGCCAGTATGCGCAGGCGCTGCACCAAAGCGGTAACGTCCTGGAGCGGGCCGTCGTGCAGCTCGCGGGAGATGCGTTCGCGCTCCTCTTCCTGCGCTTTTATAAGGTCTGTGACATATTCGCGCGAGAGATTTTCCTTGTCTATCGCGGATTGCGCCAGCAGCGCCAGCGTGGAGCGCAGCTTTTGCAGCTCGGCTACTGCCTCCGGCGCGGAGGATACGGGCAGGTCGCGTCCCAGAGCAAGAGAGGCTATCTCTCTGTCCAGGTCGCGCAGCGGGAGGATGACTTTTTCATAGAGCAGGTAGATCGCGAGAATGATAAAGGCGGCCAGCGCTCCCATGGCGAACGGCCATATAGTGACGAGCAACACCATCAGGCCGAAGAGCGCCTGCCAGGATACAGCGCCGATAATGTAGAGATTTTTGTCCGGCAGGGGATAGAACATCCCCGTGTAGTAACGTCCGCGGCCGCCGCGTATCTTTACCGGCCTCTGCGAGTCGAAGAGTTCGTCTCTGTCGGCGAGAAGGTTTACCTCCCCGGGCGTTCCGTAAATCAGCGTGCCGTTTCTGCTGAAAACGGCGAAGGTCCCGGGGAGTACCACTCCTTTCAGCAATTCGGCCATCTCGTCCCTGTCTTTTTCCAGACGGTTATTCATATAGTCCGCGTCAGAAGTTATGTTCCATTCTCTGGAATTTACTCTCGCGACGACGCTGTCTACAAGGTTCTCGACATAGTCGGAGGCGATGCTGCTCATCGTGCTTTCAAACTGGGCGTAGACCGCCCACGCCATTACAAGCGCGATGAACGCGGGGATGAAGATGGCCAATATCAGCTGATAAAGGAGTCCCCTCTTTTTGATCATTAATCGAGGAGTTCCTCCATGGTGACGATCCCGTATTTAAGGGAAAGCAGCATCGATTCTGTCTTGTTTTTCGCCCCGAGCTTGTCGTAGATGGAGGCGAGATGCGTCTGGACTGTCCTCTCGCTGATGAAGAGCTTCCCCGCTATCTCTTTGCCGGATAGCCCGCGCGCGGCCAGAAGCAGCACTTCGCGCTCGCGCACTGAAACCGGCTCCGGGATAAAATCGTCGCCCTCTTCGACGGCGTTCGCGACGTCGCTGTCGAGGTAGAAGCCGCCGCGCGCCGCTATTCTGATAGCGCGCGAGAGCGTGTCCATTGTCGCGGTCTTCAGCACGTAGCCGCGCGCTCCGGCGCGCAGCGCCGCCATTACATACTGGTTCGCGTCGTAGGATGTGAGCATCAGCGACGAGGTGGGAATACCCTCCTCTTTCACCTTGCGGGCTATCGCTATCCCGTCAAGCCCCGGCATACGGATGTCAAGCAGCGCCACCTGCGGCCTGTGCGTCCGTATCCCCTCCCATGTCGCGTTGCCGTCGGCATATTCTCCTACTATCTCAAAATCCGGCTCTTTCGAGAGGTATCCCTTTATTCCCTCTCTGGTAAGCGGATGGTCGTCAGCTAAAACGATGGAAATTGTCATTTCGTAAAACGGCTCCCTTCTGTCCTGTTATTTTATCGCATGTCAATGTTCCTCACGAGATGGAAGAGATGTCGCGCGGAAGGGAGGCGGGATCTACCCACACGCTCTCCACGCCCGACTCGGCCATCACTGAGCGGGCCAGTTCGTCAGGGTAGGGGTAGAGATAAAAGACCTTTTCACAGCCGGCGTTGATGAGCGCCTTCGTACAGTAGATGCACGGCTCGTGGGTGCAGTAGAGCCACGAACCTGCCGTAGCGGTGCCGGCCGCCGCAGCCTGCGCGATGGCGTTTATCTCCGCGTGAGAGCCGCGGCATATCTCATGACGCTCTCCGGAGGCTATGCCCAGCTTTTCTCTCAGACAGCCGGCCTCTTCGCAATGGCTGACGCCCCGCGGAGCGCCGTTGTAGCCTGTGCTCAGGATCTGCCTGTCGCGGACGAGAACCGCTCCTACCTTGCGCCGCAGGCATGTGCTTCTGCTCGCGGCAACCTGCGCCATAAGAAGAAAATAGATATCCCATTCCGGCCTGTTTTTCATTTTATCTCGCCTTCCCTGCGTTGATAGTAAGGAAAAGTGCCTGTCTGATATTTCATACGACACCGGTTTTACCGAACGCGCGCTTCGTTATATTTCCTCTATCAGCAATTATATAATCTAACGCCAGATAATAGTTTTTTGCATGGGAAATTACTGATAAATTTATTCGCCCCCCGGAAAAAATGGGGCGCTTATATACAAAAAGCCGCCGCCTCGGCCGCCGCGCCGCGCGGAAGCCTGCAAGCGGCGGTATTTTATGGTTTACCGCAGCGCGGTCGGGGGCAATCCCCCTCTTTTATCTTCCGGCCGCCGCTGATTTTATCAGCCTGACCGCGATTTCCCTCAGCTCGGATTTTTTATGGCTTCCCAGACGGGCGCAGAGCTTCGCGCTTTCGCCGCACAGCAGACAGCGGCGCTCCGGCAGCCCCATCGCCGTGCGGGATAGCGCCCCCTGAGCCGTTATCACATCTATATCCAATATGCGTCCGCTCTCAAAAGAATTTTCGGCCTCCACGGCCACGCGCTTGAAGTGCGCGGCATCGAAGCTGCTCGCGTCGAAAGCCCCCTGCCAGCAGGCTCCAGCCCCGTTTTCCAGATAGCGTTCATCTACGGGGCGCGCGCCTGTGTGCGCGAGCAGCGCGTCGCGGCATTTTTTTATTACGGCGAGGTCTCCCGGCAGCCGCTTTGGGCAGCCCGGTATGTTAAGGGCGATCTGACAGATGAATGTCCCTCCGCGCGACAGACGCGCTCTCTGCCAGGCGGCCCGCTCGTCGCGGCCGCTCAGCAGCTCTTCCAGCGCCCTCTTCATTGCTTTTCCCTCAGACGGGCGGCGGCGGCGATTCCCTCCGCGCTCTTCAGGTAATCGAGCGTAACGCGCGGCAGCAGCGCGGAAAGGCCGCTCTCGCCGCGCGCGATCATCTCGCGGACGCGGGAGGCGGAGATCGCCGCGCCGCCTGATTCTTTGCGCTCTATTTCAACGACTTCGCAGCCATATTGCGGCAATATCTTTTTCAACAGCTCGTTGTAGATAGCGGTCACGGGGCAGAGCGGCTCCGTTCCGACAAAGCGGCGCTCCACCCCAAGAGCAGGGACGAAGAGCGAGCCGAAGAGGCGCGCGTCAAGCTCCGCCTGGAGCCGCGCCACAGAGCTTTCGGCGCGGTCTTTAAGGAAATATGTGGGGAAGGTCGCCTTTGATACTGCGTAGCTGCCGCTCGATATAACGCGCACGTTGGGGATATGCGCCGTTCCGGCGCGAACCAGCTCCAGACGATCCGCGAAGGGAAAGGCGGAGGCGTCTTCCTCCACTACAGCGACATAAAATAGAGTGCAGGCGGAGGCGGCGCTTTCTATCAAATATTGATGTCCCAGCGTGAAGGGGTTGCAGTTCATCACAGCCGCGCCGCATGGCGCGCCGTTCTTCTCCCTCTCCGCCTCAAGCATGGCGCGGTAGTGTTCCGCGCCGGGGGCTCCGCACTCCATCAGCACGGAGCCGGCGGAGGCAGCCAGCTCGCGGAAGCCCAGCCCGGCAAAGCGGGAGGCCATCTCCGGCTTGGTGTACAGGAAGAGGCGGTACCTTCCCTCTTCGCGCGCCGCGCGCATCAGGGCGGATATGACCGTACCTGTGAGGCCGGCCTCCTGCCACTGCGGATCGGCCGCAACCATCTTTATCACGGAGCCGGAAAGGCTGGCGGTGGCGACTATATTTTCGTCGCTGTCCTCGGCCAGCGCCGTATAGTCTGGACGCCCCTCAAAGACAAGCCCTCCGCGCGCCAGCAGCGACTCCACGGCGCGGCGCTCATAATCGCAAAGATTACGCGTCACCCGGCAGCTCAGTCCGTACATTTCTTTATCAGTCCTTTGAAAGTCTTCTCTTGACTATCTCTCCGATGGCCGTCCTCGGCATCTCAGAGATAAATTCTATTATGCGCGGCGTCTTGTAATAGGCGAGCTTCTTTTTACAGAAGTCCATAAGCTCTCTGGCGGAAACCTTCTCCCCCTTTTTAAGAACTATAAAAGCCTTCACTATCTCGCCGCTGATCGAACGCGGCACGCCGATGACGGCGGCCTCCGCCACGGCGGGATGCTCCTGTAAGGTCTTTTCAACCTCAAGGGAGTAGACCTTGAATCCCCCCACGAAGATAACGTCGCAGCTGCGCCCCTCAAGGAAAAGATAGCCCTCGTCGTCAAACCTTCCGATGTCGCAGGTGTCGAACCAGCCGTCCTTGAAACGCTCCTCCGTAAGCTCCGGGTTGCGGTAATAGCAGCGGGCCACGCTCTCACCGCGTATCCAGAGCCGCCCTTCGCGGCCGTTTTCCAGCACGGAGCCATCGTCGCTGCGTATCTGCGCCTCAACGCAGGGAAGCAGGGTCCCGACGCTGCCAGGCTTCGATTTATCAAGTCCGGGCGGCAGCGCGAGGACGGAGGAAGTCTCCGTCAGACCGTAGCCCTGTATCACGCGGGTTTTCAGCACGCGGTCAGCCCGTTGGCGCAGCTCCGCGGTCAGGCGGTCTCCACCTGAGAGGATACATTTTATCTTTGAGGAATGGGAGGCCCCGCGCTGGACGGCGGCTACCATCATCGCGATCATCGTCGGCACCGCCATCACGATAGAGACCTCGGCCTGCTTTATCGCCTCCATCGACGCCTCGACAGGCATGAAAGAGGGCAGTATCACCTGACGCGCGGCCTTCACCAGCGGCAGCAGCGCGCCGCAGACGAAGCCGAAGGCATTCGCGTTGGGGAGGGCGTTGAGGACGACGTCGTCCTCATCAAGGGTGTCTATGTGGCGGACGCAGTTTTCAATGCAGGCCAGCAGATTGTCATGCGTCAGCGGCACGGCCTTCGGCTCTCCGGTGACGCCGGAGGTATAGAAGATGACCGCAGTATCCGGCGATTCCTCGTCGCAGGGGCGGCCGGGAATGTTTTCATCCAGCGTGTCAAGGCTGATTACGGAACAGGGGATCCCCTCCTCCGATATCAGCGGCGCGCGCTCCTCGCAGCCGCGGTAGGTGAGCGCGGCGAATACATCCGCGTGGCGCAGCTGCCTTATCAGCGGCACATAGCCGTTGCGCGGGTCGATCAGGACGACCGCGCCGCCCAGCCGCCAGACGGCGACCGCCGTCGCGAGAAGTATGGGGCTGTTGGGCATAAGCAGCGCGAGACGCTGTCCGCGTTTGAAATTGCTCGCGCAAAGCCGCTCTTCGCATTCCTCTATCAGCTCAAGAAAAGCGCCGCGGGACCACCATGTCTTTTGCCACCAGATAAATGGCTCGGACGGAAGTCTGTTCAGATTATCCCTGATTATAATATCCAGTCTGGAATTCAAATCCATCACTTCCATCATCTCTGAAATATTTTAGAGGGCGGCAGGGAGCGTCAGAGCCATATATGCCTCCCACGCTGCGGAGAAGGGAAGAAGATTTTCCGGCACATCGTAGCGCGGATGATGCAGCGGATATTCCAGTCCCGTCCCAAGCAGCATGTAGGCGGAGGGGACTCTGTTGCTGAAAAAGGAGAAGTCCTCGCCGGAAAGCAGCGGCCTCTCAAGCATATTTATCCCGTCCTCGCCGAAAAAAGGAACCCCGACACGGAGGATTTCTTCCAGCATGTCGAGGTTATTGTCAACCTGTGCGTAATTGCGCGTGTATTCCACCGAAGCGAGACCGCGAAGCGCCTTTGCGATAGCCGGAGCGACGGTTTCGATTCGGCTCTGTACGAAGTCGCGCGTCTTGGGATTGAAGGCCCGCAGCGTCCCCCAGATATTCGCCTGCTCGGGAATGACATTATAGGCCGCGCCGGACTCGATCTGCCCAAAGGATACGACCACAGGCTCGCGCGGATCGACCTCGCGGGAAAGCATCGCCTGTATCGTGATGATCACATTGGCGGCGATAGTGACGGGGTCAACCGTCATGTGCGGCTCCGCCGCATGTCCGGCCGTTCCCCTGATGTCTATATGTATCCTGTCGGAGAGCGCCGTCATGACGCCGCGCCGCGTGTAAAGCTCGCTGTAGGGCAGCTCAGAAGACCACGTCACCATCGCGCAGCGCCCGATATCATATTTTTCGATGAAATTATTTTCTACCAGCGTCTTAGCTCCGCTGCGTCCCTCACAGGCCGGCTGGAAAAGGAAGACCACCCGCTGTTTAAGCTCGCTGCGATAATCGGAAAGAATCGCCGCCGCCCCCAACAGAGAGGCCATCTCGGCGTCGTGGCCGCAAGCGTGCATCACTCCCGGCATTGAAGACGAGAAGGAAAGCCCCGTCTGCTCCTCCGCCGAAACCGCGTCCATCGTGGCGCGAAGCATCAGCGCAGGGCCTGGGATATCTCCGCCCAGCACTCCGACGACCGTCGTCGGTATCGCAAAGCCGACAGTCACTTTCATTCCGGGAATGGATTTCAACACATTGACGATCCTCGAGGCTGTGATATTCTCCTCAAAGGCAAGCTCGGGGAATTGATGAAAATCCCTTCTCCAATCCTGCATATCGCTGAATCTCCGCTCCGCCTTCTCGAGAAGCGAGGCCCCCAATGCTGAAAGTTCGCCCTGATCCTTCATGCCCGCTCTTCCTTCCGTTCACATAAAACCAATAAAAACAATATCCTGATATTCTATCACAAAATTTTCACTCTGAAAAACATCCCGTCAGCGACTTACATGACAGAAACAGCATCAGGCGAATACATCGAATACCCGGCGCATTATACATCATGACAAAAAAGATAAAAAGAGCCGCCGCAGGACGCTGCCGGACGACGGCATTTACTCTTTAATATGTAAATTCTAATTTTTTATACATTGTTTATTTTACCGCGCCCAGCGCCATAAGCCATCTACATAGAGAAAGTTATTGCCGATATCGGCAATAATATCAAAATAATAATGCTTGTTTTGCGTCAGTATTTTGCCGATAGTATGTTACACTATATCCGAAAGGGGATGCGGCGTATGGACTATATCTCGGCCAAACAGGCGGCGACGCTCTGGGGAATCTCCGAGCGCAGTGTGCGAAACTACTGCGCGCAGGGGCGCATTGACGGCGCTTTTTTGACCGGCAAGACATGGACGATTCCAGCGGCCGCATCAAAACCGGATAGAGCAAACAAGAAAAGCGACGCCCCAAAGAGGCTGCTGGACTATCTGAAAACGGAAAAGGCGGCAAAGGTCACGGGCGGTATCTACCACAAGATTCAGATCGAATTAACTTACAATTCCAGCCGTATTGAGGGCAGCCGGCTCTCCCACGACCAGACCCGATTTATCTACGAGACAAACAGCATCGGCGCGGACGGCGAAACTATGAACGTGGATGACATCATGGAGGCCGCCAATCACTTTCGCTGTATTGATTTTGTGATTGATCACGCGCGCGATAAGCTGTCAGAGAAGCTGATCAAGCAGCTGCACGGGATGCTTAAAAGCGGCACTAGCGATTCCCGCAGGGACTGGTTTGCCGCAGGCGATTACAAGCGGCTGCCTAACGAGGTCGGCGGCAAAGATACCACCCCGCCCGAAAGGGTTGCCGCGGAGCTTGCCGCGCTGCTGGCGGAATATCGCAAGACTTCGGATAAAAGCATGGAAGAGCTGATAGACTTCCATTACCGCTTTGAAGTTATCCACCCCTTTCAGGACGGCAACGGGCGCGTCGGGCGGTTGATTTTGTTCAAAGAATGCCTGAAATACAATATCGTGCCGTTCATCATCGATAACGACATGAAGCTCTATTACTACCGCGGGCTGCAAAACTGGCCCTCCGAAAGAGGCTGGCTGAACGATACATGTCTTGCCGCACAGGATAAATTCAAGAAATATCTTGACTACTTCCGGATTCCGTATTAGAGGCAGAAAAAGGCTTTTGCCTGCAATGCGCAGCAGCCGCGCGCTCAAAAATAAAAAAAGAGCCGCCGCCGGGCGCGCCGATGCGGTGAAAAAAGTGTAAAATACTGAAGACTGGGAGGCGATGTGATGATGACGGGACCGCAGCGCGGGGCGCTGGCCGCTTTTTTGTCTTATATATGGTGGGGCTCCATGCCTCTTTACTGGAAGCTGCTGCAAAATGTGCCGTCAACGGAGATACTGAGCCACCGCGTGCTCTGGTCGGCCGTGTTCACCTTCGTCGTCCTTCTTCTGACAAAAAAATGCGGCGGCACATTGGCCTTTCTCCGCGAAAACCCGCGCAAGGGGCTCTGGCTCGCGGCAGGAGGCTTTCTCATCACAATAAACTGGGGGCTTTATATCTGGGCGATAAACGCCGGCCACATCCTTGACACCAGCCTCGGCTACTATATAAATCCGCTGCTATCGATGTTCTTCGGCGTGCTCTTCTTCGGCGAGCGCATGAACCGCGCGCAGAAGGCGGCGCTGCTGCTGGCCTTCGCCGGCGTCGCGCTGCAAATAGCGACTCTGGGTGAGATACCGTTCGTGGCCTTCGGCCTCGCCCTCTCCTTCGCCCTTTACGGCGTTTTGAAGAAAAAGATACCGATAGAGCCTCCCTCCGCGCTCTTTATCGAGACGATATCCGTCGCCCCAGCGGCGCTGCTCTGGCTGTATTTCATAAAAGAGAGGGCAAATGTCCCCATCTCCTACGACACGGTCACCTTTCTGCTGCTGGCCGGAACCGGTATAGCGACCTCCGTCCCTCTATTTCTCTTCGCCTACGGCGCGGGAAAGGTTCGGCTGACGACGATAGGCTTCATTCAGTACGTATCGCCGACGATGGCCTTCATCATCGGCACACTTGTCTACCACGAGCCGCTTAATATATGCAAGATAATAACCTTCTGCTGTATCTGGTGCGCCATCGCCCTCTATTCCGCCGACCTGGCGCTGAGCGGACGAGGCGCGGACGAAAAAGGGTAGCAGGAAACGCCGGTTTGGTCTGCTTTACTCAACCGGCGTTTTTATTATTTTCATTCTACATGCGCTACTGGAACAAGCGCGTCATTCGCCCGCCGGGAAATCCGTCGAGGCCGCCAGCTCCCTCTGCCCCTCAAAGCCGGCAAGGCGCGTCCTGAGCGTCGATATTGTGCTTTCAAGAGCCTGCGAGCCAAGCACCATGCGCATGGGAGCCGCTTCCTTATCCACGCTTTCTATTATGCGCGCCGCCATGCGCGCGGGGTCGCCGGGTGCAAGTCCATTTGCCGGGTCAAGCATCTTTAGGAAGCCGTGCGCCGGATTGCCGTCATATTCCGGCATCAGATTCGCCACCTTCGCGCTCCCATAGCGAAATTCCGTGCGCGCTCCCCCCGGCTCCACAATCGTCACGCCGATGCCGAAAGGCGCGACCTCCTGCGCGACGGATTCGCAAAAGCCCTCTATCCCGAACTTTGTCGCGTGATACATCGAGTTGCCGGGAAATGCCACCTGCCCGCCGTAGCTGGACAGCTGAATGACGCGCCCCCCGCCCTGACGGCGCAGATGCGGAAGCGCCGACCTGATGAGCTGGATGGAGCCGGTCAGATTTGTCGCGATGATTTGCTCTATCTCCGCGTCGGAAAGCTCTTCCGCCGCCCCGAAGAGGCCGTAGCCGGCGTTGCTGACCACAACGTCTATCCTGCCGTACTTTTTGAACGCGCCGTCTACAAGCTCGCGGATAGCCGGTACGTCCGTAACGTCAAGAAGCCGGCAGTCAAAGCTGTCGGGATATTTTTTGATGAGCGCCGCGGCCTTTGCGCGGTCGCGTACTGTTCCTACGACTATTTCTCCGTCTTCGAGAAGCTGTCTGCTGAGCTCATAGCCGAAGCCGCTGCTGACTCCCGTAATGAGCCATCTGCGTTTTTTCATTGAAGCGTCCTCCAGATCTTTATATTTTTTAATTTTCGCCGCCCAGGCCGGCAGATGCTGAGATAATTGTATGAAAGAGGGGAAAAATGAGCAATTCCAACTGCTGATAGCGTCGATAAGTTTTACTTATGCAGAATAGGGCAGAAAATGCCGCCTGCGCCGTCAGGCAAGCGGCCTCTTTTTATTCTTTATTGAGCAGCCGGTACAGTATGCCGGCGAAGCTTTCAATATAGGGATTTCCGCAGCCCTTTTTCCAGAAGGCGCAGTAATTGCGCAGCAGCGGGCCTGAGTCGTTGTGCAGCGGCAGGCGGACGAGCGACGGGAGCGGCGGCGGCAGCGTCCCCGCCACCTCTATCGGGAGAAAGCCCTTTTTCCCCGCGGCCAGCAGCCGCCCCTCTTCAAGCGTCTCGGCAAATATAAATTCACCTGTGAAGCCAAGCGCCCCACGGTAAAAATCTTCCTCATTGCGCCGCTGCTCACGCGACGAGACGAGGATACAGGGCAATTTTTTCAGATCCTCGCGCGTCGCGTACTCTTTCGAGGCAAGATTCACGTCGGGCGACAGCTCCGCGCAGCAGCCGCAGTAAAGCAGATGAAAGTTGACATATTCATCAGAAAAGGCGCGCCGCTGGTCACTCAGGACCAGATCGACCGCCCCTGCGCGCAGCAGCTCGTACAGCTCCTCATGAGTTCCGTTCACTATCTCCACGGCGGCCTCCGGACACTCGCGCGAAAACTTCGCCATAGCCTGCGTCAGCTCCTGCGCGGCGTAGCTTTTCAGGTAGCCGACGCGCAGCCGCCTATCGCGGCGGCCTATGGAAACCGTCTCGCGGCGCAGCGACTCAGCCTCTTCCAGCAGCGGCTTCGCGCGGCGGTAGAAGTATTCCCCGGCAGGCGTCAGGGAAAAGCCGCGCGGCTCCCTTGTAATCAGCGTCACGCCAAGCTCTCTCTCAAGAGCCTGTATCTGCTGCGAGACGGCCGACTGAGAAATAAAACATTCCGCCGCCGCCTCTGTAAAGCTGCCGCATTCCACGACCGCCGTAAAATATTTCATCTGCCGCAAAAGCATCCGCCCCGCCGCCTTCCATAAAATCTGTCTCTCCCCCATTTTATAACGAAAGAGCCGGCGGGAAAACAGCTCTCCGCCGGCTCTTTATTTTTTCGATTTGTGAAAGGACTTTAGTTGCCGAGATGCTTCTTGAATTCTTCCATCAGCTCCGGCGTCATGCCGCGTTTGCCGAGCTTCTCCCATGAGGTTACGCAGGCAGCCTTTATAGGCTTCAGCTCTTCTTCCGTGTAGGTGAAGACCTGGATGCCTTTTTTCTTCATCAGATCCATGTATTTTGTGTCTTCCGCCTTCGCTGTGTCGATGGATTTAAGTGTGAAAGCCTTGGCCTCTTCCTGGAATATCTTCTGATCTTCGGGGGAGAGCTTCGCCCATGACTTTTCGCTTATCATGAAGGGAAGGTATTCCATCGAGTAGTTCGTCGCGTACCAGTACTTGATAACGTCGCCGAGGCCGGTGTAGACGGCGGCTGTTGCCATCGCGTTCACTGAGTCGCAGACGCCGGTCTGTAACGACTGGTAAACGTCCGCCCAGGGAATGGTGATGGTACGGAAGCCCATCGCCTGCGCGCCGAGCATGTAGGTGTCCATATTGGGAACGCGGGTGAGGACGCCCTTGTCGACCTTCGGGTTAAGCGGCTCTTTGAGAGGCTTTGTCGAACCGACGCCGATCATGCCCTCGACATAGGAGCCGAGAACGCGGACGCCGAGCGGCCGGCCAAGTTCGCTGAGTTTGTTCGGGAGCCACGCGCCGGGGGCGAAAACCTTTTTCGCCTGGTCGTAGCCGCTGACGTAGCCGTTGATGTAGACAAGCTCAAAGCGCGGGTCGAAGGAGCTGGCGAATGATGTGACCGACATGTCGATGGTGCCGCGGATAAGCTCTTCCATGACGAGCGTATAGTCGCCAAGCTGGCTGGCCGGATATACCTCGACCTTGACGCGTCCGTTTGTCTTTTTCTGAATGTTCTGCGCGAAGTCATTCATCATCTTCGTGCACTGATGCTCCACCGGCTGCTGTCCCGCGAAGCGGAACGTCACCGGAGCCGCGACAGCGGAGGCCGCCGTCATCGCAAGAATGGATACCGCCGTAACGATTGCTGCAAATTTCTTCATGATATCTGTTGCCTCTCCTTTCAAGATCTGCTTTTTTATTATTACGACCGCAGGATAAACGGCCGAAAAAGCCCTTTTCAGACGAGCGCCAGAGTGTTTTTACCGGCTGAATTTCTAGCATACAAGATATATCAGATAGCGATTTATGTCAACGATAGACTTTTTAAGGCAGGAAAGTAACAGCTTTTAATATTTTCTGATATTTCTATTTTTTTATTGACCGGGGATCTCTTTCACGCGCCGCGATGCGAACGGATTGGCAGGCTGAGAAGCGAAATTTTCTGATATCAGGCGATTTTTGCCGTCAATCTCTTTTTGTCGTGAACAAAAAAACAGAAAAATTAACAGGCGGCATGAAACTTTTCAGATGCCGCCGCTCGTTTTTTCTTTGATAAATTCTATTATGATTTAATGAAAAACATCACATTTATTAAATGTCTTGATATATCATGTTCGATTATATGCGCAAAAAGGCGGATGGCTCTATAGCTTTCCGCCCTGCTTATGCTCGACGCTTATTTCAACATCGGCCGGTATCTCGGCCGTCTCCTCGACAGCCTCTCCTTTGCAGCGCCGGAACTCACGGCGCAGATAATAAAGCTCTTCCTCAAGACGCAATATTCTGGTGAAAAGCTCTTCCGGCGAAATGCCAGCCGATGAGCCGCTTACCGGACGGCCGTCGACCTTTATGATGCGCGCGCGCATTCCAGTGACTGTGGCGTTTTCTGGGACATTTTTCAGCACGACGCTGTTCGCGCCGATCCGTGAGTTTGAGCCGACGATGATGGGGCCGAGTATCTTCGCCCCGCTGCCGACAAAGACGTTATCGCCCAGCGTGGGATGGCGCTTGTGGCACTTTTCGTTTCCTGTGCCGCCCAGCGTGACCCCCTGATAAAGCGTGACGTTCCTGCCGACGATCGTCGTCTCGCCGATAACCACCCCGGCGCCGTGGTCGATGAAGAAGCCCTCGCCGATATTCGCGGCTGGATGTATCTCTATTCCGGTCCACCAGCGCACGAAGAGCGAGATAAGGCGCGGAAGCACAGGTATGTGCAGCGTGCTGTGCAGCCAGTGTATCCCCCTGTGCGCCGTTATCGCCAGAAAGCCGGGGGTACAGAGAAGCACCTCCAGAAATCCGCGGAAGCCGTCCGGAATGGCAGGGTCGTTCCTCTTCGCGGCCTGATAGTCGCTTACGATATATCTCCATATTCCCATCTTCATTTCCTCCCTGATTTAATATAAAGTAAAAGGGGCCAGTCCTAAGACAGGCCCCCTGATATAACGATATCTGCGATCTTAAATACTGTCAGCCCGCCGCTCTATGCGTACAACCCGACCGGCCGTACGGTTTTTAATGGGGAAGCCGTACAGCAACAACAGCTGTTTTTGGCGGAGAAAGTCCTTATCATCCTTTTCATGGTTGACATTCTACAGGCTTTATTGATAATTGGCAAGTCTCGCTTTTTATACTCAGATAACTTAAAATATTTTCAACTGGAGAGGGGGAAGCCCGCGATGACGGATAGAAGAAAAGGGGCGCGAGTGGAAAGGCTGACGGCTGCGTCGGCGGGCGAGACGGCGGAGCTTGCGGCTCTTTGTATGGCCGACAATTCCTATTACGCCGCGCTTTACGGGAATCTCCGGCGCGATGAGCGGCTCTCGCTGATGCGGGAACGCATGGAGGCGACTATCGCCTACTGCGCCGCCGGCGGCGGGCTTTTCGGCGTTATGGACGGCGAAGGGCTTGCGGCCTATGAATATATGGTCGATTACGGGAGGCTGAAGGAGGAAGCGCCGCGCCTTTTCAATTATGTTTTCAGTTACGGGGATGGCGGCGACGCGCCGCATCTGCGCGAGATAGCGCGGCGGCTTTCCTGCTTTCTCGCGGAGGGGCGGCGCGTAACGTATATCCTCGGCTGCGGCGTCGCCCCGCGCGCGAGGGGAGATATATCGCTGCTGGCGGCGATGGCGCATTTCAACAAGGCTCTGCTGCGGAGCGAAGAGGTCATCGCGGCGGATTTTTCAAACAGAGAACTGCTGGAGCTGTGCGCGCGCCGCGGCCGCTTTGAGATAACGGCGCTAGGCCGCGATTACTGGTTTTTCCTGCGGCGATAGCCTCAAAGATAAAACAGGGCGGCGTCGGGCTGAGCCGACGCCGCCGTTTGTAACCGCTGAGATTTTTCCGCGCGCCGGCTCTACGCCGCGGCGGGGGTTGCGTTCTTTTTCTTTCCCATCTTCAGGAAGATTATCCATGCCGCTATGACGCCGGCCGCGCCTATTGTGGTGATGAGTCTGCTCGGAGACAGCCCCATTACCGCAAAGACGACGAATACAGCGCGCTCCCACATCTTCAAGTCGCGGTTCAGATAGCCCATCATAGCAAATCCGAAACCGAAGCAGGCAGCGACGCAGGCGAGGATCCCGTATAGATTCATCACCAGCGACCCTTGAAGCAGAATGCCGGGGTCGTAGCAGAAGGCAAATGGCGTCACGAAGGCCAGGAAGCCGAGCTTGCAGGCGGTGAAGCCGGTCTTGTTCGGCTCGGAGCCGGCGATGGAGGCCGCTGCGTAGGCCGCGAGGGCGACAGGCGGCGTAATGTTCGATATTATCGCGTAATAGAATACGAACATGTGAGCCGAAATGGCAGGGAAGCCGAGCGCAGTCAGTATCGGAACGCCCAGCGCGGAGGCCAGTATGTAGGCTCCAGTCGTCGGCAGTCCCATGCCGAGCACCAGCGAGACTATCATGACAAGGAAGAGCGCGAGCAGCGGAACGCCGCTCGTAAAGGCCAGCACAAGGCCGACAAGCTTGACGCCGACGCCTGTGAGCGATACGGAGGCCAGCACGATACCGGCCGTGGCGCAGGCGACGCAGACGAGGGTGATATTGCTGACCCCGCTGTATATCGCGTCAATAACGGCCTTCGGCCCCATGCGCTTATCGGGCTGAGGCAGCGAGACGACCCACGAAAGGACGACTCCTATCGCCGCCGCGCGCATAGGCGTCATTCCGACAAAGAGGAAGTAGACCAGGCCGATGATCGGCAGGAAGAGATATGCCTTTTTCAGCACCTGCTTCTTATCGGGAAGATCTTCGGGGGAAAGCCCTTTGAGGCCGCGCTTCATCGCTTCGAGGCGTATCATGAGGAAGACCGCCGCGTAGTAGATTATAGCCGGGGTTATGGCCGCGATGATGATATCGACGAAGGGAACGCCGAGGAAGGAGGCCATCAGGAACGCCCCCGCCCCCATGACCGGCGGCATTATCTGCCCGCCGGAGCTGGCGACCGCCTCTACCGCTCCCGCGAAGTGCGCAGGGTAGCCGATCTTTTTCATCAGCGGAATGGTAAATGTCCCCGTTCCGTAGACGTTGGCGACGGCGGAGCCGGAGATGGAGCCGAAGAGGCAGGAGCTCATGACGGCGATATTAGCCGGGCCGCCGGGAGCCGTGCCGGTGAACGCCTGCGCGACCTCCATAAAATATGGGCCTGTACCGCATTTCTCAAGGAAGCCGCCGAAGATGAGGAAGGCGGCGACCAGCGTAGCGGAGACGCCGAGCGGCATTGAGAATATGCCTTCGTCGGTAAGATAGACCTGTTCGACGACCTCGGACATAGAGAAGGAAAGCCCCTTCATGATGCCGGGCAGCGACTGTCCGAAATACATATAGGCCGCGAAGAGGAAGGCTATGATCGTCAGCGGAAGGCCGACGACGCGGCGCGTACCCTCAAGAAGCAGCACGAAAAGAAGTATCCCGCACCAGAACTGAGCCGCCGTCAGCGGATCGACCTGCTGGATGCGCATAACGATATCGTCATAGTTGAGGATGACATAGATCGAAGGAACGGCGGAAAGCGCCCCCAGTATCCAGTCATACAGCGGCACCCTGTCCATCGGGGCCTTTTTGAACATCGGGAAGAGGAAAAAGGCCGTCGGAAGGACGAGTCCCAGATGAATGTTCTTCTGCAAATAGGATTCATAGGCTCCGAAGACGGAGGTATAGAGGTGAAAGCAGCCTATGATCACAAAGTAGACATACATGAATTTATAGCTTAAACCGCTTAATTTTCGCATTTATACACACTCCTGGTCTATAAGAAACAGACTGATTTGAAAGCGGACTTACCGGCGGGGCGCGGAGCAAGGAGCAAAGTCATGAAAAAAGGGGCGGAGAAAAAATCCTGTCCTCCGCCCCTTGAGGTGCTTCGGTTTCTTTACTTTCCGAAAGGGGCCTTCGCCGATTTATTTAGCCTGCATTTCCTTCCAGTACTTGAGCGCTCCTGCCTGCGTGGGAACTCCGGCGGGAACCGCTATCTGCGGGGTCAGCTCGTCTACGTCCTTAACGGCCTTCGCGAGGTTGGCCTTGTTCTCCCACAGCGCCTTGCAGAGATCGTAGGCGAGAGTGTCGGGGATATCGTTGCGGACGACGATGCAGGTATAGTCGCCGACCGTCTTGACCGGCTTCGTCACGCTCTTGTAGATGCCCGGTTCGATGGTGAAGGTGACCGTGCCGTAAGCGTCCGCGAGCGCCTTGAGAGCGTCGTCGTCAACCGGGAGGCAGACGATGTCGGCCTTGCTCTCGATGTTCATGACGATAGAAGCGACCTTGCCGACGGAGAAGATGAAGAGGTCGATATGCCCGTCAGCGAGAAGGTCGGCTCCGCCCTCATAGGAGGCGAATTCCATAGAGCCGCCCATGTTTTTGATATCCTTGTAGGTGACACCGTAGCCCTTCATAAAGAGCGACTTGACGACGAACTCCGAGGAGGTGCCGGGCTTCAGCGTAGCCATCTTGACCGCTATCTTCTTGTCAAAGATGTCGCTGAGCTTCGTTATATTGTTCTTATCCGCGAAGTCCTTGCGCATGATGAAATAGGTGTACTGCGTGTAGAGGTTGGCGAGAATAGCCGCGTTCTTGGCCGGACGCCCCATGAAGTCCTGCTCGCCCTTGATGGCCGCGCCGAGAAGCGAGGTAACTGAGAAGCCGAAGTCGCCCTTGCCCACATTGGCGTTGATGATGTTGGATACGCCGCCGCCGGTGCTGCTGGTGACGGATACTGTGTTCTTTGACCACATGTCGGCGAGCGCGCTTCCGAGCGCGAACCAGTTGCCGCCGGGAGGCCCTGCCATAAATTTCAGCTGCGCGGGCCAGCCTTCTTTGGGAGCGGGGGCTGCCGTTGCCGGAGCTGCGGCCGCCATCAATAGGGAAACAAAAAGAACCAATACTGCCAATTTCTTCATTACAATCACCATACCTTCTTAGATTTTGACCAAAAGGTCAATTTAAATTTTAACTCCCTGTTCCGAGAAAATTATATCACAGAGTTTGAAAAAGTAAATAATATCCGCGTTGGCTGAATGATAACAATGCAAAAGGCTCTATTTCACAAGTTTTTCTTACCATTTTAAGTAAATCTCAAATGCGCCGTAATATTATAAACATTTTACCGCTTCAGTGAACTGTTTTCGTGGGATTTCGTATGCGGCTTTCATTCGACATGCCGCAATCTTCACAGAAAAATCGTCTAATTTTTCCTGCAATAAAACATAAATCGCGATAAAAAATTTTTAAGCGCAAAATATCAAAAATATCCGGCTTAAATTTTTATCTTTTCTACAAGGCGGACAAAAAAAAGAGCGCTTCGTCAGCTGTCTCCGAAGCGCCCTTTTTAATCTGTTTTCAGTCCGGTCTAAATTATTGTTTAGCCGCCATCAGCACGCTGGCAAAGCGCTTCCCCTCTTTGAAAGCCCTGTCGAGTATCGAGGTATCCTCCAGCACCGTGCCGACGACTGCGGAGCGCAGGTGGCCGATAAACTCCATTCCCGTAAAGTCGGAAACTGACTGAATGACATAGCCAACGATATCCGCGCCGGGAAGCGGCTGCTGATGAATGTGGTTGTCAAAATAGGTGGTGATCAGAAATATACCCTTGCCGCCGAAGTAATCCCTTGTCTTGTAGCCGTAAAGGCGGTCGAGAAATATTTTCGTCAGCGAGGAAGCCCCCGTCCACCACACCGGAGTCGCGAGCACGAAAGCGTCGGCGCCGCGCACCTTTTTCATGATATCGCGCATCGAGTCGTTATAAACGCAGAAAGGCTTCTCTCCGCATTCGCACATATCGCAGGCGTCGCACGGATGTATATTCTGCTCGTGCAGATTGACCACATCGACCTCCGCCCCTTCGGCGCGCGCTCCGTTCACAAACTGAGAAAGCAGAATGGCGGTATTCCCGCGCAGCCTCGGACTACCCTGAAATGCAAGTATTTTCATCTTGATCTTTCCCCCCTGGGAGTAATGTTATTTATCCGTCCCCACAACATAAAAAACGCTCAAACGCCCTTCGTGAATATTGGAACATTTAACGCGAACTATGTCAAGTGCCCGTATCGATCCGCGCCTCTCTGCGTTCGGCGCCGCTGGTGATATAATAGAGGAACAACAGCGGAATTGGAGACGTCGGACGCATGAATCAGGATTTCATTGAAATCACGAACGCTTATGAAAACAACCTCAACAACATATCAGTAAAGATCCCCAAAAAGGTGATAACCGTGTTCACCGGAGTGTCAGGCTCCGGAAAATCCTCGCTCTGCCTGGACACCATAGCCGCCGAGTCGCGCCGCGAGCTGAACGAGACCTTCCCCAGCTTCGTCCAGCAGTTTCTGCCGAAATACGGCCGCCCAGAGGTGGAGCATATAGAAAATCTTCCGGTGACGATAGTGATCGACCAGAAAAAGCCGGCCGCCAACACTCGCTCCACAGTGGGGACATACACGGACATCTACTCGATACTGCGCCTGCTCTTCTCGCGCGTGGGACGCCCCTTCATCGGTTACTCGGACTCCTTTTCCTTCAACCACCCCGCGGGAAAATGTCCGCGCTGCGACGGCCTCGGCGAGGTAAACGACCTCGACATTCATAAGCTGGTGGATTTCAACAAGAGCCTTAACGACGAGGACTGCATACACTTCCCGACATTCGGCAAGGGGCTTTGGCGCTGGAAGCGCTACGCCTGGAGCGGCCTCTTCGACCTGGATAAAAAAATAAAGGACTATTCAAAAGAAGAGCTTGACCTCTTCCTCTACTCGCCGCAGATACGGCTGAAAAATCCCCCCTCCTACTGGCCGAAGTCGGCGAAATTCGAGGGAATGTTCCCGCGCATGTACCGCAGCATCATCAACACAAAAGAGGGAAAACGCTTTCAGCACATTCTCGACAGGATGGTCAGCAACTACGAATGTCCGGAATGCCGCGGCTCCCGCGTCAATGAGAAGGTGCGAAGCTGCCTGATAAACGGTAAAAACATAGCTGACGTGACGGCGATGCCGATTCCCGAAGCGATAGAATTTATAAATTCCATAAACGACCCGATGGCCGCCGACATAAAGCGCGAGCTGGGGCGCAGGCTGGGGGCGCTGGTACAGATCGGCCTTGGCTACCTCTCACTCTCGCGCGGCACAGGCACGCTCTCCGGCGGCGAGGCGCAGCGCATAAAAATAGCCAAATATATAAATTCAGCGCTGACCGACATGGCCTACGTCCTCGACGAGCCGAGCGTCGGCCTGCACCCGCGCGACATCAGCCTGCTCAAGGACTCCCTCTGCGCGCTGCGCGACCACGGCAACACCGTGATGATAGTCGAACACCACAGGGAAGTGATAAAACTCGCGGATCACGTCGTGGACATGGGGCCGGGGGCGGGAAGCGAGGGCGGCAATGTGATATTCGAGGGAAGCTACGAAGAGCTGCTGGCCGCGGACAATCTGACAGGGCGTATGCTGAAAAGAAAAAGCCCCTTCAAAAAAGAGCTGCGCCCCCCCAAAGGCTGGTTCAGCCTCGGCCCGACAAGCCTGCATAATCTGAAAAACGTCAGAGTAAACCTCCCCCTTGGGATAATGACCGTCGTCGCGGGCGTCGCGGGCTCCGGTAAAAGCTCGCTGATGGAGTCCTTCCAGAAAGAGACTTCGGAAGAGGTCATATTCATCGGACAGAAAAACATCGGAATAAATCTGCGCTCCACCCCCGCGACATATCTCGACATAGCCGACGAAATAAGGACGCTCTTCGCGGCGGAAAACAAGGTCGCATCCGCCTGGTTCAGCTTCAACTCAAAGGGCGCCTGCCCAGCCTGCGGCGGCTCCGGAATGATAGTCTCCGGCATGGCCTTCATGGACTCGATAGAAACGGTCTGCGACCTCTGCCGCGGCAAACGCTACTCAAAAGAGGCGCTGGCCTATACATACAACGGAAAAAACATCGCGGAAGTGATGGACATGACTGTGGACGAAGCGGCGCGCTTCTTCGACGGGAAGCCGCTGTGCGAAAAGCTTCTGTCACTCCGGCGCGTCGGCCTCGGCTACCTGCACCTCAACCAGTCCATGACGACGCTCTCCGGCGGAGAGCTTCAGCGCGTCAAGCTGGCCTCCAACCTGAACCGGCACGGCTCCATATTCATTCTGGACGAACCGACCGACGGACTGCACCTCGACGACATAAGGACGCTGATGAAGCTCTTCAACGAAATGACCGACGCCGGAAACACGCTCTTCCTCGTCGAACACAGCATAGACGTGATGAAAGAGGCGGACTACATAATAGAGCTCGGCCCCGGCGGCGGCAACTCCGGCGGAGAGATAATATTTCACGGCAGGCCGCGCGAAATGCTCCGCTGCGCGGAATCCGTCACCCGTCCGTATCTTGAGGCGAGCCTGCCGGACGGCGGCGAAAGCGCCGGGCTTTAATCAGGGAAGAAAGCGGAAATAATCGAAATGAAAATAGACGTAGCCAAAAATCTGCCGCTGAACGACGACTTCTCCTTCACAGCCATCGACTTTGAACTGGCGAACAACGACAAAAGATCGGTATGCCAGGTGGGAATATGCGTCGTGGAGCGCGGGCGCGTGTTAAAATCCTATGAAATGTTCGTGAGACCGCCGCGCCGCGCAAACTACTTCCTCAGAAAACCGGTGGAGATACACGGCATAACCGCCTCCGACGTGGCCTTCGCGCCGACCTTCGACGAAGTATGGGAAAAGATATTCGCCGACCTGGAGGGACGGCCGCTGGCGGCGCACAGCTTCCGCGACGACGCGATGTGCTTCGACGCGGTGCTCCAGAACTACAGGATAAAATACAACTACAGAAAATACGGCTACCTCTGCACGCTGGATCTGGCGCTGCGCTCCGGCATCCACGGCGAAAACAACAAATTCAGCCTCGAATCGCTGTGCGAACGCTACAAAATCCCGCTCTCGCCGCATCACGCCGGCTCCGACGCGGAGGGCTGCGCGAGACTGGCGATGAAAATAGCCGACGAGCTGTCGATAAGCTCATTCAGAGAGCTTGCCGACCTCTCGCAGACCCCGATATTCCCGGAGCCGGAGCTGCCGGACATCCTCGACTGCGCCGGAATTGAAAGGCTAGAATGCTACCTCGGCCGTCTCAGACATAAAAAACAGCTGAAGCTGCTCGACTGCCCAAACCCAAAAGAGCTGGGAATGGCGAAATCATTCATAAGAAAGCACCCCGCGACGATCCTGCAAAAGGATTCCGCCATGAGCGCCCGAAGACTCGCGCAATGGTTCGCCGAACAAAAAGCCTCCCCCATACCCCCCAAACGCCGCCGGACGAGACACAGGAGGAAAAACAGCCCGGCGACGCCCAAAAGCATAGGAGAAAGCGCGAAAACAACGCCGCCGCTCCGGTAAGCGGCAACGGAACCACGCCTGTATTTTGGGAATGTAGGCAGATATTGTTTGCAAAAAAAGAAATCAGCAGCCCTAACAAGAAAAGATAAAATTTTTAATCGCGCCCCGCAAAAAGAGGAGGCGCAAAAATAGGGCGTGAATCCGTGAGGCTGGCCGGTAAAGTAAGCCGAGCGCTCTTTGCGGCAGCGCCTTTTATGACGGCTTTCTCACCTTTTGCAGGCAATGCAGCTTGTATTGAATAAAATTTATGACCTCAGCCTTACCGGCGTCATCAAGGCCGCGAAAAAGATTCAGCAGCATACTTTCCTCAAATACCGGCTCAGATACAACACCGGCGGAATCATTATCGTCGTCATAAACAGCGGAGGCAAGCCGGCAGCCAATATCAGCGTCGGCATAGCGATATGACGCTGGGTCGTCAGTCTCCCCCAACAGATAAGCAATACTGGTTCCCAGCACCGCCGCTATCTTCGTAAGACTGTCCGTATCGGGGCTTACCCGGTTATTCTCCCATTGGGAAATGCTTACCCGGTTCGTCCCCAATCTATATGCCAGCTCCTCCTGGCTCAAGCGCAACATTCTTCGCAGCTTCCGCAATCTCTCACCTAAGGCCACCGCTGTCACCGCCTTTATTAAAAGCTACATTATAAGTTGGGCAAAAATCAGTCTATATCTTCAAATTTACATTTTATGTAAATTAAAATTGACATAAAATGATTTGAGCGATATCATTCTTTCCACAAAGCGTTTTCTAAGGGGCTTGGCGAAGGGCAAATCTGGCATGGCACGGTAAAAAAACAAACTGTGAATACAAAGATTCGGGCCTTGATGTTTTTTACCTTAGCGCGGCGAAGTGGGGAGGCGAGAGCGTCATGATAGAGCTTTATGAGCATAACCGTATCGCATACGGCGCGGTTTCCGCTATGCTGCGCTCTAACGGGCGCGCCGCCGTCGTTCATCCCACCGGTACCGGCAAGTCTTTTATCGCCTTCAAGCTGGCGGAGGATTATCCCTCTGCTTCTTTCTGCTGGCTTTCCCCGTCAGAGTATATTTTCAAGACGCA
>JAUNJZ010000032.1 GCA_030533085.1 Synergistaceae bacterium
GTGCCTGTTAAGGGCTTCTGGCACCGCTTCTTTCGCGTTTTTCAGTGACGACTAAGTAGCATTGATGCGTATGCGGTCAACTGTGTAGACGATTTGCCATACTCAGCCAGTAAATCCGCCATGGCGGCATCCACGCGCCACTTTGCCGTTGATCTTGCTAAATTCGGAGTAACTGTGAACAATATTGCCCCCGTGTGGATATGGACGCCAATGATGGAGTCCCGCCCTGGCGACTACATGGTACAGGCGGCGAAAACGATACCAATGGGGCGTTGTTCTTACAGTGAGGACTATCTAGGAATGGCGCTTTACCTGGCAAGCGACGCCAGCGCTTATGTAACGGGGCAGACGTTACTGGTAGATGGGGGCTGGTCAGTATACCGTGCTTTTTCATATTCTCATTAAACAAAGTTATATACTAATCAATAGAAAGAGAGGCTATTAAAATGACAGACAGACATTGGACAATTCTTAATAAACAGGTATTTTTCCCAGTTGCAGCAGTGCTGTGCTTGCTCTTTGCCTATGGCATGTTCTTTCAGGAAAGCTTCTGTAATATGTGTACAAAGATGCTTAATGGAGTATTGCTGAATTGTAATTGGCTGATTTTAGGCGTAGCAATTGCTACGGGTATTTTATTGTTATATATGATACTGCATCCTGATTTTGGCAAAAAAATCATAGGAGGCCCTGATGCCAAACCTGCATATAGCACATTTACATGGATTGCTATGGCAATCTGCTCCAGTATAGGTATTGCAATGATGTTCTATGCTGTTGCTGAACCTCTTGGCTATTTTTATAATGTTCCTGCTTATCTTGGGCTAAAACCGCAAACTAATCATGCAGCGTTAGCTGCTATTGCGCAGTCCACGCTCCACTGGTCAGTTCTGTATTACGCATTACAGATTTTTTGGGGTATGGTAGTTGTCTATCTTTCTATGAATAAAGGACTCCCTTTTCGTCCCAGCACAGCGTTATATCCGTTGTTGAAAAATCGTATATTCGGATGGATGGGAATAACGTTTGATGTTCTTGCCAGTGTAGCTCTTATTTGTGGCACGGTTACATGCTTTGGACTAGGGACGATGCAGTTCTCAACGGGGCTTGCCTATGTAACAGACATTAAAGTCACAAATGGATTGTACGTAGCTATCGTTGTCCTTGTTACTGTTATATTCACTTTTTCTTCAGCACGTGGCGTCAAGAAAGGAATGGCTATCATCAGTAATGTAAATACCTATCTCTATATGCTGCTGATGCTTTTCTTATTGCTTTGTGGACCAACAATTAATTTGCTTGAACTGATTCTTGGTTCTACTGGCGAAATATTCCGCATTTTTCCTTCTGCTATGTTTAACGGTGACTTTCTAGGAGTAAATGAAAATTTCGCGAATTTCAATACATCCTATTACTTCATTTGGACGCTGGCTTTTTCGCCTATTGCGGGGATGTTCTACGCGAAAATCGCACGAGGACGTACAATTCGTCAGTTTATTATCATTAACTGGATCGTGCCGTCGGCATTTATTCTGACATGGTTTTCTCTTTGGGGAGGCAATGCTATTTGGCAGCAATTCTTTAATGGGGCGACTATTTCCGAACAAATCGCAGAAATAGGTGCTCCTGTAGCCAACTTTGCCCTTTTGGACTCCATGCCGCTCCGCGCCATTACGACTCCAGCAACACTGCTTGCTGTTCTGATTGGTTTCATCACTATGACAGATGCATTGACCGGTGTTGTCTCTTCTTTAACAACTAAAAACAGTCGTGCAGACGAGGCTCCAATTCCTCTCAAACTCTTCTGGGGTTGTTTAACCGGCGGTCTGACACTGGTTTGCCTGTTTGTTCTTAAAAAGGTTGGTACCAGCGCTTTGCAAGCGCTTGCTGTCAGCGCGGGACTATTGATACTTTTCGTCACTATAGTTGTTTGTTTTGGTTCTGTATATATAGTCAATGGCGATATAGATAAATTCATCGACAGTACAGAAGAAGGAAAGAAAACATTGCAGATTGTGGAAAATGAGTCCAATGGTTGACAAATTTAATATTCAATTTAGCAGGTAAAATAACAGACGTTTCTTATAATTTTAATGAGCCGATATTTTCATTTCAATATTGGCTCATTAATGCTATCCCGTTATTAATGAGCGGCGATTATGAGCTGTTCTCTTGTTCCGCTCCTCTTTACTTCGCGTACCGTCATGCTCTGTCTTACGTTTGCTTTATTACAGGACGATATCGGTATCGTATAATATCCCATCAAATTTGAAGGCAGCGAGCTGCTGTATCAGGACGAGGTGCATGGCTCTCTGCTCATCATGGCGGACAGAGTGATCGACCTGATTTATCTGAAGTACCTGAAAGCCGCTATTTCCTATCACAATGAAACAAGAGTGGAGACTTATCCATTTGCCCGTGATGCGGTGCGTGAGGCTGTTTTTAATGCGCTTATCCATTGCAACTGGGCGGGACAATGTGCCGGTGCAGGTACGAATTGAAGATGATGCAATGTTTATTAGTAATTGCAGTATGCTGCCCTTTGGCTGGACGGCAGGGCTGCTTTTGGAGGCGTACGCATCAAAGCCTTATAATCCGGATATCGCGAGAGTATTCTACTGTGCCGGATATATTGAGAGCTGGGGACGCGGCATTCAGAAAATCCGCGACGCCTGCAAAAAGCTCGGCGCTGATGATCCTGAGTACATTGTCAGCGGCGGAGATATCATGGTGAAATTCACTGCGCTCCAAAGCGCCAAAGTACCGGATTCCAAAACGATAAAGCACCAAAGCACCTCGGATTTTGGTGCTTTGGATGACGCTTTGGTGCAAAAGATTCTGGACGTGTTAAGACACAAACCAGAAATATCGCAGGGCGAAATGGCAGAAAAACTTGGAACTACAAGACGTGTGATTCAAAATAAAATGCTTCTTTTGAAGGATGCCGGTTGTATCGAACGCAAAGGCGGCAAGCGATATGGTTATTGGGAGATTCACGAGTTATAAGCCTTTGCGAATGGCTGAGTCCTGAAATCGCTGCGTACTGTGCGGTTGGACTGAGACGGCATGTATATTGCTGTGAATGCGCTGGCTGAAGCTGATGCATTTACAAGTAAGAAAAAAAAACAGAACCCGCGGCGCTTGCTTTCGGCGCTTTCCTGATTTGTCGATGCGGCGGTTTCCCGATATCAGAACAATAATATGTTTGACAGTTTTATGTATACAACCTACAATGGCACGCAAATATTTTTCATATAAATGGGGCGTTTGCTTTGTTATTTAAAAAGGGTTCGTTTGCGGCATTTCTTGAACGTAAAAATGTAAGGTTTTCATTTTCGCGTTATTTTGTCGAAGCGCTGGGGGCTATGGGGGTCGGTCTTTTCGCCTCTCTTATTACAGGGCTGATACTCAGGACTGTAGGCTCCAAGTGCGGTATTTCTCTTCTGGTCGAGTTCGGCGCTCTGGCCGGTCAGATGGTGGGGCCGGCGATTGCGGTCGCTATTGCTCAGGCTCTTAAAGCGCCTCAGATGGTGGTCTTTTCCTGCGCCGCGGTCGGCTTTGCCGGAAACGCCTGGGGCGGCCCTGTCGGCGCTTTTGTCGCCGCGATCGTAGGGGCGGAATGCGGCAAGATGGTCTCAAAGGAAACTGTTATCGATATCATCGCTACGCCGGCTCTTACGATAATCAGCGGTATGGCGGCGGCGAAGCTGATAGGCCCTCCTGTCAGCGCGATGATGACGGCGCTCGGCCTTCTTATCATGCGCGCGACGGAATTGCAGCCCGGCCCTATGGGGGCGGTCGTATCCGCGATCATGGGCATGATATTGACGCTTCCAATTTCCAGCGCGGCGATCGCCGTCGCGCTGAATCTCTCCGGGCTGGCGGCTGGGGCCGCGGCTGTCGGCTGTTCGACTCAGATGATAGGCTTCGCAGTGATGTCTTTCCGCGAGAACGGCCTTTCCGGCCTTCTTTCGCAGGGGCTGGGCACTTCGATGCTTCAAATGCCAAATATCGTGCGTCATCCGATGATATGGGTCCCGCCGACGCTGGCGAGCCTTATTCTAGGCCCTCTCTCGACGCTTGTCTTTAAGATGACGAACATTCCGTCAGGCGCGGGTATGGGGACAAGCGGACTTGTCGGGCAGTTCGGCGCTATCGACGCTATGGGCTCTTCCCCCGCGGTGCTGGCGCAGCTTGCGCTGATGCATTTTATCCTGCCGGCCGTGACGACGCTCGCGATAGCGGCTGTCATGCGCAGGGCGGGGCTGATAAAGCCGGGGGATATGAAGCTCGACCTGTAAGAAGCGGGATATAACGGAGCGGCTCACGCCGCTCTTTTTTTTTGCCGGCCTTTAGCGGCTCTTTTTCCAGCGGCCGCTTTTCAGATACAGGAGGCTGAATATGATGCCTTGCAGCGAGGCGAGCGGCGCGGCGAAGCCGACGGAGAAGAGGCTCGCGCCGCTGATGCCGCTCAGTATCCACGTCGCGGGCACGCGCACCGCGAAGGCGGAGAATATATTGTTCGCCATCGTGAAGGTGGTGTGGCCGCAGCCGTTGAAGAAGCCGTTGAGGCAGAAGACGAAGCAGACAAGTATGAAGTCGGCGCTGAAGGATTTCAGGTAGAGCGCCGTCGCCGTTATCAGCTCCGTGTCGGGGGTGAATATCCTTATCACGCATTCCGGACATAGAAAGAGCAGGCCGAAGGTGAAGAGGCCGAAGACAAGCGATATTGTGAGGCCGGCGTACATCGTGGAGCGCGCGCGCTTCGGCTTGTTCGCGCCGATATTCTGCGCCACCATCGCGGATATAGCGGCGGAGAAGGAGGCCGGAGGCAGCATCGTGAAGCCGTTTATCTTGCTTGTGATCCCGATGGCGGCGGCCGCGACTATGCCGCCCATTTTACTGACGGTGGCCATGATGAAGATAAAGGATATGCCGGTGAGCGAGAACTGTATCGCCATAGGCAGCCCGATATAGAGCAGGGATTTCAGCCTCTCCGGCTTTATCCTCATGCTCCGCAGCCTGAAATCGAAATGATAGTCCGCGCGCCGCGCGTAGAGTACGGCGAGCAGGGCGGAGAAGCCCTGAGCGCAGACAGTGGCGAAGGCCGCGCCGGCCGCCCCCCAGCCGAAGAATCCGACCAGCGCCAGATCTCCTATCACATTCAGCACGCAGGCGACGGCGACGAACATCAGCGGTGAGGCCGAGTCCCCAAAGCCGCGGAAAATCGAGGCCAGCGCGTTGTAGGCGAACATCGTCGCTATGCCGGCGATATTGATAAAGAGGTAGTCCCTTGTCTGGTCGAAAGCCTCCGGCGGAGTGCCCAGCAGCCGCGCTATGGGGTCGATGAAGAAGAGAAGAGAGAGCGTTATGACGACGCTCAAAATAGCGAAGAGCGTCAGCATCGTGCCTATAGTCTCTTTTATCTCCTCCGTCCTCCCTGCGCCGAAGGAGCGCCCTATCATGATAGTTCCGCCGAGCGACAGCCCTATGACGATGCTGTTTATCATAAATATGAACTGACTGCCGATAGAGACGGCGGAGAGTCCGGCTGCGTCGGTGAACTGTCCGACGATTATCATATCGGCCGCGCCGTAAAGCGCCTGCAAAAGATTGGCCGCCATGTACGGAATGGCGAAGCGCGTCAGCAGCAGCGGTATATTGCCTGTGGTGAGAGACTGCGCGCCGGAGCTGAATATCCCTGAAAAAAACTTTCTTATCTCCATTTCTGATTACCTTTATTGGAACCTTTCTTTTTCTTTTAACATCATAATGAAATAATAGAGGAAGGGCAGGCTCGTAGTAAAGCTGAAAACATCTGCCGCCGCCTGCGTCATTTCCACGCCGGTCAGCCCGAAGAGGCGCGGGGTCAGTATTATAAGCGGGATAAAATATATCCCCTGCCGCAGACAGGCGAGGAAGGTCGCGCGCCAGGCGAAGCCGGAGGCCTGAAGCATCATATTTGTGGAGACGAAGAGAGGCTGTAACAGCAGCGCGGCGCACTGGAAGCGCATCGCGCGCGCTCCGATGGCGATGACCTCCGCGTCGTCGCGGCGGAAAAGGGCGATTATATCAGGAGCGAATATCCAGCCGGCGACGGTCAGAAGCGTCATCAGCGCCGCGCCTGTTTTGACTGTGAACCAAAAGGCCTCGCGCACCCGCGCGTAGCGGCGCGAGCCGTAATTGAAGCCGACGACCGGCATCATCCCCTGTCCCAGCCCTATCATCACGGAGAGGATGAAAAGCGATATCCTGCCTACGATGGACATGGCAGCCACGGCGGCGTCGCCGTAAGCCCCCGCGCTGACGTTAAGGGCAGCGGTGGAGATGCTGGCAAGCCCCTGCCGCGACAGCGACGGGCAGCCCAGACGCAGTATGTCATAGTAATCGCGCGGACGGCGCGACAGCGTTTTCAGGCGCAGCTTCACCAGACTTTTCCCGCGCAGGAAGAAGGAGAGCATTATCGAGAAGCTGACGCACTGGCTGAGCAGCGTGGCGGCCGCAGCGCCGGATATCCCCAGCCCGAGGGTAAAGATGAAGAGCGGGTCCAGCGCTATATTCAGCAGCCCTCCCGTGACGAGGCCGCACATCGCGAAGGCGGCGTGCCCTTCGGAGCGCAGGATATTGTTCATCACGAAGGAGGCGCACATCACCGGCGCGCCGAGAAGTATCAGTCCGGCGTAGCTGCGCGCGTAGGGGAGAATCGTCGGAGTCGCGCCGAAGAGAATCATCAGCGAATCGAGAGACAGCAGACCGCCTGCGCAGAGGCAAAGCCCCAAAGCTACCGCGCTGAAAAATGAGGTCGAGCCATAGCGGCAGGCCGAGGCGGAATCTCCGGCCCCCAGCATACGGGATATCATGCTCCCCGCCCCCATTCCCAATGTAAAGCCGATAGCCTGGAAAATGGCCATCAGCGAAAAGACTACGCCGACCGCGCCGCTGGCGCTTGTGCCGAGCTGCGAGACGAAATAGCTGTCAGCCGTGTTGTACAGGGCGGTGGTCATCATGCTGAGTATCGTCGGTACGGCGAGAGAAATCACGAGCGGCCCGACCGGCGCTTCGGTCATTCGCGCGCGCTGCTCCGCTCCGCTGCCTCTCGTAGAGGCGAAAATATCCGGTAAATACATCCTCTGTCACCAGCCTGTCACTGTCCGTATATCGCGATATCCATTATTACAAAATACCACGAAAACCATCATTTCACAAGCTTTCGCCGCGCTCTGCCAACAGCGGGAGAAAATGCCGCAAACACTTTCTTATTCTGATATTGTCATCATTAAGCTTAACGGCGAAGCGCCAGCGCCGCGTCATTTCTCATGACGCAGCCGCCGCAGGAGAATAACGCAAATCAAATCCGCCGCTTGACAGTACCGCGAAAAGCTTATATTGTACATTCATGGACGGCTATATACGCTCGGAGGGTCTTTTTTCTGTCCGCCGCGCCGCGAGGCCGCTCAAATTCAAAGCTTTAAGGAGTCGGATAAAAATGTTGGAAGAGAAAACGGAGAGCTATGACAATTCGCTGAACAAAGGTACGCCCCCCCCCTATAAGCTGTAATAAGGTTTATTTCACCTTATTATCGCTCTTACTGCTCATTTCGCTATTTGCCTTCGCCGAGCCGGCGCTGGCCGTACCGGCAAAAATCGGCGACGTATACCAGATAGCCGCAAGCGGCGACCTCATCTGGTTCCGCAACGAAGTAAACAGAGGCGTCACGAGCCTGGATTTGAAGGCTAAGCTCACCGCCGATATAGACCTCGGCGGCGCGAACTGGATACCCATCGCCAATGGCGGCGACCTTCAGTACGCCGGCAAATTCGACGGCGGCGGCTACACAGTCAGCGGCTACACAATAACCTCAAATGACCTTACTCAGAATAGTGACGGCAACTACTGCGCCGGCCTCTTCGGCGCGATAGGCACGAGCGGCGTCGTGCGCAACCTCACAGTAAGCGGTAATATAAATGTAAGCGGCCTGGCAAATCAAGTCCGCGCCGGCGGCGTCGCGGGGCGTAACATCGGAGGCACGATATCGGACTGCGAAAACAGAGGCGTCGTCGGAGCCTCCGCCGGCGGCAGCAACTACGCGGGCGGCGTCGCGGGGCAGAACACCAACCAAGGCACGATAACGAACTGCCTGAACGGCGGCGCTGTCACGGCCTCCGGCTCCAGCGACAACTACGCGGGCGGCATCGCGGGGGATAACCACTACTACGGCAGGATAACGAACTGCTCGAACTCGAACGGCGGCGTTGTCACGGCCTCTGGCTCCGGCAGCAACTACGCGGGCGGCATCGCGGGAGAGAGCAGAGAGAGTGACGGGATAACGAACTCCGCGAACGGCGGCGCTGTCACGGCCTCTGGCTCCGGCTCCGGCTACAACAACGCGGGCGGCATCGTGGGGGAAAACGCCTACTGCGCGATAACGAACTGCTCGAACGTCGGCGCGGTTTCCGGCGATGTCAACCGCACAGGCGGCGTCGCGGGGTATGACAGCGGTATCGGCACGATAACGAACTGCGGCTGGCTCAATAGCACCGCAAGCGCTGATATCGGCTCCGACTCCGGCTCCACCAGCAGAAACTTTGTCGTTTCATTCGACCAGACGCAAAAGAATCAGGTCGTAACGACAGTCCTCCCGAAATGGCGCAACATCACGCTTTCCGCCGGCGGCACGGCGGATGCCTTCGTCTCCTACCCGGGCAGGGCGGCGGATATGAGCGCTTACTTCTCCGTAACCTCGTCCAGCATCTCCCACGACATTGCCCGCGTCGACAACAGATGGCCATATACGCTGACGGGAATCTCCGAAGGCAGAGCGACGCTGACAGCCAGCGCCGCGATAAAGGCGACGGACTTCTCAACGCTTCACAGCGCCTCCCCCGCACCGGTAAGCGGCGACACGGCAGTCAGCCTTAACTGCGCCGTTACCGTTTCGTCCGTGGCGGTTACCGGCGTAACGCTCGACCACGCAACGCTCACTCTGGCTGGCACAGGCGCCACGGCGCAGCTCACCGCGACGGTGCTGCCCGCTGACGCGGCAAACCGGAATGTGAGCTGGTCAAGCGACAACAGCGCCGTCGCCGCGGTGGACGCGAACGGCCTCGTAACGGCAATAGCCGCCGGTACGGCGACGATAACTGTTACGACCGAGGAGGGCGCTTTCACGGCGAGCTGCGCCGTAACGGTAAACGGCACGCCGACGCCGACCCCGACGCCGTCGGGCGGCTCCTCCGGCGGCTGCGCGGCCGGCATGGGTGCGGCGGCTCTGCTCGCGCTGCTGCCGCTGGCGCTGATAAGGCGCAGAAAATAACGTAAGGCTCAAAGAGTAAAAGGCAAAACAGGGCCGCCCCGAAGAGAAAACAGGGGCGGCCTTTCGCGCGCCGGCGCGAAGAGCCTGCGAAGCCTCTCATAGCTGCGTTGTCACGGAACGATAAAAGGCTTTCGCAGCGCTATTGACAAAAAAGAAATCCGTGTTAGTATAATACGTAATCGGATTATTTTTTGGAGGTAGTTATGATGTTTCGGACAAGAAATTACAGCGAGCTGATAAAGCTTTTCCTGCGCTTTGTGATACCCGCGGTAAGCTCGCAGCTGTTATGCGGGATATACACGATAGTCGACGGTTACTTTGTCGGCTGGGGTATGGGGCAGGTGGGGCTGGCGGCTATCGGCCTGGCCTTTCCATTCAGCGTGGTCGTGACGGCGGCCGGCGCGGGGGTCGGCGTAGGCGGCGGCGCGCTGCTTTCGATAAGCTCCGGGCGCGGGCGCGAATCTCTGACGCGGCGTATCCTCGGCTCGATGCTCTTTCTCACGCTGCTTCTGTCGGCGCTCTGCGTGCTGCTGCTGACTCCGCTCTCGCTTTATCTGCTCTCCTTTTACGGAGTGTCGGCAGAGATTGCGGCGATGGCGCGCGAGTACGCTTTTATTCTGTTGATTGCCTCTCCCGCGCAGGTAATAACCATGAGTATGCTCGGCGCGGTGCGCAACGACGGCTTTCCGCGCAAGGCGATGTATATAATGATAATTTCCTTCTGCGTCAATATCCTTCTTGACTGGCTGTGGGTGATCGTATTTCCGTTCGGCATAGCGGGGGCGGCGTGGGCGACTATCGCGTCGCAGGCGGTATCCGCGGCGCTGCTTTCCTCGCACTTTCTTTTCGGCGCGTCGCGTATCGCTCTAAGGCCGGCCTTCATCCGCTTCTGCCCCGGACTGGCGCGCCGCGTCGTCGTGATGGGGGTCTCTCCTTTCGGCGTGCAGATAGCGACGGCTGTTACTATGATACTTCATAACTGGCAGGCGCTCGCCTACGGAGGGGACGTCGGCGTCGCCGCTTACGCGGTGATAGGTTATGTCATTCCGGTAGGGGTGATGCTTGAAGAGGGTATCGCTGAGGGGATTCAGCCGCTTATCAGCTATTTCCACGGCGCGAATCTCAGCGCGCGCAGGAAGCTCACGGCGCGCCTAGGCTTCAGCTCGGCGCTGCTGGTCGGCGTATTATGCAGCGTGCTGCTGGTCGTCATCGACAGCATGATACCGCGCTTCTTCTCCATGCATGGGGAGGCGGCGCGTGTGGCGGCGCGCGGCCTTATGCTTTCAGTCGCGGTATTTCCATTCATGGGGATCGCGAAGGTCGGGGCCTCTTATTATCAGGCTATCGGCAGGAGCGACCTGGCGTCGGCGCTCACCTACGGAGACCCCTTTCTGTTGCAGCCGCTCTTCCTCTGGGGGCTGCCTTTATTCCTTGGGCTGGACGGCGTATGGCTGGCGATGACCTTTGCCAATATCACACTTGCCGCGCTCTTCGTCCTCATTTGGAGAAGCGGCGGAGAGCTTCGCCTGCTGGCGGGGGCGCGTTGAAATCGGCCGCTGATTTTTTTCGCGGCTATATACCGGAGCCGCCTCTTTTCGCTATAATGTGCGCGGAGGGAATTTTCCTCCGCCGGTTCGCCATGTAAATCCTTCAGGGGGAGGCCGTTATGGAAAGCAGAATAAAAGAAGCGGATTTAAGAGCCATCCTTGAGCTGTCGGATATATGGCGGCGTTACGACCAGGTTTATTCACGCTGGGCCGAAATGCACGGCCTCTCGACGAACGCGATGTCTCTGCTTGAGGAGCTGCACAGAAGCCCGTTGGGAATGGAGCCGGCCATGATAGCCGATTATCTCGGCGTGCCAAGACAGACGATGACCTCCACGCTGGATACGCTGGAAAAAAGAGGTATAATAGAACGTCAGCCTCACCCGACAGACCGCCGCCGAAAGGTGATACGCTTCACCGAAGAGGGGGCGGAGATGGCGGACAAGCTCATAAACGACCTTCACCGCTGGGAGATGAACGCCATTTCGGCGATTCCGGCACGGGAGCGGGGGAGGCTTCTCGCCGCTGTCAGAGGCTTCTGCGAACGGCTGGAGGCGACGCTTTAGTAATAATACAGGGGAACAGCGCGCCGCGCTTCGTTAAAATAAAACGACGAATATTTTAACGAAGGAGGGGCGCTGATGGACAGGAAAGAGGAAAAACGAGGCGAAAGGGACGTTTTCAAAACGGTCTGCGCGGCAATGGCGGTGATTTTCGTCGTTATCTGCGTCGTCTGGTCGTTTATAGGTTATTAGGGAAGAGCGGGGGCGCTCCCCCCTCTTTTCCCTTTTAATACATAACTACATAACTTTTTTAGGAGGATCTTTTATGAACGCCTGGTTTGAGAAACAGTTTAAGCTTTCAGAACACGGCACCACTGTCAAGACGGAAATTCTGGCGGGGATCACGACATTCATGACGATGGCTTACATCATTTTTGTAAACCCCGGCATCCTTTCCGCCACAGGAATGCCATTTGGCGCGCTGCTGGTAGCGACCTGCCTCGGCTCGTCGCTGGCCTGCTTCCTGATGGCCTTCCTCGCCAACTATCCCTTCGCGCTCGCGCCGGGCATGGGGCTGAACGCCTTCTTCGCCTTTACGGTCGTCCTTGGGATGAAGATTCCATGGCAGGTGGCTCTCGCGGCGATATTCATCGAGGGGCTTATCTTCATCGTCCTTACCTTTACCAAGGTGCGCGAAGAGGTGGTCAACTCGATGCCGAAGACGCTCAAAATAGGCGTATCCGCCGGTATAGGGCTGTTCATCACCTTTATCGGCCTCCAGAGCGCCGGCCTTATCGTCAATAATGACGCGGTGCTCGTCGGCCTCTGCAATTTCAGGGAAAACGTCCCCGGACTGCTCGCGCTCGCTGGGCTTCTGCTGATGGTTCTGCTTGAGACGCGCAAGGTGACGGGGGGAATATTGATCGGCATAGTCGCCGTGACTCTGGCCGGAATCCCGCTTGGCATAACGAAAATGCCGGAGGGGATCGTCTCCATGCCGCCGTCGCTGTCGCCGATATTCATGAAAATGGATTTCTCGATGATAGCGCAGCCGACATTCTGGGTCATCGTGCTGACCTTCTTCTTCGTCGACTTCTTTGATACCGTCGGCACGCTCGTCGGCGTGTCGAGCCGCGCGAACATGCTGGATAAAAACGGCAGTCTGCCCAAGGCCAGACAGGCGCTGATGGCCGACGCCATCGGCACCACGGCCGGCGCGATGCTGGGAACCTCTACAGTCACCACCTTCGTCGAGAGCGCCAGCGGCGTCGCGCAGGGGGGACGCACCGGACTGACCGCGCTGACGGTCGCCGTCATCTTCCTGCTTGCGATGTTCTTCAGCCCGCTCATCGCCATCGTTCCGGCCTGCGCCACAGCCCCCGCGCTGATCATGGTCGGCGGCTACATGATGATGGGCTTCAAGGATATGGATTACAGCGATTGGACGGAGTTCTTCCCGGCCATGCTCGCCTTCTTCATGATGCCCTTCGCCTACAGCATCGCGGCCGGCATCGAGTTCGGCATAGTCTCCTACGTGGCGCTGAAAGTGCTGACGGGGCGCGGCAAAGAGGTCAACTGGCTGCTCTATGTGCTGACGCTCCTCTTCCTCCTCAACAGGGCTTTCCTGTAAGGCGCGGGCTGCGGCATGAAATTCACATTCTACCACTTTAATTTCAACGTCCTTGACCTTGGCAGGAGCCTTGAATTTTACGAAAAGGCGCTGGGGTTGAAGGAGTCGCGCAGAAAAGAGCGCGACGGCTTTACGCTCGTCTATCTGACCGACGGCGAAACTCCCTTTGAGCTTGAGCTGACATATCTCTTTGACCGCAAGGAGCCGTATGACCTCGGCGACGACGAATTCCACCTCGCGATGAGGGTGAAGGACTTCGAGGGGGCGCGCCGCCTTCACGAGGAAATGGGCTGTATCTGCTATGAAAATAAGGATATGGGGCTGTATTTCATCGAGGATCCGGATGGCTACTGGATAGAGATACTTCCTGAGAAATAACTCTTTTCAGCTTTCAGATACGAGGCGGCCCGCAAGCGTAAACCTGCGGGCCGCTTTTGTATGCAGAGACAAAAGAAAGGCGTTAAATTGCCGTCGCCGCTTGGATATTTGTGCCCTATTACAAAGAACGATGAAATTGTCCTTCAATGGCAGATAACGATTTACAATTCGTATTTTGAGGAATATAATCTCGGCAGCGCTAAAGGGTATTATTTCTTGTCCGTTTTAGCTAAAACGCCAAAAAATAATATCTTTAGGGCGGAATATATCTTATATTTGAAAGACTGGGAGGAATTTTTGTAATGGATCAGTTGACAGAGCTTGTATCAAAGGCTAATAGCTTCATATGGGGACTTTATTGTCTTATTCCGCTTCTCTGCGGCACGGGGCTATATTTCACCGTCAGGCTCAATTTTGTTCAGATTCGCAAATTCGGGCTTGCCTTCAAGTACACCTTTGGAAAGCTGACGCTTTTCGGAGAAAGGGCGGGAAAGGACGGAATGAGCTCCTTCCAGGCGCTGGCCACCGCTATCGCGGCTCAGGTCGGGACGGGCAACCTTGCCGGTGCGGCTACAGCTATCGCGATAGGCGGACCCGGCGCTATCTTCTGGATGTGGATAGCGGCCTTCTTCGGAATGGCGACCATCTTCGCGGAGGCGGTGCTCGCGCAGACCTATAAGCAGAAGGCGGCGGACGGCCACGTAGTCGGCGGCCCTGCCTACTACATCTCAGAGGGGCTTCACAGCCGCGGCCTCGCCGTATTTTTCTCGGTCGCCATCATTATGGCCCTCGGCTTCATAGGCAACATGGTGCAGTCGAACTCGATAGCCGACGCCTTTAACAACGCCTTCGGAGTCAATAAGCTTCTGGTCGGCGTCTGCGTCGCCGCGGTCGGCGGATTCGTATTCTTCGGCGGCATGGGGCGCATCGCCTCGCTGACTGAAAAGATAGTCCCGATAATGGCGGCCGGCTACCTTATCGGCGGTCTCTTTATCCTCTTCCGCTTCTCCGCACATATAATCCCGGCATTCGGAATGGTATTTGAGGGAGCTTTTGACCCGGCGGCGGCCACAGGCGGACTTATCGGCGCGACGATGAAAGAGGCCATACGCTACGGCGTCGCGCGCGGGCTATTCTCAAATGAAGCGGGAATGGGCTCCACCCCGCACGCCCACGCGGTCGCGAAGGTCAAATATCCCGCCGAACAGGGATTTGTCGCGATTATGGGCGTATTTGTCGATACCTTCCTCGTCCTTAACATGACGGCTTTCGTTATCTTCGTTACCGGCGCTATTGATGGAAAGACAAGCGGCATAGCGCTCACGCAGAAGGCCTTTGAGATCGGTCTCGGCGGCTTCGGGCTGCCCTTCGTCGCAGTCTGTATGCTCTTCTTCGCCTTCTCGACCATCATAGGCTGGTACTTCTTCGGCGAGCAGAACATCCGCTTCCTTTTCGGGAAGAGCGGGCTGCTGCCCTACAGGGTCGTCGTCATGCTCTTCATAGTCCTCGGCGCGACGCTGAAGCTGAATCTGGTATGGGAGCTTGCCGACTTCTTTAACGGCATAATGGTGTTCCCGAACCTGCTCGCCCTCATCGGACTCAGCAAGGTCGTCAGCAAGGCGCTTGACAACTTTGACGATCAGGGCAGACTGAAAGCGGATGTAAAATAACAAGAACAAGAAATAACAGGAAATTAAAGGAAACAACGGAGCGGCCCTTATTATTATAATGAGGGCCGCTCTTCTTTAATAAGACAAAAATATACAAAAGGCAATATACTTAATATTTTAATAAATTTTTATTAAAAAAAGACTATTTACATGCGCCTTTTAAGATGTTATTATTTTTACCCGTTAAACTAAATTCAGCACGGAAGAGAGGCATTTTTATGGACTGGTTTTGGAAATTGAATTCAGCGCTGAACTCTATCGTATGGGGGCCGTGGATGCTGACGCTGCTGGTCGGTACCGGCGTCTGGCTTACCATTGCGCTCGGCTTTCCGCAGGTGCGCTATTTTGTCCTCATGTTTAAGGAGGTTCTCGGCAACATCAGGGTAAAGAGCAAGAACAGCGGAAATATCTCTTCATTCGCGGCGATGGCGACCGCCCTTGCTGCGACGGTCGGAACCGGCAACATCGCGGGCGTCGCGACGGCTCTGCATCTCGGCGGCCCCGGCGCGCTTATCTGGATGATGATATCCGCGATCTTCGGCATGACGACAAAGTTCAGCGAAGTGACGCTTGCCGTCCGCTACCGTGAGAGCGACGGCGAGGGCAGCTACCGCGGCGGCACGATGTATATTCTTGAAAAGGCTCTCGGAATGAAGTGGCTGGCGATGATTTTCGCCGTGCTGACCATTCTCGCCTCCTTCGGCATCGGCAACATGGTGCAGTCGAACTCGACCGCGGAGGGGATACAGATGGGCTTCGGCGTCCCGCATCTCGCGACCGGCATAGTTATCGCTGTCGTCGTCGGTCTCGTCATCTGGGGCGGCCTTACGAGAATCGCCACGGTAACTGTCTACCTCGTTCCCTTTATGGCGATATTCTATATTCTGGGCGCGATCGGCATCATCTTTACGCATCTTGACGCCGTTCCCGACGCGATATACAGCGCATTTTACGGCGCCTTCTTCGACCCGATGGCGCTGCCCGGCGCTCTTGCAGGCTGGGCCGTGAAGGTCGCGATAACGCGCGGCATAGCGAGAGGCGTATTCTCCAACGAAGCCGGTCTCGGCTCCGCGCCGATGGTACACTGCACCGCCCGCACGGATCACCCCGTAAGGCAGGGGCTTTACGGCCTCTTTGAGGTTTTCATGGATACGATAGTGATATGCAACCTGACCGCGCTGACGATAATGGCGACAGGCGTTCTTACGTCGAAGCCGGAGCTTACCGGCGCGCAGCTTTCGCTCTCTGCTTTCAGCTCCGTCCTCGGCCATACCGGAGTAATGATACTCTCGATAGCGCTGGCGCTGTTCGCCCTCTCGACTATTCTCGGCTGGTACTGGTACGCTGAGACGGCGCTTGTCTATATCACAAAGGGAACGGCCTTAGTCAAGCCCTTCAAAATATTCTGGATGATACTCATCGTGCTTGGCGCGTGGGGCGGCGGCACGTCGCTGGCCAACCTCTGGGATCTCTCCGACACGCTGAACGGAATGATGGCGATTCCCAACCTTATCGCGCTGCTGCTCCTGACAAAGGAGATGCGCCGGCTGGTGAAGGATTTTGACAAACAGCGCCGCGAGGGGAAGCTGAAAATATAGTTGAGCAACGGCTGATTACACGCGCCGCCCGCTTCGCGGGCGGCGCGTGTTTTATAGGCCTCTCTTAAAGCCGGATATCAGCGAAAAGGGCGGCGAAAAGCCGCCTTTCTGTATTTTTTATCTGCTCATCCTTATCATGTCGGAGAGGAGCGCCTGTCCCGTTTCGCGCCGTCCCGCTCCGGCTCCAGTCAGCGTTACTTCGCCCAGATTGTCAGTCTCGATGGTGACCGCGTTTGTCGCGCCGCTGATCGCCGCCAGCGGGTGGTCGACCGGTATCTCCTTCGGCATTACGTAGAGATGTATGCCGAGGGCGTCAAAGCGTATTCCGGCTATCAGCTTTATCACGCAGCCGCGCCGCTTCGCCTCTTCCATGTGCTGCGGCGTTACAAGCGTTATGCCTATGCGCGTTACGTCGCTGACCGGAACGTCCAGCCCGAAAATTATCTTCGTGAGGATGGAGACCTTTACCGCCGCGTCCCAGCCCTCGACGTCGCCTGATGGGTCGGCTTCGGCATAGCCCAGTGACGTCGCCTCCGCCAGAGCGTCCGCGTATGTCATTCCAGTTCCCATTTTTGTCAGTATGTAGTTAGTCGTGCCGTTGAGTATCCCCTCGACTTTAAGCACTGAGCAGCCGGCCAGGCCGTTTTTTATCATATCTATCAGCGGCGTTCCGCTCATGACTACGCCTTCGTAGGAGAAGCTTGCGCCGCATTCTCCGGCAAGCTTTGTCAGCTCGTCGAAGGCCACGGCCAGCGGCCCCTTGTTGCTGGTCGTAACGTTTATCCCGCGCGAGAGGGCTTTTTTGATATGCGAATAGCCCGGTTCGCCCGTCTTGAGATTTGTCGGCGTACATTCCGCGAGGACGGTCGCACCGGAGGCGTCCAGCAGCTCGCCGAAGCTGCCTCCGGCCTGCGCGAAAGAGTTGAAGGAGCGGTCGCGTTTTATCGCGGCGAGCACCTCTTCCAAATCGAGCCCCTCCGGGTTCATTATAGCCCCCTTCATCAGGTCGGTGATCAGCACCACCTTATATTCGTAGCCGTATTTCTCTTTCAATTCATCTTTCTTCTCATGAAGCAGCTCCAGTAACGCCGTTCCAACGTTGCCGCAGCCTGTCAGCGCTATATTATTTATCATTGAAATCCCTCCGTTGCCTCTGTTATGAATATAATTTCAGAATTATATCATAAAACTGATGAGGCGGATAATTTTGCTTAAAATCAGAACAGAACTTTTTAGAAAAAAATAGAGCCGGCGCGCGCCGGCTCAGATAATCAACGTTGATAGCGGCCCTTTTCTTATTTTTCCTTTTTCTTGATATGCGCCCTGATGTCGGTCATGCTGACGCGCGTAAGCTCAGATTGAGGAAGCTCGCCCAGTATATCCCAGGCCATATCGAGAGAGAAGCCTATTTCGCGGTCGTCTTCTCTGCCCTGTTTGAGAAAGCGTTCTTCAAATATGCGGCCGAAGGAAAGGAATGCCTTGTCCGTCTTTGAAAGCTCGTCCTCGCCTACGACGCCGGCGAGCGAACGAACCTCCTGAACGCGGCTGTAGGAGGCAAAGAGCTGGCTCGCGACTCCCGGATGGTCTTCGCGTGTGAAGCCTTTGCCTATGCCGTCCTTCATCAGGCGCGAGAGGCTTGTCAGTATGTCTATCGGCGGATAGATATTTTTCGCGTCGAGCTCGCGCGACAGCACTATCTGCCCCTCCGTGATGAAACCGGTGAGGTCCGGTATCGGGTGCGTGATGTCGTCGTTGGGCATCGTCAGTATCGGTATCTGCGTGACGCTGCCTTCAAGTCCGCGCACGACTCCCGCGCGCTCGTAGAGCGAGGCGAGGTCGCTGTAGAGGTAGGCCGGATAGCCCTTGCGGCTCGGAACTTCTCCGGCGGCGACTCCCAGCTCGCGCAGCGCTTCGCAGTAGCTGGTCATGTCCGTCATTATGACGAGGACGTGCATACCAAGCTCGTATGCTAGATATTCCGCTGTAGAGAGCGCCATTCGCGGCGTCGCGATACGTTCGATGACAGGGTCGTCGGCGAGATTCAGGAATGTGACTATATTGTTTGAGTGACCGCGCGACGACAGCTCCTGCGTGAAATAGGCGGCGTCGTCGTGCTTTACCCCTATGCCGGCGAATACGACGGCAAATTCTTCCGACCCCATGACCTTTGACTGCGTCGCTATCTGAACGGCGAGCTGGTTGTGCGGCAGGCCGTTTCCGGAGAAGATCGGCAGCTTCTGGCCGCGTATCAGCGTCATCAGCGTGTCTATCGCGGATATGCCGGAGTGTATGAAGTCGCGCGGATACTGGCGGGCCATCGGATTGAGCGGCAGGCCGTTTATGTTGACGCGCTTTCCGCCGTATATCTCGCCGCAGCCGTCGCGCGGCTCTCCGAGACCGTTGAAGGTGCGCCCCAGCATATATTTTGAAAGATGCACTTCGAGCGGCTTGCCGAGGAAGCGAACCTTCGTGTTGTTCGGGACAAGATCCTCCGTGCCGGTGAAGACCTGCACGAGCGTGGCCTTTTCGCTCAGCGATTTGACCTGCCCGTGGCGGCGCACGCCTTTGCTGTCGCGGATATCCACCAGCTCTCCGTAGCCGACGCCGCTCACATTCTCAACGAGTATGAACGGCCCTTCGATATCCTTTACGCCAATATATTCAGGCTGTGCCATCGCTTAATCACCTCTCAGCTTTCTTGTGCGTTCGGCGGCGACGCGCTCAAGGTGCGCCCCGATGCGGGAGCGTACCCCGTCGAAGCTCTTTTTGTCTTCCGCCGGAAATTCTCTGAGATGGGTTATCGCGTCAACAGATTCGTCGTCCTTAATCAGAGAAATGGGAATGTCCTTGTGTACAAGCTCCATCGCCCTGTGGTGGAATTCAAGAATGACGGACAATATCTCAAAGCCCTTTATCGGCGGTGAGTAAGAGTCGGAGCCGAAGGAGTTCTGCTGTAAGTAGCCGTTCTTTATCAGGAAGGCCGTGAAGGCTATGAGCCTCTGGTCGTCGGGAAGAACGTCCTCACCTACGAGCTTTATGACCTGCTGTATCTTGTTGTCCTCGGCGAGAATGTTCCTCACCTCGTCGCGCAGCTCTCCCCAGCGCGCGTCGACATTGGAGCAGAACCAGCCGTCGACCTCCGCCGCGTATTCGCTGTATGAGTCCGTCCACGATATGGCGGGATAGTGGCGCGCGTTCGCGAGATTCTTGTCCAGCCCCCAGAAGCAGCGGATAAAACGCTTTGTGTGGCGCGTTACAGGCTCCGTGAAGTCTCCGCCGGGGGGCGAGACCGCTCCTATGACGCTGACGCTGCCATTCTCCCCGCTTATTGTGACGACGCGCCCGGCGCGCTCATAAAATTCGGCGAGACGGCTCGGCAGATAGGCGGGGAAGCCCTCTTCCGCCGGGATCTCCTCAAGACGGCCGGAAAGCTCGCGCAGAGCCTCCGCCCAGCGCGACGTAGAGTCCGCCATTATAGCCACGTCGTAGCCCATGTCGCGGAAGTATTCCGCTATCGTTATTCCGGTGTATATGGAGGCTTCGCGCGCCGCGACAGGCATATTTGAGGTGTTCGCTATCAGTATCGTGCGCTCCATCAGCGGACGGCCAGAGCGCGGATCCTCAAGCACCGGGAACTGTTCGAGAACGTCCGTCATCTCGTTGCCGCGTTCGCCGCAGCCGATATAGATGACGACCTGCGCGTCGCCCCACTTCGCGAGCTGGTGCTGCGTGACCGTCTTCCCCGTGCCGAAGCCGCCGGGTATGCAGGCCGTCCCCCCCTTTGCCAGCGGGAAGAGGCCGTCTATGACGCGCTGCCCCGTTACAAATGGTTCGTTCGGCAGCAGCCTTTCGCGATATGGGCGCGGCGTGCGCACCGGCCAGCGCTGAATCATAGGCACCGACACCTCGCGGCCGAAGGCGTCCTTCACTCTGGCGACGTCGCTTCCGGCGTGATGCTTGCCGGAGGGTATTATCCATGTTATCTCTCCCTCGAAATCGGGAGGGGTCATTATTCTGTGAACGAGCAGCGGCGTCTCCTGGATCGTCGCCAGCACCATACCGCCGGAGACGAGATCGCCGACCTTGGCGACGGGGGTGACGTCCCACAGCCGCTCACGGTCTATCATGTTGACGGCGGTGCCGGGAGAGATGTACATCCCCTCGGCTTTGAGCAGCGAGTCAAGCGGACGGCCTATGCCGTCGAAGAAGCTGCCTATCAGCCCCGGCCCAAGCTCTATCGACAGCGGCTCGCCCGTTCCGATGACATCTTCGTTGATGCGCAGGCCGTCCGTATCCTCGTAAACCTGAATAGTCGCGTCTTCCCCGTCCATCTTTATTATTTCACCCATCAGGCGGCGGGGGCCGACCTTGACGACTTCGCGCATACCGAACTCGCGCATTCCGCTGGCCTTTATAACGGGGCCGTTGACAAAATCAACCGTCCCGACGCGGGGTGTGGGTATTTGAATGTTATTTTTCAGTTCCAAAGGCTAATCCCTCCTAAAGGCTTTCGGCCCGCGGCAGTCTGTAATTTCATCGCCGCCTCTACAGCAGCGGCAGGAGGCGTTCGGCCAGAGCATCAGCCATCTCCTGTGTAAGGCTCTGCCAGTCCATATTTACCTGTCTCTGCCCGTCCTCCGTCGATACCCAGCAGCCGCCGAGCACCGGAGCCGGCTCCGGGTCGAAGGTGAGCGAGAGGTCGCCCTTTACCTCCCTCACCGCTTCGATGATCTTTTCCGCAAGCCCCGTATCGACTGCCGAAAGACGCATACGGAGCGGAGCCTTCGTGCCGAGGGAGTTTACCGCGTCGAGGCACATTCCGGTAAGGATGTCGACGTAGTCCGAGCGCTCCCTCAGATGAACCAGCTTGTCCTGAAGACGCCCCATCGCGTCCGAAAGGATTCTGTTCTGCAGGCGCAGCGTCTCCGTCGATTTTTCGCGTTCGGCGGCCAATATCTGCCTTCTGCGTATATCGTCGGCGCGCTTGCGCGCGTCCTGCAATATAAGATTCGTCTCGCGCTGCAATTTTTCCGTTTCGCGCGTGAGCCAGTCGTCCGCCTCGCGCCGCCCCTTCGTCATGTTTTCCTTTTTCTCGCTGTCGGCGCGGTCGAGTATTATATCTCTGAGATTGCTTATCTTTTCGTTGGATACTTCTTTCATCACATTTTCACCCCAATGGCTTCCTGTACATAGCGGGTCAGAAAATCTGGCCCTCTCTTCGTACCGAATCTGTCAGGTATTTCAACTACCAGCGGCAGATCTCCACGCTCGCGCAGCTGCTGAAGTATCTCCTCCGCCATCTCCGCCGCCCTTTCCGTGACGGCCAGTATCGCAAGCCCCTCTATCTTCAGCGCTTCGACGATGGCGTCGTAAGTCTCTTCGGGAGTGTGAACGAGCACGCCCTCTATTCCCGCAAGACGCATCCCGACAAGTGAGTCGTGATTGTCGCTTACAAGGAAGGCTTTCATCGGCCCCGGCCTACAGCCGCTGGATGATTAGCAGCGAGATGATAACGCCGTAAATGGCTATACCTTCGGCGAGGCCGAGATAGATAAGCGTCGTTCCGAGCATTTCCGGCTTTTCGCCGACGAGCCCCAAAGCGGCTGCGCCGACATTAGCGACGGCAAGTCCCGCGCCAAGGCAGGCGATGCCGGTGGCGCAGGCGGCGGCTACAAAGCCAAGCCCCGCTCCGACCGTTATCTCCTTCGCAGCAGCAGCGGCGGCGGCTTCAGCGGCCATCGAAGTGCCGGAAAAGAGGGCCAGCAGCGCGCCTGTAAACACCAGCAGCGACGAAATGCCGAGAATGGCGGCGTATAGCTTCCTGCTGCCCGCAAAGCCCCTGCGCCGCAGGATATAACCGGCTGTCATCAAAGATAAAACTGTACCGCAGCTTAACATCAATCCAAACATAAATGATCTCTCCTTTTTATTTTCTTTAATAATTTTATATTCTCTGTTCTTCCAGTAACTGTAATGCCGTCAGTGAATCCGCGCCCTCTGTCGCCGCGCCGGAGAGGCTAAAGCTCTCCGCTGCCGGCGCCGGAATACTTCGCGCCGTCCTTTTTCCAGCCGACCGGCTTAAAGGCGCTGCCTCCTCCCTTGTAGAATTTACCGAAGAACTCGTAGTATTCGAGACGGAGCGTCTGTATGAATACGATAAGCCCTTCGAGGCAGACTATTATTATATTTCCTATCACGAGGATTATGCCCTTCATCACAATGCCTCCGGGAAGGGCGTGAACCATCTCCGAGAGCATGATCACCGCCAGCGAAAGGCCGACGTGGTTCAGCGCGAAGGCCGCGAGGCGCACGAAAGAGGCCGTGTTTGAGACGAAGGAGAGCAGATTGTGCAGTATCTCAAAGAGATTGAGCACAGGCGACTCCCCGTCCCCCTTCTGATGCAGCAGATAGCGCGCGAGCACGTCGCGGAATATCATCACCAGCAGCAGCGTTCCGATTCCGGCCCACATGAAATCGGCCATCCTCTCCGATACCGGCGCGCCGGAGAAATATATCATTCCAAGAGCGCACAGCGTCCAATAGAGCGCAAGACCGGCAAGCCCCTGTCCGTCAAAGAGCAGCCGCCCAAAGTCGCGGGCGCGGTACTGCTTTATCATATTCAGTATCAGTCCGAGGCTTATCATAAAAACGCCGAGACCGATGGATACGCCCAGCAGCTTGTTCACGTCATGCATAGGATTCAGCCAGAACTCCGGTATTATCCCCTCTATGCCGAATATGCTTCCGTACATCAGTCCGAAGAACATCGAAGAGAGCGAAGCCATCTTCATGACCTGCCCCAGCGAACGCCTCATGATCCCGCGTTTGACGAGCAATATCGCCCCCAGGAAGATAAGCAGGCCGTGCCCTATGTCTCCGAACATGAATCCGAAGAAGAGAATAAAGGATATAGCCACGATCGGCGACGGGTCTATCTCTCCGTAAGAGGGAAGGCTGTACATCGCGACAATATCCTGGAATGAGCGGAAGAGCGGGTTGTTTTTCAGCTTTGTGGGGATGTTTATCCCGCTGTAGCTTATGTCCTTTGTCTCCTCCACCATAAGCGTTGTCATCGGCGCCTCTTCCGCCAGCGTTTTGCTGATAGCGGCGTAGGTGTCCGCCGGTATCCAGCCGGAGAGGACGAACATGCCGCTCACCTCGCCGCGCCCCTTGCAGACGTCGTAGACCCTCTGCATCGTGTAGAGCTGCGAGAAGAGAAGCTCGTACTCCTTGCGGTGCTCCTTCAGCATCTCCTTCGCCGCCTTCGCAAGGCCGCGAATCGCCGTCTGGTGGTTGATAATGCGCTTGTCAACCAGTTCGAGCGGATTATCCCCGTCAAGCTGTCCGGCTATCTCTTTAAGGGAAAATTCCTTGAAATATACCGCCTCCAGCAGCTTTTTGGTGGATTCCTCGTAGCCCGGCACGGTAACGGCCAGAAGCCAGGTATTGCCGTTGTTCGAGGTCAGCTCGTTTATCGCGATAGCCGATTCCTCTCCGCTCTCCGCGAGGCGCTGGAAATTCTCATTTGTGAGGTAGCCGAAAAACGTCTTTGCGAATCTTCCCTCCGCAAGCTCGCGCGGGCCGAATTCCGTTCCGGCAAGAGCCTTGACGAAAAGCTTCGTCGCGCTCAGCAGCTCCTCCTCTTCGATCAGGACGCGGCGGCGCTGCTCCCAGACCTGTAAGCGCTTTGAGCTTTGATCCACCAGCATACGCGCGCGGGAAAGGGTAAAATCTTTTGTCAGAGTTACCGGCTGGGGCTCCGGTACCTGCTCCCCCGCGACCTTCCAGATAACCGAAATCTTTGAAAGAAGCTCGTCGTAAGGGTTCTCTGTCTCTGTCGTCAGCTTCGAGCGCAGCGACCTGTCGTTGACAAGTATGTCGAGAGGCAGAGGCTGAAAGCCGCCCGTCAGCACCATCTGACGCGCGACCGGCTCCATCTCGGACTGCGGCCCGATCATGGTCAATGCGACCATCTTCATTACTGCCATGTGGGTTCACCCCCGTTGAGTATCGGACGGATAAGGTATTGGGCGGCGCTGCGGCGGTCATAGTCGTAACGCACGTCCTCTATCATTCTTATAATGTCTGTGACCTCGTGGTCCTTTAAAATAAAATAGGCCATCGCCGTGTGGAAGCCGGGTATGCCGTTTTTCAGAATGGCGAAGGCTTTGAGGTGGTGATATCTTTTTATCGACATTTCAAGCGCCAGCTCCCTGTCCTCCTGTTCGAGCGCGGTGCGGAATATCTTCCCGTAAGCGGGGAAATGCTCTCCCATTATCGATATGCGCTCCTCCCAGCCGTTCCCCTTCGCCATCTCGCGCAGATGATGCGCCTTGACGCGGTACTTGACCGGAAGCATACGGCTGATAGTCTCCTCTATCGTCATTTTGTAGTACCACATGCAGCGGTGGAAATGGTAGAGATTCAGCAAATCCACGCGCGAACCGAACAGAGGCTCCAGCAGCCTGCGTTCGTCGGCGGGCAGCATCTTTATATCATTGTAAAGGGAGGTCTCTGACAGATTGTCGATAGCCATCTCCAGCGAGAAGAGCGAGCTTTCGCCGTTCAGCAGCCTCCGCACCGGCTCCCGCAGCACTGCGTAATATTTAGTGTCGCGCAGAGCCTCGAGCAGCTCCTTATAGTCGCGGCAGTTAAGAAGAGTTTCATAAGGCAGCTGAGAGCCGGGGACGCGGAAAAGACGCTTGCGCAGCGTATCGCGGTCGATGTGCCTTGAATGTATCCAGCGGAAAATGCTCTTGAGGTGTTCCGACTCGTACCAGCTGAGCCAGTCGATGAAGAGCCTGCGCCACACCCCCTGGAGATAAAAAAGGAAAGATTCCGCCTCAGCGAGCACGGAAGATCTGACCGCGTTTTCCAGATCTATGCGGTGAACCTTCTCCTTCATCAGCATATCGAGCTGATTCCTGTATCCCTCCGTCTGCATCAGAAAAGAGGCTATCTCAGCAGTCGAGTTGGAGTTGAGCAGCGTCCAGTATTCGTCGGACTTCAAAAGCCGGCTGTAAAGGACGTGGGCCTTGACCCCGAGGGCGGTGGCGGATCCGGTTGAGGAGGACACTAAACTCAGCCTCTCCTCTTCAAGATGAAGCCTTCTGCCGTCTCAGATACCATGGAATCAATCACCGGCTCGACATTTTCCTCGAAGCGCTTCTGCATTCTGGCGCGCTCCTCCTTGCCAAGTCCGGCTATCTGGGCCGCCTCGGTCTTCGCGGAGTTAAGCGCCGTCTCCATTATTCCCTTCGCCTGCTCGCGGGCGGACTCCATCTGACTGGCGCGCTCCGCAGCGAATTTTTCCTGCGCCGAGCGCAGCAAAGACTCCGCATCGCTTTTTGAATCGTCCACTATTCTTTTGGCCTCCGACTCCGCGCCGAGAAGAACGGCAAGAACCTCCTGTAGCGTACTCATTATAAATTCCCCTCCCTGACTTATAAAGCTGTTATTCTTTTATCTTTTTCTGAGCCAGTTTCATTCTTGTGAAATCCTCGCGCTCGCCCTCTTCAAGCACGTCGCTGATGAAACGTATCTCCGCCATATCCTGCGGAATGACGACCTTCTCAAGGGCGTTCACGCGGCGGTGCGTTTTTCGTATCTGCACTGCGAGACGGTAAACGCTCGTCTCTATCTCTGCAAGCTGCGCGACCAGCGCCATCACGCGGCGGAACTTCGCGTAGGCGGCGTCCATCGCCCCTGACGAGCCGTGGAAGGAGTAGCTTGGAACAGTATCGACATTCAGCGGATCCACATCCGGTATCTCGACCCCCATAACGGAGCGCAGACGCACGGTTATATCGGAAGTGACCGGCACGGATTCAGAAATATCCTCGACAGTGTCTATACCGAGAGAGACGTTGGCCCTTTGCAGCGCGTCATAAGCCTCGCGGAAGACCCTGCCCACATCCTCCTGAAGCTTCTTCGCGGAATCGATGTAGCGAACCAGCTCCATCATAAGCACCTGACGCTTCTGGTCGAGAAGATCGTGGCCTGACTGAGCCATCACCATATCCCTCGTCAGCCTTACAAGGTTCCCTCTAGTTGGCGCAAGCTTTGAAGCCACGAAAAATCCCTCCCCTGATAATCGCGCGCATCCCACAAAAAAGGCCGAAGGTAATATAATCGTTAGCGGGCGCGCGGCGACACGAACCAATACAATTCTCACTACCTGTGAGATTGTCTAAGCTGCATTTTAACGCTTAAATTAAGCTACGTACAGGGGGTAAAATAAGTAATGTTTCTATTATTCATCAGCGAAACCGCTCTTTCCAGAATACCGGGGCTTTCTGCCGCCGGAGCGAATGTGGAGCTGCTGCCCTACACAGCGCCGGCCGACGCGGACATGCTCTTTTACGACCGTCCGAAGGTCTCCAGCGGGCTGCCCTTCGACCCGTTCGGGCATCCGTCTCCCGCTATAGTCACGAGGGCCGCGCTGCTCGAAGCCGGATTCCCCGCCGCTGTGGTGCGCGTCGGAAGCTCCGTCGCCCCGCAGTCGCCGCACGAAACGATAAGCGAATCGATAGGCGGCGACACGCGCTTTGAAAGAGCCGTGCCTGAATATAAAAAGATAGCCGCCGCCGCGGCCGCGCTCGCGGAAAAGCTGGACAAAAACGTGAAGCGGGTCGTGCTTGCCGAATCCGTCCCCGGCGGCACGACGACGGCGCTGCTTGTGCTGCGCGCGCTGGGCTACGCCGGAACGGTATCGTCGGCGGGGCCGGAAAATCCCCTCTCGCTGAAAGAAAGTATCTGGGCCGACAGCTCAAAGCGGCTGGGAATATCCGTCGGCGGCATGAAGGGGCGCGGCCTTGAGACGGCGGCGGAGATAGGAGACCCGATGCAGGTAGCCGTCGCCGCCTACGCCGCCGCGCTGCCGGAGGATGTGGAGATCACGCTGGCCGGAGGCACGCAGATGATGGCCGTAGCCGCCCTGCTGCGCGACATGGGTGTGAAGCGCTCCCTGCTTGTCGCCACTACAAAGTACGTGCATATCGACCCGACGAGCTGCCTTGAGGAATACGCGGAAAAAATCGGCGTGAACTGGTACGCCGCGCCGCTGGACTTCTCCGCCTCGCGCTTTCCGGGGCTTGCCGGCTACGAAAAGGGCTTCATAAAAGAGGGGGTCGGCGCAGGCGGGGCTGTCTGGTACGCGCAGCAGCTCGGCGTTTCGATGGAACGGATACAGTCGCGGACAGAGGCTCTTTATGAAAAGATGCTCAACGAAGGCTAAGAAGGATTAAAGGAAAGGCGGAATAAAAATGGCCAGAGTAACGGTAGTGGGAGCCGGAGCGGCCGGACTTACGGCGGCCATCGCGGCGAGAAAGGCGGGTGCGGAGGTCGCGCTCGTATCAAAGACGGCGGCGGGAGCCGCCTCCTGCACGGCCTACTCGGCGGGGCTTTTTTCTCTTGCCTGCGGCGGCGTCACGCCGGAGGAGCAATTTGAAAAGCTGCTGCGGACAGGCTACGGCCTCAACGACCGGAAGCTGCTGAGGACGCTCACGGAGGAAAGCTGCGCCTCGCTGGAGGAGATAGCCTCGTGGGGGGTGACTGTAGCCTTCAAAAAGGGAGGAGCCAGCGTCCGCGCCTCCGCGCGAAACGAACTGATGGGCGGCGGCGGCATGGTGGAAGAGCTGCTGCGCATCGCGCGCGGCTGCGGCGTAAAAATTATCGAGTGGACGGCCGCGCGGGAAATATTCACGATAAAAAACAGAGCCGCCGGCCTTTCGCTCACGAACTGGCGCGCGGGGAAAAACTATTTTCTCGCCTCTGACGCCGTGATACTCGCGACAGGCGGCGCGGGGAGGATATACAGCAACACGGACAACCCGGAACGGATGACCGGCGACGGCTACGCCCTCGCGCTCATGGCGGGGCTGAAGCTGCGCGACATGGAATTTGTGCAGTTCTATCCCGTCGGCTGGGCGCAGCCCGGCTTTCCCATGTGGATGGCCGACGCCTCGCTTGGAGACTACATCCGCGTGACAGACGCGCATGGAAATGAATTTCTGCCGGAGGCCTACAGGGAATGGAATGTGAAAAACGGCAGAGAATGCAACCGGACGGCGCGCGACAAACTCTCCATCCTGCTGGCGAAAAAGGAGGGCGAGGGGGGCGTATTCGCGCATGTCGAAGAGACGTGGCCGGAGCTGTGGCAGGATGAGGGCTTTCTCTACGCGCTGACGCTTCCGCCCGCGTTTTTCAAAGGGCTGAAAAGTCCGCTCAGGATAGCGCCGCTTGAACATTATTTCTGCGGCGGAGCGGAGGCCGGGACGAGCGGCGAAACGGCCGTTGACGGCCTGTACGCCTGCGGCGAAGTGATAGGCGGCATAGACGGCGCGAACCGCATGGGGGGAAACGCGCTGACCCACACGGTCACATTCGGCCTCCGCGCCGGACGCGCCGCGGCAGGACAGCCGCGCGAAATGCCGACGGAATTCGCGCCGCGCGAAGATATCCCCGGAAATTCCGCGGATGGCCGCCCCGTCTCTGAAGTCCGCGCCGAGCTTCAGGAAAAGGCATGGCGCGCGATAGGCCCTATCAGGCGCGCTGCCGAGATAAAAGACTTCCTTTTATATATCGAAAAACTCAAAAAAGAAAAGATAAAGGCCGAAAGCCCGCACGAACGACTGCTGGCCCTCGAAATGACCGGCCTCGCCGCAAGCGCCGAAGCTGTGGCAAGCGCCGCGCTGAAAAGAAAGGAATCGCTTGGGGCGCATTATATAATATAAAATATAATCAGAAAATATCCGCCGATTCGATATACGGGATAAGCTTTTGCACGGGAAAAGCGGTACAATATGATGGAGAAGACCGTACAGGCGGGAGCCGCGGCGTGCCGGCGCTGAACAGCCTGTAAAAAAGAGTCTTGACAGTCTGGGGGCGTCTTTATGAACAGAGCGGAGGAAGAAAATCCGGGAGAAAATTACCTCCGGCAGATAAACGATCTATCGGAAGAGGAGCTGCGGGAGGAGCTGCGCCGCGCGCGGGAGCGAATCGACGTTGTCTACCGCAACACCACAGTGAGCCTCTGGGATTACGATATAAAAAACAGGCGGATAATTCATCAGCGGCGCTCTATCGAAAGGCACGGCTTTGGTTTCGTTATAGAAAACGTTCCGCAGAGCCTTATTGAAAGCGGCTACGTCCATCCGGATTACGTGCCGGCCTTCCTTGAAATGTACGACAGGATATCCGCGGGAGAAAAAGATGTTGGGGGAACATTCCGCGTGCGGACGGCCGACCGCTCCGGATACTGCTACGAGCGCATCTCCTACAGCGTGACACTTGACGAAAACGGCCTCCCCGACAGGGCGATAGGAGTATCCACCGACGTCAGCGAAGAGATGGAGAGGAAAAAAGAGGCGGAATCCGATTCGCTGACAAGCCTGCTCAACCACGGAGCCTTTATGGAACAGGCCGCCTCCGCGATCAGCCGGCAGGGAGAAGGGAGTCACTTTCTGCTGCTCTTTGACCTTGACGATTTCAAGGGGGTAAACGACAGCTACGGACATATAACGGGCGACCGCGTTATCTCCCGCGTTGGGAAATGCGTCAGAGAGATATCGGCGCGGATGGATAAAAAAATATTGTCGGGGCGCGTCGGCGGCGACGAATTTGCCCTGCTGCTCTGCAATGCGGAGCGCGGCGAGGCGGAAAAGCTCGCGAAGAAGCTTGTCTCAGAAATCCCCGCCGCCCTTCTGGGCATCGTCAGCGCGCGCGTCAGCGTCGGCGCGGCGGAATTTCCGAAGGACGCCTCGACCTTTGACGAACTATACATGGCCGCCGACCGCGCCTGCTACCACGTCAAGCGAAACGGCAAAGGCACATGGCGCTTTTACGACGCGGAGGAGCAGAACGACGAAGAGACGCTGCGGCTGCGCCAGAACTTCCTCTCCGACACTGTAGCCGGAGGCATGATGGGCGGCTACCTTGACGGCGAGGGCCACCCCTTCTACTTCATAGACGCCGCAATGCTCCGCAGGCTCGGCTATGACAGCGAGGAGGAGTTTGTCCGCGATATCGGCGGACTTGTCGTCAACTGCATACACCCCGACGACAGAGAGCACGTCCATAAAGAGGTGGATCGCCAGCTTTCCGGCGGCAGACGCTACGCGGTAGATTACCGCATACGCAAAAAGAACGGCAGCTACATATGGGTGCATGACATTGGGGAAAGGGTCCCGACTTTTACGCGAGATAGCGTAAAAAGAGGGCACAAGCCACTTGTATCACT
>JAUNJZ010000033.1:0-10057 GCA_030533085.1 Synergistaceae bacterium
CTACCGAGCGCGCAGTGGACTTTCCCCACCCAGTTGTTGACCATGCCGGGCGCACAAGAATAATAGAGCCGCAAAGGCGGCCCTATTATTAAACGTGTAATTCTTGTTTTATCGCCTGTTGGAGTAAAGCGGAATAATTAAGCTTCTGATCCTCTGCAAGCTCAGCAAGCCAAGCAGGAATCGTAAGAGTCTTCTTTACCGCCTTCTGGCTCCAGGCACGGCGCACAGGTGGCATATAGGCGACAACAAGCTGCGTGACAGAATCATCACTCTGTTTTAGAGGCATGGCGCTGGGGGCGGGGATATCCGCCTTGTCCTTCTCCATGAAGTACAGGCAATCCTCTAAAGTATATTTAGCCTGGTCTATAGCTTCCTCCAGCGTATCCGCCGAGGTGAAGCAATTCTCCAGATCTGGGAATCTTACATCCCACATTCCCTCCTCATCTTTAGAAAAGGTGGCGGGGAAAATATAGCGGTCAGGATGCTTTTTCATTGATATCAACTCCTTTGTTTATTTTTTTACCCAAAGGTACCGGGGCTATTTAAGCCCCAGCGCCTTCTTTATTGCCAGATCAACTCCGATGGAGATTTTGTAAGGGATCGGGAATCCTCTTTGTCCTTCTTTGGAGGCCCAATAATGGCTTCCCTTTCCCCGGCTCTCTGTTACCGTCCAGCCAAATTCTCTAGCTATTTTTACGAACTCGCTCTGTGTGTATCTCTTGTTGGCTGGGTATTCTTTTTTCACCGTTGAGCCGCCTCCTTTCGATGAATTAATTATAGCACATTATCGATACGTGTCAATACGTATTTATAATTAAAGAGATAAAAAACAGGGCGGAGCCGAAGCCCCGCCCGTGTTGAACCATATATAGTATTTTGTATCTGTCCGGTGGACTCACCGCCTTTACTTCTGGATTCCCTTTTCTTTCATAAGCTCCTGTATCCGGCGATCCACATCGGCAGGATTATCGTAATCGCAGGAGGGTATTACGGTTGTCGTCTCTGGGGGCTTTGTATGCGCGCCGATCGGCGTCACGTCGCCTTTGGCGGCGGCCGCCTCGACCTGGCTCTTTGCCGGAGAGATAAGCTTATCGCCCCAACGCCATTCATTGCCATCGATGACTTTCTTTCCAAAAAGCCCAACGACTACGATTTGCAGCAGGCTCCAATATTCCCCCGGCAGCTGGATCGGCGCTATCTGCATACCAAACCCCGCGAGCAGCGGAAAGAGGATATAGTTCGCCGCAAGGTATATTACGGCCAGCCAGATGATTGCCGGTATGCCGCCGGATACGAAGAAGCTTTTGTTGCTCAGCATGTTACCAAGCATTCCCATGCGCGCGATGTTTTCCTGCGCGTCGAGCTTCGCCAGCTCTAGCTTGAGCTCCTGCTGTTTATTCGGGTCAGGGATGATTTTGTCGATTATCCCGGAGATACCTGGGATGAGCTCAAGCAGGTTCATTTGTCTTCCTCCTTTACATCGATTTTGAGGCGCTGATAGACCAGCCGCTTGAAGGTATCCTGTAGCCATTGCAAGCCGATGAATATTGCGCCACCTACAACGCCCATGCAAAAGGCGTAAGGATAGCCCAAGCCTCGCACCAGCAGGCCGAGGATGGAGCCCTGCACAGTGGCCAGCAATATGCCAATAAGCAGCTTTGAGGCCATGAAAGGCTCCACGCGCCAGTGGAGCGCGAAGTATTTAGCCATGCTGGCGATGAGCGCCGCCCCGCCGCAAAGCAGAATCGTATAGAAGATGTCGCGCAGCACGCTTTTTATTTCGTTTCCTATCTCCTGCATCGGTATCAGCCCTTTTCGATATAATCTTTTATCCCTGCCGCGATCGCCTCCGCCGCCTTCTCCTGCCATACGGGATTTGTGAGCTTCGAGCGGTCGGCGGCGTTGCTGATAAATCCCAGCTCCACGAGCACGGCGGGCATTTTCGTTTCCCGGAGTACGGCATAATTGGCCGCCTTGATTCCCCGCCCCGTCATACCGGAGGCAGCGAGCAGCTTTTTGTAGATGGCGCTCGCCGCGGCAACCGATCTATCGCTCTGGCTCGTGTGCGTGTATACTTCTGCACCGTTTGCCTTTTCGCTCGTGGCGCTGTTGCAGTGAATAGATACAAAAAGATCCGCCTTGCTCCGGTTGGCGATGGCAGCGCGCTCCGACAGCTCAACGTAGCTATCATCTGTGCGGGTATATACAACAGTGCGCCCTGCCAGCTTGCCGCCGATCAGCTTCGCCATGATAAGCGTGATATCCTTCTCCCGTACTCCGCCGGCGCAGGCTCCGGGATCCTTACCGCCATGCCCCGCATCGATGCAGATTATCTTCGCTTCTCCTGCATCGTTCGCGGATACGGCGGTATTGGTCACAAAATCCGACGCTAACAGTCTGCTTTTTATACCATTTTTTGCAGTTTTGAGGCCCAGCACGTCAAGCGCGACCGCAGCGTTATCGTCGGAAAGATAACCTTTTTCGAGTGCATAGAGCAGCGCCGTTTTGAGCTTCAGATCCGCCTCCTCCGCGCCGAAGATCTCCGGCGCAAGCCTCACTGCGGTTTCAGCGAGGCGGCGCATATACTCCTTGTCGGTGGCCCACTTATACGTGCCCGTGATCAAGCCGTCGAAATATCCCCAAAAGTTGTCTTGCCGCGCGACGCAAAGCGGATACATCGCGGCGAGCTTTTCCTCATAGTCGGCAAGGAAAGCCTCTATCAAATCATATTTGCGAAATACGCTCACTGCGTTGAACGTCGTGCCGTCTGCGCGCTGCTCCCAAGATACTTTGTTGTATATTGCGCCCGTCCAGCCTAAGCCTCGCTTTATGCCGGCGCAGTTATTCGCCGCGACGCAAAGCTCCGAGCTCCACGGCTGGCCGTTCTGCCGCGTCTCGTGGTGGCACTGGCAGAGCGCCGCGAAAGCGTTCAGCTTCGGGCGCTGCTGCGCCAGCGCGTAAAATGTTTTATCGTCCATATTCTCTCTTACCTCCTTTGGGCAAACCGAAGTTGAGCCCCTTATGACGATTGGTTTTTAAATAACAAAAAAGAGCCCCGAAGGACCCTTTAGAGATATTATTATATTCGGTTTTGGTCTACTCGCGCCGTCGCAGCGCCTCGTTGGTTTCTCGCCAAATGGCGCGCTTGGACTGATACGCGTCGCAGTGCAGCGTGTAGCCATGGAAGCTGCCCCACACCTGCCGGATAGCCTCCTCCGTAACCTTGCCAGTCTTGTATAGCCTCACCATACGTTTCAACCGCCGCCGAATCCGTTTAATATTGCGTTTACGCGGCAGCCGCCGATTTGTGAACAATCGATACCCACAAAAATCACAGCCCTCCTTTCCGCTTACAATCCGCGTTTTTTGGTTCAGGCTCAGCGCCAGCCTCCGCGTGAGGTACTCGCGTATCACCTTTAACAAAACGCGCAGCCTTTTCTTCGATGTATCAAAAATAATAAAATCATCCATGTACCGGACATAACACTTCATCCCAAGATAGTCCTTGATAAAATGATCCAGCACATCAAGATACACATTCGCGAACAACTGGCTGGTAACAGCTCCAAGAGGCAGCCCCACGCCGGAGTTGCCAGTACCGTCAATTATTGTCTCCAATAGCCACCGTACATCTGGCTCCTTGATCACCTTCCTAAGCTGGCGCTTCAAAATATCGTGATTGATGCTCGCGTAAAAATGGCGGATATCGCATTTCAGGAAATACACAGGCCCTTTTAAGGCAAGAGCCCTTATATATTCCTGTGCTTTGTCCGCTGCCGCATGAGTACCATAGCCCTTTCGGCACGCATAACTATGAGCAATCATCCGTCTCTCAAAAAGCGGCGAAACTACGCGGTGGACCCCCTGCTGTAAAACACGATCTGCATACGCAGGCACATTAATTACCCGCGGCTTGGGATCCGTAATCTGTTTCACCCGCGTAGGCAGCGGACGGTACGTCTGTCCGGTAAGCGCATCATGGATACGCATCACGTTTATTTCGCGATTCCGGTCAAACATGATATAAGCACGCTTATCCCGCTTGTTTGCCCCCGTCTTTTTGTGAGCGGCGCAAAGATTGTCAAAGCTTGCTATCTCCTCAAAAAGCACGCTATGCTCCAGCTACAACATCTCCTCAAAGCCTGAAAATTGGAATCAGCCGTGGCTTCTTTTCCAAGAGCCTGACCGCCTTTCCCTTTCTATCTTCTGCCTTTCGGCAAAGAGCGTTTCTCCTTTTTCTGTTTCGCCTCGCCGCACAGTACGTAACCATGCGGCCCACTCGGCGACAGAGAGAGCGGGACGAGCGCCGACCGTGTTGTTCGTATACGTTAGGTCGTTATTCAAGTTGAGCGCGAAGACCCCGGCATTGCTATTGTTATTCCATCTACCACCGCGAAGCGCGCAACGAGCGCCCGACAATACCAGAAACGCCCTTACACAAACCGGCTGATATAAAAAAGAATCAAACCCGCTGAGCCTTTTTTATCATTCCGCCGACAATGCGTCCTTCTTCAACCAGCAGCGCGGATAAGATGCTGTACTGCGACCTCTTACCGCTTGCCGTCTTTTCCTCACCAGGCTTGCCGCGTATAAACCCCATATCATTTGCAAGCCGAACAAAACTCAACAGGCTTCGCAGCTCAAAATCCAACTGCCGCAACGTATCAAGCCTATCTTTTTGATACTGCTGCTGATCGATAAGCCGCCAGCCGCGATACATACATTCTCGCATCATATCCGCCAATACCCGTTGATTCTTCGGGAAATGCTCCAGCACAATGGTAGCATACTTGATCATATCGGCGTGCTTTTTAGAAATAATCAGCCCATTGTCGTTGTTCATTTGCTATTTTTTCAGAAATTCAGAAGACAGAAAACCAGAGTTTCAAGACCTTAAAAAAGCGGGACGAGCGCCGACCGTGTCGCCCGTAGACGCTAGGGCGTAAAGCAAGTAGAGCGCGAAGACCCCGGCATTGCTACCGTCAGTCCATCTCCCACCGCGAAGCGCGCAACGAGCGCCCGACAAATTGTACCACAATCCATCGGAGCCATAATCACCGGCGTCGTGTGGGATGATACACAGCTCTTTGAGGAGTGCGGGCGCTGCGGCAGAGGCGGTTCCGTATGTCTGCCCCGCCGTCTTAAATTGCGCTCCGCTTCCGCCTAATAAGATTCCATAGTCCGCAGCGGCGGCGACAAATTTAAGGGCAGTTGCCGCGTCTGTCGCGCCCAACGTCCCATCGGGCAGTACCGACTTATAAACGGCATTTATGCTTGCGTTAGAACTCGCGGCATCGTTATCCTTGATGATAAGGATTTTTCCATCACTGAGCTGCAAGCCATCGGTAAATTCCCAGACGTTGCCGTTGAGGTCCCATACGCCGTATGGGCTGCCGTCATGGCTCCACGGAAGCGGCCCTGAGCCGGTCAGCACGCGCCCGATATAACGGGTGTTATTACTGCTTTCAAGATAGCTGTAGGCCACATCGCCAGTTTCCGTTTGCTCTGCCACATCTTTACCGTAGTAGTTGTTGCCCCTCGGCTGATATCCCTGTGCTTTACACAGTAAGGCCAAAAAGGCGTATTCGGCGTTGGTACAAATGTGGTGCTGCGCTCCGGCATCTCCGGCGTTGGCGTTTCTGGCCGCCGCGGAGAAGGTAGAAAGCGTTTGACTTACGCTGGGGTCCATGCCCCTGAGCGAGAGCAGGTATTTCTTCCCATCGGACGCGGTGTGCAGATAGCCCTGATATTTACCAATGCAGAGGTCTTTTACATTGACATTATTACAGACGAAAGCCGAATGCACCGCCCCCACCTTTGCCGCCGCGATCGGCGAAGGCTGCGCGCCAAAGCGCACGTATATGCTGGGCATGTAAATTGGCGTCGTACTGCTGTCTTTAAGCCACTCCAACAGATTTCGTCCCCCTGATTCTTCTGCGATTTTTCTGGAAAGCTCACTCCTTTCTTCTGCGTCGGCAAATCCAGCCGCGCCATAATTCTTATAACGCCTTGTTATTTCAAGTTCAAGTCCGCGTATGGCGCGGTCACGCTGAAGCATAGTGTACATCATTCTATTTCTCCTGTCTCGCCCTCAAAAGGCGTGTCTGGTGTAACGATAGGATCAGGCTGAGGAAAGAGATCCGCATATTGCCTCCGCATGTCGGCCTCAAAGAAGGGAGCGTAAGCCAATGCCGCAGCTTCGTCGCCGGCCACCTCGATTGCACATTCGAGGTCTATGTCTTCGTCCGCAAACGAGATGTTTAATTTGGTTGTCTTCTCGTCTATTATCTCAATTGTCGAAGTCATGATTCTATCACTCCTATTTCTACAGCCCTGCCGGGGCTTTGGGCATATATTGTCGCGGTCGCTCCGCTTGTAATATTAAAGATTTTTTCCTGTCCTGCTTCGAGTTTGCTGCCCAGTACTTTCGCTCCCGAGAGGGTTGCTCCGACAGTGATCGACATTATGTCATCACGATTTTGGACTACTACTTGTGTGCGGCCGGAGAGGGCCGACGCTCCCGCCTGTACCGCTGTCGCGGTTGCGGTAACGGTTTTTATTCCAGCAATGCTCATAGGTTTATCCCTTCTTTCCCGGCGTTGATTACCGCCGTAATTTTACCCCAGTAGGTTGAGCCTGCCGCTTCTGGGTCTTTGCCGGTGGCTTGAGTGAGGCAGACATAGAGCGCTTGGTTTTTATAGACCATTTGTCCTGGAGTGTAGGTCAGTGAGGCTATGTAAAGGCCACGGTAATTAAACATGGTGTCGCCTTTTTCGCCTTTAGGCCCTTGCCCAGCGAGCCATCTTGCACGGTATTGATCAGTTAGCTCGACGTATGCTTGCGCAAGTTTGGCAGGCATTCCCCAGCCGGAGGATATGCGCATGATGGTGTAGGTTTGAGCGCTGACGGTAGTTTCGGCGTATACGCGATCCAAGGTAAGGGCAGTGTCGCTGGATATGGCGGTGATGATGTATAAGGTGCTGTTGTCGATGGTGAGTATATCGCCAGACTGGGCGTTTGTCAGCCAGAGCGTGCCGGAGCCAGTTACGGTAGCCAATCCGTTTGTAAGGGTTATGGTGCCTGTTTTGTATGGAAGCATGGTTTAGTTTCCTCCTTCATTAATATCGTAGAGGCGGTTGACATTGAGGTTTTGCTGTAAGATCGCCTCTGCGAACGCTTGATCGTTTTGACCGGCGGAGCTGTTGCTTCCTGCGAGAGATGCGTAACGCATGGCGTCGTTGCGTGCCGCTTCAGCTCCGCTTCTTGCTGTTTCTGCGCCGCTTTTGGCGGACTGCGCGCCGCTTTTGGCACTCTCCGCACCGCTTTTTGCAGTTTCCGCCGCGGTTTGCGCTGCCTGCGCATTAGTTTGCGCCAGCTCAGCCGCGTTTTTTGCCGTTACAGCCGCATCGCGTGCTTCTTCGGCTCCAGTTTGCGCGGCAACAGCAATTTCGTTGTTTACCTGAGCGGCTTCGGCGGCATCTTTTGCGGTCTCCGCCTCTGTAGCCGCTGTTTCGGCACGCGTCATATACGTCACGACGTCAGACAACACTGTCTTACACCTCTGAACCAGCGCGGATACCTGCTGCGAGAGGTATGGCGTCGTTTGCTCTCCAGCCAGATTCCAGAGTGCGTACTTTACTCCCGCAGCTGTGGCCCCGCCGTATTTCTCCTTTAGCGTGAGATGTGTATCGTCAGCTACAGATAGCACCTCGTAATGCGGCCCTACTGCCGCACCGTTGGCATCAACAAGGCTGAATGCCGCCCCTCCGGGTATAGCGCCGTCGCCCCATGTCGTGCCCACACCGACAACATTTGAACTGCCTTTTGTTACTGTTACCGTCCCTGCTTTATACCACGGCACGGTTTATCACTCTCCTTATCCGCTAATAATGTAATTTGCGACTACCGCATAGTTGACTTTGCCGTCGAAAGCCACAAGGATGGGGGGCTTAGTTACCGTTACGTTACTATAAATTATCTGCAAACCAGAGAAGCTTTCAGATTGTCCAGGAATGTAATCGTGTTGCTCAATTACATCGCCCAATGACATAGTAACTCTCATATAAAAATTACTTACATCATTCTCTCCCTGCGAAAATCCATAGCTCCAGTTCGTAAGAGCAACGTACTCATTTGGCCATAGCAGATTTGCGGCGTAGTATGTTTTTACAACGTTGCTTCCTCGTAGAAGCTCAACGAGATAGTTAGCTCTGCATGTCATATAACTTGATGGATTAATCCAATGTACATGGTAATATGCACCGTTAATGACGATAGAGCCAAAGGTTATTTTTTGAGCGCCTCCGCTTACAGTTATTACCGGCGCGATGTATTGGGTTGTGCTGAATGGTACGCTCATCATTCCGGAATCGTAGGAACTTACGACCGTGTTGATTACGGGGTGTGCCGCCGATAATTCCACATGGGGCCGGATTTTTATTTTTCGGCGTGTTGTGTCGTACAAAACATCGGTGCTGTTATTGAGTCCAACGGTCACATATTGGTCTGCTGATTGCCCGAGGTGGTCGTATGTCTTTACTGCTGTCGGCATCATCCAAATTCGGGGATTCTGTTTGTCATCACTCATATCTGTTATTTACCCTTGACTCAACGCAAGCCAATATACACTCCCAGCGCGTATATTACCGGTAGACAATGTCTCCACCTGCATATTATCCGCGCTGAGCCGCGCCGTGCTTATGTGGTGCATCGGATCCGCCTGACGAGCCAGAGAATACTTTAATCTAACATGATATGTTCCGCTGGATAGCCCAAGTGCCGAGAGCACCCAAGTCTTAACGGCTTGCGGCCAATCCTCATGGTTCGGGCGCTTGTATGTGTTGAATGACAGCTGTATGGACTGCGCGTTGGTGTATTGACTCGCAGATGTTAGCTTGTATTGCAGCACGATGGATATCGTGTCTGGCGGCGGCGTGAAGCCGGAAGCATCCGATGTTTTTACATGCCCGTTCACAATGATTTCCCGCGCGTTTGCCGGAGTGGTAAAAACATTACTGTAATATTCGGCGGCGCTCGCGCCGCTTCCGATAGACGACGTTACCTCATTTCCAAGCTGTATCACATTGATGTCGCTGCCAAGTCGCAATTCACAAGCGAACATTGCCCTCCATCTGCCACTTCCAGCCGTTATCTCGGATATTGCTTTCACGCCAAAATGCCAAAATTGGTCAAGCCCCACGTTGGCGGCTTCAAAGGACTTGACCAACTTAGGGCCCACAAGAATATCGGGCTGTTCAAGCCATACACCGGGGATTTCTACCCATTCACCGCTATTAGCGCTACCGGACGCAATGCCTTTAACGCTTTGATATTCCTCATAAACACCTGTCGAGGTGTTATAACGCAGGAACTGAATGTCACCGTATGAGAGCACTACCTTTTTACCCGTAGTTGTGTTTCTTGGGTCAAGGCAGGTCAGCGCTCCTGTTGCGCCATTCAGCAGAATCGCGCCATCGCTAATCTGTATAGCATTATTCGGGCCGTCTAAGATTATGCTGTCGCCGATTTGTATCCGAGTCTTGGCGTTGATCTTATCGCCCGTAATAGAATCTGAGGCAATCAGGCTGCCGAGAATCTGCACAAGCCCCGTGTCGGTGTCCACTGTAAAGATCTGCGTGTCACTGCCGTCCGCCGTTGCAATTTTGAACTTATCCGCCAAAATGGAAAATTCGGAAGTTGTGCCGTTCGTGCCGAGGATGAATCCGCCAATCTTTCCGTCCGCCGTAACAAGTACGTAATACTGTGCCTCAACTTTGCCGTCAAGTTCCACAATTGCATCTGCGTTTTCCTCGATCGCGGCAGCGTGGTTGCCCACTTGTGCCGCAAGCTGCGTACGTGCTTCCGCCTCCGCTTGATCCGCTTCCGCGCGAGCAGCCTGCTCTGCCACGATCGCGGCAGCGTGGTTGCCCACTTGTGCCGCAAGCTGCGTACGTGCTTCCGCCTCCGCTTGATCCGCTTCCGCGCGAGCAGCCTGCTCTGCCACGATCGCGGCAGCGTGGTTGCCCACTTGTGCCGCAAGCTGCGTACGTGCTTCCGC
>JAUNJZ010000033.1:10157-30811 GCA_030533085.1 Synergistaceae bacterium
GCAGCGTGGTTGTCCACTTGTGCCGCAAGCTGCGTACGTGCTTCCGCCTCCGCTTGATCCGCTTCCGCGCGAGCAGCCTGCTCTGCCACGATCGCGGCAGCGTGGTTGTCCACTTGTGCCGCAAGCTGCGTACGTGCTTCCGCCTCCGCTTCAAGCCCCGCCACGACTCTTGTTTTGAGCTCCTGTGTCGCTTTGGCCGCAGCGTCGCGATTTTCGTCCTCATTCACGCTGTTTATTATGCTGGCCGCCGAAAGCGCCTTTATCTCTTCAATAGCGCGTTCCAGCTCGGGAATAAATTTACTTGGCGTGAGACTCTGCTCTGGAATATCCTCGTGCTTTAACGCTTCGCTGGTAACGGAGATAATATCGCTGTATTCGCTTTTGTTTCCGGCTACGTCTACGGCTTTGAGCCTGTACCATGCCGTTTGCAGCGCGTAAAGGTTGCCGTCTGCGTATTCCTGCGCGAAGCGTGGGGCGATGCCGATTTTTGTCATGTCGTCCGTGTTGGATTCTGTCGAGCGGTATATCTCGATGTGGTCAAGGTCGCCGTCGCCGGGATCTGCCCATGTAAGCAGCGCGCAGCGGAATCCGCCCGTGCCTTTCAGGTTCGTTGGAGCCGCGGGCGGCGTTAGATCGCCGCGCAGTATTTTACTGACAGTCTGTCCGTCGCTGCGTATCCCAAGGCGCGAAACTACGTATATTTTTGCGTAGAGGGTATCGCCTATGTTGCCAGTGCAGGGCAGATAGTATTCTTCGGAGCCCCGCGGCAGGGTGCCCGCCGGTTTCCAGCTTACTTCCGAGCTATATCTGTACCAGAGTTCGAGCGAGCTGTAGGATGCAGGCGGCGTCCAGGATATTTTCGCGATCAGGTTGTAGCTGCCGTCCTGTAAGGTCTCAAGCTGTTCGGCAATCGCCATTTCCGTTACATCGTCGGGTTTGTAGTTGGTGGTGAGGCTGGTATCGATGTGATGAGTGATGTCCAGCACGGAGTCGTCATATACGTCTCGGATGTACTCTGAGCAGGTCACGGTCATTACATCCTGTCCGCTGTCTTTTACGGATACGACGCGGAAAGGCTTTTTGTTCCAGCCTGTAAAGCTCTCAAAGGTCACTCTCAGCACTTCGCCAGGCATGATGTCGCAGTCTTTCAGTCCCACGCCGAAGGAGCAGAAGTCGCGCACCATGAGCGAGGTTTTGAGCAGGTAGTAGCCCATGTGGCCCACCTGCCCGGAGCGCGTCACGGGTAGCAGTGATATCGCTTTTTCCACTACGCCGCGGTCGGCGATGTCGGCGGAATCCTGAAATACGTCGGTCACGCGCTCGTAGCTGTTGTTTGGATCTATCCAGTCGATGGTGATGCGGTTGCACACGTCTTCGTCGGCCGCCTGCCAGAAGGTGAAGCTGCCTTCGACGATGTTGTCCGGCGTGATCTCGCGGCTGTAGGTTGATACCGGAGCATCGATGCAGATTTGCAGTTTGTCGCTCTCTACAAGGTAGCCGCGGCAGGAAGCGAGAAAATCTGCGAGTACGTCGCGGATGGGGCGCTGGGTATCGAGTACGAAGTCAAGCTGGAAGCGCGTGCCGTAGGATACGATGCCGTCGCAATAGGCGGCGGAGGCCACGGCGCAGGCGTAATCTATTTTATCCCAGTCAGGATGTTGATATATTCCATTTGTCACCGCGCCGTAGCCGAGGCCGTAGCGCGGGTGGCAGAGGATATCAAGGATGATCCACACGGGGTTGCGGCTCCAGGTAAAGCCGGAGGGCGTCCATACTTTTACGCCGTCAACGATGCTTGTTACTGTCGGCGTGCCGTTTAGCTTCTCTTGCGCCTTTAGTGTCAGGCAGATAAGCGCCACGTCGTCGGGATATGGGCGCGCTCCGGATGGGTCGCGGGCGTCGCGGGTCGCGGTCGTGGTGTTGAGGTATTTGGATACGGAGCAATCTTCCAACGCCGCGGGGTCTTGGTCGTTTGCAAGTACGGAGTGTATCGCCGTTACCGGCCCTTCTCCTATCAGGATATAGAGGTCTTGCAGCTCTTTCTTGTCGTCGGCGAACGCCTGGTAGATGATGTTCCCCGCGACTCGGCATGTACCGTAGATTACCGGGATGGGCACAAGCTGGCTCATGGTGTTGCTGATCGGGCCGAAGCTGTATGTCGGGGAGCTTGAAAAATCGCTCGTGTCTCGCGGCATGAAGCGGCTGCCGAGTGATGCTCCGAGCATGATTGCTCCAAATGCTGTTGTTACGATCCCCCAGCCGATCAGCACGCCTGAGAAGGCCCAGCCTAAAAGCGCGCCGACTGCGATTGTTACCATAGCGGCACCTCCGTTATTCTATATATTCCGATGGTTCTTTTCTGATATGGCACGCTCCATCGTGTCAGGCGGCTCGCGCCTCCGCGCGGGATATGGAGAAAATGTGTCTGGCTGACAAAGGTCCCGAGATGGCACACCGGCGCGAAGTCAAATAAAATCACCGCCCCCGGCTCGGGAACAGTGATTTTATCGGCTATCTTTTCGAGTTCGAGCCTGATGTCGCGTGTTCGCGCTTCGTAGTTCTCCGGCGTGTAGTCCCACGTAAGCGGGATATCGCGCCCGTATGTCTTTTGCGCGGCGATCGCCAGCCGCAAGCAGTCGGTTTGCCCTAGTCCGAAGCCCCACGGCAGGCCGATGAGGTCGTTCAGGTCGTTCATCATGTCCTCGTTGATAGCTCCCTTGGATTTTTCGCGCTGGGGATGTATGGGAACATTGATGTCCAGCAGATGCGGCGCGGAACTTTGTCCATGCCGTCAAATCCCTGCGATACCACGGCGTCTACCTGCGTCTGGCCGATGGTGATGCTGCGGATTTTTCCGCTGAATTTGAGTGTCGCTCCGCTTTCGCTGTTCAGCGTGTTTTTGAGGGCGCTGTATACCTCGCAGCGCACGCCGTTTAACTTATAGTGCTGTGCGAGCGCGGTAAAGTCGTTGCTGACGTTGTCTAACGAGATGTGGCATTGGTCGGTGGTCTGGTCTTTGCTGCGTTCTACCTCTTCGATTTCCATGCCGCAGGCGTAATAAGTCTGCGGTTGGCCGTTTTCGTCGAACCACATCACGTTTTCGGGCGCGTCTGTGAGGTAGAGGTAATCTGTGCTGTGTGTGGCGGGGTTGAGCGGCGGGATGTCGAGCACCCGCACAAGATATATGGGTTCTACGCTATCGGCTTGGGCCGCTGTCTTATAATCGCTCATAGTATCTCCCTCAAGGTTAATTCGATCTTTCCATATTTCATGCCGGAACGGTCAGATTTCAGCGTGTCGTCTTTGAAGCGCACCGTGATGGCTGATGTGGCGCCGGGCGGCGTCCACAAGAATGATTCAGCGGGGCCTTTCCGCGCATTCCAGAACGCTTCTATTTCGGCAAGTTCCGCGGCGCTGCCTGTGAATGTAAGCGCCCACTCGCGCGGAGCGGCTCCGCGGTCGCTGCGCTGCTCTTTGCCGCTTTCAAAGGTTGTGATGTTCACGCGGCGGCGAAATTGAGGCTGCCACGCAAAATCTGGTTCCCAGGTAAAAACCGGCGTCGCCATTTACATAGCCCCCTTTACCGCCGTGCGCAGCGCGCCTCCGCGCTGTAAGCCGTTGACTACAAGGCTTTCGATCGTACCTTTGTTGCTTTGAAGCATTTTTACAAAGCTCGGAGCGTCAACCGCCTGGATCGTTATCTGGTAGCTGTCGCCGCCGGAAGCGGCGTTGTTTGACTGTGCGTTTTTCGGCAGCACGACTTCGCCGCGCTGTAGGATTGCAGGCACTTCGTCGGAGCGAAGCCCTGCGATGCCGCCGCCGTGCATTCGCGGCGCTCCCGCGAATACGGAGGGGCTTACCAGCGTGGGGGTGCCGCCGGAGCCGACGACGCCGCCGCTGTGGAATTTCAGCCCAAACAGGCCAAAGATTCCGCCGCCGGAGCCGAAGAAGCCGTCGCCCTCTCCGCCTCCGAAGAGCGTTCGCATGATAAGCGCTTTGGCAATAACAGCGCCGATGTCCTGTAGCAGGCCAAGCATTGCGTCGCCGAGGGATTCTGTGCCGCGGATGGCGCTCTCAAAAGCGTTGCCGATGCCGGCGGGCACGGCGTTGAGCCCTTCGCGCGCGCTGTCCCACGCCGCGGTCGCCTGCTGCGCGGCAGTCGGTAGCGTCTTCGTCGTATTATCGAGCGCTTTTAATGCTTCGTCGCAAGCTTTTACAGCCAGCGGAAGATTGTCAAACTGTACTTTCAGCTGCTCGACAGCAGATCTATATCTCATACTGTTTATCGTTCCGCTCTCATACTGTTTTTGAAGCAAGGAGAGTGATTTATCCAGCTCCGATACACCCGCAGACTGCCACGCTGAAAAAGTCGCCTTATCGTTATCTGTCCAATTAAAAATATTCTTGGCTTTCAGGCCAAGTTCTTCAATCCGCTTGCCCAAAATATCAAAATAACCGGCATCGGACAATAACCCTTGCTGATTTTCCCAGTGCAGCGAGCCTAGATACTCAGAATCGGCGCGTTCCATCATCGCGCGCTGTTCTTTTTCAGCATCCTTTAGCGCTTCTATCCGCTGTATTACAATGTCGGCCCTTTCCGCCGTCTTCTGGGCGTTATTGCCGAAAATATCCAGCTTGAGATCAGCGACCGTCTTCCAGTCTTCTGAAAGCGGTTTTAACTTCGCCTGCCATTTGTCAAGAATGCCTAAAAATTTATTGCCATCCTCTCCAAGATATCTCATACGATCTGAAATATTTTGCACAAGTAATTCTGTAGCGGATTTGCCTTTTCCTGCCTTACCGGCGACGGAGCTGTCGTCAAGAGAATCAAAAAGCCCTTTTTTCTTCGGCGTCGTATTCGCAAGCGCCTCTGATTTTACTTTATATTGCTTTTCAAGCTCCGAGATCTCCACTTTAAGCCCAGCGATTTCATCAAGCCGGTGTTGTTGCTCTTTGTCCACAAACGCAGAAGCTGCCGATCCAACAGGACCGCCCAGCACCCCGTTTCTGCGCAAAAATGCTTTATTGGATAGTTCCATCATCGCCAAGGAAGATTTCTTTGCCTGAACTTCTAAATCCTGCAATTTTGTGCGCGCCGCATCCAAGGCGATTGCTATCTGTGTTACGTCGGCATCGGCAAACTGAGTGTTTATTTTTTCTATGGCCTCGCGCGTGATATTCGCCTGCTTTTCAGCCTCTTTCATCTGATCGCGCAGCAACAGCCAATATCCAGCGCCAACCGCTAAAGCTATAGCTCCCACAGGCCCCATCGCAGCTCCAGCCTTTCCAAGCCAACCGGTAAAGGCAGAAAGCGAGGTGATAGCGGCGGGGGCAAGCGATGCCCATGCTTTTACGTTGCCCAGCCATACAATTGTCGATGACGAGAAAAGTAAATTTTTCGCCGTCGCCAAAGCTATGGCCGACTGGTATGCGCCATAAGCTACGATCGCAGCCTGAACGGGTCCCGAAATATAGTTTGCCAGCTCCGCCTTGTTGGACATCAACACGCCGGACATCGCCGCGATGGCAGTCGTCATGATGCCCCACTGTCCAGAGAGGCCAAACATACAGACGGCGTATTTTGAAACAGCCGGTATCAGCCCTGCGCCAATAGCCCCGGACAACGCCGTCACGGCAACAATAAGATTTTCGGGAACCATCTCTTTAATTGCCTCTCTGATTCCGGACGACCTCGCCGCCGCCGCGAACTTATTCAGCCAGTCCGTTGCCGTTGACAGGCGTGGCTTGAGGTCCAACGCTTCGCTTATTTCGTTTCCCAGCTCACGCATGATGGTACTGATAATATCTTTCATATTAGAAAACTGCTGCGGAATTTCTCCGGCAACTTCTTTCATCATGTCTCTATAGCGTTCCGACATGCCGGCAAACAGCGCGTCAAGCGCAGCTTTTGAAGAAATGGCTCCTTTTTTAGAACGATCCATGAGTTCGGCAACGCTGATTCCTATCTTCTCGGCCATGATCTGCCACGCTGGGAGCCCCGTCTCCGCAAGCTGCCTCATTTCTTCGGCGGAAAGCTTACCCTTCGCCATAATTTGCCCGACCGCAAGCGTCATACGATCCAGACCGTCAGATTTAAGTCCAAGCGCCATGGCCGTATCGCCTAAATTTTCAAGCATGGGAATGACAGAACTAACGTCAGCACCGTATGCCTGCATCCTCTTGGAAGCATTAACCAATCCGGCGAATTCAAACGGCGTCGTCGCGGCAAATTTCTCAAGCTCTCGCAGATGTGCGGCGGCAATATCTGCATTGCCCACCAGCGCCGCCATCGACCTCTTTGTCATTTCAAAATCAGAAGCCATTTTTACGGCCTTGCCTCCCAGCGCTGCGAGCCCAACGCCGAAATATTTCAGCTTGCCCATCAGGGCTTCGGAACCCTGGATGGCGTCTTTGCCAAAGGCGTTATTAAGCTGCCGTTTTATCTTATTCAGATTTCGCGTAAACTCTTGCGCATTCAAGGTCATGCGCACGGCTAAGGTATTTTTAGCCATTTATTCCACCTCCTTACGCCATAAAAAAGCCCCCGCGCAACCATGCAGGTTAGCGCGGAGGCAGATATATTCACTTTTGATGTGATGATCAGCTGTGCTTTTTTTCTCTTTGATGCTCCAAATATACCGCGAAAGCAGCGGCGGCGAGCACAAACCAGAAGAAGGGCACTCTGATGAGTTCTTTAATGAAATACGAGCCAATATAATAAACAAAAGCCAAAGCAAGAGCAAAATTTATCAGCATCATAAGCGCTCCCCCCCCTTCTTCTAGCTTGATATCAGTATAACATATGTTGTACAAATAAGCCCTGTGAAAAAGGGCCTATTTGCGTTTCTTGTTTTTTATACGTTCTTTGATAAGCTCGTACATCTCCATCTTATCGTAAACGCGCATCGTGTTATCGTCCCAGATACCAGCGATATCCTGAATGCTCGGCGGTTGTTTTACCAGTCCGGACAGAATACAGCTGGCCAGCTGCGCGCGTTTCCTTGACTCAAGATATTCATTGTAGCGGTAGGCGGTGGACATATCGTCAAATTCCCCCACTGTTATCCGCCACAGATCATCAAAGGTCAGATGCAGAGGCCCCAGAGCAAACAACAGCGCGGCGCGGTAACACTCATCCGCCGTTTTTTCGCCGCATTGCTCCGCGGCCTCTTCGTCTAGTTTTTTTCTTCTGCTGCCGGCTCCTCGAATTTAAGCTTGGCGTCAAGGCTATTGCGCAGTTCCACCGCACAATCAACAAAAACATTCAGCAACGGTTTCTCATCCGCGAGTTCTTCAAGCTGCACGGCTACCTGGTCAAGCGAAATGTTGCGCCTTATGTGCAAAATGCCGCCCCATACCAGCAGAGTTATATCGTCAAACGAGACGTCGCCGCTGGTGGCGCGATTTATAGCCTCATAGACAAAGGTCGTGATGCTGCGCCCTGATGCGCGTTCGATTTCGCGGCAGGCCGCGAACGGATATTTTATTTCATATTCCCTGTCTCCAAGTTTTATCTGCATAGACTTCGCTCCTTATGCGCTTTGTTGCGTCTTCGTAATCGCTCCGGTGCCGGTAAACGAAATGGAGATGCTGATGGCGTCTTCCGTCGCGCCGGTGATGTTCCAACCCGTGATAAGCACGTCAAGCTCATAATCCGGCTTGCCGCTGCCCGTCCCCTCCGGCCGGAGATGTATCGTTACCACAGTGCCTTCCCACATGGCGGTTTCGATAGCGGTCTGTACTGTGGAATCCGTAGGGTCGTAAAGAACCGTTACGCTTCCATCAGCCGATACCTGCCCAGTCAAGAACTCCTTCCATTCGGAATCGATCGTGGAAACGTCTATCGTTCCGCGCGAGGTATTAAGCGCCCAATCTTTGCACGCCATTATCGCAGTCGGGGTATTTGACACCTCTATCATTACAAGAGAATTTTTTGCAGCTATCTTACTCATGCCTTATCATCCTTTCTATTCCAGATATGTTCTAAGCGTAATTTGCGCCAACGACCAACCGGATTCTTCATCGTAATCGAAATATGCCGCTTCGAGAAAATAATCTCTGTTCAGCTCCGCCAAAGAGCTTTCAAAAGCGTCAGCAAGCTCCATGCATTGTTTTTTGCCTTTATATCTTGTCCATATAAAAACATCTACAAAGCATTTCTGTTCAGATTCGTCCATAACCCGCCCTTGTATCTTTCTGAACTCACCTATGCAGGCATATGGGCTTACAACGGAGCTCACCTTATCAGGCGTGACCAACGAATCATAAACATTCGTGATGCCGGAGACGCTTAAAATCGCGTTTCGGATCTCCACCACAATGTCAAAACTGCTCATACTTTACCCAACTCCCTGTTGACGATAGCATCTATCCGGCGAAGCGCCCTGCCTTCCAGTTTATTGGCCGTAGGCTTTAAAAAAGGATACGCCCGGCTGCGTTTCGTTCCATACTCTATCGCAAAGGCGTAATAATCACGAGATCCAGCCGCCTGCTTCTTGGTGCTGGTCTTATGGACTTTGTCCTTTGCGGCGGGGTAGTCAGCGAACACCCTGGCCACAACAGAATCGGGTCTTCTACGTACAGTTTTTTTTATCGACTCCCGCAGAAGTCCCGTCCGCACGCGCACAATAGCCTTTGCGCCTGCCTGTATTTCATCGGCTGTCTGGCGCAGCGCGACAACTGATTCGTTCTGAATAGCCTTGGACATGGACATCAAAGACCGGCTTAGCTTTATATTGCAGCGGTCCGCCCATTCGACTTTAATCTTATCGCCCATGTTCAAGACTCCTCTCTGCAAATCATCACGACATAACCATTTTCAGGCGGCGAAACACTTTCTACATCGAAGACACGGCCTGACCATTCCACGATATCTCCGCGATGCGGAGCCAGATCTTCGCGACAGTCGTCACGTACCGTCACCTCTAGCAGACATACATTCATGTCTCTGTTAGCCAACATCTCACCATAAGCACGAATCACGCGCATATACGCCCAACAGTTCTTTTTTGCTACATGAACTTCCTGAACTCCGCCGCCTTCGTCTTGAATAGTCTGCAATCCTTTCAAAACAACATAGCGGTTCAACTTTCCGGGATTCATACCGGTACATTCCTTCGTAAATCAAGGAGAGGCTTTACGCCAAGCGGTATTTCCCGTGCCGCTTTTTCCGAGGACACCGCGCATCGGTTCTCATACCAGTGAGCAATCAGCAAGAGGCAGGCGCATTTTTCCAACATGGGCATTTCTTCCGGTTGGATATTTTCATCCGGCTTTGCCAGATATACACGATTTTGGTAATACTCGGCATATTGGATAGCGGCGGTTATCAGTGACGTTATATATGTGTCATCATCGTCAAACAGTACGCGCAGGTGCTGTTTCGCCTCAGACAACGTAATTAGTTCGGCCATACAAAATCCCCCATTCCAGATAAAAGAGAGCGCCTTTCGACGCCCCCTCTTATACCGGCCTCTTGTATGGCTCGCACTGCACAACGACGGCGGACAGCGGCGTCGCCGTGCCATGCGTACCGGAGAATTTGGCTAGCAGCTTTATATACTTTTTGCCGCCTACATAGCCATATTTTTTAACCTCCGCCGCCGCGTGCGCCTCTTTCAGCGAGCAGATTATGCCGCTGGTGATTTCGCCCGCGCCGACAACGTCACGAGTCTCCACGTTGGTGTAGTCTGCTCCGTCCGATGAATGTGTCAGCACAAATTCCACCTTATTGGTTGTGCTGAAAGTTATACCGCCAATGCCGAGGAAAAGTAATATCGTCGCGTCCCTGGCCTCCGACACTTCGACTGCCGCCGGCGTGTTGTCAGCAGAATATGCCGCCGCGGGAACAAGTTCTGTTACTATCATATCCTTAGATTTGTCGATCATCGCTGTTTCCTCCTATACCGCAGCCACTTTAACAGCCTTGACGGCCAGCGTGTCCCTGACCATGCCGCCAACCCGTTTTGTTACGTAGAATCCGACATACGGCTTGTTTGTATATTGATCGCGGGTCACGCGAATGCCGATACGGTCTACAATTGTGTAAGCGCGTTTGAAGTTGCCGAAGGCGATCGGCATAGCGTTTGCGGCAATCTTCGGCATATCGTGATTTATTACGTAGGGGTCGCCCAGAATCTGATTAGGAGTGCCCCTATCAAGCCCAGGCCTCCACAGATAATTTCCGTCCGAATCCTTCAGCTGCCGAATTGCGGATAAAGTGGTGCTGTTCAGCATCCATATCGCGTTTACCCTGTACCCGGAACGAAGCGACTCTTGTACCGATATCAGGATATCTCCCGGATTTGAGCCCAGAGTTGAAGCGTTTCCGGTCGCCACATACTGAAATTTTCCGTATTTTCTGCTGCCGTCATCAGCGGACACAAAGTCATGGGCAAAAAGCCCTTTCGGCTTATTTTCACCGTCTCCGTTTGTAAAAGCGGCGTTTTCTTTCTCCGCGAATGTTTTTTCAACCTCGTTTATAATATGACCTTCGAGGTCAAAGTACACGTCGTCAAGGGCGCGTTGTGTCGCAAACGGGAAAGCGTATATTTCTCCGAAGACCGGCTTTACCTCTGCCAGCGTCGGGGAACCCGTCTTCGGGCGCGGCGTTTCTTCTCCTACCCAGCCCCCTCCGGCGCCGCCTGTATTTACCAGCTCTTTATAATCCTCGCTGCTTACGGACAGGGCATCACAAACGCTGCGCATAGGATTATCTTCTGCCAGCATCTGGTATATAGTGCGCGACATTTCGGAAGGCACGGCATAGCCTCCATCTTCGCCAATGATAGTGCTCATGTCCTTGACTTCTGAACGCAGCGCTTCAATAGCCCTTGCGTCTCCCTTACGCAGGAACTGCCCAAAAGCGGCCCTGTGCTTGACTTCAAATTCCTTTTTTTCATCGACCTCGGGCTTCTGCGAGCGGTTCATCTTCGCCTCCAATTCGCCCTTGGCCGTTTCGAGCTCCTGTAGCTTCGACTCGAGAAGTTCCAGCTTTGCCTTTGCTTCCGCGCCGCTGCCGCCGGCCTCAATCTGTCGAATCCGTTCGTCGTTTGTATCCTTATATTCCTTAAACGCCGTGCCCATTTGCTCCATCAGCCTTTTCAGTTCATCCATAACGATCAAGCTCCTTTCAAAATATTAATGATTCCTTCCGCGACTCTTTTTATTTCCGCCGCACCTTGCTCTTCCGCTCCTCCAACATCACGCTGGAGTTCCTTACACCGTGAAATAAGGGCTTTAGCTTCTTTTCTGGAAAAATCTGCGTCCCGCAGAGTTTCCTCTATTTCACGGATATCCATTTCCGCAATTGATTTAACCCGAGTTACCCCCGCATTCAAGTCGGCGGGAAAAGTGACAAGGGAAATTTCTCTCAGATCAACTTCCTTCAGCCTCCGAAGCTCTCCGTACTTAGCTTTAGCGTTTTTTTCATACTCCCATTTTATGGAGATATACCCGATGGAAAGTCCGCTCACGGCCTTAGCCTTTATCAGCGCATACGCCTCGGCCGCCTTTGCGACGCCGTCTTTAAGCAGCCTGGCCTTAACATAAAGCCCTTTGCTGTCTTCTCTCAGCTCTTCAACCGTACCGATCACATCTTCACGGTTATGCTGCCACAAGAGAGCCGGCGTTCTTTCTCCGATAGTTTTTGTAAAAGCTCCTGGTTCTATCGTGTCATCGTAGAAATCTATATTGTTGAAAGTCGCGGCATATCCTTCAAATGTTCCGTCCTCCGAAAGCGCTTTTACGTCGAAAAACACATCTTTCGTTTCATTCCTCACCTTTGCCTTCTCCCTCCATTGATTGATTCCCCTGCATATTCAGCGGCATAAAAAACTCGTCTCCGCCATCGCGTGGGTTCATGTCCTCAAGCGCCCGCGCCTCATTCGGCGAAATAAAGCCGCTGAGGATGCCTTTCTGATACGATTCATACCTTGTCTTCATATCACCGCGCATAAGTCCTTCGACAGCCAACTTTACATAGATGTTGGATTCAGAGATAAGGTACTTTGATATGCAGTTTTCCCAGCGTTTTATCCACGGCAGCAGCGATAATTGTACAAATCCGATGGACATCTGCTCTATCCCGGATCCCCACGATGTTGTCTTCTCCGTGCTCTGTATCATGTGAAGCGGCACGCGGAATATGCGGGCCACCTCTTCGACAGTGAACTGCCGCGATTGAATAAACTGCATATCCTCATTGCTCATCGAAACAGCCGAGTATTTTGCGCCTTCCTCTAAGATAGCGGTCTTGCCGGCATTTTTGCCTGAATAATTCTCTTCCCACGAGCTTTTAAGGCGTTTATATGCTTCTTCTCCCAAGAGATTGGGAATTTCAAGCACCCCTGACGGGCGGCCTCCATTCTTTAACATTCTTGAGCTGTAGTTCAAAGCCGCGATCGCGTTGCCCACCGTTTCCCGCTGCCAGCCAATGGGCGATATTCCGCGATACCCGTCTAAAGTTCGATATTTAAGGTGAAAAATATCTTTCTGCGTCAGATTGCGCGCAGTTCCGTTCTGCGCCTGCACACGATAGTTCACATCCCAGTTTCGCCTCTGCTCCACAGTCACATGTTGTGGCTGTAACGGCAGCAGCTCCCGCGGTGTCCCTTTATTGTCGCGGATTATCTCGGCGTAGCAATTGCCTGTCAGGCATAAGTGCTGCGTCATCATTTCCCGGAATTCCTGCGAGGTCTGCCACTCGTTGGGGCGAATACCCAGCAGCCTGTATATCGGGTGATAATCCGCCGGTTCTGTGCCGCCGCCGCGCTTGCCCTTTTTTACCCTCACCGGCAGCTGTCCAATGGTCTCGGCGATAATACCGACACATGCGTAAACTGCCGACACTGCCATCGCCGTCCGAATATTGACAACCTCTCCGCTCTCAGACAACTCGTTGCCAGAGATTGAATCGAGTACTGCCGTCGGTAAACCGGCGCAAATCTCCGTATTCACACGCTCGTCCGACTTACGCCATATCTTTTCGATTAGATCCCTGATACCCACATTCACCACCACCCTATATTGTCAGTATTCCCCGCGACTCATAGACGCTTGGCGCCGTCCCTGCCTGCGCGGTGGCGCGTCCAATAGCCATCACCGCAGCCACGGGGCCGTCAATTTTCTCGCGGCTCTTTTCTTTATCAAGCTTGATATTTCCAGCCGGATCCTGGCGAATGACGACATTGCTCATCATCCATTTCATTACAGGGTGGCCGCCGTGGTGATATTTTTGCGAAAGAATAAGAATTTCCAGCTGCTTAGCCGCGGGTGAGATACTTATGAAGCCTTGCCGGAAGGCCACCATTTCCACACCGTTATCTATCAGGTGGTTTGTAATCTCAGTCGCGTTGTAAGGGTCGTATGCCAGCTCACGAATCCGGTAACGCCGCGCCAGCTCAAGGATACGATGCTCGATAAAATCGTAGTCGATCACCGGCCCGTCCGTAGCGTGTATGAATCCGTCGCGAACCCACACGTCATAAGGAACCCGGTCGCGACGAACACGCTCCTCGATGCGGTCCTTGGGTATCCAGAACTCATATATATTTTTATATGTGCCGTCCGGCAAAGGAAACGTCAGCGTCAGCGCGGAAATATCTGTCGTCGTAGACAGGTCGAGCCCACCGTAACACTCACGACCGGCAAGAGCGTCCGTATCAACGTCTCCCGCCGTCGCGTTCCATATATCCGGCAATATCCATACACTTTCCGCACTCGTCCACACGTTCATGTGCAGCCGTAGAAACGGATTCAGCGCGGCCGGCGAAGCCTGTGCAAAGCGCGCCTTTTTCCGAAGGTCCTCTATATAGACAGACACCCCTAGATTAGGGTTTGACTTCATCCAATTTATTTCATCCTGCCAATCGTCGCCGTCGTCAAGAGTGAATATCATGCCAAAGAACTCGTCGTCAGGCAAAATTCCTTGTAATACCTTCTCTGTGTGATTGTGTTTTTCACGGCAGATGCCGTTCTGGTTTACCCCGGCCGTCGTCACCGAAAACAACAAGGGTTGTCTTCGCGCGCCCGTCGCCGTGTCGATCAGGTCGTAAGAATCACGAGACTTATGCGCGTGGAGCTCGTCTATGATTCCGCAATGAACATTTAGCCCGTCAAGCGTATTCTTGTCCGCGCCCAACGGTTCAAACTTCGATGCGCTGTCAAGCACAAACATATTACTTGCGTTGACAGTGATATATTTTTTCAGCTCCGGCGAAGCGCGCACCATCTTCTGGGCCTCTGAAAAGATAATTTTCGCCTGTTCTCGCTTGGTGGCCAATACATACACTTCTGCGCCCGGCTCGCCGTCCGCGTCGAGCATGAAAAGGGCGTTGCCGGCGGCAAAGGTGCTCTTGCCGTTTTTCCTCGCCACTTCGAGATATGCCGTCCGAAAACGCCGCAGCCCGTCCTTCTTTCTCCGCCAACCATAAAGCTCATAAATAACGAACTGTTCCCAAGGGGCGAGAATAAAGGGCTTACCAGCGAAATCGCCCTTGGAGTGGCGAAGGAAGGAGAAAAATTTCAGTACCCTCTCCGCCTGCTTTTCGTCGAAATAATATCCGCGCCGCCCGGCGTGCCGAAGATCGTTTACGTGCCGTTCAACAGCAAGCCGCACCCACTTACAAACGGGAAATTTATCGCCGATGACGCCGTCAATATATCGCCTGGCCCAGCGGACGGAATTTTCCCTAGGCCTTCCCGCCCCTGATAGCAGCATAGCCGTCATCCTCCTCCGTGCTTCTGTCGCCGGCCATTTTCATAACCCGTTGCTTCGCTGACGGCGTCAGGCCAAATTCAGCCTCCAGCTTGAGCAGCTCCGCCTGCGCGTCGCGCATGATCCGCCATGATGGGTTGTATCGTTCTTCTGATTTTCCTACATTAAGCACAGCGCCGCGCACCGCAACGTCGCTGTAAGCTTTGGCGTAGACTTCAAGCAGGTCGATATATCTGGCAAAAGCTTGCCGGTCGCTCTTTCTCGCTACGCCCGCTTCGACCAGACTCTCCCACAACTCGCGCCCCTGGGGAATCGACAAATAGCTGTCCTCGTGCATGGCGTCGATTGGCAGCTCCACAAGCGGTGCTTCTTTTTTCTTGTGGCTCCGGCCGCCCAGTTTTTTTACAGCATCGGGTTTTGGCTTTCGGCCTCTTGTAGCCATCTCCGCCACCTCCTTTTTGTCGGAATTTCGGGCGTGTTTTTTTTCGACCACGCCGCCGGTCTGGGTAGGCAGAATTTTAGACTTTTGCCCCCCCCTGCCACCTTGGTATCACTGCGCGGGAGCTAGGTGCCCGTGCGGCGTCTGCGCTCCTCCGCTGTCTTTCTGTTGTGGCATGTTGAGCACAGAGCCTGAAAGTTTCTCTCATCCAGTAATGCGCCGCCGTCTGCGATCTCCTTAATGTGATCGACGACAACGGCGGGCACTATCCGGTTTTCCCTCAAGCATAGTTCGCAGAGAGGATGACGCGCAAGGAAACGGCGCCGCGCTTTGTTCCATTCAGCTGACCGATAGAACCGATGCCGTTCCGGCCTGTTGTCGTCATATTTGCGATTCACTTCCGCCTTTTGGGTTGATTCCTGCTGTTTGTGAGCGGCGCAATACAGCTCGTTATATTCCACTAGAGCGCCGCATCCGGGAAAGCGACATGGTTTTCTGGCAGCTTTCGGCATCTTCCGCTCACCTCTCAATATTTACTTTCAGTTATCCTGATGCGCTTCTCGTTCATGTACTATACCAATGTCCCATATCTTATATTGTGGGACATTGAAATTTTGCCTTTGTATGCGCCAGATTCTATTGACGCACAGAGGATATTTCCGCGCAAGGCAGTCACCTTTTCCGCCCTGTCCATTTCAGACAGTTTGACCTTTGGAGGGTAACTCATGCCATTATCGCGCCAAGCCGCTGATAGACAGAGTTCAATTCATCTTGTGTAATGCCTATATAACGTTTTGTGATACCGATGTCGGAGTGGTTAAAAATTTCTTTTAAATACATAATGTCAACACCCGCACGAAAAGCGTGATAACCGAAGCTCTTGCGCAGGGAGTGGCAGGCGACAGGTTCAGTGACGCCGGCACGCCTGGCGATGCTTTTTATAAGCCTCCCCGCATGACGGCGCGACAGAGGCTTGTCACCCTGACGGTATGGCGATGGAAACAACCAGCCTTGCGGCGCTGCCATGCCGCAGGCATCAAGCGTTTCAATCTGTTTTTCTATCGCTGTCCGCACCGATTTGACAAGTTCGACCTGTTTCCCTTTACGGGTTTTTTGTTCGTTTACGACATAAGAGCGCGCTGCCTGCCACCTGCCGTTATTTATCCTTGCGATATCAGAAATGTGGAGGGAAAGAATATCCTGCACGCGCAGACCTGTGTGAAAACCCATTTCCAGCAGGCAGATATCGCGCGGTCGCGCTGCGGCAATCTCTTTCATACGCTTTATCTGCGCGACCTTACGGATTGGCTGGACGAGTTTCATATAATTACCCTCTTTGATCAATAATTAATAGCCCCGCCCGTTATGCAGGCGGGCGAGGCTGACTCAGGGAGGTAGTGGAGAAAGCGTTCATCAAGCAAAGAAGCCCCTGCTTTTAAAGCGGAGGCCTCTCTTTTTATGTTTATCGCGCGCCGCGGTTTCCGACGATATTATTATACCTCTTTACAAAATCTTAGTTAGAGCCTTAGTGAGGACACCTTAATTCAGTTTTTTATTCAGCAAAGAGTCATCATAAAGCCGGAACTTATCATCTTCCGGGCGCGTGATGAGGAAAAGCGCTATTGTGCGGATAAAAGCGTCGCGGCGCCGGCGCTGAGTCTTGGCTGTGATACCGTCGAAGCGTTTGCCGATCATCGCCGACGCGCCGCCCTTGCCGTCGCGCAGCATACCTCCCGGACGCACAAAGAGGCAGGACATCTCGAACAACATCCATGTTTCAGGGTAGAGTTCGCGGTAGTAACAAAAGCCGCGAGTGATGTTGTCCCAGCCTCCTAATTTATATACAATATCCTCCTGCACGGATTCAAGCACAATCTGCGGCTTCGGGATATCCTCGCCTCCGGCGATCCGCACGCCATAATCGGCCTGCGCTCCGCATTTCCGTTCGTATATGTCCACTGCGGAGGGCGGCGGCGTGCGTCCGAGCAGAATCGCAAGCCCATCGTCAAAATTGTTGACAATAAATTTTATCAGCCTGATTACCTCTGATAGTGTCGCTGTTTCCGTCATGGACTTCTCCCTTCGTCCCATCATCGACCATCCCGTTTTTGCTCGCCGCTTTTAGTGTGTCATCACCCCTGGTACGTCATGAAATCGAAATCTTCCACAGGCGGAAGACTGCTGTCGTCCTCGGGAATGTAGCTGTCGGCGGCGCGCGCATCCTTCGGATACCATGCCACGCGGCAAAGCTGATGATTAAATATCGTCGCCGCTATAGACAGCATCTGCCTGCCGTCGTTCGTGTAAAAGCTGTGAGGTCTGGGATCTGTCACCAGCGCAACGATGTTGTCGCCTTTTTTGAAGCCCATTGACTTTATCACGCCGACATACTCTCCCCATGCCGTGAGCTCCCACCACACCTGATTTTTATTGTTGTATGTCCCATCGGTGTTCTTTTCGCTTCTGCCGGTGGGCAGAGATATCGTCAGGAAGGCCTTTCCGTTCTTGCTCACGCCCTCGCGTATATTACTGATGAACCCGCTTACTCTGCATTTTGCCGTTCCCATATTGTTACCCCCTATGCTATTAATTTCTGCTGTCGCGGAGAAGAACGCCGAAAATCGCGGCAGCCTTTCAGGCTGATGTACCGGCCAAAACTCTGGTCGCAAAGCCTGCTCATGATCATTGCTCCGCGCGCGCCGGCCAAAACGGCAAAATCTTTTACTTCAAGCGCGTTGGTTGTGATCGCGCAGGGTTTGTTCTCCCGGTAGCGGTAGTCTATTATTTCAAAAAACTGAGGCGCGTTCCAGTCTGTGTGCTGCTGCGCCCCGGCGTCGTCGAAGACTACGAAGTCGGCGCTGCGAACCGCCTCTGCGATATTAAAGGCCTTTTTATCGCCAAAGCCCTCTTTCGCCCTCTCGAAAAAGCTAATCACGGTCAGGAACAGCGCGGACTTTCCGCGCGTCATGTAGTCCGCCGCCATGGCGCAGGCAAGATGCGTTTTGCCGGTACCGGGCGGGCCCATGAGCAAGAGGGACTTTCCGTCCGCGCAGCATTGCATTGCCATATTTCGGGCTTTAAGCAGCTGCTCGTTTTCTCCCACGATATAGCCGGAGAAGGTACAGCCTTTATTTCTCTCCGGGATGGCGCACATCTCCGCCAGCTTTTGGGCCTCTTCCTGCCGCCGCTGCTCGCGGATAGCGTCGCATTTGCGATAGCGCACGACAAACGAATAGGGAGAGCGCAGCCCCGGTTCACGGCTCAGCGTTGGTTTATAGCCGCTGTATTTACAGCGCTCCGGCCCCTCGCAATTAAGCTCGCATTGTTCGCGGTCGCGAACTTCGAGGATGTCGGAGGGATAGCGGCGTATGTCGTCTTCCGTCGCGTCTGGATAGTCGCGGCGCAGGAATTTAAGCGCCTCATCGACCATCGTTCGATGAATTCTCCACAATTCCCGGTCCATGCCAATTCCTCCCAAACTCCTCGTCTATGCGCCTCTGATTCTCCGCTTCCATCTCCGCCAGCTCGCGTTCCTCCGCTGTGAGTCCCTTTTTCAGCGCAGCGGAGGCGGCCTTTTCCGCCTGTGTTTTCTTTGACTTCTGATGCCGCAGGGATTCCCAGATATAACAAAAATCCAGAGCCTTCTCCGGCTTTCCCTGACGGTTGAAGCGTTCCAGCGCCGTAAGAATCTCCTGCTGGATACGGGCGGGGTAATGAGTCTGATTGAGCATCAGAATAGCGCTGAGCTCCTCCGCTTTGAGGTGACGCCGCTGCGTCTTCATCAGCAGAAATTCTACGGTCGGCTTCATAGCCGCCGGAACCCTGGCATGTATCGCCGCCGCCTCTTCCGGCGAAGCCTCGGACGCCGGAGCGTCCTCTCTCGTAGAGAGAGAAAGATCTTTAGGTTCTTGTAAATCTTTAGGTTCTTGTAAACGGTGTGCAATATTTGCACCCTGTAGAGTGCATATATTGCACCCTGCCCCCTCCGCTTTGGGGCTTTCGTCCAGTGTGCGTTTTTTGCACTCTGCTTTGTGTCCGATAATCGTATAAACGGAGGATATCTGATGTCCGCCGGAATAACGTTTTTCACGCAATATATATCCGTGCTCTTCAAGCTCCTTGAGGGCATACATAACAGTTCTGCGGGAGACGCCGCACTCGGCGGCGAGCGTTTCTGTCTTCAGCGCCCATTTCCGTGTGCCGATATCGACAAACGCCACAAGCACGGCATAGACCCCCTTGGCGGCAAAAGATAAGCTCTTGTCGCGGAGTACGCAGATATCGACAGTTGCAAACCAGAAGTCGCGCGAATCTCTTATGCTTATATTCTCTTCATTCTCCGGCATTGTCATTGCTCTCTCCTTTCTGTCTGCTGTGCGGCCCTTCCGGTGATTTATCTTTCCTCGCTTTCAGCCGCCGACATCTGCGGACAGCCTTATAGACGGCGTCCATGAGCCTGTCAACGACCATGCCGACAAGCCAGAAATAGATTGCGAACAGCGCGTTCTCCGCGTAAAAACAGTATAGGGACAGCCCATACAGAAAAAGCGGAGGAGCGCTCAAAACAGACAGAGTTCTATTCATCTTTTCCTCCCTGAACGAGTCGTCCCGCGACAATGCGAAGGAAGCGCCCGAACTCCTGTTTCTGCCTCAACTTTTTTATCGATGAGCGCAAACGCTCTGCTGATATACTCTTTGGAGACTCTTACTTTTGTTTCCGTCTTGATTGCTCCGGCGATGGTTGTCCACGAGTGTCCCACAAGCCGCGCCGCCCGAATCTCCGTATACAATGCTTCGACGAGATCGTCCTTAACTTTCTTCATGCTGGAACTCCGCTTCGCGGGAATCTTTAACAAATCCGTAAGCTTCATGCGCGCTCGCCCGAGCCCTGGAATGTCAAACTCCGGCATCGTCATCCACCTCCAGTTCATTCCAGCGTTTTGGCAGGCTGACGCCGGCTTTGTGGAGTACACGTCCGACAGAACAGTAACTGCAAACTTCCCTTTCGCACTCCGCGCAATGCTTAATCAGCACGTCGGCCATCTCCGGAGCGGCTGCGATAAGGCTGGCGTTGGCCTTGCCCTCCGGCAAGCCAAAACCGTACATCTTCGCTATAAGATCACGAACCCTCCCATTTTCCAGCAGCCGCGTTATCTCCACAGAAGGAGAACAGTTCTTCGATTTTCCCTCTACAATGTGGACCACCCATGGCCCCGGTGTGTATTCAGTTTTCATTTTTTTATCTCTCCCCTCCAAAATTCCGGAAACGAAGCCTTCACACGGCCCGACAACTTCGTTGTATTCTTTCAAACATTCCTCTTCTCCGAGTTCTTTATCCATCGTGCCCTTCCTCATATTGGTTAAATTTTGGTTAAATGCGCGGTTAAAACTCAGAATTTTAACCGCGGTTTCTGCCGCAGAAGGGCAGGGCTTAGGCTCGGGCATCTACGCTACCTCCAGCCCCGCCGGCATCATAAATTCACAGTTCGCTTTAATAAT
>JAUNJZ010000073.1 GCA_030533085.1 Synergistaceae bacterium
GGGCTATCTGTACTTTTTTATACGTTGGGGGCTTGACATAAGATAGTCAGTCTCAGAGAGGGAGGCTTTAAAGGCACGCAAAAAGTAAATGCTGCCTCCCTGCCGCTCAACCTGAACGTCTTGCGTAAGAATGCCCTTGCCCTGTTGAATCAGGCAAAATACGGTCGTTGGAGCAAGAAAAAGATGATGTTCAAGGCGGCGCTTAACCCGCAGGTTTTGCTTGACGTCCTGTTCTTTCCAAAAAAGTAAATGCTGCCTCCCATGAGAAACTGGAGGGTAAACTGGAGACGGTAAAGGATTTTATACAAAAGGCGGCGGTACAAAGACCGCCGCCCCGCTTCTGAAGGGTTCTCTCCTGTACGAAGAGATGGCTGTATGCTCTATTGCCGCGCTGCGTTACTTTACGGCCCAGACTCTCTCCGCCGCAGCCCTCCTCGACGCCTCTGCCGCGCGCTGCTCCATCCAGAACTCGCGCACCGACATGATAAGCGCGAAAGCAAAGCTGCCCGCCGCTGTGAAAGCCATAAGCGCAAACATAAAAAATTCGCTGGAATCCATCTTTACAACCTCCCCTGCTGCCGCCTCTGTTTTTTTATTAAGAACGGCCGTTCTTTCTCTCTGCGCATATAATATCAGCGCCGCGTATATCAGTAAAACGACAGAAATTAATCTCAGACATGATTTTTATTCATCTATTAAAAAGGCTCCCAAAATCATTCCAGTTTCTTGACAGTTGGAAAATTTGGGTGTAGTCTTAGCCTCTAACCGAAAATTGGCAGCCGAGAAAGCCGTTATAGACGGCCATACACTGCATAGGCTGCCTGCGAAGGAGGGTTAGAGGGATGAAGACCCTTGCAGTGATTCCAGCCAGATATTCCAGCACAAGGCTTCCCGGCAAGCCGTTGATTCATATTGCCGGCGTTCCTCTTGTTATTCGTGTACTTAACAGCGTTTCGGCCTGCGCCTCTGTTGACCGCGTCGTCGTAGCGACCGACGACGAACGCATAGCGCGTCTTGTGGAGGCTCACGGCGGCGAGGCGGTAATGACGCCGGCGGAGCTTCCGAGCGGCGGAGACCGCGTCGCATTTGTCGCGCGCATGATTCCTTCTGATTACGTGCTCAACGTTCAGGTGGACGACCCGCTTGTGGCGGCGGACATGATAGACCCGCTCGTGGAGGCTTTGGATGCCGACCCATCGGTGAAGCTTGCGCTGCTTGCGAAAAGGATCGAAAAAATGGAGGAGTTGGAGGCGAAAGACGTCGTAAAAGTCGTTTTCGACGCAAAGCGGCGCGCCCTTTATTTCAGCCGTTCGCCGATACCCTATCCGAGAAACGACGGCGGCGTGTGGTACAAGCACATAGGCCCCTACGGCTGGCGGCGCGGATTTCTGCTTGATTTCGCCGCCTCGGAGCAGACACCTCTTGAAAAGACGGAAAGCCTCGAAATGCTGCGCGTCATAGAAAACGGATACGCCATAAAATGCGTCGCCGCGATGCGCGACACGATAGAGATAGACACGCCGGACGACCTTCTGAAAATAGAAAAATATTTCTCCGGTCTGTGATCCTGCGGCGGCGCGCGCGAAGGGTTACGGACGCGCGGCGCTTGCGCCGCGCCTTTTCAATTGGACATGGAGAGATAAAAAATGTACATACCGACAGATATAGAAAACTTCACAAAGCTTGAAGCGTGGTGGCGCACTCCTGTTGCGTCAGAGATAATATTGTCCGGCGACGGCGTTGGCGACCTGCTCGCGAAACTTGCCCTTGAAGGCAAAAAAGCCTTTTTTGTAGCGGACGGCGCGCTCAGGGAGCAGCCGCGCTTTGAGAAAATATTCGCGCGGGAAAACATCTTCGTCTTTGACGCTACCGCCTCCGAGCCGAGAACTGGCGACGTCGACGAACTGCGCGCGCTGATAAAAGGAGGCGGCGAAGAGCCGGATACCATCGTCGGCGTCGGCGGAGGCGCGACAATGGATCTGGCGAAGGCCGCCGCGATATGCCTCGCGAACCCCGAACCGGCGCAGTATTACCAGGGCTACGGCCTCGACATGAAAAAAGGGGCGGATATATGGGTACTCCCGACCCTCAGCGGAACCGGCGCGGAAATAACCCCCATCGCGGTGCTGCGCGGGCCTGAGAAAAAGCTGGGAATCAACAACAGATACGCTGAATCGACAGTCGCGGTGATAGACCCGCAGCTCTCCGCGGAGGCTCCGGCATTCAACCGTTTCTTCACGATGATGGACTGCTACTTCCATCACTACGAAATAATGACGAGCAAAACCAGCTCGCCAGAAGCGATAGCGGACGCGAAAGAGGGGCTTGCGCTATCGCGGGAGCTTTTGTCGCGCGACCTGAGCGAGTTCAGCGTCGAAAATGCGATAATATCGGCGATGGCCTCGCTGCTTGGCGGCAGCAGCTCCATCAGCGGCCGCGTCGGCGCGGCTCACGCAATATCCTACGGCCTCAGCAACAGCGCGCCGCGCCTGCCTCACAGCGTCGCCGTCGCGATATCGATGAGCGCGCTTGAAGAGATATATCCTGACGGATACGTCGACACGCGCCGCTTCCTTGAGATAAACCGTCTCGACATGCCGCGCGCGGCGGATTACGGCATCGGCGAGAAGGATATCGAAAAAATGACGCGCACCGCCCTTGGAATGGAAAAACTCTGGCAAAGCTGCTTCGGCGAAGGCTGGCAGGAAACAGCCACGCCGGAATACATAGAAAACATATACGAAAAAATCATAAAGGAGTGACGGAAAATGGCGGGAAGCGAAATATTCGGCAGCGAAGAGATAAAGGCGGCGACAGACGTAATAGAGCGGAAAATGATACACCGCTACGGCTCGCACGACATCCGCGGCGGCATATACAGGGCGGAGGAATTTGAAGCGGCGGCGCGGGAAATAAGCGGCGCGAAATACGCCCTCGCCCTCTCCAGCGGAACGGCGGCGCTGATAACCGCGCTCAAAGGAATAGGAACAGAGCCGGGAGACGAGATAATCACCTCGCCCTTTACCTTCATAGCCACGGTAGAGGCCATCGTAGCCTGCGGCGCGATACCGATACTGGGGGATCTGGACGAGACGCTGAGCCTCGACCCCGCCTCCGCCGAGCGGCTGATTAGCCCACGCACCAGAGCCATAATGCCGGTACATATGTTCGGCGCGGCCACCGACATGGATAAATTCACCGCGCTGGGCAAAAAATACAGCCTCCCGATCATAGAGGACGCCTGCGAAGTCGTAGGCGGCACATACAAGGGGCGCGCGCTCGGCGGCATCGGCGACGTCGGCGCGTGGAGCTTCGACCCCAACAAAACGCTCACCGTCGGCGAAGCGGGAATGCTATTCACGAACGACCGCGACATCTGGTTCAAAATGGACTGCTACCACGACCACGGCCACATACACAGCAAAGAACACGACCGCGGCGCGGAGGGCAAATTCGGCTTCGGCGTCAACTACAGAATAAGCGAAATACAGGGGGCGCTTGGGACAGTCGCGCTGAAAAAGCTGCCGCAGGCACTCGCCGCGCTGCGCGCCGCCAAAAAGAAGATCGTGGAAGCCGGGGAAGCGGCGGGACTTACCCCGCGTCCAATGCACGACGCTGAGGGAGACACGGCAAGCCACGTTATATTCATACTCCCCTCCGCCGAGGCGGCGAAAAAGTTCCAGAAAGCCGCGAAAGAGGCGGGAAGCGGCTGCGGCATAATCTCAGAAAACACATGGCACTACGCGAAGCATTGGAAAGCCCTTGAAGAAATGGGCGGGAAAGAATATTTCGGCGGGCGGACCCCCTCATACGCGCCGGAGACAATGACGCAGGCGGAGGGGCTGCTCTCCCGCGCCGTCCTCTTCGGTCTGAACATCAAAATGAGCGGCGACGAAATGGAAAAAATGACAGCGGCGATTCAGTCCGGAGCAAAGGCCGCTCTCTGAGAGCGCGAAGGATAAAAGCGGAGAGAAAAAACAACCGGAAAAGCGGAAAATAAAGGCCGAGGGCAAACTTCCTACCGACCGGCGGGCGGAAAACGCCGACTGCCTTTGGCCTTTCTTTCGGCTTTACAGCTTGTAGCCCCGAGCCGTATTATTCTGTTCCCACGCCTTGGTTTGCCGAAGGTCAACACTCCCTCAGTCCGCCTGCGGCGGCCAGCTCTGATGAAGCAACCAGCCGACTCGCACGGAATCAAAGATTCCGGCTCGCTGGCCGCCTCAGCGAGGGAGCCAAAAACCAAAGTCAACGGCAACGGCGTTTTTATCATGCGCCAGTTTTTTGCCTTTGCCTTTGACCTTAATTTCCGGCCCCCTCGCCGAGTCGGCTGGTTTCCCCATCATGGTTCCGGCAGAGCTGGTGCACTGGTCTGCTTTTGCTTTTTGGCCCCCTCTCCGAGGGGGCTGTCGGCGGAGCCGACTGGGGGAGAGTTGCTTTTGCCTTTGGTTTTGACTTTGGTTTTGACTTTGCCCTATGATTTTTAAACCGCCTCAGCGAGGGAGGCTTTAAAGGCGCACAAAAGCAAATGCTGTCGCCCTGGAAGTAGTTAAAACAGGCTTTTCAGGTAAAAAACAGGCCTTCAGAACAAAAAAGCAGGCCTTTGAAGCGGCCATAACAGGCCTTGATGTCAGTACACCGACAAAAGAAAATATATTGAAACTGTATCGGCATTTTAGTTTTGATACAGTCTTTGCAAGAACTGATGTAATGCGGGTAACAGGGATTACAGCTACCCCTGCAACAGAGCTGATGCGGAAGCTGAAAAATGCTGGATTGGTTGAAGCTGTCAGCGGTCAAGGCAAAGGAAAGTACAAGCTTGTTGACCAGCGGCAATAAAAGCAAATACTGTCGCCCTGACGGAAAATAATAGTCGTCTGCCGTAAGGATGGCTTCTTGTCCTGACTTTTGCAGTTAAGCCCAGGAATCCGCGCTGTAAGCTGTTGCAATCACC
>JAUNJZ010000034.1 GCA_030533085.1 Synergistaceae bacterium
ACGGTGGTGTGAGAGGTCGGCTGCTCAACTAATGGGTAGCCTCCTACTCGATTTTCAGATTATTGCGCCGAAGCTTCTCGTCAGCGCCAGTCTCTTTTGCAGGCAGTAGACGAGCAGCGCTCCGATGACAGCGCCTGGGACGGAGCTCATCAGGAAGGAGCCTGAGAAGAAGATGAAGCCTATCCCTTTTCCGAGTATTGGGGCGAGTATCTTCGCGCCGACCCACGCGCCGACTATACCGGTACCCACCGGCTCCGCGCAGGCGGCGCAGATTTTGTATTTTTCAGGCAGCGCCTTGGCCGCCAGCCCGACGAAGATCGCGCCGAACATGCTGCCGGGGAAGGCGAAGAGGCTGCCTGTGCCCATCATGTTTCTGATTATGCTTGTCGTGAAGGCCGCGCCGACCGCCCACCATGGGCCGAGTATGATTCCGGCCAGCACATTTATCGTGTGCTGGAAGGGAAAGCATTTTGTAGGCCCCATAGGTATTGAGACGACGGAGAGCGCCACGCCGGCGGCGGCGAATGCTCCGGCCAGCACGGCTTTTTTAAAAAGTTTTTTTCTTTCTTCGTTTTGCATTTTTATTGCCTCCATTTGATTATATTTCTGTTACGCCGCCGCTGAGCGGCTCCAAAAGCGTATCCGCCTCTTTGCGCAGCGCCGCTGCCGCAGCCCGCGGATCGCGCGTCCGCATCAGAGCGCCGGAGAGAGCTATGCCGCTTGCGCCGCAGCCCGCGAGCGCGGCGGCGTTTGAAAGCTCTATGCCGCCGATGGCCACGACGGGAATGTCTGCCGCCGCGATCACTTTTTTTATGCCTTCCGCGCCTATCACTACTGCGTCGCTTTTCGTCGCGGTGGCGAAGGCAGCTCCGCAGCCTATGTAGTCCGCCCCCTGCCGCCGCGCCTCGCGCGCAAGCTCCGGAGTTCGCGCCGTGCCGCCGATGATGAAGTCCGCCCCGGCTATGCGCCGCGCCGCCTCTACAGGCATGTCTTTTTGTCCGAGATGCACTCCGTCCGCGCCGGCCGCGAGGGCGATATCGAGGCGGTCGTTGACCAGAAAGAGCGCGCCGTGTTCGCGGCAGAGAGCTTTCAGCTTCAGCGCCGTTTCGTAACATTCCCTCCCGCTCCAGCTTTTGACGCGCAGCTGCAGCGCAGTCACGCCGCCCGCGAGAGCCTCCGCGCTTTTCCGCAGGTTTTCTTCCGGGCTGTGACCCTCGCCGCATATCAGGTAGAGGCGCAGCTTTTCCGCCAGCCATTTTTTATCCGCCGCCATTACTTTCCCTCCGTTTCCTCAGCCGCCGACTCAGCCAGCATGTCCATGAAGCGCGTTCTGAATGAGTATGCCCCATCCGCGCGGCGAGCCGCCTCGGCGGCGGCGCGGCGGAAGAGCGCGAGCGCGCGGCGCGAGGCTTCGAGCGGTTTTTCGCGCGCGCAGAAGAGCGCGGTCGCGCTGCCAAGAGCGCAGCCGATCCCGCTTGTGCGGCGCAGCAGCGGCGAACCGCCGCCGATCGTGAAGCTCTCTTTGCCGTCGGATATGCTGTCTATTTCACCTGTTGCGTAGACGACGCAATTATATTTTTTCGCGCATTCTTCCGTCAGCCTGGCGGCGTCGTCGATTTCGCCTTCGCAGGACACGCCGCGCGGGATGTCTCCGCCGCGGCAGAGCGCCGATATCTCCGCCTCGTTGCCCTTTATTACGGAAAAGCGAAAGTTCGCGAGCAGCGCATCCGCGATTGAGCTGCGATATTTTGAGAAGCCGTAGCCCACAAGGTCGAGCACTATCGGCCTTCCCGTTTCAGCCGCCGCGCCTGCCGCAGCGCGGTAAAGCTCCGCCGCGTCGTCAGGCGGCGTGCCGATGTTTATCAGCAGCGCGTCGGCAGCTCCGGCAATTTCCGCCGCCTCCGCAAGCTGGCGCGACATTATTGACGTTCCGCCGAGCAGCGCCACACAGTCGGCTTGCAGCTGTGCCGATACGGCGTTTGTTATCTGATATATGAGCGGCCTAACCATGAACAATCTCTGTCCAGGGCATCGTCACCGCGTGTCCGAGACAGCCCGCGCCATGTCCCGCCGTCACTCCGTAGAGCAGTCCGGAGCGGAGATATTTTCGCGCGCGTATCACCGCCTCTTCAAGCCCCTGTCCTGCGGCAAGCTCCGCCGCTATCGCGGAGCTGAGTGTGCAGCCTGTGCCGTGATTCGCCGTCGTTTCTATGCGCCTGTCTTGCAGCAGCGATATTTTTCCCTCCAAAAGCAGCACGTCTGTTATCAGCTCCGGCCCTCCTGCAAGATGCCCGCCCTTGACGAGCACCGCGCCGCAGCCGAGCTTCGCTATTTCATGCGCCGCAGCCGTCATGTCGTCGATGTCCCTGATTTTCATTCCCGTCAGCTTTTCGGCCTCCGGGATGTTTGGCGTTACTAGCAGCGCCATCGGCAGTAGAATCTTTTTTAAGGCCGCCACGGCCTCATCTTCGAGCAGCGAGTCCCCGCTCTGCGCTACCATTACAGGGTCAGCGACGATTTTTTCGATTCCCAGCTCCGCCAGTCCGGCGGCGGCGGCTTTGACGCTCTCGCTGTTGCCGAGCATTCCTGTCTTTACGGCGTCGAGCGGAAAATCTTTTCCCACAGCAAGTATCTGCCCTCTGATTATCTCCGGCGGCGCGCTGTGAATGCCGCTCACTCCCATCGAGTTCTGTACGGTGAGCGCCGTTATGGCCGTCGTCCCGAATACCTTCAGCGCCGCGAATGTCTTCAGATCCGCCTGAATCCCCGCGCCTCCGCCTGAATCGCTGCCCGCGACCGTCATCGCGACGCCGCGGTATATTCCATGCTTCATGCTCATTCCCCTTTTCAGAATAATAAAAAATCCCCGCCCTTATCTCAAGAGCGGGGATTTTGCAGTCGTGCGGCCTCGCTCCCTACGCCGGCATTAACCGGATCAGGTCTGGGGTCGAAGTTCTAAACTTCCTCTCAGCTTCAAAAGCTCCCCCGGAGTCTTTTATATTATCATCCCGACTTCGGCGGCTGTCAACTTGACAAGCCGCTCAAGAGTTGCTAAAACTGTATCAACATCGGGGGAGTCGAAAGGCTGAGAAATCGACGCGAGTCATGACCCTTTGAACCTGACGCGGATAATGCCGCCGCAGGGAAGATGGAGAAAACTTACAAATTTTCTTTTCGTCGCCGGTGTAATAAAAATATTGGAGGATGCGGAATGAAGATACCGCTGAAAGTACTTGTCGAAGGGGCGCTCTCTGCCGCTCTTGCCGTTGCGCTGTCGTATTTCAAACTCTTTTCGATGCCGCAGGGCGGCTCTGTGAGCCTTACGCTGCTGCCTCTGCTTATCTTTTCGTTCAGAAACGGGGCGCGATACGGAATATTCGCCGGCGCGGTGACGGGGCTGCTGCGTCTGATGCTCGGCGGCTATGTAGTTCACCCGCTTCAGGCGCTTCTCGATTATCCCGCTGCGAGCGCGCTTATCGGATTGGCGGGATTTTTCCCGCACAGAAAATGGCTTGGCGTGCTCTGCGCCTGCTCCGCGAATTTTGCGGCGGCTGTGCTATCCGGCGTCATATTTTTCTCGTCATACGCGCCGGAGGGGACGAACGTCTGGCTCTACTCCGCGGTTTACAACGGCAGCAGCGTTGTGCCGGAAACTGTGATATTGACGGCGCTTGTCTACCTGATAATGCCGAAGCTGAAAAAGGCTGAATAACGGGGCTGCGCTTTGAGGCTTACGAATCTGCCGTGGGTGACGATAGAGAAGATCGGCGGCGCGGAGCTTCCTTCCGCGCTGATGGCGCTGGGCGGCCGCCCGCCGGCCCCTTCGTGGCTCTCCGGGCTTAAATTTGACGGCGAAGTGTGGGCGGTAGACCGCGGGATAGATATATGCCGCGCTGCCGGAATCGTTCCGCAAATGCTGATAGGCGACGGCGACAGCGCGACGCGAGAGGGCTGGCTCTGGGCTGAGGAGAGGGGCGTCCCTATACGGAGATATCAGAGCGATAAGGATCTCACCGATTTTCAGCTTGCGCTTGATATCTTTCGCGAAAATAATAAAAACGAGGTAAAAAGAATATTTCTGACCGGCGCTTTCGGCGGCAGATTTGACCATTTGTGGAGCACGGCGATCACTTTTTTGAACTTTTCCGCGCCGCACGTTCCATTTTGCGCCGCCGACGACAAGGAGGGACTGCTGATACTTCGCGAGGGGGAGGAATATTCTCTGAGCTTTCAGCGGCTGCCGGAGGCTGTATCCCTGATTTCATTCTCCGAAGAATCGCGCGGCGTGAGGCTGGAGGGGGTGCGCTGGCCTCTTGACGGCGCAAGGCTCAGCTACGGCTTTCCTTACGCTGTAAGCAACCGGCTGAATGACGGACGGCGCGCGAAGATATCCTGCGAAAGCGGGCGGCTCGGCCTTTATTGGGCGTGGAGCGGCAAGGATATCTGTTAACCGCGCCTCAGGCGGAAAAGGCGGCGGCGCTGCGCGCTTTGCTGGGTATTCGGCGGCGAAGGGCAGGAAATTGTCTCTTTGCCCGTTAGGTAACTATGCCCTATCGTGTTAAAATAGCGCGGGTAACTTGATAGAACGATAGGATGTGTTTGAATGTTTGGAAATATCTTTTCGACCGCGGGCATTGCGAATCTGCTTTTGAGCCTTCCCGCCGTGCTCTGGGCCATCACGTTTCATGAATACTGCCACGGGCTGGCGGCAAAGCTGCTCGGCGACCACACAGCGGAGCGCGCGGGGCGGCTCTCGCTGAATCCGCTGGACCACCTTGACCCGCTCGGCGCGCTCTGCCTGCTGCTCTTCCGCTTCGGCTGGGCGAAGCCCGTGCCTATAGACTCGCGCTATTTCAGCCATCCAAAGCGCGACATAATAATAGTCAGCCTTGCCGGAGTGGCCGGAAATATTGTCACCGCCTTTGTATGCGCGCGGCTCGTCGATTTCTTCCCCGCTCTTTTTCAGAGCTGGGCGGCGCGGCAGTTCATCCTGCTGATGATATATATCAACCTTGGGCTGGCGGCCTTCAACCTGATACCGATACCGCCGCTTGACGGCTCGCGTATACTCTACGTGCTGCTGCCATACGGCTGGATGAAATATTACTTCTGGCTTGAGCGCTACGGGATGTTCGTGATAGTCGGCCTGCTTGTCCTGGGGGTATTCCCCTACATAATGCAGCCGATAATGTCTCTGCTCTTTTCTCTGATAATGCTGTAAGGCGGGTGGAATAGGATATGAAAAAAATACTGATAACCAATGACGACGGAATACATGCGGTCGGTATCCAGACGCTGGCGCTCAGGCTGCGCGACGAAGGCTATGATCTGCTGGTCGTAGCGCCGGACCGCGAGCGCAGCGCCTCCGGCCATTCAATGACGATGGACAGGCCGCTGCGCGTAAAGAAGATTGAAAAGAGCCGGCTTTCGGGAGACTTCCCCGCATATTCCTGCGACGGCACTCCTACGGACTGCGTGATAATGGGAATAGACGCGATGGGCTTCAAGCCGGATCTTGTGCTCTCCGGCATCAACTGCGGCCCGAACCTCGGAGACGACATAACCTACTCCGGAACGGCCTGCGCCGCGATGGAGGGGCTTATATTCGGATACCGCTCGATGGCTCTCTCGCTTGTCTGCTTCCCCGGAGACGAGAAGAAAGAATTCGACAGCGCCGCTGAAACCGCGCTTGAAATAATAAAAGGGCTGGCTAAACATCCGATGGCGGAGGATATATTTTATAACGTCAACATTCCGAATCTTCCTCTGGGAGATATCCGCGGGCTGAAGCTGACGCGCAAGGGGACGCGCCGTTACCGCGACAAGATAACGGTCGTAAAGACACCCTTCGGCGGCGAGGCATACTGGGTCGGCGGACGCATCTACGACGAGCTGCACGAAAATACCGACGTGCGCGCCATAGCCGACGGCTATGTCTCGCTCACTCCGGTGCACCTTGAGCTGACCTGTTTCAGCGCCCTTGACGCGGCTAAGTCAGGAACAATGGAGGCGGAGCTGAGCGCGGCGCTGAAAGAAAAAGTGAACCGTAAACATTAAAAAGTTCATATTGAATTAAGTTCCGCCTCCGGTTGACAATTTTGAATTACATGATAGAATACCACACAAGTTTTTGAAACTGCCATGAAAGGAGGGGCGTTATTGTGAGACTGTTTGCCGCTGAGCGAGATAGACGTATACGACGAATCAGCTCCTTGCCGCATATTATATGCGATGACGGGGATATGAATTCGATCACTCGGCGACAGAGATAAAGCGCCAGCGGCTGAAAGCGCTTTTCGCAAAAAGGATCACGATTCCGCACCCCAGAGCATAAAAGAACGAAGTGGACAGAAATGTCAACGAGGGTGGTACCGCGGGTAAATTTGCTCGTCCCTTTTCCGAAAGGAAGAGGGACGAGCTTTTTTTAAAATCAGGAAAAATTCAGGAGGAGTTTCAAATGATGGCGCCGGAAAAAAAAGGAAAAGTAATATTGGCTTACAGCGGAGGACTTGACACTTCGGTGGCGATTCCATGGCTGCACGATCAGGGCTACGAGGTAGTAACGCTCACGATGCACGTCGGCCAGCAGGCAGACGACCTTGACGACATAAAGGCGAAGGCCTATGCCGCCGGAGCCGCGAAGGCATACGTCGTCGATCTTCGCGAGGCTTTCATAGATACATTCGTATGGCCCGCGCTCAAGGCGAACGCCGTCTATCAGAGCGTATATCCGCTCAACTCGGCTCTTTCCCGCCCGATGATCGCGCAGGCGCTCATCTGGTGCGCGGAGAAAGAGGGAGCCGTCGCCGTCGCCCACGGCTGCACCGGCAAGGGACAGGACCAGGTGCGCATAGAAGTCGCCTGCAACGCGCTGAATCCCGAAATAGAGGTTCTCGCGCCCGTCCGCGACTGGGGCTTTACCCGCGAGGAAGAGATGGACTACGCCGCGGCGCACAACGTTCCCGTGCCGACGACGAGAAAGAGCCCCTACAGCATCGACGATAACCTCTGGGGACGCTCCATAGAGTGCGGTATCCTTGAAGATCCGTGGAACGAGCCGCCGGAGGACGCCTACAAGCTGACCGCAGACCCGACCGAAGCCCCCGACGAAGAGGTCATCGTCGAAGTGAGCTTCGAGGGAGGCATTCCCGTCGCAATCAACGGCCAGAAAATGGGCTCGATAGAGCTGATAGACTTCATGAACAAGACGGCCGGCAAGGCGGGCTACGGAAGAATAGACATGGTAGAAGACCGTCTCGTCGGCTTCAAGAGCCGCGAAGTCTATGAGTGCCCCGGCGCGCTCGCCCTCATAAACGCGCACAGGAAGCTTGAGACAATCACACTCTCCAAAGACGTGCTCAAGACGAAAAAGGAGCTGGAAGTGAGATTTGCCGAGCTGACCTACGAGGGCTATTGGTTCTCGCCGCTGATGGAGGCAATACAGGCCTTTGTGGACTCAACGCAGAAGTCCGTCAACGGAACGGTAAGAATGAAATTCTATAAGGGCAACTGCATCATCAACGGCATGAAGTCCGACAGCTCCGTCTACAGCAAGGCGCTGGCCACATATTCGACAGGAGACATCTTCGACCAGTCGGCCTCCGTCGGCTTCATCAAAATCTGGGGAATGCCCATCAAGACCTGGCGTCAGACCCACAAGGAGAAAAACATCAACCCTATCGACACTCTTGTCATGCAGAAGGGCAAAGACGCGACAAAATAACGTCAGATAGAAAACAGTCGGAAGTATCAAAGGCGGCGGGGGAAAGAATACGCCGCCTTTTGCCGTGTTTCTCCAAAAAAATTTTTTCGCGGACGAAATTCGCTCAGAAAAAGAAGATTTTCTTGAATTGTATAGAATTTTTGTTGTAAGTTTGTTGTACCTGCTATGCTAAGATACCTTTCGTAAGGATGCGGCGCGGCTATTTCCGCGCTTCGCATGACAGATTAGGGAAAGGGGTAATCGGAATGAAGAAGAAAAATATTTGTCTGTACCTGTTGATGACGGCGCTCTTCGTGCTGGCGGCTTTCGCCTCAGGAGGCTGCAATGGAGGCGGCGGAGGAGAAGACAAGACTGTCGCCGTCGGCTATATAGGGGAAATATCGTCTGCGGATATGGCGGTCATGCAGGAGGCCGGCATACAATTTTCTGCCTTTGACAGCACAAAGGCGGAGGATTACGATTCGGTAATCATCGCGGACATGGCGCGCCTCGGCGACGCGGAGGTGCAGGACGCCCTCGTCCGTCTCTACAACGACGACGACGGCTCGGCCAACAACATCGTGCTGCTTGACCCGTCGGATGAGGCTATCTCCAGCCTTTCGGCAACACTTAGCGAAGATTTCATGATCACGCGCAATGTCGATCCCGACGAATACGCGGCGTCGCCGGAGAAAGAGGTCGACGATCTGACGACTGTCAGCGCCTACGGCATCAAGCATGAAAGAGACGGCGACGTCACCACGCTCATGCAGATACGCCATAAGATAGGCTTCCCCTTCAAAGTCACTTCGGACGACGTGGACTACGGCGATCCGGATGGCAGCGTCACAGCGGAAATATCAGGCGACATGTTTGAAATATACAGCGCCGACAGCAGCCACACGAATCTCGGCAGCGTCTGGCCGCAAGACATCAACATCGGAGATACGTCGATAGAGGTGTCGCTGAACGGGCAGAGCCGCAACTGCGTCAGCGTTACCAGCGGCGACAAGGGCGAGCTGCGCTACTCCGTACAGACCGATCCTGATAGCGGGATACGCAGGGTACTGGAATACGACGTCCCCTCCACCGAAGAGGCCAAAAAGGCTGCCGGCTGGATGACCGACGCGGAGAAGGCCGCCGCGAACGACGCGCTGGACGCGGAGGAGCTGCGCGACTGGCTGCTGTCGCAGGGCGAGGACAAGACTGAGGAAGCTTCCGGCGACAAGGAGGTCAACATCCTCAACTACGCGAAGAACTACTGCGGGAGCTCAAACGAAAAATGGGACGAGGTTCCCGGAGTGTCGCTGACGGTCAACTCCTATATCGTATCGGCGCACCATTTCAGCGACACGACCAACCTGTACGGCGGCAACGACGTTTATATAATCACGCAGAAATGTATCCTGAACGGAAAAAGCACAGAGCGCAAGCACTCCTACGAGCATGGATACTATACGAGCCGCGTGCGTGAAATAGTGCAGCACTGGAGAAACTATACATACCCCGTCAATGGCGCTGAGGTGGACGAGTTCTTCATGTGGAGCTATTTCGTCCGCAGCTGGCTTCCCATTGGTGAAATGAAATCGCTGACGCTTCACGATATACAGCCGCAGGCGGTCAACAGGGTGACAAGGCACAGCTTCACGCACGGCTGGCACATAGGCGGAGAGATCAAGGCCTCCACGGAAGTCAGCAGCAGCGGTGAAGGGAAGGATACGACGGGCGTGGCTATCAACGCCGGCTACAACACCTCCAACACGGAGAGCTACGACACGCAGGATTTCGAGACGAAGCTGGAGCAGTTGGGTGATATAAATCGCTTCCAGTGGGTCTACTCTGCAACCAGAGTGCCGGAGCGCGGTTCGCCATGGACTACGCTGACCCACCCCGTAGAGCTTTCGATAAGCACCTACTCCCCTGTCCACACCTGGGTCTGGCAGATACAGACATCGGCGAGAGGCTCATACAACAGCCGGTTCCTGCTTGACCCGATCGTCGAGGTCGGCGGCGTATATTCGAGAAACAGCGGTTCGCAGTCGGCCGACGCGATCAAAGTAGGACCGGAAAAGGACGGCAAGAAGCTGTACAGGTACACGAATATAAGCCTGCCGAAGCCGCCGCTTTTCGCCCTCAACAAGGACAACGCGATCATCAACAAGAACGGCAACGACGTGCAGATAGTTATCTTCTCCCAGGGAGACTGGGAGTGGGAGACGAACGGACTCCCGGCCTGGCTGAGGCTTTCTAAGAGTCACAGTGACAACAATAACTCTTGGACGCTGCTGCTCTCCGCGGATGCGAACGACAGCGGCGAGATCCGCCAGGCTAATATCACAGTCTACAGGAAGAATGGGAACGGCAAGCTTGACAAAAGAACTATTACTATAACGCAGAGCCGCAACTGAGGCTATAACTCAAAAGAGCGAAGCTTCTGAAAGAATAGCTCGCGGCGGCTCCCCCACAGGCAAAAGGGGAGCCGCCGCTTTTCATAGGAACTGAAAATAATTTCCTGCCCTTTCACGGTGAATTTGTTGTAAGTTTGTTGTACCTGCCGTGCTAAGATGTTTTCCGTAAGATAAAGGCGGAGCATTTCGCGCCAATATGAAGAAGAGGAGGAGATTTCTGTGAAAGAAAAGAAAAAGTTCGTCCTGTCCGCGCTGTCTCTGCTGCTCTTCGCGGCGGTCGTCGTATCCGGCGGCTGCGGCGGAGGCGGAGAAAGCGGCGTTGAGGCGGGAGATATCGCTTCATTTGAAGAGCTTGAGATGATGACCTCGGCGGATCTCGCAAGCAGCGACGCGGAGGTCAGGCGGAAGCTCAATGAAATGCTCGTGACCGAGGGCTATACGATATCGGGAGACCAGGTGCTATCTGGAGACACGGTTGTACTGGATTATTCCGCAGTATCCGAAGACAACGCGGCAGGCGGCGCGATTGCCGGCGCGTCCGACCCGAAAAAAGGTCTGCCGTGGATGGCCGGCAAGCTGAGCAAATTCACCTGGGACGCTCATTGGTCCGGCTATGACTGGCGCGGACTCAGCGGCGTAAAAATGAAATACTGGACGTCAAACCAGTCCGGCTCGCTGGTAGTGGCGGACGCGGCCGTTTTCATCCCCCATACCTTTTCGAGCACGACTGCTCCCATTCTCGCCATCCAGCACCCAACAGAGGTAATGCGCAAAAATTCGCCGTCGAAGCTGGTGCGCGACGGCCGCTGGCCCTATGACCCGACAGACCCCGCGCAGGTGCAGATGCTGCTCTGCGAGCTGGCGGCGCGCTGCGGCTATATCGTCGTCATCGCCGACTATCTCGGCATGGGCGAGAACATGGACATTCACCCCTACTGTCAGGAGCTTTTGGCGAAGAATGTCGCGGACGCCATCGATGCGGTAAAGGATTTGAAAATCAACAGCGGCAACCCGGTCACATGGGACCAGAAGAAAATTCTGCTGATGGGCTTCTCCGAGGGCGCTTATGCGACGATGAGCGCCGCGAAGGAGTTACAGGCGAACTACGCGAAGGATCTGCCGATGACTGCAGTCGCCTGCCTCGACGGCCCTTATTCGCTCACAGGCGCGATGCGCGAACTGATGCTCTACGCCGATGATAAATTTATCGCCCCTTTCTTCCTCCCCTACGTGCTGAACGGCTACAGCGCAGCCTATGGGAGTACGATTCCGGAGCTGGACTTCCGCTACGCGGTGCGCAACGATCTCTCAGGCTACAAAGATTACCCCGCGCGCCTGCAGCAGTATATGGACGGCTCCTACAGCGGCGATCAGATCAACGATCTGATAAAAAGTCCTTTCCTGCCCGATAACTACACAGGGCCGAGCGTTATCCTCACCACAAGCTTCCGCTCTCTGCTGGAAAGCATGGTAGAAAACCCTGTAACCTCCACGCTGGCGAAAAACAACAGCTTCGCCGGCTGGAGTCCGGCTGTGCCGCTCCGCATGTTCCATAATGTAAGTGACGATATCGTTCCATACGCGAATCTGACCGAAGCCAAAGCGGCCTTCGACGCGGCCGGCTCCGTGAGGGTAACGACAGAACCCTTTGAAGAATATGTAGACAGCAGCGAGGTCGGCGACTGCATACACGAGCAGGCCTACATCCCGGCCTTCATGAGAGGCTTTTACTGGCTGGACAGCTACGCCTACGGAAACAGATTCACCCCTTACAGCCCGGATTAAGATAAAACAGCGCGCAAATGCCGGAGGTGTCCCCTCCGGCATTTGTGCGTCCTTACAGTTAAAGGGCGTTCCGGCGCATTGCTGCGCACGGAATGCCTTTCATTATGTTAGACTGTTTTTGTTATAATTCAGGAAAGTCCGCTACAGCAAGCGAGACTGGAAAATCAGCCTATTTTCCTGTAATAAAGCAGGGGAACCAGCGTCAGCAACGCCAGCGCGCCCACACCTGCCGAACAGCCGCTCGAACTGCCGCTCGAAGATTGGCTTACTGTAACTTCGCAGCTGTCACTCTTTGAACCGTCTGCCGTCGTTACGGTAATGATTGCCTTGCCGACGGCGACCGCCGCAACGTTGCCGTCTTTATCAACGGTGGCTACGGTTTCCTTATCGCTCGACCAGCTGACGCTGGGGTTCGTCGTGTTGTTGGGCAGTACGGTGGCCTTTAGCTGAGCGGATGCGCCGACGTTGAGGGCGAGCGTCTTATGCGAGATGCTGATTGACTCTGCCGCGACGGCCGACGGGGTAACTGTGAAAGCGACAGAGGGGGTAATTTCGGCTGTTGCTGCTGTTTCCGCGCTGACGGAGACTGCCGCATCGTAGCTCTTGTCAATTATACCGGTCGCCACAGTCATAACGCTGCTTTCTGAGTTTCTGATATTTGAAGGCGACAGAGTTAAATCTTCCGATGTAATTACAACCAGATTCGAAGCCGCGCCAGAGACCGTCGGATATGCGGTGGCTGTAAGGGCGAAGGTATGGCCGATCTTCGCATAGCTGTCGAGCAATATCGCCGCCGCGGGGAGATTTTCCGCTGCGTCGCGCGAGGTCGTTCCTACATCTGTGCCGACAGTATGACCGCCGTTTCCGCCGAGGCCGTGATCCGGCGAAATCGCCTCGCTCTTGAGCCAGAAGCAGTTGGTTACAGTTCCATTCGGATTTCCAACAATACCGCCAATATATTTTCCTGTACTGTTACCTGTATCGTCTGGATGCTTGACAGCGATTACATTCCCCGTTGAGACGCAGTTTGCGGTTTCGCTGCCGCTGCTCTGCGAACCTGCTATACCGCCAACGTTTGAAGCTCCGCCCCACTTGGATGAAGTTGAAGCGTTAACGTCGCCTGTATTTACGCAGTTTCCGACATAAGCGTTAGAGTTGGCATTTCCGATTATGCCTCCTATGCCGCTTGAAGACGTTGAACTTACATCGCCTGTGTTGACGCAATTTTCCACGCTTCTGTAGTTGGACAGAGATCCTATTATGCCTCCTACGGCGCCTCCGGCTGCTGAAACTTTACCTGAATTCAGGCAATTTTTTATAATCGTGGTTCTCTCGGCAGCGCTGTCGCCACCGCCGGCGATGCCTCCTGTCAGCCCCGCTGCGGATGTGACGTTGGCGCGGTTGACGCAGTTTATAATCTGACCTTTACATGTCCCGGCGAAGGCTCCTGTATTGCTGCCTGTGGCTTGAATGTCCCCCGTGATAGTGAGGTTTCTTATTACGCCATCTTTTCCAAGGATTCCGACCAATCCTGTGTTGCCTGAAGCCCTGTTCATATACAGGCCCTTAATGGTATACCCCCCCCCATCAAGTATACCAAGATATTCTCTGTTTGCGGAAGTTCCTATCGGCCCGACCTCTGTCCAGTCGCAGGAGCTAATGTCGCTGCTGAGTACGATATCGTTCATCAGCTTAGCGTTAGCGATGAGATAACCTCTGTTGACCAGTTCGGTGAACTCTTTCAGGTCGGCCGACGTGCTTATCTTATAGAAGCCGTCCGTGTCCTGTTCGATGGCGGCGAAGGAAGCCGTCTGGAGAGAGAAGCAAAGCGCGGTTACAAGCAAGAGCAGCAATAACAATTTCCTCATACAAATTCCCCCTACATAGATTATGCAATAGAATTGCAATTGAAGCAATTATACTACGGGCTTTCTTTATGTCTATGATTGCAGATATAAAAATCGATTTTATCTATTATTGCGTATTTTTGCTGATTTCTTTGATAGAAGTATGCCTTTTCCCAAAAACGCATACTTTGAAAATTTTCGGCCGGATTGATATAATTAACGAACAACGTGCGGCTCTGTTGTGGCGTAAGTCCGGTTGGGGGGTCGCGCGTTTTATTTTACCCTTTGATAATTACTTATAGACTATATTTATCAAAAATAGCTGCTGTAAGTAAATTTGAGAATGGGCATGGGAGGGGCTGAGATGGATTTCGGCAAGTTCAGCAGGAAAGAATATGTGGTCGGCGATTATGTGATATACGGAGCCAACGGAATATGCCGCATAACGGATATACGCCGCGAAAAGTTCAGCGGCCTCGACGAGCGGCTCTATTATGTAATGAACTCCGTCTATGACGCCGGCGCGCGTTTTTATCTGCCCTATTCAAGCGGGAACGGCGAAGGGCGGCTTCGCCCTCTGCTTTCCGTCGATGAGATAAGGAGCATTATCGACGAGACGGAGGACATAGAAGAGGATTGGATCGATAACGACGACGAGCGCGTGACCGCCTTCGAGGCTATCCTGAGAGGCGGGAATATCGCGGAGATTCTCTGGCTTGTCAAGATTCTGCACCTTCACAAAATAGAGATGCGCGAGCGCGGCAGGAAGTTCCGCGCCTGCGACGAAAGGGTGCTGGCTCAGGCGGAGAGAGGGGTGACGGAGGAATTCGCGTTTGTCCTCGGACTGCGCAAGGAGGAGGTCATTCCCTATATCGTCGATTATATAACAGCAAAGAGAGAGGAGGGGCGCGATGACGAAAGACGAGGCGCTGGAGCTTATCGAACGGATACCTTACGTAACGACATTGAACGCGCCGGGCAGCAAGGCGCGGATAGACCTCTATAAGAAGGCTCTGTCGAAGAAAGATCCGCTGCAATGGCTGAAGGTGGTAAAGTCCTGCTGGCTCAGAAAGGAGGAAGCCTCCGGCCATATAGAGGGGACGCTTGAGAAGGAGTACGGAAGCAGGGCGAGGCGGCAGCTTCACGCGGAGCTGGCGGCGGCGCTTGAAATCAAGGAAGAGGAAGTAGAGGCCTTTATCGGCGACTATCTGAAGAAGAACGGCTGAATAAGCCGAAAATACAAAAAATATAAAGAACTTAAAAAGAACAACGAGTTGTGCCTGTCACGTAATTCCGGTTGGAAGCGGCGGCGCGGCTCGTTTTTTTTGTACGAAAGGACGGAATGTAAAAGATGAAAAAAGATTTGGCACAGGGCAACAGGATGGCGGCGGAGCCGATACCGGGGCTGCTTCTTACGATGTCGCTGCCGCTGATGTTTTCAATGGTGACGGAGGCGCTTTACAATGTCGTGGACAGCCTCTTTATATCGCGGATAAGCGAAGGGGCTATCACCGCGCTCTCGCTGGCCTTTCCCATTCAGCTGCTTGTCGTTTCGATAACGGTGGGAACCGGCGTCGGAGTCGGCGCGCTGCTCTCCCGCCTGCTCGGAGAGGGAGACGGGGAGGGCGTGAACGCGGTCGCGGCGAACGGTATTTTTCTCGCACTGCTCACCTACGCCTTATTTCTGATATTCGGCCTTTTCTTCACGGAGAGCTATTACGCTTCACAGGGGGCGGAAGGAGAAATCTTCCGTTACGGAGTCGATTATCTTTCGATATGTATGGTATGGTCTTTCGGGGGCGTTGGACAGATAATTTTCCAGCGCCTTTTGCAGTCCACGGGGCGGACGGCGCTCTCGATGCTCTCGCAGCTTACCGGCGCGCTGGCGAATATAGTACTGGACCCGATATTGATTTTCGGCCTCTGCGGCGCGCCTGCCATGGGTGTGAAGGGGGCGGCGGCCGCGACGGTTATCGGACAGATCGCGGCGCTGGCGCTTGCGATTTTTTTCAATCTGAGGCTGAACGGCGACATCTCTTTCAGTGTGCGCGGCTTTCGTCCGCGGCTTGGGATAATAAAGAGGATATACGCCATCGGAGCTCACGCCATTGTGATGCAGTCGCTTAATTCGCTGATGGCCTTCGGCGTGAATTTTATCCTTATTGGCTTCTCATCTACGGCTGTCGCGGCTTTCGGTATCTATATCAAGGTGCAGAACTTTGTATTTATGCCGGCCTTCGGGCTGAATAACGCTGTGGTGGCTATCGCGGCCTTCAACTACGGCGCGCGGAATGAGGGACGCGTCAGGCAGACGATGAAATGGGGGATGATTTACGCCGGAGCGATAATGGCGGCCGGAATGCTGCTTGTGCAGCTGCTTGCGCTGCCGATACTGCGCCTCTTCGACGCCTCTCCGGAGCTGCTTTCGATAGGAAGCCGCGCGATGCGCGTCATAAGCGGCGGCTATATATTCGTCGCCTATATGATCATCGCCCAAGGGGTGTATCAGGCGCTCGGCAACGGCCTTTACAGCCTCGTCGTAACGCTGCTGCGCGTCGTAGTCGTCCTGCTGCCGCTGCTCTGGGGCTTCTCCCTGCTCTTTCCCTTCAAAGAGATCTGGTGGGCCTTCGTCATATCGGAGATAATCTCCGCTCTGGTGAGCGCGCTTCTGCTGCGGCGGCTCTGGGCGCAGCGCTTTGCCCCGGCGCGCGCTGATATGCCGTGAGCGCGGCGCGGGGCCTTGCGTTTTTCCGCCATCCATGCCCTACCCTCCTGCCGGCCTCCGCTCAGCCGGCAGGAGGCCGCTTTTGGAGCGCGGAGAAATTTGTCTTCATTCCATCTCTTTTTCTATTTCGTTCCAAAGCTCTTCGATAACAGGAAATATTTTTGCCGCCAGTTTGGGCGGCAAATCGTAGCGTACTGTCTTGCCTCCGGAGCTTTTCTCGAAAGAGAGCTGCGGACACTTTGAATGTCCCGCTTTAATTATATACATGTCGGCATTCGGCTTTATTGCGGCGGCGTCCGGGCTGCCGCCGCCGGCCGGGTTTTCCGTTTCGCCCATAATATACGCTATCGATGTATTCAGTACCATTGCGAGCTTTATCAGATTGGCGCCGTCAGGCAAAAAAATGTCGCGTTCCCATGACGAAACCGTCTGCCTGGCGGTTCCCGTCAGATAGGCGAGCTCCTCCTGACTGGAAATGCCGCATTTCACACGAAGGGCGCGTATCCTCTTCCCTACAGACATTAACATTCTCACCTCAGGATAAAACATACAGCCAACAGCAAAAGATAAAAGCAAGTAAAGAAGTCATAATGACATGTATAATTGACAATACAATTTTGGCCGATATAATAGGAGCTGAAGCAATTACATTTCTACAGGCAAAAAAGATAGTTATTACAGCCGTTACGTAATAATACCTGAAATAAGGAGGAGATTTTCCATGAGTTTCAAAAAACGTTTCTGGCAGGGCGCGCTCTTCATGCTGTTTTTTGCCATCGCAGTAATTTGCGGCGGCTGTTCCGGCGGAGGCGATAGCGGCGGCGGCAATCCATCCTCTTCCGTACCTCTCGCGCCGGTCGATTTTGAACTGAAGGAGGGAGAGAAAGCCGAGGTAACGGAGTATGAAATTCTAGGCAATGTCTATAAAATCGAGGGAAAATACCTCGCTTCATTCGACGTTGGAGAAGTCTGGCTTCATGAGAGGGCGACAGCCCACAATATATCCTCGTCGCGGGACGTCAGCCCGGAAAAGCTGGCCTCCGGCGACGTTGTAATCATCGTTCCGGAAGCTGTCACGGAAGGCTTTTTCAGCCTACAGCTTAAAGTCAGAGGCGTATCGGCCGACGGCGGTTACTATAAGATCGCCGGGGAGGCGGCCGGTATCGGGGATATATTCTCCGCGCTGAACGCCGTCGTGTCGCTTGATATCGACGGAAGATTCGGTTCATGTCTGATACAGTCGGGAGATGAATTTACGGGAGCGGCGAAGGCGAGCGGGGCCTACTCCACTCAAAGCGTAGGCGCCGCCTCCAGCTGGCTGGACGCGATACCGACATTTGAAACAGGAGCCAACGGAGCCGTCAGCCTCAAATGGTCATATATTGATACAGACGCGGCTATCTTCGCAAGGGCCGAAAACATCAGCGTCGGAGCTTCATTCAGCCTCTCCGGGGCATCAACGGTCGCCGTCAACGCAGATTCTATCAACTTCAACGCGACCATCAAAAAAGCGCTGGCGTCGCAGCTCTCGCCAAAATATCTCTTTGAAAAGAGCTTCATCATACCGCAGGTGATGATTCCGCTTAATCTGACCATCTCCACAGAGCCGTACGCCGGAGTTGAATGCAACCTGACCACGACCGTCGCCTACCCATACGCGAGCGTGAAAGCCTATCTCTTTACCTTTCCGGAGTCGGGAGAAAGGATCGAGACAAACTACGGGACGGGCGGCGGAGCAAGCTGGGACAGCGCGCTCCCAGATGTAAACGCGGCGGGGCGCGGCGGAGTAAAGTTCAAGGCGGAGCTGTATGTCGGCGCCTCGAAAAAATTTACATCGGACGCGCCGCAGATAGTCGAAGCCCTCTTCCCGAATCTGATAAAAGAAATGCCGAAGGGGGTAAGCAAAGCGCTTGAATTTTTCAACAGGCTGAACGCCGGGCTATACGCCGACCTCGGAGATATCGGGGCGGAGGCGGAGTATCACGAGACGCTCTTCAACAGAAGCTTTGTCCTCGACTGGTATCTGCAACATGCCATGGGCTATTTTTACGGAGACAACGACAAGGCGCTGCTGGAATACAGATCCCTCCAATATCCTCTTAAATATGTGATAGAGCCCGGCGAGGTAACGCTGGGAAGTGGGGCGGCGGCCAAAGTAAAGGTATACCCTGAGATAATAGGGCCGGATGGCCTCTACAGCTGGGTATCTGACAACGAGGCTGTCGCGGCGGCGGCAAAATCCTCAGAAGAGAGCGGCGCGGCGGAGATAACCGGCGGCGGCAGCGGCGAAACCACAGTCAGACTGCAAAGCCCGCTCGCATTTGAGGCGGCATGCAAGGTAACGGTCAGCAGCGAAGCGAAGGATGTCTTTGAGATATACACGGCGAATGACCTAAGTGAATTTCGTCTCAGGGTAAACTCCGGAGAGTACGGCCTGAACGCGAGGCTGATGGCCGACGTCGACCTCGGCTGGCAGTTCTGGGTCGCCGTCGCCTACTACCGCGGTCAATTCGACGGGCAGGGCTATTCCATCTCTGGACTGGTAAATAATACCGGGCTTTTTGTAGAGCTGGATGGCGCCAGGGTCATGAATCTTTCGGTTACGGGAGAAATTACTGGCGGGGGTGGGATAGCATCATTTAACAATGGCGGCACGATATATAACTGTTCTTTCTCCGGCAACGGTTTAGGCGGTGTCGGCATTTGTGAAACTAATTCCGGTGTTATTGAAAAATGTGTAAATAGAGCGACTATTAGTGCGCAAAATAGTTATTCTGGCGGCATTGCTGGATCCAACTATGGAACAATAAGAAATTGCTCGAATTACGGATGGTTACGAGCTTCTTTTCCTGTTTTTTATTATCATACTGGAGGCATCTGTGGAGCAAATAATAATGGCGGTACGGTCATTTCCTGCCAGAACTACGGCGCGGTAGAAGGCGGCAATCTTGTAGGAGGTATCTGTGGATCAGGTGGAGGATATGAGAGCACGATGGCTATTTCATCCTGCCAGAACTACGGCGCGGTAGAAGGTTACGATAATGCTGGCGGAATTGCAGGGTCTGTCAACTCCAGGAACCAGATAACAGGCTGTTCAAATCACGCCAACGTCACATCTCAGCTGATACATGCAGTCTGTGACGAAGATTTCAATGTCATCGGCTACGTAAAATATTGCGGAAATATCGCAGGATACTGCGGGGAACTGGAAGGCCCGATAAATTAAGACGCAAAAGCGGTCCCTTTTTCCAAGTAAAGGCCGCACTCTCTGATTTCCCTCTTGCCGCTTAAATGAAACACCGCCGCGATTTTAAAGCCTGACTTTAAAATCGCGGCGGCTTTTGCCTGCCCCGCCGGCAAAGCGGCTCGCTATAGCAACAGCTTTTATATGTAAAGGATAAATTTCCCTAAATATTTATGTCCGGTAACTACAATGTCATCATGATTGTCCAGGACTATAATTTTTCGCAGCTGATAGGATATCGGGAAAAGCGCGGCCGCACAGGATATCATATCTGAAATTTTAAGAATTAAGAGGTGTGTCATGGACGATTATCTGAAAATAGCTAACTCCGGAATGGTATGGCTGTTATGCTCCATTACGGTATTCATCGCGCTGCTGCAGGCTATCCTTTACATGCGCATGGCGCGTAAGACGGCTCTTGAAGCCAACATACCGCAGGATGTAGTCAAGACCTCTTTCCGTATCGGTCTTATATCGGCGATCGGTCCGGCGATGGGGGTCTTTATAGTAATGGTCGGCCTGATGGCCGCTATCGGCGGACCGATGGCCTGGACGAGGCTTTCCATCATCGGCGCGGCTCCCACGGAGCTTACGGCGGCGACCTTCGGCGCGCAGGCTTCCGGCGTTGAGCTTGGCGGCCCCGGCTATGGGCTGACGGCAATGGCGGTCTCGTGGTTCACGATGGCTCTCAACGGAGCCGGCTGGCTCGTCTTTACCGGTCTTTTCACCCCAAGCCTTGAAAAGCTGCGCGAAAAGATGAGCGGCGGCGATACGAAGTGGCTTATCGTTCTCTCCGGAGCCTGTTCTCTGGGTATCTTCGGCTATCTCAACAATAACGAAATAGTCAAGGGCGGCGGCAACGCGCTGGCTTCGATCTGCGGCGCTCTCTGCATGGTATTTCTGGTAAAGTGCGTCGTTCCGAAGTGCCCGAAGCTGATGGAGTATTCTCTCGGTATAGCGATGATAGCCGGCATGGCCTGCGCCGTCGTTTTCGATGTAATGGCCGGTAAATAGGAGGGGCTGCAAATGGAAAATAAATTTTTGGTAGAATGGAAGAGAAGCTGTGTCCGCATCGGCGCTCCGACGAACCTAATTGCCGCCGCCACGGCCTTTATCCCGGTGCTGTGGCTCTGCTCGACCTATGACTGCTGGCCCGCGCTGAACACCGTTCTCGCGGCGTGGGGAATGGTCGTGCTTTCATTCGGAGCCTTCTATATCGTCGAGCCGATATCCTATTACGCGGCTCTGGGGATGTCCGGGACGTATCTGAGCTTCCTCTCCGGCAATATAGGCAATATGCGAGTGCCGGTCGCCGCGCTGGCTCTCGATTCAACGTCAAGCCAGCCGGGGACATTGCAGGCTGAGGTCGCCTCTACGATGGCGATATGCGGCTCGATCATAACCAACCTGGCCTTTACGACGATGGCCGCCATTGTCGGCGCCGCCGTCGTCTCTATACTGCCTCAGTTTATTGTCACCGCGCTTACGAGATACGCGGCGGCGGCGATTTTCGGCGGCACCTTCGGCAACTTTGCTATAAAATATCCGAAGATAGCGATATTCGCCATCGGCATTCCCTTCGTCCTGAAGATGACGACAGGGCTGCCGGCTTGGGTTCTGATCGTCGCCTCTGTTTTCGGCAGTCTCGCCGTGGCGAGATTCTTCTATGTCCGCGAGGGCAAGGCCGCTTAAAATTAAAAGAAAGGAAGTTGATTACATGTGGCGTGAATGTGAAGATTTACAGGATTACATCGTCGGCATACGCCGGGATTTGCATCAGATACCGGAGCTTGGGTTGAATCTTCCCGAGACTCAGGCCTATATATGCGCGGAGCTTGACCGGCTGGGAATCGATTACAAGAAGAATGAGGGCGATTCCGGCATCATCGGCGAGATAAAAGGAGGACATCCGGGAAAGACTGTGCTCCTGCGGGCGGACATAGACGCTCTTCCCATACAGGAGGATACGGGGCTTCCCTTCTCATCGAAGCATGAGGGAAAGATGCACGCCTGCGGCCACGATTCTCACGCGGCGATGCTGCTGGGGGCGCTTCGCGTGCTTGCGGCGCACCGCGGCGAGCTTAACGGAAATGTAAGGTTCGTATTCCAGACGGCTGAAGAGATTTCCAAGGGGGCGCAGCAGGCGATAAAAGAGGGAGTGACGGAGGGCGTTGACGCGGTATTCGGACTGCACATCGGCTCGATACTCGGCGGCTCGCTGCCATCGGGGACGCTTTCTGTCGTTCCCGGCTGCTGTATGGCCTCTTTCGACCGCTTCGTCATAAACGTCAAGGGCAGCGGCTGCCACGGCTCGACGCCGGAGAAGGGGATCGACCCGGTAACGATCGCAGCGAATATCGTGCTCTCGCTGCAGGAGATAGTGGCGCGTGAAATTGCGGGAACCAAGCCCTCCGTCCTTACCATAGGGATGATAAACGGCGGCTTCGCCTATAACGTCATTCCGTCAGAGGTAAAGATAGAAGGCACTATACGCGCGCTCGAAGAGCCTGTACGCATGCAGCTGGCGAAGCGCATCGAAGAGATATCCCGGAACATCGCCGCGGCCTTTCGCGGGAGCGTGGATTTTCTCATGGATTGGGGCGCTCCCCCCGTCATCAACGACGAAAAGATGGCCGCCCTCGCTGCGGAGGCCGCGAAAAAGGTTCTTGGCGGCGGAGATGTAAAAACCTCTCAGGATGCTCCGAATATGGGCGGCGAGGATTTTGCCTATTACCTTGCGGAAAAGCCCGGAGCCTTCATGTTCCTCAGCTCGGCCGATCACGCCAAGTGTACCGACGTACCGCACCATAACCCGAAGTTCATGATCGACGAGGATGTTCTTCATAAAGGCAGCGCAGTGTTTGTCTCTATAGTCGAGGATTTCCTCGGACGTTAGAAAAAACGCCGCAGCGCGGCAGCCCCGGCTCTCGCGGGAGAGTCGGGGCTTTTTTACTGACAGGGCGTTTTTCTATTGCGTCTCGTTCCCGCCGCCGAATATGAAATCGTAGAGCGTCTGATAAAGCCGCTTAGGCTCTATCGGCTTTGCCAGATGGGCGTTCATGCCCATGGCCTTGCTCTTTTCTATATCCTCGTCGAAGGCGTTTGCGGTCATCGCGATTATCGGTATCGTCTTCGCGTCCTTATTGCTCAAATGCCTGATGTTCGAGCAGGCGGTAAGGCCGTCCATCAGCGGCATGCGTATATCCATCAATATCGCGTCGTAGTAGCCCTCCGGGCTTTTGCTGAACAGCTCCATAGCTCGCAGGCCGTTCTCTGCCGTTTCTACAGAGAAGCCCTTCTGTTCGAGCAGGAGAACCGCTATCTCCGTATTGAGCGGGTGATCCTCCGCCACCAGCACGCGCTTGCCGCTGAAGTCGTATTCCGACGGCGACTCGTTCTTTTCCGTCTCCTTTTCGCCCAGAGCCTTGTTGAAGGCGCTGACAAGCGAAGATTTGAATAGCGGTTTGCTCACCATCATATTTACGCCGGCGAGCTTCGCTTCATGCTCTATCGATATCCAGTCGTAGGCTGTGATTATTATTATCGTCACATCGGGGCCTACTATGCCGCGTATGCGGCGCGCCGTCTCTATTCCGTCCATGTCCGGCATTTTCCAGTCTATCAGAATCATGTCGAAATGGTTATTCTTATCCCACAGCTCCCGCACCCGCGCTATCGCCTTCTTGCCGCTGTCCACCCATTCCGCGGTCAGACCGATCTCTTTCAGCGTGGCGACGGTGTTTTCGCAGACGACGACGTCATCGTCCACGACCAGAGCTTTGAGGCTGGAGAAGTTGTATATCTGCTTTTTCTTTACGCGGCGTTCCTTCTCCTCTTCGGATAAGCCGAGCTTCACATCCACTGTGAACTCGCTGCCGATGCCTTTTATTGAACGGACGGATATTTTTCCGTCCATCATATCGACTATGCTCTTCGATATGGAGAGGCCGAGGCCTGTGCCTCCGTAGACTGCCGTCGAGCCGGAGTTTTCCTGTGAGAAGGGCTCGAATATGTGCGGCAGAAATTCGTCGCTCATGCCGATCCCCGTGTCGTTTATCACGAAGCGCAGCACGACGTCGCTCTTTGTCTTTAAACGCTGTGTCGCGGAGAAGGTCACTTTGCCGCCTTCGCCGGTGAATTTTACCGCGTTTGAGAGGATGTTCACCAGCACCTGCTGCAGCTTCATCGGGTCTCCGATGTAGTAATCGTCCAGCACCGGGTCGACGATGCACTCAAAGTCAACGCCCCGCGCCTCCGCCTGCGCGTAGCATATCGAGTTGATTCCGTTCAGAAATTCCGCCGTCGGTATTCTTTCGCTTTTGAGCAGCATCTTGCCGCTTTCGATGCGGCTCATGTCAAGAATGTCGTTTATCAGCGAGAGCAGGAATCGCGAGGATATCCCTATCTTCGATATGCAGTCCGCGACCTGATCGTCGTTGCCTATCGACTGGGCGGCGATCGTGGCCATGCCGATGATGGCGTTCATCGGCGTCCGTATTTCATGGCTCATGCGCGAAAGGAAGTCGCTCTTTGCCGTATTGGCCTGCTCTGCCGCCGTCAGCGCGGAGGCGAGCGTTTCATTCTGCTCCTGCTCGCGGCGCAGTATGTCCGTAACGTCGCTTTGCATGACGCATACGCGCCCAAGAGTGTCGTCGATGAAATAGATCTGTATCTTTTTGGCGCGGCTCTCCCCGTTTTTGTCCCGCGTCGATATCTGGAAGGAGCAGCTTGTCTTTTCTCTGAGCAGCTCCTTCATCTTTTCGAGGCTGTAATTATCCATGCAGAGTTCGCGGTACTCCTCCGCGACGCAGCGCTCTACATAAGCGCTTATATCTTTGCTGAACAGCCCGCCGCCGAATTGGAAATCCTCTCTTCCGCCGCTGGAGGAAAGAACGCGGTAACGATCCTTTTTTAAATCCACGTCAAGGATGAAGTCGCAGCCGGTTTTGAAACAGGACTGTAAAATCTGCTCATTTATCCTGCGATCCGTCACGTCGAAGCTGTACATGAAAATCATAAGCTCCCCGTTCTCCGGGTTGCGGTAGGTGCGGGCATTCGTGCTGCACCACACCGCTTCGCCGTTGACGCGGCGGCGGAGGAAATCGATCGTGTAGAAGCTTATATCCTTTTCGTAATCGGCTGTCAGCTTCTCGCAGTCGAACATGCTGCGAATCTCGTCGGCCTGCCGCGGATCGACGGCGCTGCCGGCGAATTTTTCAATAGCGGCGGGGAAAGCGTCGCCTGCCTGCGTCTTGGGAAAGCCCGGCGACACCTCGCACATCTCCACTACCTTTCTGGATACATTCCCGAAGGTCTTTGACAGAAGTCTGCTGCCGGCAAGCTCCGAGGCATACTTCACCTCTCGCTCGTAATGCTCCCGCATGTGGCGCTGCAGCTCCATCTGCGCAGTGACATCGACGAAGACGACATGCAGGATGGGCTTGTCCTCTTCGTAGGCCGAGCGCCGCCCCTTCACGGATATCCATTTCAGCGAGCCGTCCTTGCAGATGACGCGATGTATAAGAGAAAAAGAGCCGTTTCTTCTGTGTACCTGATCTTCTATGGACTCCGACACCATCCTGATGTCGTCCTGATGTATTATCGAGGCCACAGTCCTTCTCTCCATATTGAACTCTTCCCTTGTGTATCCGAGCTGAGAGTAGAAGCCGTCGTTCGCCTCCGTGACCGTCCAGGGGAATCTGTCGCCGCAGATAAAAACTCCGCCCATAATGCTGTTGTAAAGATTTAGTATCTTTTCCTGCGCGATATGCTGCGCCGTTACATCTATGCAGGAGGATATGATAGCCTTCCTGCCGTCCTCCGCGGTAATGCGCCGCCCGATGTCGTGGACGAATATGTAGCTTCCGTCCTTCTTGCGCATACGGTATTCAACCACATATTCATCGCCGGCCGAAAGCTGTTCGCCGACAGCGTCGTCCACGAACTTTCTGTCGTCCGGGTGCATACAGTTGGATACCAAACCGTCGATATCATCTATAAATTCCGCCTCGGAGGAATAGCCGAGATACTCCAACATTCTGTCGTTGATGAAATAAAAGGGGAAGTGCGGCTCGATATAGCCGCCCATCATTCCTCCCGGTACGGAAGAATCAAAAAGCTCGCGCCGCTGCTTCGCGATATTCTCCAGCACCAGCGATGTGGGGTAATGCTCGTCCCCGCGCTGGCTGACCGCCGGCTCCGCCGCGTGAAAGGCGCTGATCTTCCAGCCTTCATCAAGTCTGACAAGCGTACAGGAAATGCTAAGCCGCCATTTATAATCGGAATTTGTGAAGAGGCAGAGAGTTGTGACAGAAGTCAGCCCATCCACGGGGCTGTTTTCAAACATATCGTAAAATTCCAGCGTGAAAGCCTCGGAGAACTCAGCGATATCCGTTTTGATATAATCGCACATCGCGGCTTTGCCGCGTACTCTTTCGTTGATCCCCGTTCCCCGGAAGATGCAGTCCGGCAGCAGGAAAGAGCATGCACCCTCCGCGTCGCGCTCGACGAACCATTTATCGCAGAAAGCCCTGAAAACATCGAGAGCGCTCAATATATCAGCCATTGCCGCGCACCTCGCGGAAGCGGCCTCCGGCCCTTCCCTCTCCGGGGGCTTTGAAGCGCGGCGGCGAAACTTCGCCTCTGGCTCCGTCGCTGAAGGTGAATATTCTGGCGTGCGGCATAGGCATGGCCCTTTCATCTCCGTTCTTCCTGAAGCCTCTCGCCGCGACAGGCGGGCTTACAGGGAATAATGCGGAGAAAAAAGACTCCCCGCCGTCACTATTATAATATCTTTTACGCCGCGCGTGCGCAAAATCCGTCAGCGCAGGCGCGGCTTTTTAACAAACTTATAAATATTTCTCAGGGAGATTCCGCGCTAACTTGTTTTCAGCCCCTCCATGGAGAGGCGCAGATGCTCCTTTATCAGCCGGACGCACTCTTCTTCGTCGTGATTTTTTAGAGCGTTAAGAAGAGTGATATGCTCTTCGAGGCTGGGATTAGTGTCAAAATCGAAAAAAGACTCAAAAAATATCATCTGCACGAATGTGCGAGAGAGAATATTTTTTATATAGCCGACAAGAGTGCCGTTGCCTGAGGACTCCGCGATTATTATATGGAAATTATCATTCACGTTCAGATATCCCTCAAGGTCGCGCCGCGCGAAAATCTCGCGCTCCGCGTCGATCTGCTCCTGCAAGCGGCAGAGCTGAAGCGGCGTTATATGGACGGCGGCCTTGCGTATCGCCATTATCTCAAGATTCTCGCGCACCTCGTAGGTATCTATGATCTCCTGCCTCGTCGGCGAGGCCAGACAGGCCCCCCAGCCGGGAATTATCTGCACAAGCCCTTCGTTTTCGAGCTTCCGCAGCGCCTCGCGCACCGGAGTGCGGCTGACATCCAGCTCCTTCGCTATCGCCACTTCTGGCAGACGCTGCCCGCTGACCAGAGATTTTTCAAAAATTTTCTTCCTCAGCTGTTCATAGACAAATCCCGCCGCAGTCTGCACCGCCGGATACGATAAAGCCATCAGAATCCACTCCCCAACTCGCTGTCACTTAGAAACGATTTATATTACAACAAATATTCGCCCCTGAAAAGAGCGCGCGGGAAAATTTTTCCAATGCGATGTTGAAAATTGGCGATAAAGAAATCATCGGGAGATAAAAAACATTGGCCTTATATCTGGCGTTTCGTTTAATTTTATGTCATACTGTAATGCGCATTTATAGAATCTTCGGAGGTGAGGGCTCTGTCCCCCGTTATGAAAAAGGAAAATAAAATACTCATCATCGACTGCGGCTCGCAATATACGCAGCTGATTGCCAGACGTGTCCGCGAGCTTGGCGTCTACAGCGAAATACTCTTCTGGGATTCACCGGCGGAAAAATTAAAAGAGGCCGCCCCGGCCGGAATAATAATATCAGGCGGCCCGCGCAGCGTCCTTGACGCGGACGCCCCGTCAGTTCCAATGGAGCTTTTGAAATCAGGCGTGCCTGTGCTGGGAATATGCTACGGAATGCAGCTGCTCGCGCATCAGTTCGGAGGGGCTGTGGAGCGCGGCGACTCCGCCGAGTACGGCCGCGCGGCTGTTCGCGTTGAAAATGGGCGGATCTTCGCGCGCTGCGGCGAAGACAAAGAGCTCGCCGTCTGGATGAGCCACTGGGACGAAGTGAAAAAGCTGCCGGAGGGATTCAGAATCACCGCGCGCAGCGAAAGCGGCGCTATGGCGGGCTTTGAATCGGCTGACGGCATGGTGAGCGCGCTGCAATTCCACCCGGAAGTCGCACATACACCCAAAGGGCAGGAGATATTATCGGCCTTTGTATTCGATATATGCGGCTGCGCGGCAGACTGGACGCTCGGCAACGAATGGATAGAGGGCGAAATAGACAAAATACGGACGAAAGTCGGCAGAGGCGCAGTTATATGCGGTCTCTCCGGCGGCGTTGACTCGACAGTCTCCGCAGTCATCACCAGCCGCGCCGTAGGCGACAGGCTGCACTGCATCTTCGTCGACCACGGAATGCTGCGCAAAGACGAGGGCAAACAAGTTATGGAGACCTACCGCTCGCTCAATCTCAACGTCCACTTCGTTGACGCCAGAGAACGCTTTCTCACGGCGCTTGCGGGCGTGACAGAACCGGAGCGCAAGCGCAAAATCATCGGCGAGCTTTTCATCCGCGTATTTGAGGAAGAGGCGCGCCGTCTCGGCGGCTCCGACTGGCTATTACAGGGCACGATATACCCCGACGTCGTAGAGAGCGGCCACGGCGGCGGCGGCGTGATAAAGAGCCACCACAATGTCGGCGGACTTCCCGACGATATGAAAATGGGACTGCTGGAGCCGCTGCGCGACCTCTTCAAAGACGAAGTGCGCCGCGTAGGCAAGGTGCTCGGCATAGCGCCGCATTTCCTCGGACGGCACCCCTTCCCAGGCCCCGGGCTGGCCGTCCGCTGCCTCGGCGAATTGAAAAAGGAACGCCTCGACATCCTTCGCGAAGCGGACGCGATATTCATAGAAGAGATACGCAAAGCCGGACTATACGATTCCATCTGGCAGGCCTTCTGCGCGCTGCTGCCTGTGCGCAGCGTAGGCGTCGTCGGCGACGTGCGCAGCTACGGCGAAACAATAGCGCTGCGCGCCGTCTCCTCACTAGACGCAATGACAGCGGAATGGGTGCGCCTCCCCTACGAACTGCTCGACACAGTATCCCGCCGAATCTGCAACGAAGTTCCCCAGGTAAACCGAGTAGTGCTGGACATAACCTCAAAACCCCCGGCAACGATTGAGTGGGAGTAAGTAAATAGTGATACTCCGAGGCTGGAAAGCCTTGAAAACACTCACTTTTTAGATTTTCAAAGCCCGTTCTGATAGCAGATTGATAGCACTTCCTGAAGTCAGACTTCTTGGGTTATCGTGAAGGTAGCTACTGGCTTGTAGGTGTGCTGCACATTATCCAAATGAAAAAGGTCTTACCGATTTTGCGAATCGGTAAGACCTTTTTTTACTCGTGCGCCCGGCATGGTCAACAACTAGGTGGTGAAAGTCCACTACGCGCTCGG
>JAUNJZ010000035.1 GCA_030533085.1 Synergistaceae bacterium
GTGCCTGTTAAGGGCCTCTGGCACCGCTTCTTTCTCGTTTTTCAGTGACGACTAAATAAATGAACTTTTCTTAAAAAATATTTGACATAGTATAAGTGTAAATTCATTAATATTTGTACTGTTGACATTTGAATATAAAAGATATAAAATCATGTATACAAAATATTTGAGAGGGGCGCTATTATGAGAGAAAGATATAACGTTGACTTTTATAGCGGTATTTTTTTTACATTATTTGGCATATTCCTGTTTGCTGATATGACAATGTTGGATTATAGGGCGTATGACGTTGTAGGTTCAAAGCTGTTTCCACAGTTAATAGCGGTTGCCGTTGCAATACTGGGAATACTGTTGTCATTTTTTTCATATAGAGTTGCGGAACATAAGCCTTTTTGCAGCTTTCCTGACGTACAGCAGGCTATTGTAATATTAAAAAACAATAAAAATTTATTGTTCTTTGTTTTTCTGACGATTATATATTTTACTCTAATGGAGTTTGGCATCAAGTTTATTTATGTTACGCCCTTTTATGTTTGGGGAGAAATGTTAATCTTGAGCTATGGCAAATTTTCCTGTAAGGCCTATGCTTGTTTTTTTGTTTATTCAGTTCTCTCCACTATCGTTATCTACTGTATTTTTGAAAAATTTCTGTCTCTATTGCTACCCTAAATCAGGAGTTGAATGAAAATGGAATTCTATCAGCTTATTAATGGAACGCTTAATATACTTCAGCCATTTCCTCTTGCCTTGCTTGTATTGGGAACTTTTGTCGGCATCGTTTTTGGTTCGATACCAGGCATGACTGCCGCTATGGGGATTGTCCTTTTTCTTCCGCTGACGTTTAAGATCGATCCTGTTTCTTCAATAAGCCTTTTATTAGGCATATATACGGGAGGTATATCCGGCGGATTGATATCAGCCGCGCTTTTAAGGATGCCAGGGACTCCATCATCAGTGGCGACTTGTTTTGATGCCTATCCTATGGCAAACAAAGGCGAACCAGGAAAGGCTCTGGGAATAGGGATCATTGCGTCATTTCTTTCCGGACTTATTACGTGCACTCTTATGGTCGTTTTGTCTCCAATTATAGCAAAGATTGCGTTGAAATTTGGAAATTTTGAATATTTTACAATAGGTTTGCTTGCGCTTAGCATAGTAGTGCTCTTGTCAAAAAAGTCTATGGTGAAAGGCTTGCTTTCTGCGGCTTTGGGATTACTGTGCGCGACAACAGGCGGGGCGCCTCTAGACATGATTCCAAGATTCACTTTTGGCCTTGATGACCTATTAGCTGGATTTAATCAGTTGCCGTTTCTTATAGGTCTGTTTGCAATATCCCAGATAATGTCTGAGATGGGAGCGTCAAATGATGTATTGGTTCCAAGGGTACCAGTAACTGGTGTAGTTGTAAAAATAAAAGATTTCTTTAAAGGGGATTTTAGGACATTCGTTGAGAGCTCTTTGATAGGCTTCTTTATAGGAATATTGCCCGGAATCGGCGGAGCAACGGCTAATATTGTAGCTTATGGGAATGCAAAGGCGCACTCAAAACACCCTGAGCTTTTTGGGACTGGATACAAAAGCGGCATTATTGCATCAGAAAGTGCCAATAATGCCACTATAGCTGGAGCCTTGATTCCAATGCTTACTATGGGGATTCCTGGAGACGCAGTTACAGCAGTTCTAATTGGAGCTTTGATGATACAGGGACTCCAACCAGGGCCATTACTTTTTGCTGCGCACGGAGAGTTTGTTTACAGTGCATTCGCGGCTTGTTTTATTGGAAATATTGTCATGTTTGTTATGATGTTGTTCGCTATAAAGGTTTTCATTAAGGCATTAAGTATACCTAAAATATATTTACTGCCCTTGATAATGGTGATGTGTATAGTTGGAGCATATGCCCTTAATAACAGAATATTTGACATGTGGGTCTTGTTAGGATTTGGTATAGTTGGGTATTTGCTGGAAAAGCAGGATTATCCATTAACTCCCATGGTGTTGGGATTCGTTCTTGGGCCTCTTATTGAAACTAACATTAGAGAAGGAATTATGTCAAGCAGCGGGAGTTGGATGCCGTTGATCAACAGACCGATACCGTGCGTGTGTTTAATATTGACGTTAATCTCCATATCTTGGCCATTAAAAGAAAAGATTTTTGCAAGAAGGCATTAGGTATGCGGTTATTCGCAGAACCTTACCTTAATAAATAATATTTCAGGGAGGAACACAATTTGAGAACACGTTTTGTTCATGTCTATCTGGCGCTTATTACCTGCATGCTGATCGTCTTTACCAGCAATGCTGCCTTTGCGGTTTATCCTGAACGACCAATCAAAATGGTTGTTACCTATAAGCCTGGTGGTGGAAATGATGCTACGGCCAGAGTGTTTGCGAAATATTCAGAAGAATATTTCGGCCAGCCGATTATCATCACAAATATTGATGGTGCTGGTGGTATCGTTGGTGCGAGAGAGGTGTATAAGGCAAAACCTGATGGATATACATTACTTTGGATGCATGAAGCACTGACAACAGGTAATTTGACGGGAGTGGCTGATTTTAAATGGAGCGATTTAACGCCAATATGTCAAACATGCGCCACGGCCGATGTTATAGTTGTCAGGTCAGACTTTCCTGCTAAAAATATCGATGAATTTATAGAATATGTTAAAAATAATCCTAAAAAAGTGCGTATGCCAATCAACATTGGAGCGACGACACATTTTGAAATGGCGGCCATAGATATTGCAGCCGGCGGAAATAAGATTGTGCATGTTGCAAGTGGTGGCGGTTCTGATAGGCTTCAAAAGCTGCTGGGCGGCTTTGTTGAAGCGGCCTCTTTGAATGCTCCAACAGTTCCGCAGTATGTACAGTCTGGCCAGATCCGCGCTCTTGCAGTATCTACGCCTGAACGTTCTCCATTTCTGCCTGAAGTACCGACTTTCAAGGAAAAAGGCTACAATGTTGTCAAACCATACAATATGAATGTTTTTGGCCCGGCAAAAATGGATTCAGATGTTGTTAGAACAATCTCAGAAACGTTTAAAAAAATGTCTGAGGATCCGAGGGTAAAAAGCGATTTAGCTAAGTTTTTGGCGATGCCGCATTATCTTGATCAAACGGAACTAGAGAAGTTCTTAAAAGAACTGGATCGCAATTTTGGTGAAATTGCTGAAAAAGCTAATTTAAAAAAATAAAACAGGTAATGAAAAAGTGCCAGTGTTGCTGGTAAAGCATGTATACCATAGCGCATGCAAAGCAGTAACGCTGGCATGTTATGAAAGAGTGATAACTTATGCAAAAACTAAATGCAGTGTGTATTAACACACGGGATAATGTAGTAACGGCCATTGAAGATATACCAGAAGGCGGAACTGTTTATTATGCCATAAACACGGAACTCAGATCGCTGATTGTAAAGGAGAACGTGAATTTCTGTCATAAAATTGCCCTTAAAGAAATAAAAAAAGGAGAACCTATATACAAATATGGAGAGCAGATAGGGGCTGCAGCACAGGATATTATGCCGGGGCAACATGTACATGTACAAAATATCGTAAGTAACAGAGGAAGAGGAGATCTTTGTTGAAATTCAGAGGATATATCAGAGAAAACGGTAGCGTGGGCATTCGCAACTATATTCTTGTTTTGTCCAGCGTTGTCTGTGCTAATCATGTCTGTGCCAAAATAGCAGAACAAGCTCAAAATGAGAATATTGTTGCTTTCTGTCATAATAATGGTTGTGGTCAAATTGGCATTGATAAAGAACAAACACTGCGTACTCTTATTGGAATTGGTAAAAATCCAAATATTTCGGCAGTTCTCGTTATTGGACTTGGCTGTGAAGGTGTTTCAGTAAAGGAAATTGCCGCAGCTATATCTGATACAGGTAAACCTGTAGAGTTTTTGTTGATACAGGAATGTGGTGGTACAAGTGCAACGATAGAAGCTGGATCTAAGATAATAAATCGATTAGAAGAGCGCCGTCGGAAGCAGGTTCGTGAAGAGGCCGATCTTGATAAACTTGTTGTGGCGCTTGAATGCGGAGGCTCTGACGCGACTTCTGGTATAACAGCCAACCCTGTTGTCGGTGAGGTTTCGGATCGGGTTGTAAAAGAGGGTGGGACTGTCATTCTTTCCGAGACTACCGAAATGATAGGAGCAGAGCATATTCTGTCATCGAGGGCTTTCTGTGCAGGGGTTGCTGATAGCATCAATATAATCGTACAGAATATAGAGCAATCCGCAAAAGCAATGCAGGTAGATTTGCGAGGAACACAGCCAACTCCTGGTAATATCGCAGGTGGTCTGTCGACTATAGAAGAAAAGTCTCTTGGCTGTCTTGCTAAAGCTGGTAAATCTGGCATAAGCGCGGTTATAAAATATGGAGAATCCCCGCAGTGCAAAGGGCTGGTTATTATGGATACGCCTGGATTCGATGTTGAGTCTGTTACTGGAATGTTGGCGGGCGGCGCTCAAATTGTCCTCTTTACGACGGGCCGCGGTACTCCGGTAGGGTCGCCTGTTGCTCCAGTGATAAAAATTACCGGTAATTCGCAAGTTGCTGCCAAGATGAAAGAAAATATAGATTTTGATGTAAGCGCTATTCTGGAAGGAAAGGCGACGATACTTTCTGCTTCTGAACAGTTATTCTCTAATATGTTAAACGTTATTGAAGGAGAAAAAACATCTTCAGAAATTCTTGGGCACAGGGAAGCTTCTATAACCCGTATTGGCCCTAGCGTATAATAAACAGTGTTTTAGGAGAGGTGCTTTTTGCGTGTCTATTGCTAGCTTGTTAAAAGACATTCCAATTCCCGACCTGATGCATGTCAAATATAAATTTCATGGGTATCCGGCGTGTGATTATAAAAAGGTGTTAAATGACCAGATTAACATGAAAAAGCTGTTGAGCAATCTTAAGCCTGGTGCCCGCGTAGGAATTACAGCGGGGAGCAGGGGTGTGTCAGATCTCCCCATAATAATCAAAGAAATAGTTGATAAGGTAAAACAGGCTGGAGGGAGTCCTTTTGTGTTTCCAGCAATGGGTAGTCACGGAGGCGCTACTGCAGAGGGGCAGAGGCTTGTTTTGAAGAAACTTGGGATAACGGAAGATTTTATCGGATGCGAAATATGTAGTAGTATGGAAACGGTTCTAGTTGGAAGATCTTCCACGGGCCTTCCAGTGTATATGGATAAGTTTGCTTGGGAATCTGATGGAGTTATCGTACTTAACAGAGTGAAGCCCCACACCACATTTAGAGGCAATCATGAGAGTGGTATTGTAAAGATGTTAGTTATTGGTATGGGGAAGCAAAAAGGAGCTGAGATATGTCACCAGCTAGGCTTTAAAAACATGGCCCAAAATATAGAGGATATTGCTAAAGTTGTTCTGTCTACGAATAAGGTGCTCTTTGGTGTCGGTGTGGTTGAGAACCCTGACCATCAAATATGTTGTTTGGATACAGCTGAGCCGGAAGAGTTTTTTGAAAAAGATGCAAAAATGTTAAAGTCAGCTTGGGACAATCTTCCGAGGCTGCCGTTTAGCAAAGTAGATGTGCTCGTTATTGATGAAATTGGAAAAGAAATTAGCGGAACGGGATTTGACACAAATGCTGTTGGTCGTGCTAATGCGGACTTTCCTGAGGTCACAAGGATCGCAGTCTTGAACTTATCAGAAAAAACAGCTGGAAACGCCAATGGGATAGGACGTGCTGATACTACAACTAAGAAAGTATTCGAAAGATTTAGCTTTGAAGAAACCTACCCTAACGCAATCACGAGCACAGCGGTCGAGAGTGTAAGGATCCCAATGATCTTAGACAACGATGAACTGGCTATCAAAGCGGCGATAAAAATGTCTTTAGCGCCGAACCTCTCTAAAATTAGGCTTGTTAGAATAAAAAATACCTCTAATCTGGGAGACTTATATATATCAAGCGCTCTTTTGGACACTGTAAAAGGTCGCTCAGATGTTTATGTTTGCAATGAAAGTCTAGTACCGCTGATTTTTAACGTAGATGGGAATATTAAGAGTTAATATAGAAGTAATTTGATATTACGAAATGAAATTTAAAGAACAGGAGGGAAGAAGAATGCCAATAGCTGTTATAAATATCATAGAGGGAAGAAACTTGGAAAAAAAACGCGCGCTTATACGCTCCGTTACCGACGCGATATGCAACTCGCTTGACGCTCCGGTGCAATCTGTGCGCGTGATAATCAACGAAATGCCCAAAGAAAATTTTGCAATAGCGGGAGAGCTTGTCTGCGACAGAGAGGCTGCAAAATAGAAGCGCGCTGATGCGCAGCGGCCTAAGTATCGAAAGAACGAAAAACGGCCTCCGCCTCTCTCTTGCGCGGAGGCCGTTTTTTCCTGCGGCGTTTCGTTGGTTACATCAGGCCGGCGTCGTAGCCTGCCTCGTCGATTATGTTCAGGAGCTTATCGGCGTCGGCCTCGATATCTATCACGGCCTCTTTTGTTTTTAGGTCGAGCGACTTTACAGCGCCTCCGGCGGCTTCGACCGCTTCTCTGATTCTCTTTTCGCAGTGAGCGCAGCTCATATTCGCTATCCTGAGCTTATATTCAGCCATTTGAAAAATCCTCCCTTTATTTATTTCCGGCGGAGCCGGATATCCTCATCGAATTCAATATTACCGTGATCGAACTTGCCGCCATCGCCAGCTCCGCGGCTATCGGGTGCAGCAGCCCCGCCATGGCGAGCGGAATTGCGATTATATTGTAGATGAAAGCGCCGAAAAGATTTTCCTTTATCACGCGCCGCGTTTTTGCGGAGATTTTGATGGCGGCGACGATGCGCGAGAGCCCGCCCTTCATGATGACGATATCCGCGCTGTCTACGGCCAGATCCATACCGCCGCCCATAGCTATTCCAACCTCCGATCCCTTTAGCGCTGCCGCGTCATTTATCCCGTCTCCGCTCATAAGGACCCGCCGCCCCTGCCGCTGTGCATCCTGTACTAGCGAGAGTTTCTCATCGGGGCGCAGCTCCCAGCGGATATCCTCTATTCCAGCTTCGGCGGCAATGGCTTCGGCAGTCTCCTTCGCGTCGCCGGTCGCCATCATCGGCCTTACGCCCAGCTCCTTCAGCTCGGCTATGGCGCGCTTTGAATCCTCGCGTATAGGGTCGGTGATGGCGAAATAGCCGACAGGCTCGCCGTCTCTGCGCACCTCGACCAGTGTGACGGCAAGTGAAGACGCGTCGCTCCAACGCCTGCGGTCAAGCGGTCGGCCTACGAACCATTCGACCCCGTTCCAGCGGCCGCTTACACCCTCCCCCGGCGTCTCTGTCACAGAGTCTGCACCGTCCACAAGATGTATGCCGACAGCCTCCGTGACAGCGCGCGTCAGCGGATGTCCAGAGCTGGATTCCAGCGCGTAAATATATCTCAGCGACTCCTCTGGGGCCTCCCATTTCGTTACCTTTGGCTCCCCCTTTGTAATGGTCCCAGTCTTGTCAAGTATTGCAAAATCTACCTCTTTCAGCGTCTGTATAGCCTCCGCGTTGCGTATCAGCAGACCGGCCTTCGACGCCTCGCCGGCGCTCACGACCAGCGCGAGCGGAGTTGCCAGCCCCAGAGCGCAGGGGCAGGCTATGACCAGCGTGGCAATGAATGAATTTGCCGCCGCTCCGGCCGGGCTGCCGAGGTTCGTCGGCCACGGCAGCAGCCTTGCGATGGGCGCTATCAAGTGGTGAAGCTGCGGATAGAAGAAATACCACGCCGCGGCGCTGACAAAGGCGAGAGTGATGACAGTCGGGACGAATTTCAGCGTCATGCGGTCAGCCAGCGCCTGTAACGGCGTCTTTCCGCCCTGCGCCTCGCGTACCAGCTCCAGCATCTTCGCGAGAAAGCTGTCGTCGCCGGATTTCGTAGTCCTTACAGTCAGAATGCCGTACATATTGAGCGCGCCGCCCGTCACATCGTCGCCGCTCTTTTTTGTCACCGGCAGCGACTCACCGGTCAGCAGAGCCTCGTCCACGCCGGACTCGCCCTCGACGACCACGCCGTCCAGCGGGATACGCTCGCCGGGGTTGACCTGGACCAGAGTTCCCGGCTTCACCGCGTCTATGGGAACCATGATAGTTTCTCCCTCGACCATGATACGCGCCTCCCGCGGCTGTAATGTGAGCAGCGTCTTTACCTGCTTGGCCGCGCGGTCTCGCAGATGAGATTCTATATAGCGCCCCGTGAGGTGCAGCATCATTATCATCACCCCCACTGTGCCGAAAGAGGGGATCGCGAATCCGAAAATGTGCATGACGGCGGTCGTCCACGCGGCGGCGGCGGACAGGGCGATGAGCGAATCCATATTAGTGTGCCTGTGACGAAGCGCTATCCACGCGCCGCGCATCGTCTTGCGGCCGCACCAGAAAATGGCTATCGCGCCGAATATGACCTCAATTAGTCCATACCACGCGAAATGATAGCCAAAAAACATGTGCAGGAACATCAGAAGAGACATCGGCACTCCGATCAGCAATATCTGTATCAGATTCCTGCGTGCCTCGCGGTAGCGCAGCTCGTCAAGGTCTGCCGGCGCGTCCTTCACCGTTTCGTAGCCGCTTGCCCTTACCGCCTCTTCCAGCTCTTTCTCCGTTACGGACGGCTCCGCCAGCACAAAAGCGCTTTCCGTCGCCAGATTGACCGAGGCGAAATTCACGCCCGGAATCTTTTTCAGCGCCCGTTCTATGATCTGTGAACATGTGGCGCAGGTCATGCCGCTTATCCTGAGATTCCATTTATTCTCCTGCTCGCTTCCGTTTCTTTTCATATCAGTCATTATCAACACCTCTTTTAGCCATTTTAACAAAATCATCTTGCATTCATAGGCTAAATCAATTATAATCATTTGCTGTGGCCGGAGAGTTGTCCGAGTGGTCTATGGTGATTGACTTGAAATCAATTGGGTGTAACAGCCCCGGGGGTTCGAATCCTCCACTCTCCGCCAATCATACAAAGCACTCTTTGTCAGCCTTGCGCGGAATTGTTCGCGGGGCTGATTTTTTTGTTCGTGATTATTAAAGAGCGCGCATAGTTTAACGCTCTCGCGCAGGGAAAGCGCGTGCTTTTTATGGGTGAGAAAATGTGTGATAGGAGAAATAGAGGGAGCCTCGCGGCGGAGGCTCCCTTTTCGTGTCGTTGTCGGTTTTCTAAAGCTTCCCGCTACGCTTCGGCGCGCGCCTCCCTCTTCACGCCTACCGTTTTCGCGCAGAGCGCCAATATCACGGCTGAGGCCAGCACTCCGGGGACTATCGGATGTATCGCGCCTAAGATGCCCGGGGCTGCGAGGCCGGTCAGCCCCTTTGAGGTCGAGGCGTAGGCCGCCGCGTACCATGCTACGGAAGCTGCGAAGCCGCCGATAGAGCTTGCGAACGCCGCCTGAGGCCCGGCCTTTGGGCCGAAGGCGAGCAGCGCGAGGTAGGGAACCATAATCGCGCAGGCCAGCAGCGTCCAGCTTGTGGCGCAGATGACGGCGATTATCGAGCCGCTTTTGAGCGCGAAGAGGCCGCTTCCGAGAGTGCAGAGAAGGACGACTGCGCGCCATGACCAGCCTTTAAGCTCCTTCCTGAGAACGTCGCGCCCAAGGCTGCCGCTGGCTATGTGAAGCAGCGCCGAGGCCGTAGAGAGCGAGGCGGAGACGATAGCGAGGGCGAAGAGCTGCTGCCCGAAGGCCGGAAGCAGCCGGTGAACGAGCGTCGGAAGCACAATATCAGGGTTGCTGATGCCGTCGCCTAGCATGACCCTTGAAAGCGCGCTTGCGAAGTATGCGCCGCCTACGACGACGGAAAGCGCGAGCATCGCGAGGGGGGCCGCCCTTCTAGTCTCTTCCACGCTGCGCAGCGCGAAATGGCGCTGAATGAGCTGCGGCTGCGCCCAGATGCCGATAGAGGTAACGACGGCGAGGAATATGACATTTAGCCCGCCAGCGCCGCTTGAAAGAGCGAGAAAACCGTTGTCCGCCCCCTTCGCGGGAGGCAGCGCGGCGAGCTGCTGGAGGCCGTATACTGGGCCGCCCACCGCCTTGAGCAGCGCTATAAGCAGCGCGCCTACGCCGACTATCATCACGAGCCCCTGCAAGGCTTCTGTGTAAAGCACGCCGCGCAGGCCGCCCCAGATGACGGAAAGGCCGACGATCGCCACCAATACGAGAAGCGCGGCGTTTACCGGAATGGGGAGCACCCCCGCCACCATGACAGCCGCCCCCTTAAAGACGGCGGAGCCGTAGACGACCAGCAGCACGACGGAAAGCGCGCCGATAAAGGTCTGCAAGGCCGGCACACGGTAGGCCTTCGCCAGAAGCTCCGCCGGAGTGCGCGCGTCAAGCTTTCTCTGCCAGAGACGCGTCGGCCACGCGAGGTATCTGTAGACGAACCAGGTTCCGAACCAGACATTGCCAGCCGCGACGAGCAGCATTTGCAGCCCGAAGAGGTAACAGAGGCCGCCGAAGCCGACGAGAGCCACAGCCGAGATATATGTGGCGACATAGGCGAGCGCCTGCACCACGACGCCGACGCGGCCGGGAAGCAGCGCGTCGCGGCTGCGCGAATATTTTGCGATAAGGACGAGTATTAAAGCGTAGCCGACCCAAAGAACCGCGAAAGCGAGCATCTTACTTCGCCCTCCTTATTATCATTGCCAGCGACCACGCCGCGCTCCATACAAGCGATACTCCCGCGCATATTACCCAAAGATCCGTTCCAGACATTTTTCATTACTCCTTTTCTTCCGTAAAATTTTTATTTAAAATTTTTGAATTGCCGCCGATATTAAAAAAGGACCGCTGCCCCTGCGGGCGGCGGTCCTTGAAGTATCTTTCAGATCTATTACCTTATGCTGTCTGAATCACTCCGAAGAAAACACCAGAAACCCCGAGGCATCGTATGTGCGGGGATAAGCATAATAGTAATAATAATAGTTATTATTGAACAACGCCTTTCCCATCATCCGTGCCTCCTTTCCCTCCGAAAATCTTTACCGCTTTTCGTTGGTGAAGTGAATAATACTCTTTGATGAAAAACTTGTCAAGGGCAAAAGTTAAAAATCCCAGGGCGACAGTATTTACTTTTTGCGTGCCTTTAAAGCCTCCCTCATGGAGGGAGGTGGCCCGGCGGCGGGTTTCCGCCGGATCGGAGGGAGTGTTGACTTCCATCGGTGAGACTAAAAATCACAGGACAAAACCAAAACCAACTCTCCCCCAGCCCTTCGGGCAGCCCCCTCAGCGAGGGGGCCAAAGGGCAAAGGCAACACCCTTTCCCATAGGTTTTGCTTGGCGTCTTATTTAACCTTAAAGTAAATGCTGTCGCCCTGTTAAAAATCCCGCCTCAATCTTAATTGCAAAGGTACGGGCGCTCCTACGGCAGCTTTTTCGCGAAGTCGCTCAGCCTGGCCAGCCCCTCTTTCAGCTCTTCTTTGTTGCAGGCGTAGCCGATGCGGAAGCAGCCTTCCTCGTCGAAACAGGAGCCGGGGGTGAGGAATACTCCCGTCTCCGCGAGCAGCCTCGCGCAGAATTCCTCCGAGGGAATATCCGCGTCGCAGTAGAACAGCGCGGTCGTGCCGCATTGCGGCTTCACGTAAGAGAAGCGCGGCTCCCGCGCCGTCCATTCGTCGAGTATAGCCAGATTCTCACGCACTATCCCGCGGCTGCGGGCGAGCAGCGCATCCTTCGCTTCGAGCGCCGTCGCCGCAAGCGCCTCGTCTATCATCCCGCAGCTTATAGTGTCGTAGTCGCGGTGCAGCAGCACGGCCTCCATAGCGGCCCTGTCGCGCGTCGCGAGCCAGCCGAGGCGCAGCCCCGCGAGGGAAAAGACCTTCGACATACTGCCGACGGAAATTCCCTTTTCATAGAGGTCGGCGATCGATTCCTGATAGACATCCTCCTGCGTGAGGAATCTGTAGACCTCGTCGCAGAGAATATAGGCCCCGACGGAGCGCGCGATATCGACAATTTCCAGCAGCGTCTCCTTCGGCATCAGCGCGCCGGTCGGATTGTTGGGATTGTTTATGCAAATAAGCCTGGTCTTCTCTCCGACAAGCGTGCGCAGCCGCGCGATGTTCGGGAGAAAATTTTCCTCCCTCTTCAGCTTCAAAACGCGCACCTTCGCGCCGTAAGAGTCCGGGATCGAATAAAGCTGCTGATATGTCGGCATCACGGATACGACTACGTCTCCCGGCTCCACCAGAGAATAGAGCGCGAGATGATTCGCCCCCGCCGCTCCGTGAGTCGTGATGATATCATCCGCCCCTATCGTCCGGTAAAGGCCGGCCGCCGCCTCCTTAAAGCGCTTTGCGCCGTAAATATCGCCGTAGGTCAGGCGGCGCGCGCAAAGCTCATTCAAAAATTCCTCCCTGCCGCCCCCGGCCAGCTTGAAAAGCTCGTCGATGCTGACAGAATCGACGCAGGTTTCGGCGATATTGTACTTTGCCTTTGTTTCGTTGAGATTCATCCATTCTTCGACCTTGAATGTCTCTATCCTCATCTTTTCATCTCCCCTGTTGTATTTTGAAAAAATCAGCAGTCGATCTTCAAATCAAGAAAACCGTTTTCCACATGAGTCTTTATCATCTCGACGGCCTTTGCCGTATCGCGCTTTCGGATAAGCTCCAAAAGCGCGCGGTGCTCGGAAAGGCTGCGGTTGCCGCTGAAATCCAGATAATTTTCATAGAGTATCATATAAATATCCGTCCGGTTGACAGCCGCCATGATATGACGGCAGAGAGAGTCGCTGCCTCCGGCCTCCGCGACGCTCATGTGAAAGCGGCGGTTGATATCAGGATAGCGCTCCGGGCTTATTTTTCCGGCGTAAACGGCCTCCTCTTCGGCTATATTCTCTTCCAGCCGCCTCAGAAGCAGCGGCGTCACATTCGGCACTGCCGCCTCTACCCCCCATTGTTCGAGACGCGCGCGCACCTCGTAAGCGTCGATAATTTCGCGGCGGGTCGGCGAGGCGACCCAGACGCCGCTGTTCGGCACCATCAGCAGCCAGCCCTCGGAGGCCAGCCTGCGCAGCGCCTCGCGCACAGGGGTGCGGCTCAGCCCTATCTCCTGAGAAAGCGACAGCTCGGCCAGCCGCTGCCCCGGCGTCAGCCTCTTCAGCATGATCATCCTTTTTATCTCCGTATAGGCGACGCCAGACGCCGTCTGCTCCATAAAAGATTCCACCGGCAAATCACCGCGATTCCTTTAATTGTATCCCATTGTATATATTGTAACCGCCTTTATCTTAAAATACAATGAGCGGAGAGCTTGACGTCAGAAATTATTTGTATATAATGCGATTGTATCCAACAGAATACACATTGATCTGCGGATATTTAAGAAAAAAGGGGAGGGGCCGCAATGAAATATATTCGTATGGCTATCGAGAAAGAATCGCCGGAGCAGTTCGGTTATGAGAAGATAAAATACAATCTGACAGAAACCTCCGTGCGCGACCGCAATATCAGGGAGCTGGGAATCGTGCTTGACGATATCCTTCTTCCCTACGGAGACCACCTTGGAGATCCGCGCCTGAGAAGGCTCATAGCGGAGCAGTCGGACATAGAAGACCCGGACTGCGTTATCGTTACCGGCGGCGCGGCTTCCGCGCTCTTCCTCGTCGCCTCCTCCATGCTCGAAAGCGGCGACCACATGATCGTCGCGCGCCCGAACTACGGCACGAATATCGCGACGCCGGAGGCTATAGGGGCGGACGTCGGCTATCTTGACCTGACCTTTGAAGAGGGCTTCCGCGTGGATATCGAAAAGCTTGAGTCGATGCTTCGTCCCGATACGAAATATATCTCGCTCACGAATCCGCACAACCCAACCGGCACGATGATGGGGCTTGAAGAGCTGAAGCGCGTCATAGCGGTCGCGGAAAAACATAATGTCTGGCTGCTGGTGGACGAGACCTACCGCGACATGTTCAAAGCCGAGCGGCTTCCCGTCGCCGCTTCCCTCTCGCCGAAGGTCATCTCCGTCTCCTCTCTCTCCAAGACCTACGGGATACCGGGAATACGCATAGGCTGGGCGCTCTGCCGCGACAAAGAGATGATAGAAAGGCTTCTCTGCGCCAAAGAGCAGGTATGTATCGGCGGCAGCGTCGTGGATGAATATATCGGCTTCGCCGCGCTTTCGCAAAAGGATGAATGGATAGCGAAAAACGACGCGCTCATCGCCTCCCGCTTCGCGATAGTGAAAAAATGGATGGAAAAAGAGGAGCTGCTGGAATGGGTGGAGCCGCGCGCCGCCTGCACCTGCTTCCCGCGCGTAAAGGAATCGGCGGGCGTCGATATCGAAAAATTCTACAGGATAATGAACGATAAATACGGCACATACGTCGGCCCCGGCCACTGGTTCGGCTTCAGCGACCGTTACATGCGCATAGGCTACGGCTGGCCGCTGGAGGAAGAGCTGAAAGCCGGCCTCGCCGGAATATCGGCGGCGCTCAGAGAGGCGAAAGCATGACAAGAACGATTAAATTCTGCGTCGCAGGCTTTGGAAATGTCGGAAGGCGCTTTACAGAGCTGCTGCTTGAAAAGGAAACGGAGCTGAGGGAGCGCTTCGGCTGTGAAATGCGGCTGACCGGCCTATGCACACGCTCCATGGGGGCGCTGCTCAACCCCTCCGGCATAGATATGAGGGCGGCGCTGGAGATGAAGCGGAAGCTCGGACACTTTGACCCGAACAGCCCGGACTTCCGGCGCTGCGACACGGCGGAGATGATAGAGCGCGCCGACGCGGAGCTTTTTATCGAGCTGAGCACCCTTTCGATAGAGGACGGGGAGCCGGCCGCCTCTTATATCAGAAAAGCGCTGCGGCGCGGCATGGATGTGATAACGGCCAACAAGGGGCCGGAGGCGTGGCATTTCAAAGAGCTTGAGGCTCTCGCGGAAGAAAACGGCCGCCGCTTCCTCTACGAGACGGTGGTCATGGACGGGACCCCCATATTCAACCTTGTAAGGGAGACGCTGCGCGGCAACAGGATATTGGGGGTCAGGGGCATCCTCAACGGCACGACGAACTTTATACTGGGAGAGCTGGAGCGCGGCGAAAGCTTTGAATCGGCGGTAAAAGAGGCGCAGCGCATACAGATAGCGGAGGCGAACCCGTCGATGGATATAGACGGCTGGGATGGCGCGGCAAAAATATGCGCTCTGGCGAATATTCTGATGAACGCGGAGACGAATCCGAAAAAGGTCTCCGTCGAAAGCATATCCGGCCTGCGCGCGCCGGATATCGAGTGGGCGCGGCAGCAGGGCGGACGGATAAAATACATCTGCCGCGCGGAACGCGGCGGCGAAGGCGGCGAGCTGCGGCTCAGCGTGAAGCCGGAATTTATCCCCTTCGACGACCCGCTCTGCGGCGTAAACGGAACCTCCGCCGCGCTCACCCTCTATACGGATCTGGCGGGAGAGCTGACGATAACGCAGACAAACCCCGGCATCCTGCAAACGGCATACGGAATTTACAGCGACCTGCTGACGCTCACGGCGTCGGGCAGATAAGGGAATTTTTAAGGAAGCGCGGGCGGCGGGAGCATTGCCATTTGCCGCCCGTCGGGAAAAAATATAATCCGCCGCTTGACAGTACCGCGAAAAGCTTATATCGTACATTTATGGACGGCTCTATACGCTCGGAGGGCGGCTTTTTCTGTCCGCCGCGCCGCGAGGCCGCTCAAATTCAAAGCTTTAAGGAGTCGGATAAAAATGCTGGAAGAAAAAACGGAGAGCTATGACAATTCGCTGAACAAAGGTACGCCCCCCCCCCCCATAAGCTGTAATAAGGTTTATCCCGCCTTATTATCGCTCTTACTGCTCATTTCGCTATTTGCCTTCGCCGCGCCGGCGCGGGCGGCGAATGGAACTTACCTGATAGCCACAAGCGGGGATCTCATTGCTTTCCGCGACGGTATAAATAACGGGACTATCCCCGCCTCATCTGACGCGAAGCTCACCGCCGATATAGACCTCGGCGGCGCGAACTGGAGGCCAATCGCCGACGGCGACCTTCGGTACGCCGGCAAATTCGACGGCGGCGGCCACACAGTCAGCGGCTACAAAATAACCTCAAATGACCTTACTTATAGCTACAGCACATACTACGCCGGCTTCTTCGGCCAGACAGCCGCGAGCGGCGACGTGCGCAATCTCACAGTCAGCGGCGATATAAACGTCGGCGGCGAAGGCAGCCACTTATACGCGGGCGGCGTCGCGGGGATTAACCGAGGCGTGATATCGGACTGCGAAAACAGAGGCGCTGTCAGAGCCTCCGTCAGAGACAACAACGCGGGCGGCGTCGCTGGGCAGAACCAAGGCACGATAGCGAACTGCCTGAACGGCGGCGCTGTCACGGCTTCCGACGGCAGCATCCAAAACTACGCGGGCGGTGTCGCGGGGATCAACCTAAGCGCGATAACGAACTGCGCGAACGTCGGCGCTGTCACGGCCTCCGGCTCCAGCCAGAGCGCCAACATCGCGGGCGGCGTCGCGGGGGAGAACTACGGCGCGATAACGAACTGCGCGAACGGTGAAGCGGTTTCCGGCGATGTCAGCCGCACAGGCGGCGTCGCGGGGTATAACGGCAGCAACGGCGCGATAACGAACTGCGGCTGGCTCAATAGCACGGCAAGCGCCGATGTCGGCAGGAACAGCGGCAGCAACCCCACCAACGTAGTATTGCTCGACCGGACGCAGATGAATCAGGTCGTAACGACAGTCCTCCCCGCGAGCCGCGACATCAGACTTTCCGTTGGAGGCACAAAGTTGCCCTTCACCTCCTACCCTGGCACGTTGGCGGATATGAGCGACGACTTCTCCGTAACCTCGACCAGCATTTCCCCCGACATTGCCAGCATCGACAACAGCTGGCCGTACAGGCTGACGGGAATCTCCGAAGGCAGAGCGACGCTGACAGCCAGCGCCGCGATAAAGGCGACGGACTTCTCAACGCTTCACAGCGCCTCCCCCGCACCGGTAAGCGGCGACACGGCAGTCAGCCTTAACTGCGCCGTTACCGTTTCGGCCGTGGCGGTTACCGGCGTAACGCTCGACCACGCAACGCTCACTCTGGCGAACGCCGGCGCCACGGCGCAGCTCACCGCGACGGTGCTGCCAGCCGGCGCGACAAACCGTAATGTGAGCTGGTCAAGCGACAACAGCGCCGTCGCCACGGTGGACGCGAACGGCCTCGTAACGGCTGTAACAGCCGGCACGGCGACGATAACGGTTACGACCGTAGACGGCAACTACACGGCAAGCTGCGCCGTAACGGTAAACGGTACGCCGACTCCGACCCCGACGCCGTCGGGCGGCTCCTCCGGCGGCTGCGCGGCCGGCATCGGCGCAATGGCTCTGCTCGCGCTGCTTCCGCTTGTGCTGAGGAGGCGCAAGAGGTAAGGCAAAGGGCGGGGAATACAAGGAATAAAAGGTAAAAGAAGGAGGCTGTGTGAGGGTTTTAGCTCCACAGCCTCCTGTCCTTTTCATATTATTATCGTCTTCGGTCAGGCGATGCAGCGCGCTACGCTTATATAGTGGCAGAGAGAGCCGCCGATGACGAAGAGGTGAAATAGCTCATGCGAGCCGAACCACGACAGCCTTATACGGGGACGCTCGAAGCCGAAAATCAGCGCGCCGGCTGTGTAGAGCAGCCCGCCTGCTATCAGCCATAATGTCGCGCCGAGGGGAAGGGCGCGCGCCAGCGGCACGATGAAAGGGGCCGCCAGCCAGCCCATTGCCAGGTAGAGCGAGCAGGAGAGCCAGAGGGGGGCGTCCATCCAGAAAATCTTCATCAGCAGCCCCGCGGCGGCGACGCTCCACACCAGAGCAAGCAGGATATAGCCAAGCGGACGGCCGAGAGCTATCACGCATAATGGGGTGTAGGTGCCGGCTATCAGCAGGAATATCGCGATATGGTCAAGCCTCTGCATGAAGCTCGCCGCGCGCGCCTGAACGGCGCAGCTCCAATGATACAGCGAGCTGGCAGAATAGAGCAGCACCATGCTTACGCCGAATATCAGCACGGAGACGAAGGCCCCCGCCCCTCTTTCCCCAAAGGAGCAGACAGCCAGCCTCACCGTTCCCGCCAGCGCGAGCAGCGCCCCCGCCAGATGCGTCAGAGAACTCGTTATCTCTTTTTTGTCTTTTTTCACAGCGGCATCACCCCGTCAGAGCCGATTATGAATATTATATACGCACTGACGGTAAAATACAGCGGCGGAGCTGTAAAAAAACAGAAATAAAGGAAGCGCGGCGAAGCTTATCGCGGGAATACTTCGCTTAGCTTTTTCAGAATCTCGCGGTCGGTGGGGCAGAAATCATAGCGCGGAATTTCGGCGGCCTCTATCCAGCGGATATCGCTGTGTTCCAGCATTTGCGGCTCGCCCTCCGCGATTGTCGCGTTGAAAAGGGTAAGACGCACGCTGATATCCGGGTATTCGTGCGTCAGCTCCATGAAAGGCTCCGCGACGGAGACGGTTATCCCCAGCTCTTCGCGGCACTCGCGTATCAGCGCCTCTTCCTTCCTTTCGCCCGGCTCCACCTTGCCGCCTGGAAATTCCCAGAGCAGAGCGCGCGCCTTGCCGGCGGGACGCCTGCAAATCATGAAGCTTTTTCCATCTCTGATAAGCGCCGCCACAACCTCCGTCGGCATCGCGCAGCCCCTCTTTCACCCTTTTTTATTTGCCGATATTTTAACATTAAGCGGCGGAGCGCGGGAAGCGCGCTCCGCCGTATGAGCCGAGCCTGAAAGGCGGGGCTTTCTTAATATACCCGGTGGCCGTAGCTGTTTTTGCCGGGGCTTCCCTCTGCGAAGCAGCAGAAGGCCACCAGTATGATGTTCAATACGGGGACGAAGCCCAGCAGCACCCACCAGCCGCTTCTGCCCGTGTCGTGCAGCCTGCGCACCGTCATGGCGGTCAGCGGTATCAGCACGGCCGCGCCGTAGATGTATTCCAATATGCCGAGCGGATGTATCAGCAGTCCGGCCAGCATCAGCAGAAAGCCGACGAGGAGGTTGACCGCCAGCGCGCTCCAAAAGTCGCGCCGCGACGTTCTTCCGTCAAATACGAAGCAGTCGCGGAACATTTTCTTGTATGAGCTGATGAAATCGTCCATTTTGTCATCACCTTTCGCAGATTTGTCCTTCTCTGCGAAAAATTTTAGCTTAATACGTTTCTGACGACCTCCTCAACCCTTCGGTTTTCTTTCGGCGTTCCTACTGAAATTCTCATCGCCCTTTCGCCGCGCGGCGCGAGCGAGCGGACGGCTATCGAGGCTCCGGCGAAGGCGGTTGCCAGCTTTTCATATTTTTCGCCGGGGAATACCAGTATGAAGTTTGTCAGCGACGGGATGAAGCGCAGCCCGCGCTCCGCGAAGAGGGCGCAGAGCTTTTCGCGTTCGCGCGCGCATCTTCGCGCGGCTGCCGCCGTCTCCTCCGGGGCCTCTGCCGCCGCGATGGCTCCTGCCTCCGCCGCCGCCGTCACGCAATATGGCTCGCGCACGCGGTAGAGGCAGTCGAGCAGTCCGGGGTCGGCGGCGGCCCAGCCTACCCGCAGTCCGGCCAGCGCGAATATTTTGGAGAAGGTGCGGCATATTATCAGATTCGGAAATTCTTCCAGCATTTTGAAGGAGGCTGTTGTATCCTCTTCCGTGAAATCTATATAGGCTTCGTCCAGCACGACTATGACCCTTTGCGGGATCGCGCGCAGCATCCCGCGCAGCTCATCAGCCGGCGCGAGCGTTCCTGTTGGGTTGTTCGGGTTGCAGAAGAAGAGCATTTTCGAGGCGGGAGAGACTGCCGCCGCAAAGCTTGCCGGCTCCTGCTCCCAGCTTTCGTTCAGCGCGACCTTTTTAACGGTCGCCCCGGCGATTCGAGCCGTGTCTGCGTATACGCCGAATGTACATTCGGAGCATATCACTTCGTCTCCAGGGTCGAGGAAGGCGCGCCCAAGCATTGTAAAAAAGCCGTCGAGGCCGTTTGATGTGATTATCTGCTCCGCCCTTACGGCAAAGCGCGCGGCAAGCTTTTCGCGCAGCGCGCCGTTTCTGCTGTCGGGGTAGCGGTTGCCCTCCTTCAGAGCGGCGCGCATCGCCTCAAGCGCAGCGCGCGGCACTCCTTCGTTGTTCTCGTTTGCGGAGAGACGTATTTCCGGCGATTCTATCGTTGAAGCGTCGTAGGGCTCCAATCCGCGTATTGCCGGGCGCGCCAGCGACTCAAAAAAATTTTTCCTCTCGTTTTCGGTCATCAGGGTTCTTCCTCTCTATTTACTGTCAGAAGCCGGAGCGAAGGCGGCAACCGCCAGCTCCGTCGTATCGAATCTAAGCCGCGCCTCCGGCAGCAGTCCGCCGACGGCGGCGAAGCGCCCGACGCCGAAGGCTTGCTGCGCCTGCATGTCGCTCGCAGTGTCTCCAAAGAATACCGGAGATGAGACGCCGAGCCTTTCGCAAAGTATTTCAAGCCCTTTGGGGGAGGGTTTTTCTATTCCGTGGTCGGAATGGATGATAAGCTCATCGGGGAAATCCTCCCAGCCGAGGCTTTCCTTTGCCAGCTCCCATTCAAGGGCGTTGCGCCCCGAGTAGACCGCGACAGGCAGCCCCAGCTCGCGCCAGTGCCTTTTCAGCATCGGCCTTTCCAGCAGATGCAGCCCGTATCCCTTGCAGCCGTAAAGGCCGGCGCAGAGGGCGCGCGCCTCCGCGCGCGGCACGCGGTCGCCGTATCTGCCGCGCACCCATTGCGGCAGAGGGCGGAAAAAACTTTTCAGCTCTTCTTCCAGCCTCTCCGGCGTCGGCAGCGCGTCGGAAAGTTTTTTCTCTCCGCTGGCGGCCGCCATTGAGAGCAGCGTCCAGGCTATGTCATAATCGTCGTTGAAGCCGCCGTGACGCTTGAGCGCCCATTCATGCCCCGCGCAGTAGCCGCCGCCGTCGCTCTCTCCGCCGCAGAATTTCTGCCAGCCCCCCTTCACGGCCAGCCGTATCACCTCGGGGAAGGAGCAGGAAACGTCGAGCAGCACTCCGTCGATATCAAATATCAGCGCGTCGGCGATAAAATTTTCTTTCATATAACAAATTCCTCCATTAGCGTTTGCCAAAGCGATAAACCCGTGTTATTATATATCCCGCTTACGGAATTATCAAGCTATCAGTTTAGCTAGGTAAAATGATAGCAGGGCAATTATCAAATTAAGGGGATGTATTCAGTATGAACAGGATTCCTAAGGGGTGCAGCAACATAGGCGGCGCGATAGCGGCCAATATGGAGTATTGCAGAGGCGCCGCTATGCATCTTTTTTCCCTTTACGGATATCATCCGTTCAGCCCCGCCGAATTTCAGCTTGTGGAGGATGTGTGGAGCAATCTTTCCCCGGCGCGCGCGCGGCGGCTGATACCGCTGATGTCTCCGCTGGGCGAGCCGTGCGTGCTGCGCGGAGACCTCACTCTTTCGGCGGTCGCCTATCTCGGCAGTCACCACACGCGCAGCGAAAGACCGCTGCGTCTCTCATACGCGGATAGAATTTTTTCCGTGCCTCAGCCGCCGAAGGACAATCTTGAGGAGAATCAGGTGGGTGTGGAGCTGATAGGCTGGGAAAACGCCGGCGCGGACGCGGAGACGGCTTCGCTGCTGCTGCGCACGCTCGACGCTCTTAATATAGAAAATTCCGCGCTGGTTCTCGGCGACGTTTCCGTTCTTTCAACTATATTCGGCGGCCTGCCGCGAGATATGTCGGATAAGCTTGTGGAGACGCTGAAGAACGGCGACTATACGGAGTACCGCGCGGCGGCCGCGGAGGCGAGCCTGCCGGAGGGGCGGCTGAAGCTGCTGCACGCTCTGCCGCGTCTCAAGGGCGGCTGCGAGGTCATAGACGAGGCGGCGGCGCTGCTGGGCGACAGCGAGCCTTTTGCGCCGCTGCGGCGTCTCTGCTCCAGCCTGAGCAAGCTTGGCTATTCTCAGCGGCTGCGCGTCGATCTCGGCTTTGTGCGCGACTTGGGCTATTACAGCGGCCCCGTCTATAACGCCTATTCTTCGGCCGACGGTACGCTGCTCGGCGGCGGCGGCCGCTATGACGGGCTGCTTGCCAAAGAGGGTATAGAGGGGCAGGCGGCCGGCTTCGCGCTGAATCTCAAGGAGCTCGCTTCGCACTGCGCGTCGCCCGCGCCAACGCCGCAGCTGATGCTTTGGGGCGGCGGCTGCGACTGCGCGGAGGTGCTTCGCTACGCCGACGCCCTCTCAAAAAAGGAGCGTTCTTTCGAGCTGAGCTGGGCGAAGGATATGACGGAGTCGCTTTCGACCGCGCGTCTGCGCGGCTATAAGTGGTGGATAGATTTCAGCGGCAGGCGGGCGCTCTCGCTCCCGTCAGGCCGCGAATTATCGTTGAACGAATTTGAAGCGGAGGTGCTTTCATGCTGACATTTGCACTGCCGACGGGGCGTTCGCTTGACAGCTGTATTGAAATACTGGATTCCGCCGGGCTGCCGACGGAGAAGTTGAAAAAGGCTGGGCGCAACCTCGTAATAGAGGAAGCGAGCTTTCGTTATCTGCTTTCAAAGCCTTCGGATGTGCCGGCTATGGTCTATTACGGCGCGGCTGACCTGGGGCTGGCGGGAAAAGACGTTATAGAGGAGGCCGGGATCGCGCTGACCGAGCTGCTGGACACGGGGCGCGGAAGCTGCTTCATGGCTGTGGCCGGGCCGTCGGCGATCGCGGAAAAATTCAACGGCCATCTTTGCGGACTGATGGGGCTGAAGGTCGCGACGAAGTACACGCGGCTGGCCGAAAGGACCTTCGGAGAGTGGGGAGTGCAGATAAAGCTGCTGAAGCTCAACGGCTCCGTGGAGCTCGCTCCGGCGCTGGGGCTGGCCGACTGCATATTTGACGTGGTGCAGACCGGCGGCACGCTGCGCGCCAACGGGCTGAGCGTGATAAAGAAAACGATGCCCGTCTCTTTGAGGCTCGTGGCGGGAATATCCTCGGTGCAGCTGCGCTGGAATTCCCTCTTCGGTGTGGTGGATTCCATCGGGGCGGCTGTGAGGGCGGCATAATGGAGATAAATATCAGACGGGAGACGAAAGAAACGCAGATAGAGCTGACGCTGAGCAGCGAAAGAAGCGAACGCGCGATAGATATAAACTGCGGCTTCCTCGCGCACATGCTGGATCTCTTCTGTCACCGCGCTAAGCTGGGAATAAAGCTGACTGCGCGCGGCGACGTCGAGGTGGACGCGCATCATCTGACTGAGGATGTGGGCATAGTGCTGGGACAGGCGCTGCGGGAGCTTGCGGCCGCGCGGCCGATACGCCGCTATGGCTGGGCGCTGCTGCCGATGGACGGCTCGCTCGCCCGCGTGGCTCTCGATTTCAGCGGACGCGGCGGCCTCTGCTGGCGCGGGGAATTTCCCCAGCCGCGCTGCGGCGATTTCGATATGGAGCTGACGCCGGAATTCTTCGCGGCGCTGGCCCGCGAAGCGCGGCTGACGCTGCATATCGCGCTGCTTGAGACGGACAACTCTCACCACGCGGCTGAGGCGGCGTTCAAGGGCGTGGGCGTCGCCGTCGCAGAGGCGCTTGTCCCCGCAGGCGGCGAGCCGAGCACAAAGGGGCTGTGGCTATGATCATATTTCCGGCGATAGACCTTTTCGACGGCAAGGTGGTAAGGCTGACGCAGGGCGACTACGGCCGCCGCCGCGATTACGCGCTTTCGCCGCTCGACGCTGCGAAGGCCTTTCTCGACAGCGGATGCTCCTGTATTCATGTCGTGGATCTCGAAGGGGCGAAGGCAGGAGAGCCTCGCCATCTCGATACGCTTTCGCAGATAGCGGCGCTCGGCCTCTTCGTACAATACGGCGGCGGGCTGCGCAGCGCGGAGGCCGTCGCGCGGGCGCTGTCGGCCGGGGCCGGACGCGTGATGGCCGGCAGCCTGATATTCAAGGATATTGAAAGGGCCGGAAGGCTCGCCGAACGATTTGGAGAAAAAATCATGGCGGCGATAGATATAAAGGATAAAAAGGTGGTTCATTCCGGCTGGCTCGAAGGTACGGAGCTGAGCGCGGCGGAGGCGGCCGAGCGACTTTCCGCGATGGGCTTTTCCTCCTTCCTCGTCACGCAGACGGAGCGGGACGGCATGATGGCCGGAACGGACGCGGAGGAATACAGGGAACTCGCCGCGCCTGGGCGCTTTATAGCGGCGGCCGGAGGCGTAACGTCGCCGCGCGATATTTCGGAGCTTGCCGCGGCGGGGGTAAACGCCGCCGTGATAGGCAAGAGCCTCTATGAGGGCGGAATAACTGTATGCGAAGCGCTGGCGGCCGCTCAGACGGCCTCCAAAGCCAGATAAGAAGAGGTAAGAAGAATGACTGAAATTGACCTGTCAGCGGTAAAGTTTGATGAGAAGGGGCTTGTCCCCGTCGTCGTTCAGGACAAGACGACAGCCGAGGTGCTGATGACGGCGTGGGCGAACAGGGAGGCGCTGGAAGAGACGGCGCGCCTGGGCGAGATGGTATTCTGGAGCCGTTCGCGCGGCAGGCTCTGGCGCAAGGGCGAGAGCAGCGGCAACGTGATGCGCCTTTTCGAGCTGCGCGCCGACTGCGACGGAGACACGCTGCTGGCGCTTGTCGAGCCGGCCGGCCCCGCCTGCCACACCGGCAGCAGGAGCTGCTTTTACAGAAGCCTCTGGGGAGAGCCATCAGGCGAGGGGAGTTTCCTCGGCAGGCTGTGGCGCTTCCTGAAGCGCCGCGGATGCGACGACCCAAAGGAAAGCTACACGGCGCGTCTGCTTGCCTCCGGCCTTTCGCGCGTGGCGCAGAAGGTCGGCGAAGAGGGAGTGGAGACGGCGCTCGCCTGCGCGACGAAGGACAGGGACGGCTTTCGCTACGAGGCCGCCGACCTTCTCTATCATCTGCTCGTCGCCTGCATAGCCTCCGGCGTGCCGCTGGACGAGCTGCTGCGCGAGCTTTCCTCGCGTCATAAAGGAGCTGAAATATAATGATAGCCGTCGTTGACTACGGAGCCGGAAATCTGAAAAGCGTGAAAAACGCCCTCGATTATCTGCGCGCCCCCAATATGCGCGCCGCGACGGCCAAAGAGATAAGGAGCGCCGACGCGGTCATACTCCCCGGCGTCGGGGAATTTGGAAGCGCGATGGCCGAGATAGAAAAGCGCGGCATAAGGGAAGCTCTTATAGAGGCGGCGAAAAGCGGCAAGCCCTTTCTTGGAATATGTCTGGGTATGCAGCTGCTCTTCGACGAAAGCGAAGAAAGTCCGGGGGCGCGCGGGCTGGGGCTGCTGCCGGGGGGCGTGCTGCGCTTCTCATCGGCTATGGGGCTGAAAATACCGCACATGGGCTGGAACTCTATCGTTCCGCTGAAAGAAGGCCGCCTGCTTGCAGGCCTGCCGCGCGGCTCCTGCATGTACTTCGTCCATTCTTATTACGTCATGGCGAAGGCGCGGGGGCAGGTCGCCGCCGTCACGGAATACGGGCGGATATTCGACTCCGCGGCTGAGGAAGAAAATATATTCGGCTGCCAATTCCACCCAGAAAAGAGCGGAGAGGCCGGGCTGGCCATCTTGAAAAATTTCATCAGAATCGCAAACGGAGGCAGATAAAATGTACGCGAAGAGAATAATACCATGCCTTGATATAAAGGACGGAAGAGTGGTCAAGGGAGTCAACTTCGTCGGACTGCGCGACGCCGGCGACCCCGTGGAATGTGCGAAGGCATATGAAAAGGCCGGCGCCGACGAAATAGTATTTCTCGACATCACGGCGACCAGCGACAACAGAAAGACAGTCGTCGATCTCGTCAGCCGCGTCGCCGCCGAGGTATTCGTGCCGATAACCGTCGGCGGCGGCGTCAGGAGCGCGGAGGACATACGCGAAATGCTGCGTGCGGGGGCGGACAAGGTGTCGCTGAACTCTGCGGCGGTGAAAAATCCATCTCTCATAAGCGAGGCGGCGAAGATATTCGGCAGTCAGTGCGTGGTAGTGGCGATAGACGCGAAGCGCAAGGGCGACGGCTACTGGGAGGTATACAGCGCCGGAGGTCGCGTACCGGAGCACATGGACGCATACGGCTGGGCGCTAACGGCGGAGCGGCTGGGCGCTGGAGAGATACTGCTTACCAGCATGGACCGCGACGGCACAAAGGCCGGATATGACCTTGAGCTTACGGAGGCGATCAGCTCGGCGGTCGGCATTCCAGTTATCGCCTCAGGCGGAGCCGGCTGCTGCGAACACTTCTACGACGCGCTGACGGCCGGAAGAGCGGACGCCGCTCTCGCCGCCTCCCTCTTTCACTTCAACGAGATACCGATACCGAAGCTTAAAGAATATCTGAGCGGCAGAGGCGTATCCGTGCGCGGCGGGGCAAGAAACGCCCCCGTCGAAATGTCTGCCGGAGAGATAGAGTTTTTCGGCCTCTGCGGCGAGGCGTAACGGCGCGGCAGGCTGGAGGGGCGGCGCTTCCGCGGAGGAAGGGCCGCCCACAATTACGAAAAAGAGGCGAAAAAAACGCGCTCGAATGAGCAATGGGCGTAGTGCGAACTTTCGGATAATATGATATGCTAACGGATATCGCCCGAGTATGGGCGCTCTGATATCAGGAGGATGATATTTGTTGAGTTCCGACATAGCAGGCAGTATTATCCTGCTGACCGTTTTAATGGGATTTTCGATTTACTTCTCTATGACCGAGACCTCCATAACGGCGGCAGGCAAAGGTAAACTGTTAGCACTGGCCGACGAAAACCCGCACCGCAAAAAGGGCTTTCTCTGGCTCGCGGATAATGTCGCAAAGGCAATCAACGTAACGCTCATAGGAAACAACCTGGTAAACATCGGAGCGAGCGCCGTCGCCACCTCCGTGGCGATATCGCTGTTCGGAGCGGCCGGCCCGGCCGTCGCAGTCGCTATAATGACCGTGCTGATCGTCATATTCTGCGAAATATTGCCCAAAAACATAGCCATAGCGAGAAAAGAGACAGTTCTGCTGCTCTGCCTCCCCTTTCTTCGGCTTTTCAGCTTCGTGCTGTCGCCCGTCATCGCGTTTTTACAGATATTGCTGAAGCTTATCGGCAAGCTGCTGGGAATGGATCTTGTCTCATTCAGCGCGCTGATATCGCGCGAAGAGATAGACCACATCGTCAGCGAGGGGAGCGCAGCCGGCGCGCTGGAAGAGGACGAACGCAAGATGATACACGGAGTCATCGCCTTTGAGGATACGCGCGTATCGGAGGTCATGGCCCCGCGCACCGACATGTACGCGATAGAGGAAGATGAGAGCGCCGAGGAATCGGTGCGGATATTCCTTGAAAGCGGACACTCGCGCATACCGGTATATAAAGAGGATATAGACGACATCGTAGGCATACTCTACGCGAAAGACCTGCTTGGCCCCCTCTCGCGCGGAGAACAGCATCTCCTGATAAAAAATCTCATGCGCAAACCGCTCTACGTCCCAGAAACTATGAAGACGGACGAGGCTCTTGACATGATGAAAAAATCGCGCAAGCATCTGGCTATCGTCGTTGACGAATACGGCGGCACGGCGGGACTTGTCACGCTGGAAGATCTTATCGAAGAGATAGTCGGCGACATACAGGACGAATACGACAAAGAGACGCCGGAGATACGCAGCGCCGGCGAAGGCTGCTACCTCGTGCAGGGGCAGGTCAACCTTGAAGATCTGGCCGAGGCGCTGAACTATCCGTTCGACACTGTATTTGAGGATGTGGACACTCTGGCCGGAATGATACTGGAAATAACCGGCAACTTCCCATCTCAGGGGCAGACCGTCTGCTACGGCCCGTGGGAGATAAAGGTGCTCGAAGTGCAGAATCACAGAATACTTGAAGCAAAAATGAAGTTTACAGGCACGACCGACGAGGGGCTTGCAGACTGAAGACTCCGCTGAAATTCAGATAAAAGACGGACGGGCGGCGGCCCGTCCTTTTTTGTCGCAGGACAAGGATATTCATTAAAAATACCGCTCGTCCCCTTTCATATTTTCTCTGACGCGCCGCGGCGCGCTCTGTTATCCTTTGCTGACTGAGATAAAAAAACATTCTGGAGGAAATATTGCAATGAAAAAAATAATGATAACGCTGGCCGCGGCTCTCTCCCTCTTAACGGCGGGAAGCGCGCTCGCGGCCGAGAGAAGTTTCATCGAAGAGGTGCGCTACACGACGGACGGCATAGTCGATATCGAATTGGAGGATAAGGGCGCGCGAGGCGGCGCGATCAAATGGACCGGGGCGGAAAAGGTAGAGGTGCGCGACGCCGCGGGCAAGCCGATGAAGGCGTCGATATCGCGGCAGGGGCGCGACTCGCTCAGCATCTTTGTGGAAAAGCCGAAGATTGGGGAAAAATACAGCTTCGCAATCAGCGGCTTTGACTTCGCCGGGGAAAAAGACGTCAAGCTCTCCAGCTGGTTCGTAGCGGAACCGGGCTGGCGGGCGGAATATGAGGGAGCGCCGCGGAAATCTCCCGGCGCGGCGGCGGAGGTACGTCATCACGACGGAACGCATTGGGGAGAGCTGTATATCCATGAAATGGAATTTGAGAAGGGGGGCAGGCTCGATCTGGAATTCAAGGCGGCCGGAGGCAGGACGCCGGCCATAGACTGGGACGGCAGGGAAGAGCTGTCGATAGCGGACGCAAAAGGGAAGTATTACCCCGCCAACGTGATAAAAATGGAACGCGACGAGCTCAAATTACGCATTGGAGGTCTGACGGCGGGAGAAAGATACAGCATCACGATAAAAAATATCCAGTACGCCGGAAAGAGCGTCACACTCTCCGCTGAATTCGTAGCCCGCGACGGGTGGCGGATGGAGCGCCGCTGATTCCTTCTTCAATGCGTTCAACATAGAGTCCCCACAGAGAAAGGCGGTCCGCAAGGGCCGCCTTTCTCTGTGCTTGTGCGCCCGGCATGGTCAACAACCAGGTGGTGAAAGTCCACTACGCGCTCGG
>JAUNJZ010000003.1 GCA_030533085.1 Synergistaceae bacterium
CGCCGCCAGCGTTCGTCCTGAGCCAGGATCAAACTCTCCGTTTGATTCCTGACGTGCTTTGCCTCTCCCAAGCCTTTCGGCTTTAGAAGAAGCGCTCAGATCACTGACTTTTCTCTTTTAGGGGCCTTTCTCTTCGCTCGCTGCCGGCTCGCGCCGACCCTCGCTCTGACAAAGGCTTCGCACTTCTTTTGCTTTCTCGTATTCTTTTTGTCATGGTGCCGCACTTTCCGCAAAACAACCGCTTCGCGGCGAGTGCAAGAGAAAGTATATCATGCTTCTGAAATATGTCAACGAATACTATTTGTTACGTTTACACTTTTCGAGCCACAGGCCGGCTTCTTTTCGTTACCATCTCTTTACTTTATTTTTAAATGTAAGCTATTTCATTGACGTTTAATAAAAGCGCGGCGCTTTTCAATCAGAAAAATAGCGCCGCGCTTTTTTTATATTTTTTTCGATTTTTTCTGGGAAGAGTTTTTCTTAGCTCTCTTCCGTCTCCTGAGTTATGTCCAGCTTCAGGACTCCCTCTTCGAGAAGGGCTTCGACGTTATCTTCAAGCGCGCTGTCGACCGCATCTTCTTCCGCTTTCGGCTCGTCAATGAGGCCAAGTCCGGCCGCGACTTTATCAAGCACTTCTTTCGTTATTTCTTCCATCAGCTCCGGATGTTCTTCTATGTAGGTGGCGACGGTCTCTTTTCCCTGGCCTATGCTTTCGCCTTTGTAGGCTATCCATGAGCCTCTGCGTTTCACCACTTCCCTGTCGAGCGCCATGTCGAGCACGGCCATGCCTTTGGGGACGCCTTTGCCGTAGAGCAGCGTGGTGTGCGCTGTCCTGAATGGCGGGGCCTGTTTGTTTTTGACTACTTTTATGTACAGCTCGTGACCTATCACCACATCGCCCTGTGTTACCTGTTTGCCTCTGCGCACCTCTATTCTGACGGAGCTGTAGAATTTAAGGGCGCGCCCGCCGGTTGTCGTTTCCGTCGGCCCCTGGCTGTAGCCTGAGCTTATCTGGGCGCGGAGCTGATTTATAAATATCACTGTGGTGTTGCTTTTGGCTATCGCCGCCGTGAGCCGTCTCAGCGCGTAGCTCATTAGGCGCGCATGCAGTCCGACCTGTTTTCCGACGCCTTCGTCCATTTTTCCGTCTATTTCAGCCTGCGGCGTGAGCGCCGCCACTGAGTCAACGACGACGAGGTCTACCGCTCCGCTGCGAACGAGGGTGTCGAGTATGTAGAAGGCCTGTTCGCCGCTGTCAGGCTGCGAGAGGTAGAGGTTTGCTGTGTCTACGCCGAGCGCCGCCGCCAGACGGGGGTCGAGGGCATGTTCCGCGTCGATGAAGGCCGCTACGCCTCCCGCTTTCTGCGCCTCGGCCAGTATATGGAGCGCGATCGTGGTTTTTCCGCCGCCTTCTGGGCCGAATATTTCCACAACGCGCCCGCGCGGGACGCCGCCGATGCCGAGAGCCACGTCTAGCGGCAATATTCCGCTGTGGATGACTTCGACCGCGTGCTGTACCTCGTCGCCAAGGCGCATGATAGCACCGTCGCCGAATTTTCCTCTTATTTCGTTAAGGGCCTGTTCCAATATATCTTCTCTCGTTACCGCTGCCTTTTTAGCCATCATTCAGCCTCCGTTCTAAAATCACTTTTTGTTTTCATTAACGATTGTATCAGAACTTTACGTAAACATCAAAGGATGAATTTTCTCAGCGGCGTGTATATTGGCCCTTTGGGTGTAAGCTCGCTTTTCATGAAGAAAAATTCCTCCGCTCTCCAGGCCGGCAGCTCTATGGAGGCCGCGCGCAGCTCTTCCGCCGCTGCCGGCGGCAGCGCTCCGCCGTCGTTTCTTCTCCCCAGCGTGATGTGAGGCGAGAATTTTCTCCATTCTTTCGCTACGCCGCGCCTCGCGGTGAGGATGTCTATCTTTTGATGCAGCTTTATCAGCCGCTCTGTATCGCCCCTGACGCCTACCCAGATCGTTCTGGGGGCTTCAAGCCTCGGGAAGCCGCCTATTCCCGATATCGAGAGGCTGAATCCGCCTGAGGTTTTTTCCTTCTCTATCAGCTCGCATATTGACTGCGCCATTTCCGGCGGTATTTCCCCGCAGAATTTTAAGGTTATGTGGATGGTTTCGGCCTTGACCCAACGGATGCCGCAGCCTTCCAGCCGATGAGAGCGCATCCACTCCCCAAGCGCCGCGATGTGGCTCTGGGGCAGTTTCAGACATATAAATGCGCGCAGGAGCCTTCCCGCGAACGGAGGGATTCAGCGTCCCATCATTCTTCCCCCTTTATCTGTTCTATCAGGTAGGAAAGAGCCTCTTCCACCGTCTGGCGGCGCACTTCTCCCCGGCAGCCGTCAAAGCGGCGGAGGAAGGAGCTGCTTCCGCGCTCAGATGCGAAGCCGAACCAGACTGTGCCGACAGGCTTTTCCGCGCTTCCCCCTCCGGGGCCGGCGATTCCCGTAACGCTCAGCGCGATATCCGAGGCGTATATTTTCCGCGCCCCCAGCGCCATTTCAGCGGCGCATTCCGCGCTGACCGCGCCGTATTTTTTCAGCGTTCCGCCCGATACGCCAAGTATATTTTCTTTCGCGTCGTTTATATATGTCACGGCGGAGCCCCAAAAGATATCCGATGCGCCGGCGATGCCGGTCAGCGCGGCGGCTATCATTCCTCCCGTGCAGGATTCGGCGAGAGCGAGCGACAGCCCCTTTTCTCTGAAAAGGGCTATCGTCTCTTCCGCCAACAGCTCGGCGCGGCTCATTTGCCTGCCAGCGCCAGCAGCGCCGCCAGCCCTCCGGCAAAGAAGAGCCAGTGTATGAAGCGCAGCAGGAGGTTTACGACGACGCCGCCGGCGATGTCGTCCGCCATGATTCCCACTCCGCCGGGAAGTTTTTCAAAATGTTTGATTGGGAAGGGTTTCGTTATATCGACTATGCGGAAGAGGAAAAGCGCGACTATGGCATAGCTGAGGTCGAAGCCCCACGACGATATCCAGACGCCGACCACCTCGTCTATCACTACCTCTCCCGGATCCTCGCGGCCAGCCGCCTTCTCATATTTATCGGCGGCCAGGCAGCCAAGCAGCGCGGCGGCGGCGATCGCCCACCAGGGTATGCCGCCGAAGGCCAGCCACAATATTGTCCCAGCTATGGAGCCGAGCGTGCCGGGCATTTTTGAAAAGCGCCCAAGCGTTCCCAGCGTCGCCAGCTGTCCGTACCATGTTTTCATTTCTTCTGTAAGTATCATATCTCTTCTCCGCTCATGTCGTGCGTCATCGCCTCGGTAATACGCACCGTGACGACGTCGCCCTCTTTAAGATCCTCTCTGACCCCTCTTATTTCTATTATTCCATCTACCTCCGGCGCTTCCCGGAAGGAGCGCCCCTCCGCGTAGCCCTCGCCGGCGGCAACTCTTTCAACCAGAACCTTCAGCTCGCGCCCCTCGAAGCGCAGCTGTCTTTCAAAGGATATTTCCTCTTGCAGGCGCATCAGCTCGGCGAGACGTTTTTTCTTCGTCCGCTCGGATAGCTGTCCCTCCATCTTCGCGGCCTCCGTCCCCTCTTCGGGGTAGAAGGAGAAGGCCCCCATCCGGTCAAATCGAACCTCTTTCACAAAGTCCGTCAGCTCTTCAAAATGCCGGCGTTTTTCGCCGGGAAAGCCGACCATGCAGGTCGTGCGCAGAGCGAAATCCGGATTTATCTCGCGCGCAGTGCGGAAGATTGCGCGAAGCGCCTCCGGCTCTATCCCGCGGTTCATCGCCGCCAGTATCTGCGGCGCGCCGTGCTGTACGGGAATGTCAAGATACGGGAGCAGCTGCCGCCCCGCCGCCACGCGCTCGAGCAGCTTGCGCGTCACCCGCGACGGATGCAGGTAAAGCAGTCGTATCCAGATATCGCGCGGCAGAGAGCTTTCCAGCGCGTCAAGCAGCTCGAAAAGTCCGTCTTTTTCGCCCCTGTCGGAGCCGTAAACCGTGAGATCCTGCCCCACCACGCAAAGCTCTTTCGCCCCTTCCGCGGCGAGCTGATTCGCCTCTCTGACGATAAGCTCCACAGGCAGACTGCGCAGCCTCCCTCTTATAGCCGGTATCGCGCAGTATGTGCAGCGGTTGTCGCAGCCCTCGCTTATTTTCAGATATCTTGTGAATTTCGGGGAGGAGGGCAGCGCGCCGCGGCGGCGTTTCCCGTCGCCCGGCGTATTCAGCTTCCTTAGAAGCTCTTCCCATTCCTCCGTCCTTGCCCAGAAGTCCACAGAGGGAAGCTCCTTTGGCAGCTCGCTCTCATATCTGTTGACGAGACAGCCCGCCACGCAAATCTTTTTCAGCTTTCCCTCTTTTTTCAGCTCTTCAAGGTCAAGAATGGCCTCTATGCTCTCCTCGACGGCGGGGCGGATAAAGGAGCAGGTGTTCACTATAGCCGCCTCCGCCTCCTCGACGGAAGAGACGAGACTGTGACCAGCAGCGGACAGCGCTCCGGCCAGACATTCCGAGTCCACCCTGTTTTTGGCGCAGCCAAGCGTCAGACAGTATATCTTCATTTATACAATGTGTTTATGTCGTCGGAGACAGGATTATTCAGCATATAGAGGCTGAGTCCGTTTTCCGTCAGGCCGGCTGCGATTCCGAGCGCCATCCGTATTCGCGCCTTAAAGGGATTGAGCCTGCCGCCGGACATTACCCCCATCTCCTCAAGCTTTTCAAAGGAGCCTTCAAAATCGTTCGTTCTGTGGACATTGCTCTGGAAGCAGCGTGAGGTTATGACCACAGGTATGCGCCGCCTCAGAATGTTGCGGATAGAGGGGACCCACGACGGCGGCACGTTGCCTGCGCCGAAACCGGCCAGCACCAGACCGTTAAGATCCCTGTCCGAGGCCAGCGCAGAGATGAGCTTGTCTCCGCCGCCGAGCGAAGCCCACATTATCTCCACGCAGGGAATATATTCCGGCCTGCGCGCAAGCGCTACTGAGCGGCGCGGCTCGCGGAAAAATATTATTTTATCGTTGAGCATCTTGCCTACAGAGCCGTTTTCCGGCGACTGGAAGGCGCAGTCCGAAGAGCCTGGGGCCGCCAGCGTGACCTCGTCCGCGCCGAAAAGCTCTCCGCTGGAGCAGATAAGAACGCCCTTGCCGGCGGCGTCGGGAGACATCGCGGCCTGCACGGAGCAGCGGAGATTCACCAGCCCCTCCCTGAGACCGGCCCTCCCCTGCACCATAAGGTTGGCAAAAATCACCGGTTCCGGATGACGCCAGAGCAGATTGACAAGGTAGGCCATCTCCTCCATGACGCCGCTACCACAGACGGTAATGACGCCGCTGTAGCCTTCCGCGACGAGAGACTCGAACATGTCGGCCATCGCCAGCGTCATCGTCATTGAATAATGCGTGCTGGGCTGACAGCTCCATTCCCTGATTTCACAGCGGCTCGCCAGCTCCTCCGGCAGATAGCCAAGCAAAATCCCCGGGTCGGCGTTCTCTTCGTCCGATGAAAAATTCCCCGCTATGACAATCGCAAGTTTCGGTAACGGAAGCAATTTGATTCCTCCATCCTATACGGGCCATAAAAAATGCTTCTTCACGCAATGCATTTTAGCGCAAATCGCCAAAGGATTCAAATTACTATGGACTTTTGGAGACTTTGCGTATATCTTTTTACAGTGAAAAAATTTTGAGAGGAGTTTTACATTGGAGTCGCTGACATCCTTTTTCAGCTATGGAGTGGAAATGTTCGGAGCGCTGATTCACTGGCTCGTCGAGGTCATAGGACATCTCGGATATCCTGGAATAGTCGGGCTGATGTTCCTTGAGTCCTCCTTCTTTCCCTTTCCGAGCGAGGTCGTAGTCCCGCCGGCCGGCTACCTCGCATGGAAGGGCGAGATGAATATATTCCTGGTCATATTCAGCGGCATCGCCGGCAGCATACTCGGCGGCCTCTTCAACTACTGGATAGCGGTGCGCTGGGGACGCCCCATATTTGAGAAATATGGAAAATACTTTTTCGTCACCCGCGAGTCGCTTGACAAGGCGGAGCTTTTCTTCGCCCGCCACGGGCACATAAGCACATTCACCGGCAGGCTGCTGCCTGTAATACGCCAGTACATCTCTCTGCCCGCGGGGCTGGCCCGTATGCCCCTGGCGCAGTTTTCCTTCTACACCGCGCTCGGCTCCGGAATATGGGTCGTCATACTGGCCCTCGCCGGCTACTTCCTCGGAAGCAATCAGGAGCTTATCCATCAGGAAATAAAGAAGATAAGCCTCGGCCTCATAGCTGCCTGCGCCGCGCTGATTGTGATTTATATAATTATTTACCGCCGCAAACAGGCTAAATAGAGGCTAATTTTCAGTTTTTAAATTACAATTCTTCCCCTCTTCGCTCCGGCGAGAAGGGGATTTTTATTTTTATTTCGTTTCACAAATATTTCACATAATCACAATATATTGACTTTCGTTTTCAAGGCTTGCAATCGGCAGGGAGTGGGAGTATATTCCCCTCCGTTTCGCAAAAAGTGAAGCGGCGCTTTTTCTTTGAAATATAATTATAAGCCGCTCACTCAGGAGGAAATTATAATGACGTTACACAGTTGGGCTGCGCTTTTTATCTTTCTTGGCACGATAGTCCTCTCCGCGAGCGGCAAGCTGAAAACGGCGACCGCTTCGCTGCTGGGGGCGTCGCTGATGGTGGCGGGGGGACTGCTCCCGTCGGAAGAGGCTGTGAAGGCCATCGACCACAACACAGTCGGTCTGCTCGTCGGCATGATGATAGTCGTCGGCATACTCTCAAAGAGCGGACTTTTTCAATATCTGGCGGTTCGGGCAATCAAGATAACCGGCGGACGCCCCATGCGCATCTTCTGGATAATATCGCTGCTCACCGCCGTGCTCTCCGCCTTTCTCGACAATGTGACGACCGTGCTGCTCGTCACCCCCGTCGTGATGTCGCTATGCGAGCTTATCTCAATGAATCCGCTGCCGCTGCTGATGATGGAGCTCTTCGCCTCCAACGTGGGCGGGACCGCGACGCTTATCGGAGACCCGCCGAATATGATCATATCCTCAGTCGCGGGCTTCTCCTTCAACGATTTTATCGTCGTGCTCGCTCCGTGGGCCATCGTCACGCTGTGCGCCGCAACCGCCTATGTCGGCCGCTATTATAAGAAAGAGCTGAGATCCGACCCGGAGGCCGCGCTGCGTCTGCGCGAGGTAGACGAGTTAAAGCTCATTATAAACAGGCCGCTGATGATAAAATCCGTCGTCATCATGGCGCTGGTGCTGGCCGGCTTCACACTGCACAGGCTTTTCCATATAGAGGCCTCCGTCGTCGCGCTTACGGCGGCGGGGCTGCTGCTCGCCGTGTCGCTGCTCGACGAGGGAACTATCATCCACAATGAGGTGGAATGGCCGACGATCATCTATTTTATCTCCCTCTTTGTGATGGCCGGAGGGCTGAAGGCGACCGGCGTTATTGAGGAAGCCTCCCGGCTGTTGACGCTCCTTCTGGCTGGCAGCCCGCTGCTGATGCTGCTCGGCACGCTCTGGATATCTGGGCTTGCCTGCGTATTCATAAACAACATCGCCTTTACCGCGATATTCGTGCATATCATAGAGTCGATGGCGCAGGCGGCCTCCATACCTCCCGAAGCGCTATACTGGGCGCTCGCCCTCGGAGCCTGTCTCGGCGGAAACGGCAGCTACTTCGGCGCGGCCGCGAACGCCGTCGTCGCGGACTTCGCCGCGAAGGAAGGTATGGAGATATCATTCTCCGCCTTTTCAAGGATCGGTATGCGCGTCGTATTCATTTCGCTGCTGATATCCTCTGCGGCGCTGCTCTGGATAGGCCGAAGGCTCTGGCTGTAGCGCGGCGCTGTAGTATAATCTGTATAGAATGATTATGGGAGGAACGGTATTGAAGATAGGAGATTTAATGAATAAGGATATGATAGTGCTCCACGAGGACGACTGCATAGAAAAGGCGATAGAGCTGATACTCCGCCACTGCCGCACCGGAGTGCCGGTGCTCTCTCAGGACGGAAAGGTCTCCGGCTTCGTGAGCGAAGAGGACATTATAAAGAATTGCCTGCCGGGATACATAACCACGCTGAAAAACGCCGCATTTCTGCCGGATTACGGGCAGTTCGCGAAGCGCTTCGCCGCCGTCCGCAACCGGCGCGTGACGGACATAATGCAGAAAAAGGTCTTCTGCTTCAAGAAAGAGGACAGCGATTTCACAGTAGCGGCGGAGATGATACGCCGCCATTTCAAAATCTGTCCCGTGGTAGACGACGACGGCTATTACGTCGGCTGCGTCAGCCGCGCCTATCTCATCCGCGCGATGATGCTGGAGAAGAACCGCGGGGAAAAGAAAGAACAGCGGCTGCGCTACGAATAGGATACGGCGGCGAAGAGAGCGGGACGGCTCCTTCGCCGTTTTTTTATTTGTAGGATTTTACGAGCCGCGGCGAAGAGCTTCTGCTATCGTAGCAATATATCGACATATCGTTATTATAAAGAGCGGAAATATAATACCATGGGTAGCTGCCGTCGCCCGGAAAGTAGCTTAAAGTCGCCAGCTTGCCGTCGGCGTCATATAAAATGCTGAAACGCCTTCCGCTTATCTCCGTGTCGAAGGCATTTTTGATTGCTGACCTTATCGCCTCTTTTTGCGCCGCGGACAGCCCGGAGCCTGTTACCTCCACATCGCCGTTCATGGTTGAAATATACACTTCGCTCAGCCGAGGCATATTATATGTCGCCAGCGCTATGGCCCTTCTTATCAGATTGATATCGTTTACAGCGCGCACGTCCTCTGCTTTCCGTATCGCGGGGGAGGCGGCGGCCATAAGCAGGCCGGCCAGCACGCCGATGATTATTATCACCGTCAGCAGCTCCACAAGCACGAAGGCGCGCCGCCGGTCATATCTCTTTTTTATGAGCCTCATTGGACGCCCCTCCCCTTTCAAAAAGATGATATTTTCCGTACCGCTCTCCGCAAGCATTATTGCAGCATGCCGGCCGCTCCACATCGGCATTATGGGTTTTCCTCCGCCTTTTCAGATAAAATCCGCCTTTACCGCTGCGCGCGGCGCGATTCAGCTGCGTATATCCACCGTGCGCAGAGGCTTACCGGAGGCGGCGAGCATATCTCTGCCAACAGAAACTGATGCGGAGCGCGGCTCTTCGCCGCGCTCCGCATCTGTCCTGCCCACACTCCGCCGACTGCGCGGAGGCCCTATTTCTGACTTTTATCCCTGTACATCGCCTTGTCGGCGCATATTATCAGAGTGTCTATATCCCGCGCCTGCGAGGGGTAGAGAGCCATGCCCATGCTGAAGCTTATCCCCGGCAGCTCCCGTGAGTCGCCGATATAGAAGGGGGCGCGGAGCTTTTCGGCGAGGCTTTCAAAGAAGGCCGCGGCCTTCTCGCGGTCGTTCGTATCCTTGAATACGACGATAAACTCGTCGCCGCCTATCCTCGCGAAGATCCTGTCATCACCTGGACAGCCGCAGACTACAGAAGCAAAATGCTCGAGAACCCTGTCGCCGGCCAGATGTCCGTAAGTGTCGTTCACGGATTTGAATCTGTTCAGGTCAACGTAACAGAGGATAAATTCCGCCCCAGGCCTCACGACGAGCGCGCCAAGCTCGCGGAAAAGCCCGCGGCGATTCAGCGTGCCGGTGAGAATATCCTTCACCGTGAGAGCCTCAAGCTCTTTTCTGATCTTTTTCAGGTCGTAATTGTGAACCGCCAGAGAGGCGATGAGCCAGCTTACCAGCAGCCCCGCCAATATAAAGGCCCACATCTCTGGATACTGATAATAACGGCGGATAGGCGATAGACGGAAGAACCACTCCGCGTTAAGTATCGTCAGCGGCAGCTCCACATAGTCCGCGTTTTTATTATATTTGTAATTGCTGTGGGCGATAATCTGCCTCTTTCCATCGTCTGGATTATCCGCCATATCTCGAAAGCCAGCCCCCGCGTCCGCAGCTCGTCAAGCTCCGCGCCGTTGAGCGCCTCGGGATAGTTAAGCGTGACTGAGGCTATACCCCAGAAATTTTCATCATTTTTTTCATCGCCGACGTAGATGGGAAGCCGCCCCACAATGGCCTGACCTCCCTGCACTAGGTCGAATGGGCCGCCCAGCACCAGCGTTCCCGTCTCTTTAGCCCGCGCAGCCTCAATATTGCCGCTGCCCTCGGAGAAAAAATCAAGGCCAAGCACCTTTTCGTTGCCCTCTAACGGGTATACATACTTCACAACGCCGCCGGGAGCCAGCAGGACATTTCTGATAGATGGGTCGTCAACGATTGTCGACGCCGCCCTGTCAAAATCCACGACCCTTCCGTCATTCCGCACCACCAGAGCGGAGAGAACGCGCGTCTTGTAAAGCAGTTTGCATATAACGTCGTTGACCTTCGCCCCCCTGACGGTGACGAGCTGCTCCATCTGCGCGCGCTCCATATTCTGCTTGTTATTCACAAAAAGCGCGCCGACCGTCATTACGACCAGAAAGCTGCCAAGAAAAAGTAAGATAAATGCGCCTTTGTGGTTCGCGCGCTTTCTGTTGATAATCATGCAACCTCTCTCTTTCCCGCCGCGCGCGATAGGCGCACGCGGCCTCTGTTATGTCAGCTGTGTAAAATTATAACATATTAAAAAAAACCAACGGGGCGCAGCGGCCATTTCCTTCAAAAAATTTTTTACAGGCGGCCGCATTGAAAAGGGCCTCCGCATTCCGCGAAGACCCTTAAAAAAGCTCCGGTTAAGTCAGCCTATGATCAGCAGCTTTTTGCGAAGGCCTTTTTAATGCCTTCGACAGCTTTGTCTATCTGTTCGTAAGTGATGACGATAGGCGGCGCGAAACGTATTGTGCGCTCGTGCGTCTCCTTCGCCAGCACGCCGTTTGCGATAAGCTTCTTCACATAAGCGGCGGCGGGGACGGAGAATTCCACGCCGATAAGAAGGCCGGAGCCGCGCACGTCGATGATTTCCGGATTGTCTATCTCGCGCAGCTTCTTCATGAAATAATTGCCCTTCTCCTCCGCCTGCTTCGCGTAGTCATCGCGGACAAGGATCTCCATAGCCTTGATGGAAACGGCGCAGGCGAGCGGGTTGCCGCCGAAGGTCGAGCCGTGCGTGCCGGGGGTGAAGACGCCGAGAACATCCTTATTCGCCGCAACCGCCGATATCGGCATCACGCCGCCGCCCAGCGCCTTGCCGAGAATGAAGATATCCGGCTCCACATCCTCAAAGTTGCAGGCGAACATTCTTCCGGTGCGCGCGAAGCCCGTCTGAACCTCGTCGGCGATGAATAGAATGTTGTTCTTCGTGCATATCTCGCGCACCGCCTTGAGATATCCGGCAGGCGGCGTGATGATCCCGGCCTCGCCCTGAATCGGCTCAGCCATGAAAGCGACGGTGTTCGGCGTTATGGCCTCTTCAAGCGCCTTCGCGTCGCCGTACCTTACGACCTTGAAGCCCTCGCAGTAGGGGCCGTAGTTGACGCGCGCGTCAGGGTCAGTCGAGAAGCTGATGATCGCGATGGTGCGGCCGTGGAAATTATTTTCGCAGACTATGATCTCCTGCTTGCCGTTCTCCACTCCCTTAACCTCTGCGCCCCAGCGGCGCGCGGTCTTGAGCGCCGTTTCCACAGCCTCGGCCCCTGTGTTCATAGGAAGAATCATCTCTTTGCCTGTCAGCCCGCAGAGCTTCTCGTAGAAGTCGCAGAGCACGGCGTTATGGAAGGCGCGCGAGGTCAGCGTCACCTTGTCGAGCTGCTCCTTTGCCGCCGCCACTATCTCAGGGTGACGGTGTCCGAAATTAAGCGCGGAATAGGCGGAAAGCATATCGAAATATTCGCGCCCCTCCGGGTCGCGGACGATGACGCCCTCTCCCTCGACGATAACGACGTCTTTTGGATGGTAGTTGTGAGCGCCGAGTCTGTTTGTCTTGTCGATGATCTGCTGTGTGCTGAGCATGAAAGATTCCTCCCTGTATTTTTGTTTGAACTTTTTTGTCCATTAGGTTCATTTATTTCTTACAGAGACTACTCTATCATGAAAGCGGATATTTGAAAAGAGGAAAATTTTAATAAATCATATGCCTTGTATTCCTGCAATAAGCCTCTTTAGCCGCAATCGCCCTTTAATGGAGCATTCCGGCGCATCATTTTAATTGCTGAACTGTTGATGGGCATTAGGTTTATATTTTTAAGAGAGCGCGGCAAAAAAAAGACGGGGAGAAGTTCTCTCCCCCTCTTTGTCTCATAAGTCTTGGCCGTTACTTTTCCGCTCTTCCCGCGAGATGCTCTATATATTGTCTCGCAGCCCGTCCGGAAAAGCCGCCGTGCCTCAGCTCCCAGCGCACAGCTCCCTTTTCCAGCTCCTCGGCTTCCATCTCTACTCCATATTCTGCGGCCAGCCTGTGGACTATGTCGAAATATTCCTTCTGCTCTGGGGAAAGGTAGCGTATCAGCAGGCCGAAGCGGTCGACGAGAGACATCTTTTCCTGCATCGTCTCCGATTCGTGCATATCGTCGTCCTTATCGGCGCGGTCGCTCCAGCTCTCCTTCATCAGATGGCGGCGGTTCGACGTGGCGTAAATCAGGACGTTGTCAGGGCGTTTTTCAAGTCCCCCCTCGATAAAGGCCTTGAGAAATTTATACTCCACCTCGAACTGCTCAAAGGAAAGGTCGTCCATGAAAAGGATAAATTTATAATTGCGCCTCTTCACAATATCAAGAAGCGTCTCAAGGTCGGCTATCTGATGCTTGTAGACCTCTATCATGCGCAGCCCGCGCGGGGCGTACTCATTCAGCAGCGCCTTTATCGACGAAGATTTTCCCGTTCCCGCCTCGCCGTAAAGCAGTACGTTGTTCGCCGGACGCCCCTCAAGAAAAGCCTCCGTGTTCTCCCTCAGCCGCGCCTTCTGCTCCTCGTAGCCTACAAGGCCGTCAAAGGAAATATCTTCCAGCGGCAGCGCCGGAACGATATCACGCGCCTCGGCGTCCCAGCGGAAGCCGTTGTAAAGCGCGAATTTCCCGACCCCGTAATCGCGGTAGAAGGCCGCCGCCGCGTCGTAAAGCTCGCGCGGGGATGCAGCCGCCCCTACGGCAGCAGCGAGCTTCCCGGCAGCTGCTCCCGCCGCGCGTCCGAAGGAAAGCGCCCCTGCCTCCGCCGGTCTGAAAGAGCCGACGCGCCCGATAAGGTCGACGCCAAGCTCCGCCTCCAGCTCCCGCAGGTCGTAATTCATATAATCAAAGATCGTCTCGAAATCCTCCATCGCCAGCTCGCGCATCGTGCCGGGAAGATCCCCGCGCCGCTCCCGCGCGAGCGAAAATGGATTTTCGCTCTCAGCCAGCAGCAGCGCTATCCACGTCCGCCAGATATCCCCCTCGATACCGGCCTCCTCGGCAGCGGCCGCCATCTTCGCGACACAGTCGCAGTACCAGCGGGCGCTCTCGGAAACGGAGCCTTCGTCAATATCGCCGGCGCATCTGATAAGCCCGGTTATACAGGCAAATACCTCGTCGCGCTCCAGCCCGCGAAAGGGAATCAGCTCGCGAATCATCCGTCAATCCTCGTCGGAGTCGCTTATACCGGCCTGAATGCGCGCCTTCTTGCGCTGATCGGCGTCAAGAATCATCTTGCGGATACGCACAGAGAGCGGCGTCACCTCCACAAGCTCGTCGTCGCTTATCCATTCAAGCGCGGAATCCACAGTGATCTGACGCGGAACGTCGAGCACCGTCATCATATCCTTAGTCGCGGAACGGTGGTTCGTCTGCTGCTTGCGCTTGCTCGGATTGCAGGGAATATCCTTCCCGCGCGAGCTTTCGCCGACGACCTGACCGTTGTAGATAGGATCTCCGGGCTTGATGAAAAGCGTTCCGCGCTCCTGCAAATTCTCAAGCGCGTAGCTCGTCGCAGTGCCGCTGTCCATACTCACCAGAGAACCGCGTGAACGGGGGCTGATGTCGCCAAGCCATTCGCCGTAGCCGACAAAACGCGAAGCCAGAATCCCAAGACCGCGCGTATCCGTCAAAAACTCCCCGCGATAGCCGATAAGGCCGCGCGTCGGAATCCTGAACTCAAGACGCAGCACGCCGGTGCCGCCGTTCTCCATATTTTTAAGCTCGCCCTTGCGCTGCGCCAGCTTCTGAATAACGACCCCCTGATATTCCTCAGGCACGTCGATAATAAGCTCCTCCATCGGCTCCAGAAGGCGTCCGTTTTCGTCGTGCTGCACGATGACCTCGGGGCGCGAAACGCAGACCTCCGAACCCTCGCGGCGTATCTCCTCTATCAGAATGCCAAGATGCAGCTCCCCGCGCCCTGAGACCTTTATCCCGTCAGGACGCCCCAGGTCATCCATACGCAGCGCAGGATCCGTCTTCGTCTCGCGTTCAATGCGCGCCTTCAGCTGGCGCAGAGTGATGGCGTTGCCGTCCTGTCCGGCGAAGGGGCTTGTATTGACTATAAAAAACATCGAAACGGTAGGCTCCTCGATATCCAGCGGCGGAATCAGCTCGCCGGAAATCTCGGGGGCGCTCACCGTGTCGCCCAGCTCTATCACAGACGGTCCGGTAAACCAGACGATATCTCCTGCTCCGGCCGCCTCCACCTCCGCGCGGTCAAGGCCGCTCGTAACGTAAAGATGCGTACAGGCGGAGGTATCCGACGAAACTGCCTCCCATTCCGTCTGCTCATAATCCTTCCAGCGCGTGTGAGTGCGCACTATCTTGTCGCCCTTGCGCAGCGTCCCCTGCAAGATCCTGCCGCAGCCGATACGCCCAAGATACTCGCTCCATGAAAGGGTGCATACCTGCATAAGAAAGGGCTTCTCCATCTCGGCGCGGGGAGCAGGGACGCGCTCGATGATAGTCCGGAAAAGATCCTCCATCCCGGCCTTCGTATTGTCGCCGCCTCTGTTGAGGTCGTCCACAAACCAGCCCTGCAAACCGGAGCCGTAAAGCACTGCGAAATCGCACTGTTCCTCTGTAGCCCCAAGCTCTATGAAAAGGTCGAAGGTCTTGTCAAGCGCCGCCTCAGGCTCCGCGTTCGGGCGGTCTACCTTATTAACGATAACTATCGGTTTCAGCCCAAGCTTCAGCGCGCGCATAAGCACATAGCGCGTCTGCGGCATAGGGCCTTCGTTCGCGTCCACCAGCAGCAGCACGGAATCCACCATAGAAAGCACCCGTTCCACCTCGCCGGAAAAATCGGCGTGACCAGGAGTATCGACAATATTTATCTTGTAGCCGCCCCATTCCACCGTGCAATGCTTTGCCTTGATTGTGATGCCGCGCTCGCGTTCGATATTCCCCGCGTCCATCACGCGCTCCTCCATCACCTGATTGTCGCGGAAAAGGTGCGCGGCCTTGAAAATACCGTCGATCAGCGTCGTCTTACCGTGGTCGATATGGGCGATAATGGCGATATTTCTTATCTTTGATGAATCCTGCATATTAAAAATTCCCCTCATATCATGCTGCCAGCATTGAAATTTTCAGCCGCGTGCCGCCGCGGCCAACGTAACATAATAGCACCGAAGGGGCCTGATTGTCCAGCGCCGGAAAAGCGGCGCGAAAATTTATATTATTTCCGCCATTTTTTACCGCTTCAGAAGCGTATTTAAAATCTCCGCGTAGCTCACGAGAGAGACATTTCCCATCTCTTCGGCCATTTCCTCGCAGCCTCTGGTGAAGCCGCTCCTGGCAAAGAGAAATAAATGGACTCTTTGATAATGGAAGAGTCGGCTGCGCTTCCTCAGCCTCTCTAAAACGCCGACCCCTATCTTCTCATTCGTCCATTTGCACTCCCCAAAGAGGGCGGTATCTCTGTCCTGATCTCCCATGATATCTATTTCCGCCTGACTGCGCTCTGTCGGGTCGGCCCCCCACCAGCGGCCGAGATCCTTAAATTGCACGGGGGATTCGCCGCTCATCAGCAGCTCCCAGAGATATTGCCTGCAAATATCCTCAAAGACCGCCCCCATATAGGCGGACAGCTGCGGTTCAATCCGCTTATAGGCCAGCTCGGCGGCTCCGCGGGCTATAATGGAATTATTTTCCGGCACAAAACGGTACCAGAAGCGAAACATATTATCGCCGACAGCGTAGACAGATTTACGGGAGGCCTTCTCTCCGTAGGGGGTCTCCCTTCGCACAAGTCCCAGCGCCGTCAGACTTTTCAGGTATGTCGCGCATACGCTGCTTTCCTCTCCGACCTTGCTTGAAATCTCCGACATGCGGGAAGCTCCGGTCGCGATCGCCGTGATAATGGCGTTGTACAAAGCGGCTTCGCGAACCTCCTGCTTCAACAGATTTTCCGGCTCCTCAAAGAGAGAAGAGGTAGGATTCAGAAAGGTATTTTTGATGTTGTCCGCGACGCTCAGCCTGTCGTCTATCTGAAGCAGATATTGCGGCGTTCCGCCTACGACGCCGTAAAGAAGCGCCTTATCCTCATCAGAAAAATTTCTGAAATAGCGGCAGACGTCCGCAAACTCAAAGGGGGCCACCTTCATCTGCGCCGTCCGCCTGCCATAGAGCGGGGATTTGTAGGCCAGCACATGATCCTCCATATAAGAAATGGACGAGCCGCAGAGTATGAGCATCAATCTTGAATCTTCCCTGTATTTGTCAATGAGAAGCTGAATGGTCGAGGCAAAGCTTTTGGATGAACGGGCCACATAGGGATATTCGTCGATGGCCAAAATCAGGCGCTCATTCCGCGCAAGCTGAAACAGATATTCCAGCGCCGCCTGAAAAGAAAGAAAAGTTGTTTCTGTCTGAACTCCGGCGCTGTACTCCATAATGCTCCTGCTGAAGTTTTCCAGATTCTGCTTCGCGTTGCTCTCCACGCCCATAAAATAGACCGCTTTCTTATCCTGAATGAAGCGGTTGATGAGCGCTGTCTTCCCCACGCGGCGGCGGCCGTACATCACGGCGAACTCGAATCGTCCCGATGAATAGAGCCTATTCAGTGAATCAAGCTCGCGCTCTCTGCCAATAAACATAACGCAACCTCCGGCTTCATGATATGTTTATATATATCACGCCGCTTATTTTTAGTCAATCATGATTTACTTGTTTTTGTTATACTAAAAAAAACGCCCTTCGGCGCGCGGCTGAGGAGGCGCTTTTTTCAGCGCTGCGTTCCCTTTTTCTTTCGTTCCGCGCGCAGGTCGGCGTAGAGGGTGAAGCGGCTTTTTTTCATCTCTTTCGCCAGGTAGTCTATCGAGCCTTTTAATTTGAAGAAGCCGAGACTGTCTAGATATCTTATACATTCCTTCCGTTCGTCGCTGCTGAGGAACTCCAGCGGACAGCCCATCTTGCGGCTGGCTCTCGCTATCATCCCCGCCTCATCTCCGCCGTCGCCGCCGAATTTTTCCATTTTTACCCCCTCGAAGGAAAGCGGCGTGACGGCTGTGAGGAACGACGACATTTCGCCTAGCAGCTTCGCCTTCGTCATGTCGTAATTGAGGCATAGAAAGCCTACGAGCTTTCCATCTTCGTCACGCAGCATCGCAACGCTTGAACGCATCTGACGGCCGTTTTTCGCCTCCGACGGGTAGTTCGCGAGGAAATCCAAATCGGCGGCCTCCGCGCTGCTCATAAGAAAGCGGCCGAAGTCCGTCAGCGGCGCGGCCCCGTCGCGCCCCGAGAGCCGTTCGTTGGCTATGGCGGCGATCAGCGGCTCCTTGCCTGAAAGGTCGTGAAGCACTATTTCATAGTCCGGGCCAAGGGCGGCCCCGAGCATCCGCACAAGCGGTATAAGGGGGGCGACGAGCGGATGATATTTTTCTGACATAGGCAGCCTCCGTGGTAGTTATAATAATCAAGCGGAAAAGGAATTATCCTCTTCCGCATATTATACATTTTACCCGGCTCTTTTATAAGTTTATTTCCGTGCCGGCTCCCGCCTCTTTAGCCCTCTTTACAAGCTCCGCCGCCGCCACGACGTCCAGCGCGGCGAAGCCGACCGTCTTCATCACGGTGATATCGTCGCGAGAGGCGCGCCCTGCCGCCTCTCCGAGAAGCAGTTCCCCCAGCTCCCCGTCTATCCTGTCGGGCGAGAAGAGGCCGCGCTTCATCGGCATGATGAAATCCCCAGCCTCCGCCAGCACCGCTTCGCGGTTATCGACGAAAATACGCGCCGCGCGCGCGAGCAGCCCCTCCGGGATCTCGCACATCTCCGGCGTGTAAGAGCCGACGCCGGTCACGTGGCAGCCCGCCTTTATATCCTCGGCGTCAAAGACGGCTTTGCGCGACGTGGTGACGGTGGTTATCAGGTCAGCGCCGGAAACGGCCTCCTTCGGCGTCGCGGCGGCTTTCAGCCTCGTTCCGAATCTGTCTGCCAGCGGCTGATATTTTTCCGCGAAGGCGGCGGCGCGCCCCTCCAGCGCGTCATATACGCGCAGCTCCTTCAGCTCGCGCACCGTCATCAGCGCCTCGAGCTGCGACGGCGCCTGCCCGCCCGTTCCGAAAAGAGCGCCGACGCTGCTGTCCGGATTTGACAGAAGCTCCGCCGCCGCTCCGCTGATTGCCGCGGTGCGCAGCTGCGTGAGCGTAGTGCCGTCGATTATCGCGGAGACGACCCCGGTATCGCCGTCAACGACGGCCATCGTCGCCGGTATCACAGGCAGTCCCTTCTGAGCGTTGCCGGTGAAGCAGGAAACTATCTTCACGCCGCCCATGTTCAGCTCCCCGCCCACATAGGCCGGCATGAACATCAGCTGTCCGTCCCTTTTATCGTTGTCGATATTTATGCGCAGCGGCATCTTCGTCTTGCCTTTCGTGTGAAGCATGAAAGCCTTTTTATCCGCCTCTATCGCGTCCCTGATCGAAAAAACCTTTAATATGTCATCTCTTCCGAGTATAAGCACAGCGCGCGCCTCCCTGTAATTTGTATTTCGCAGCAGTTAAAGGATAGGGCTTTTATACATATTTGTCAATAACACAATTTTTTGTAAATAGAAAGCAAAAAAGAAGTCCGGCGCGTCAGCTGCTCCGCCGGACTATGTTCTGTTACGCGAAGATGTGGATCAGCATGTTTATGACGAAGACGTTTACTATGTCGATGAAGAAAGCCCCCACCGCCGCGACCGCGAAGAAGGCGTCCGGCGCCATGCCGTATTTCGCGCAGACGGCCTCCATATTGGCGATTGCGTTGGGGGTAGCGCCGAGTCCGAAGCCGGCGTGCCCCGCCGTAATGACCGCGGCCTGATAGTCGCCGCCGGTGAAGCGGAATGTCACGTAGAGCGCGAATGGAATCATCATCGCGGTCTGCGCGGCGAGAATGCAGAGAAGCGGCGCGGCAAGGCCGCTAAGCTCCGATAGATCCACGGACATCAGCGAGAGGGCGAGGAAGAAGGAGAGGCACGCGCCGCTGATATGCCTCACGATGCGCGGATGGACGCGCAGCAGCGGCGCGGCCTCTCCGGCGTTGCGGATTATCATTCCGGCGACGAGAGCCAGCGCGTAAGCCGGCAGCAGCACGCCGCGCGCCCCCAGCCAGCCGCTGAGCCACATGCCTATGCTGACGGCGAAGCTTATCTGGAATATCGTCATCAGAATGGAATGCGTGCTTATCTCCCCGCCGCTGTCGCCGAAGCTGAAAACGTCCGGTATCAGCTCTTTGCGGTAGCTCTCCCCGCCGTTTTTCTCCTTTGCCAGCGAATTTTTCCTGATAAGCCTCTCCGCGAGAGGGCCGCCGAGCAGGGAACCGGCGATTATACCGAAGGTCGCGCAGGCGACGGCCGCCGCGCGCGCGCCGTGAATCCCCATCAGCCCTTCCATTTCAGTCGCGAATACAAGCCCCGTGCCGTGTCCGCCGCTCATCGTCGCGGAACCGGCGAGGATGGAGAGCAGCGGATGAATCCCGGCAAAGCCGCCTATCGCCACAGCGACGGCGTTTTGCAGCACCAGCAGCCAGCAGGCGGCCAGCAGCAGCCCCATAGCGGCGGAGCCGCCCCTTTTCAGCAGTGAAAAGCTCGCGCCAAGCCCAATTGTGGTGAAAAAGGCTATCATAAAAGGCTCCATCAGCGTGAAGTCAAACTTAAAGCCGACCTTCGGCGAGAGCAGCAGGCGCAGCAGCGCGAAGAGAAGCCCTCCCGCGACCGCCGGCGGAATATTGTAGCGCCCCAGGAAGCTCACTCGCCGGCAAAGCGTAACGCCGAGCCAGTAGAGTATCGAGGCGAAGGCCATAGTCTGAATAAAATCCATCTTTACCAGTATATCGGGCATCTTTTATCGCTCCCCTCAGAGAAAGGCCACAAAGCTCTGAATTATAATCGCGTTCACGATATCTATAAAGAAAGCGCCTACGATAGAGACGACGAAGAAGGCGCGCGGCGCGGGGCCGTAATTGCCCGTTATCGCGTCCATGTTGGCTATCGCGTTTGGCGTCGCCCCCAGTCCGAAGCCGCAGTGACCGCCCGCTATCACGGCGGCGGTGTAGTCGCGGCGCATGATATTGAATGTGACGAAGTAGGCGTAGAAGCCCATCAGCAGCGTTTCTCCAAGCAGAATGACCGCCATCGGCCCGGCCAGGTCGGCGAGCTGCCAGAGCTTGAGCGACATCAGGGACAGCGAGAGGAAGAGCGAGAGGGCGACCGAGCCGATAGTATCAGCGAGCCGCAGATGCACCCTGTAAAGCCCCGTCATGTCGCTGAGGTTGCGTATAAATATCCCCACAAAGAGGGCGCACAGATATGTCGGAAGCTGTACCCCGACTGCTACGAGCGCCTTGTAGATGATATCCCCCGCGCTCATCGCTATGGTTATCTGCATCAGCGTCGTCATCAGCACGGAGGCGGACACAGGGCCGTCAGAGGCTGGGTCTGGGCTTTCCTCCACCGTTTCGTAGCTCAGCCCGCCGCCGCCAAGCTGCGACTTCGCGAGATGGTTGCGCTCTATGAGCCGCCGCGCGATGGGGCCGCCCAGTATCGAGCCCATCACCAGCCCGAAGGTTGCAGCCGCCATAGCCAGCTCCATGCCGCCGGAGAGGCCGTACTGCTTTTCAAAAAGATTCGCGTAGACAGCGCCGGTGCCGTGACCGCCGGACATCGTTATAGAACCGGCGAGCATTCCCAGCAGCGGATGTATGCCTGTCACATACGAAAGCCCCACGGCGACTACGTCCTGCATCAGCACCAGCAGCGCCGCGACTATCAGAAATATAAAGACCTGCGGCCCTCCCTGCTTCAGCATTTTCAGGCTCGCCGCCAGCCCTATGCTTGTGAAAAAGGTTATCATCAGCGGATCCTTGACCATCATGTCAAAGTTAAAGGAGAAGCTGTCTTTCAGCGCCCAGCTCGCGAGGGCGAATATGACTCCGCCTATGACGGGGGCGGGAATATTGTACTTTCCGAGCGTACCTACGCGCCTGCGGAGAAACATCCCCAGCCATAGAATGGCAGTGGAGACGGCTATAGTCTCCACAAGATTGAAGTTGAGTTCCGTCATCTCTTATCCTCTCCTGCCGGCAGCGACGCCGCGCCTATCACGGCGGCCTCCCCGCCCAGTTTTGATACTCTGAGCTCAAAGCTATCCCGAAATGGTGCGGAAAGATATTTTTCGGCGCGGGCCGAAAGCTCCGCCGCCAGCCCCTCCGCGCGCGCCATGCCGCCGCTTATGATAACGGCTTCCGGGTCGAGCGTCGCGCATACCGAGGCTATACCGCGCGCCAGAGCCTCCAGCGCCGGTTCTATTATCTCCGCCGCCCTGCTCTCGCCGCGCGCCCTCCATAATTTTTTGAAATCGCCGGGCAGTCCGGCCTCTTTCGCGCGCCCTTCCAGCCAATCCGCCGAGGCGGCTCTTTCAAGATGGCCGACGCCGCCGCAGCCGCAAAGGGAATCCCCCTCGCATACGGCGATATGGCCGCACTCCGCCGCCATACCGTGAGCGCCGCGCAGCAGCCTGCCATCAGCGACTATCCCCGCGCCGACGCCTGTGCCGAGGGTAAGGACGACGTAATCGGACAGCCCGGCCGCCTCCCCCGCCAGCCCTTCGCCAAGGGCGGCGCAGTTCGCGTCATTCTCTATGGACACCGGCGCGTGAAGCCCCTTCTCCGCCAGCCGCTCCGCTATCATCATTCCCAGCGGAAGGCCGTCGCAGCCGTGAAAGTTCGTCAGCCGCCGCACGCGAAGGCGCTCCTTGTCTATAAAGCCCGGCAGCCCCACGCCGACGCGGCAGCTGTCGCAGCCGCGCGCCAGCCTCAGCGTGATATCCGAGACGGCGGAAAGGAGCGAAGAAAGCCCCCTATCCGCCGGAGTATCTATAGTAATCGCAGAACAAAGGCGCGGAGGAGAAGAGGAAAAATCGACCGCGGCGGCCGATATCGTGTGCCCCCCTGCGTCGACGCCGATATATCTCATGCCTCCTGTCAATAATCCTCCCCCACAGCCGACGCGCATTCGATCACGGAATAAAGAAGGCGGCGCAGCTCAAGCGCCTCCTGCGTCTCAAAGCGCAGCGTCCGCGCCGCGACGCGCGACGCGCCGGGAACGAGAGAAGCCGCGTCGGTTTGCAGCGTGTTCATCAGCGTCGCCTCGAGCGTATACGGCCCTTCCGGCGCGAAGGGGGCGAACTCTCCCCTTTTCAGCCGGGCGACAGCCTCCTTCACCGACGCGCTTATAAGAGCTGAGCTTTTATCCGGCGGCAGACAGAGGGCGGCCGAGCGGCCAAGCCCCTCCTTCACAGAGCAGACGACCAGCCTGTCGCCAAGCAGGCTCGCCGCCTCGTAGCATAGAGCCTCGTCGCCGCAGGCCATGATGACAGGCACGCCGAGAGCGCCGCAGAGCAGCGCGTTTATACCGGCCTCCCCCATCTTTTGTCCGTTGACCGTCAGTCCGTATATCGTGCGCGAGTCAAAGCTGTGATCCAGCACCGCCTTTTCCGTACCGGCCATCGCGTGATAGCCGAGGAATATCGCGGCGTCGCATTCTCCCGCCCCCTCGACCATGCCGAGCAGCTTCGGCGTTCCGCTTATCAGCCGCACGTCGCCGTCAAGCTGCGCGATATCGATATTTGTCATAGAGCTGTGGGAATCGTTGACGACGACGCTATCCGCCCCCGCCTCAAATGCCCCCTTCACGGCGGCGCGGAGGTCGGAGGCCTGCATCGCGCGCCCGAAAGCGTACTGCGGCTTCGCGCGGTCTGTCTGCGCGGCGCTGACCACTCCGGTCGAGCCTTCCATATCGGAGCTTATGTATATCTTCATAATAGAGCACTTCCTTCTTTTTAGAGAAGCCGCCGTTTGAGCGGCCTTTTTTCAGACGTTAAAGCGTATCTCTATCATATCCCCGTCTTTTACCTGATATTCCTTTCCTTCAAGACGCAGCGCGCCTGCCTTGCGGCACTCGTCAAAGGAATGGCCGTACTTCATATAATCGTCGTAGGCCACGACCTGCGCGCGGATAAAGCCGCGGGCGAGATCTGAATGTATCGTTCCCGCCGCGTCTACTGCCGTCTCGCCTTTATGCAGCGTCCAGGCGCGCACCTCGTCCGGCCCGGAGGTGAAAAAGCTGATAAGCCCCAACACGCGGTAAGCCTCTTCGATAAGACGCTCGCGCCCCGGTTCGCTGATATTCAGCCCGTCGGTAAATTCCGCCGCCTCCTCCGGCGACAGCTCCATAATATCCATTTCGAGACTGCCGTAGAGCGTGCAGAGCTTCGCGCCGCGCTCCTCCGCTCTTTTTTTCAGCTCTTCCCACTTCGGTATCTTCGTCTCCTCGTTCTGGCTCTCGTCCAGATTGAGCAGGATTATCTGAGGCTTCGAGGTGACGAAGGAGAAGCCGCGAAGCTGCCTCTGCTCCTCCGCCTTCAGCTCTATCGCGGAGAGCGGCCTTTCCTCCATCAGACAGTCGAAACACTTTTCCAGCAGAGCCTTTTCCTTTTCTTCGTCAGCGGTCAGCTTCTTCTTTCCGCGCAGCTTGCCGAGGCGGTTTTCTATCACGGCGAGGTCGCGGAATATCAGCTCGTTATCGACGATATCCCAGTCCCTGACCGGATCGACGCTCCCCTCCGGATGCTCGACGGCCGGATTTTCAAAGCAGCGTATGACCTGGATCAGCGCGTCCGCGTCTGCGACGAATGCAAGAAAGGCGTTGCCAAGCCCCTCTCCCTTGCCCGCTCCGCGCGAAAGTCCGGCCAGATCGACAAACTCCACCTGCGCCGGCGTCTCTTTGCGCGGCGAATGGATCTCCACAAGCGCGTCAAAGCGCTTATCCGGCACGGAAACGACGGCCTTGTTCGGGTCGGTCTTTCCTCCGGCGTAGGGCTTCACCTCTGCCCCCGCCCTCGTTATCACGTTAAAGACTGTGGACTTTCCGCTCAGCGGCAGCCCCACTATTCCGCAATGCAGCATAATATCAACTCCAATATTTTTACGCGCCCTCGGCGCTCTCTGAAAGGGCGGCGGTTAATTTCGCCGCAGCCCGTTTGAATCCAGCTTCTTTATAACTATCAGCCCATCCTCTATTTTTTCCGATATATCGTCAAGCCGCTCCCTCACATCGACCGGAATATTGCGCTTCGCCTCGCGCGTCCATGTCGAAATGCCGATGCACTCATCCTTCAGCCCCAGAGAAAAATCCTTGCCCGCGAATGTGCCTCTTCTCTCCAGAAACTCCGTTACCACCATATATATCACATGGCCGCTTCTCTTGACGACGCTGGCGAGGACCTCGTCGGGATAATGCCGCTCCATCTCCGTATCCACGCCTATCGTCATGTAGCCTCCGCTCTTCGCCCCCTCTATAGCGCCGGCGCTCGCGGCCCCGGCGGCGCAGAATATTACGGAGACGTTCTCTTCGCTCATCCTTTTCGCGGCGGCGGCCGCCTTCTCCCCGTCCGAATAATCCCCCGTATATTCAGAAAGAATCCTCACGTCGGGGGAGACATACCAGACGCCGGCCTCAAAGCCATTCAGAAAGCTATCCGCCACAGCGCCGCGCTCGCCAAGAATTATCCCAACGGGGCGGCCCTTATCCGTCGTCAGGGCAGCCAGCGCGCCGGCGAGGAAGCCCCCTTCGTCTTCGCGGAAATCTATATTCGTAACGCCCTCCGGCCCGCCCGTTTCAAAGGCTACCCATGTGCGCCCCGGAAACTCCGCCGCGACCTGCGGCAGATATTCAAGATAGGCGGAGGAGGTTATTATAAGCAGCTCCGACCTCTTCGCCGCCTCCCTGAGCGTCGGCAGCCGTTTCCTCTCGTCCTCAAGAATATTGTAAGAAACAGTCTCGATTTTCCTTCCGAAGCGCTTCTGCGCGTTTTGCAGCCCCTTGAGGCAGATCGAATTAAAGCCGCTGCCCTCGGCGGTCGCCTCCGCCCCGTCGAGCAGCAGCGCCGCCCTTCGCGGCGCGGCCGCGGCGCTCCCCTCGAAGAATATAAAAACAAGCACTCCGATACAAAATATAAGTTTTTTCATTCCTCCGCCCCCTCTCTGATCGCAGCGTTTTGGCTTCCTTCTTCAATTATATAATATCCGCGCCCCTTACAGAGATATTTGCACGTAATTTTTTCCTTTCGGTTAGTTGCCAAGGTAAACGCGGCCTGTTTTTCATCTTATAGGGATTGTTATTCCGTCCGACCTGTAAGTTTATTGGCTATTTGGGTTGAAATATCGGGCAGATGCCCAATCGCCCCAGGAGTTCCGCGTTCCCGAAGCCGTAAAGGAAAAAGGAAGCTAAAAAGGTCGTAAGAAGAGCGTCCGTTCAGCTTTCTTCTTGAATATGAGTTGATATGACTCATCATATGGATAGTTTACATTTACCAGGCTCTAAACGGGGGTCATCTTTGCCGAACTTATCGCGGGCATGCTTCAAATGACAAAATGCAGGCTTTTTGCTGAAATAAACGCGACTTTGAGAAAATAATGCTCGCGGTTACTTTGGCAACTAACGATTTGGCACTTGATACCGTCTGCTGCGCTATCTTTAAATCTGTGCTTTATGCAAAAATTTTTACCTTTTTAGCAGACCGATTATTTTATACGCCGCTATACCTACCCATTCCCTTATGCCAAGGCAGGAGACGTTCAAATCGACGCTGTTGGGCAGGAAAGAGGAGAGGCAGCGGATCACAGGGTCGGTCAGACGGCCGCTGGGGTAGGGGTATCTCTGTACGAATGGCATTTGCCTTTCCGCCTGGAGCATTGAGCGTGGGATGTGGAAGGCGTTTGTCACTATTATTACGTGGTTCAGCCCGCGCTGCTGTATGATCTTCGCGCTTTGGCTCATGTTTTCGGCGGTGGTTCGCGACCATTTTTCGATTACGCTTCGTCCGTCGTAGCCCATGGCTCTGGCGGCGTCGCGCAGAGCTTCGGCTTCGGAGCGGTCGTTTGCGCCGAAGACGTTGCCGCCGGAGAGTATCAGCAGGCTCTGTCCGGGGCGGCTTTTTGCCAGTTTTACGGCGGCGTAGAGGCGCTCCATGGCGTAGGGGGCAGGCTGTACGGAGGAGCCTTTGTCGTCGTAGGAGGAGCCTCCGGCAAGAACCAGGATCGCGGCATCGGTCTCTTCCGACGGAAGTTCCGCCTTGTACAGCGTCTCCAGCGGGCCTGTTATCAGCAGCGCGCCGGCCGACGTGCTCATGATGTACAGTATGGCGGCGAAGAGGCAGAGCGCGCCGGTCAGTATTTCGGAGTGTTTCTTTTTGCGTGCGTAGTACGCAAGCGCCAGCAGTATGATGACGAATAGTCCGGGGGGAACTATCATTGAGCCTGCCAATTTGTAGAGTAGGAACATTTTTCAGCCTCCTGTCGATGTCCGTATGGCGCGCAGCCGTTATTTGCGCAATGGACGACGCTATGAATCTTCGTCTTCTGTATCTATTTTGCCGACCAGTTCGATTACGGTTGTAAAGTCTATCGCTGTTTGTCTGTTTATTACGGGCTTTCCTGTGCGCGCCTCCACCGCTTTTCTGGCGTCGCCTGCGGCTTCGCCGCCTGTCCGCGCGGCTTGACGGTTTTCCTCGAAATTCTCTGGCTTTACTTTCTTTGAGACTTCTGTCGTCGTTGCCTCTGCGAGCATGTTCAGTACCAGTTCGAGGTCGCTCATGTTGTCCCGCAGGTTTTCCTTTTTCAGCCCTTTGAAGTTTTTATACTGGCGCGTAGTCATTCCCGCCCACGCCTTCGTTATCTCGTCGGTGAGGATGGCGTATTCAACGCCTCTTTTTACCCCGCGGCTGTCCCACTCCGCCGTGAGGTCGTTGCGTATGCGTATCGACAGCAGACGCTGATGTATCCATTCTTTCGTGTAGCCTTTTTTCAGATATGTTTCAAAGGCGCGGTCGATGGCCAGTTCTGGATCTGTCGTTTCCTCGATGCGTTCCGCGCCGACGTGCGCTAGCCAGAGCTTGAAGGGTTCGGCTTTTGGGGAAGGGACAGATTGAATTATGCGCAGCAGCTGTTCCGTCGACGCCGCGTCAGTGAGTCGCATTTTGCCGTCAGCGGCCGGCATTTTCAACCGGCTACAATTTGTAGCCGGTTGGTTTCCTTCAGCTTTCAGACGCGTTTTGAGGACGCTCCAGTATTTACGCGGGTTAGGGCTGTCTGTCAGCGCTCCCAGTACGTCCACAACGGAGAAGTACCACTCTTCTTCCGATTCCACCCACAGAGAGCGTATCTTTTTATTTTCAAATAAAGTTATTTTGTCCGGCATTATAAAGACCTCTCCTGCGCAATAGGGCGGCGGAGCGCGCGGGACGGCGCTCCGTCGTTTTTCTTATATGTCCAGATTTTTGACCTCTTTGCCGAATTGTTCGATGAATTTTCTCCGCGGTTCGACCACGTCCCCCATCAGTATGCCGAAGAGTTCGTCGGCTTCTACGGCGTCCTGCACTTCGACGCGGTTGACGATGCGGTTTTCTGGGTTCATTGTCGTCTCCCAGAGCTGTTCGGCGTTCATTTCGCCGAGTCCTTTGTAGCGCTGGACTTCTACTTTTTTGCCGTTTGCCTTGTTCTGCGCATCCTTCATCTCTTTTTCGGAGAAGCAGTAGGTGGTCTCTTTGCCGCATTGTACGCGGAAGAGCGGAGGCTGGGCCACGTAGAGGTAGCCGTTTTCGATTATCTGCGGCATGTAGCGGAAGAAGAGGGTCAGCAGCAGGGTGCGGATGTGCGCGCCGTCCACGTCGGCGTCGGCCATGATGAATATTTTGTGGTAGCGCAGCTTTTCTTCGTTGAAGTCGTCGCCGACGCCGCAGCCGAGGGCGAGGATTATGTTGCGTATCGTTTCGCTGCCAAGTATCTTTTCCAGTCTGGCCTTTTCGACGTTGAGTATTTTTCCGCGCAGCGGGAGGATCGCCTGAAATTCGCGGTTGCGCCCCTGTTTGGCGCTGCCTCCCGCGGAGTCTCCCTCGACGATGTATATCTCGCAGTCGGCGGGGTTGCGGTTTGAGCAGTCGGCGAGTTTTCCGGGGAGCGACAGCCCGCTCATTACCGATTTGCGGCGCACAAGCTCTTTTGCCTTTTTCGCCGCCTCGCGCGCCTGACGCGCGCGGAGCGCGCTTTCCACTATCGGTTTCAGTATTTCCGGGCGTTCGTCCAGCGCGTTTTTCAGCCCTTCGTAGACGAGAGAATCGACGATGCCTTTTACGTCGTTGTTGCCGAGTTTCGTCTTGGTCTGTCCCTCGAACTGCGGCTCCATCACTTTGACGGATATGACGGCCGTCAGCCCTTCTTTTAGGTCGTCGCCGGAGAGGTTCGCGTCTTTTTCTTTCAGTATTTTCATTTTGCGCGCTTCGTCGTTTACCGCGCGTGTCAGCGCGCTGCGGAAGCCGGCGACATGTGTGCCGCCTTCGATCGTGTTGATGAGGTTTACGAAGCCGAAGAGTCTTTCGATGTAGCTGTCGTTGTACTGTATCGCCACTTCAAGCTGCGTCTGGTCTTTTTCGCCGGAGATGACTACCGGCTCTTTGAAGAGCGTTTCTTTGCCTTTGTTGAGATATTCCACGAAGGCGCAGATGCCGCCGGGGTAATGGTATTTTTTCTCTTCCGGCTTTTCGGGGCGCAGATCCGCGAAGTTTATCGTCACATGCGAGTTGAGGAATGCCAGCTCGCGCAGGCGCTGTTTCAGGATGTCGGCCTGGAATTCGGTCGTTGAGAATATCTCCCCGTCAGGCATGAATTGCACGCGGGTGCCGCGCAGCTCTGTGTCGCCGACGACTTTAAGCTCCGTCACGGGGACGCCGCGCTCGTAGCGCTGGCGGTATTCTTTGCCGCCGCGCCATATCGTAAGCTCCAGCCACATGGAGAGGGCGTTGACTACGGATACGCCGACGCCGTGAAGTCCGCCGGATACCTGGTAGGCGCTTTTGTCGAATTTGCCGCCGGCGTGAAGCACTGTCAGCACGACTTCCGCCGCCGATTTGCCGGATTCGTGCATTTCGGTGGGTATGCCGCGTCCGTTGTCTACGACGCAAACGCTGCCGTCTTTTTCTATCGTTACGTCGATCGTGTTGCAGCATCCGGCGAGCGATTCGTCTATCGCGTTATCGACCACTTCGTAAACGAGGTGGTGCAGGCCGCGCTGGCTCTGGTCGCCGATGTACATGCCGGGGCGTTTTCGGACGGCCTCCAGCCCTTCAAGGACGTGAATGTCTTTCGCTGTGTATTCTGACGCGTTTTCTCCGTTTTGACCTGGATTTACAGGAATTTCCATATCGACCATCTATCTATTGCTCCTTTTGCTCAAATATCCTTTTTCGATATGCCGCGCCTTTTGCGGCAAGCTCTCTTTCTCTTTTCGCAAGCGTGGGCGGAGTGAAGGAGCTTTTTTCTTTCACGCCGTCTCGTTTGAGTATCGTCGTGGCGCTGTTTTCACGGTAGACAGCCACTACGTTTGCAAGGCAGATGATATTTTCGCCCTCGAGAGGAATAAACATTTGCAGATTCCCCCAATCAGCTATAATTATACCATGTAGTCAAGCTGAAACGGAGTGAATTCATGGACGCTTTATTCATACTTTCCAATTCTCCCGGCGAGCTGTCCGGCTGGATGGGGCCTGTGACGCGCGAGGTCGCGAAGCGGAGTCCGGGGCTTCCTGTGACGGCGGTCACGCTGCCCTGTCCTTACGCGAGCGGCCGCGAGGCGCAGTGCGCGCGGGCTATGCCGGGGGTTGAGGAGGCGCTTTCGCTGCGCGCGGCGATGGGGCGAGCCGGCGGCGGTGGGAAGAAGCTTATTTTGCAGCTTGGCGGGGATCCGATGTACGGCTGCGCGCTTTCAATGAAGCTGCGCGCGCCGTGGATGATTTACAGCGCCCGTCCGAGATGGCGCGGGCGCGTATCCCACTATTTTATACCGGACGAGGGGGCGCGGAGGCGCTTTGAAGCGGCTGGGGTAGCGGCGGAGCGTTACAGCGTGGTGGGAAATTTGATTCTGGACAGCCTGCCGGAAGATGCGGCTGCCGCCCCCTCCGAGCTGCGCGGGCGCTGCGGCAGCGGCGGCGAGGAGCTGATTTCTTTCATGCCGGGCAGCCGCCCCTTTGAGTATGAGCTGGGCTTTGGCTTTTACAGCGAGTGCGCGCGCATCCTGCGCCGCGCCTATCCGCGCTGGCAGGCTATATTTCCGGTGGCTCCCACCGTGGACGAGGCGACGCTTCGGGCGGGGCTGGATAAGACGGGGCTTGCGTGGCGCGGCGGCGAGCGCGTGGAGGAGGTAGTTATCGACGACGGCTACAGCGTGCCGCTCGTGCGCGAGGGGCAGTATTCTGCCATTGCCGCATCGTCGCTTGCCGTGGCCTTTCCCGGGACGAATAATTTGCAGATAGCCGCGCTGGGGGTGCCCCTTTTCATGATAGCGCCGCTCAATCAGGCGCAGAATATCCCGCTGGACGGTCTGCCCGGCGCGATTCCCTCCGACGCCCCCGGACTTGGACGTCTGAAGAAAAGACTTGTATTCTGGTATAACGCGCGGGAGAAATTTGTCTCGCTTCCCAACCGGATCGCCGGTCAGGGGCTGCTGCCGGAGCGGCGTGAGCTTATGACTCCGGAGAGCGCCTGCCGCTATATCGGCGAGCTTATCGAGTCGCCGGAGCGGAGGAGCGAGATTGTCCGCGGCTATGGCTCTCTTGATTTGCGGCGCGGCGCGGCCGAGAGGATCGCCGAGAGGCTGTGCCGTTATTTTGACGCATGAGCCGGGGCAATCCTATCGGCTGAACTGTGAAGATATGAAAATGCCGCGCCTCTGAGGGGCGCGGCCTGTTTACGCTCTTTCTTTTATCACCTTTTCTATAATGTCCATGCCCTGTTTTACTAAGTTTATGTCGGCCTGGCTGCCCATGTGCCCTATGCGGAATACCTTTCCCGCCAGCGCGCCGTAGCTGCCGCCTACGGCAAGTCCCTCTTCGCGCAGCGCCGCGTCGAAATCCTCCCATCTCCAGCCGTCGGGAACCATGATTGCAGTTACTGTCGGCGAGGCGAGCGACTCCTCAGCAGCGTAGAGCTTCAGCCCCATATCAAGGGCGCGGCGGCGGCAATAGGCGGCGGCCTCCGCGTGCCTTTTGAAGGAGTTTTCCAGCCCTTCCTCAAGCAGGCATTTGAGCGCGAGATTCAGCGCCGCGTTGGCATGCCAGTTGTGTGTGTAGGGGGTCGCCTTTATTTCCAGAGCCTTTTCCCACGGCAATATCGCGTCGTAGCCGTTGTAGGCCGTTTCGTGCGCCCGCTGCCAGCCCCTTTCGCTTACCGTCATCGCGCAGATATCCGGCAGCAGCGAAAGGCATTTCTGGCTCCCGAGCAGCCCTATGTCTATCCCCCACTCATCGACGCGCACATCCGCGCCCGCGGCGCTGGCTACGAAGTCCACGATAAAGAGAGCGCCGCTGTCCGCCACAGCCGGCGCGATGTCGGCTATTGGATTCAGCAGTCCGCTCGGCGTCTCGCAGTGTACGGCCGTGACCACGTCGGGGCGGAATTCTTTCAGCTTTTTCTCCAGCTCTTCGACGCTGACGAAATTTCCATCCTCCGCTTCAAGACATTCGCTTTGCGCTCCGACGGCCTCCGCCATTTCGGCGAAGCCGCGGCCGAAGAGTCCGTTTGATATGGCGAGCACTCTGTCGCCCGGCCTTATCACGCTCTTCATCGCCCCCCACAGCATCATCATGGCCTCACCGGAGCCGATGACGACGTCGTTCTTTGTTTTGAGCGTCTGACGCAGCAGCGAGATGTTTTCCGCCAACAGGGCGAAGAAGTCCCCTTCAAGGTCTGTGCTGCCGTAATCGGTCAGATACACCTCACGGTATTTTCTCGGCACGGAGGTCGGGCCGGGAACCAGCGGTATTTTGTAGCTTTGCATTGTGGGATGCTCCTTTCCGGCGGCGTTTCTGGCTGCCGCCGCCATGCAAAAAAGCGCCGGAGAGCGCTCCGGCACTTCTGATTTTTCGCTTATGGAACCGCTGACTGTATTCGCCGTCCGCGCCTCTTCAGCGGCCGGGAGCTCTAATCAGCGGATGGTAGAAGCGTTGGAATCCAGTGCTTCTGATTTGACCGGCATGAAACTATCCGGCGAGCTGACTGAGATACTGCTGAACGGCGGCCTTCACGCGGTTTCCGTCCGCCTGGCCTTTCACCGCCGCCATCGTCTTCCCCATCATCTTTCCCATATCCTTCGGCCCCGCCGCGCCGCTTTCTTCCGCTATGCGGGCGACGATTTTCAGGATATCCTCGTCGGAGAGCTGCGCCGGCTGGTACGCTTCAAGCACCTTTATCTCTTCAAGCTCGCGCGCCGCGCGATCTCCGGCTCCGCCGCTTTTGTACATTTCGGCGGCTTCCGCTCGCTGCTTTATCAGGCGGCGCACAAGAACCAGGATGTCGTCGTCGCTCAGACTGACTTCCCTGCCCTTTTCGACCTGCGCCAGCTGTATCGCGGATTTAAGCATCCGCAGGACGGAAAGCTTCAGCTCGTCCTTATTTTTCATAGCCGTTACCAGATCGCTCTGGATTTTGACCGCAAGATCAGACATGACTAGTAATCAGTCCTCCTGCCTCTGTTTCGTGCCATCTCAGCCTTTTTACGTTTCTTGATTTCGCTGGGTTTTTCGTAATGTTCGTGCTTCTTTGCCTCACGGAGCACGCCCACCTTCCGAAGCTCTCTTTTAAAACGCTTGAGGGCATCTTCGATCGACTCATTGTCGCGTCTCGTTACGGTGGTCATCAACATTCCCCCCCTTCGTTTAATTGGGGATCAACACCTAAGCGAAATTTCAAAGCGATATCCGCCCGATGTCATTCACCGAAATTATTACATCTGTGTATTATGGAGGATACGGCAAGGTTTTGTCAATATTCTTAAATGCGACAATTCGTTCAAATTACTGAAATATCAACGTCGAATGACGACTCAGCCTCCAGCCCCTCCGTCGTCAGCCCACCGTCGCGGTAGGCGGTCGGTATCAGCCGCAGCTCCTCGTTTATCTTCGCCTCCGCCTGCGCTGTGACGCGGATATAGTTTCGCGTCAGCCCGCGCGCGACGCCGTTTTTTTTCTCTTCCGCAAGTATCGTCACCTCGTCCCCTATCCAGCGCGAGCAGAATTTTCTGTGCAGCCGCTCCGCCAGCTCCAGCGCCTCGGCGGTGCGCTCCCGCGCCGCTGAATCGGGAAGCCGCTTCATCCGCGCGGCCTCCGTGCCTTCGCGCGGAGAGTAGGGGAATACGTGGAGCTTGCCAAAACCCAGCTCTTCCACAAATTTAAGGCTTCTTTTAAAGGCGGCGGCGTCCTCGCATGGGAAGGCCGTCATAAGATCCGTGCTGATGTGCAGAGAATCTCCGAGGCGGGCGCGGGCGCGCTCCGCGATTTTCGCGAAGGCCGCCGAGTCGTAGCCCCGGCGCATAGCCGCCAGCACTCCGTCGTCGCCGGATTGCAGCGGCATGTGGAGATGTTCGCAGAAGGAGGGAGTCTCCGCAAGCGCAGCAAGCAGCTCTTCGTTCACCGCAAATGGCTCTATCGAACCGAAGCGCAGCCGTCTGAGCAGCGGCAGCGCGCCTATGCGCCGCACAAGCAAGGGCAGCTCTTCATAGAGACCAAGATGCACCCCTGTCAGCACTATTTCCGGGCAGCCGGATTCCGTGACGCGCCGCGCCTCCTCCACCGCCTCTTCCAGCGGACGGGAGACGGGCCTGCCGCGCACCAGCGGCACGATGCAGTATGAGCAGTAGTGATTGCAGCCGTCCTGAACCTTCAGAAAGGCGCGCGTGTGGAGGCGCGGCCTGTCAAGCCGCAGCCCGTCCCAGGAAGCATCAGTTTCTATGCCGCGCTCCACCGCCGAGAGCGGCGCGGCTCCGTTCAGCCGTTCGGCGATGAGACGCGGGAGACGGTATTTAAGGCGGTTGCCGACAGCTATGTCGATCTCCAGCAGCTCCATTTCCGCGTCGGTCATTTTCTGAACGTAACAGCCGCATAGCGCGACGACGGCGCGCGGATTTTCGCGCCGCGCGCGGCGGACGAGCTTGCGGCATTTGCGGTCGGCGACGGCCGTTATCGTACAGGATACGATGATAACGATGTCGGGCGATCCCTCTCCGCGCACGGCCCCCTCCGCCTCCAAGGCGGCGGCTATGGCCTCCCCCTCGTACTGGTTCGTGCGGCAGCCCTGTATATGTATCGTGAATCTTTTACCGGACAGAATATTCATTTCGCAGCGACAAAGCATTAGCGGAGCTTTCGGGAGTTTCCCCCTTATAGCTCCCTTATCCCTTTCAGTCCGGCAAACAGCTCCTTCATCGGCCCCGCAAGCAGGCGCTGGCGCTCGTCGAATATCTTTCTGTATATGGCGGCGTTTTTCGCGTCCGGCTCAAAACGGCCTCGGAAGCTTATCCACTCCCGCATCGTCTCTTCTATGTCGTCGATATCGCCGACGGCATAGGCCGCCACCGCTACGTCGGCCATCAGCCCGCCCTCGCTTCGCGTGGGTATGTTGTACGCCCCGCCCAGAATATCGGCCTTTATCTGCGTCCAGAGAGGGCTTTTGCTGCCCCCCTCGGTGCCGATTATTTCATTCAGCGGAATGCCGCAGTCGCGGTATATCTTTATCATCTGCGCGTATTCAAAGGCGATGGCTTCAAGTATCGAACGCCACATCGCGGCGCGGTCGCTCGCGCCGAAGAGTCCGAGAAAGGCTCCGCAGGCGCCGGGCATATCAGGCCCCGCCCCCTGCAAATATGGATAAAATAAAAGCCCGCGGGAGCCGGCCGGAACGTCGGCGGCCAGCGTGTCCATCTCAGCGTAGAACATCGGGTCTCCTGCGCGGCTGGCGACGCTGTCGCGGAACCAGCGCAGCGAGAGGCCGCCCGCCCGTATCATGCTCCAGTAGAAATATGAATTTTCAAGAGTGCCTGTGGCGAACATCATGCCGGGAGCTTCCGTGATGCGTCTGTCCGGCCCTTCCACCGCCACTGCGAATATGGAGGCCGTTCCGGCCACGTCGGTCGCAAGTCCAGGCTCCAGCAGACCGGAGGCAAGCGCTGACTGCATTGTGTCGCCGGCTCCGGCCGCTATCGGGATCCCGGCGGGCAGCCCCATCTTCTCCGCCTCTTCGGGGCAGAGGAAGCCTACGACGTCCCAGGGCTTGACGATGCGCGGCAATATCTCCATCGGTATGCCGAGCGCCTGCATCTGGCGGCGAGACCATCTGCGTTCGCGCGCGTCGTAGCCTATCAGCCAGCCGGACATCGTGGCCCAGTCAAGAAAGGCTTTGTCGGCTTCCAGACCGGCCAGCGTTCCCAGCACGAATGGGCCGTTGTTGACGACCTTTACGGCCCTTTCTCCGAAGCCTTTATAATGATTGATGAACCAGCGCAGTATCATCGGCGGCATAAATTCGTCAACGATGGCGTTGGCGCTCTCCTTGACCCACAGAGGCTCCACATGCTCGCGAACCCACCGCGCCTCGCCGCTCGCCCTGTTGTCGAGATAAGGGACGAAGGGGGTCACGGGCTGCCATTTTTCATCTATGCCGACGATGCCGCAGATTATGCCGCTCGCCGATATCGCGCGGATCTCGGCCGGATTGACGCCGGATTTCGCAAGGCACTCGCGCACACCTTCGCGCACATTCTCCACGAAGCCGTTAGCGTCCATCTCAGCCCAGCCGGGGCGCGGATATGATATTTTATTTTCGCGGTAGGCCTCGGCCACCCGCGTGGAATCGAGGCTGTACAGCGCGGTTTTCGTTCCCATCGTGCCGCAGTCGAAGGCGATGTAATACTTTCCCATACCGTCTTTCTCCTATTCCTCCCGCGGCCGCAGCAGGGCGCGCATGTCTATGAAGCTCCAATCCTGGCTGCCGGGTATCTTGAACCACATTTCGTAGCGTCCCGGAACGACGACGAGCTGATAAAGCGTCATATCCGTAGTCGCCCCCAGCTCTTCGAGCTTCGTATCCATTATGTTTTTCATTACCTTTTCGTTGATCGTCCCCTTGAAATGTTTGGCGAGCGAGAGCAGATTCTGCCGGCGGGAGCGCGTCATCCAGAATGTCTTGTCGTCGGGGCGGGGCAGCCCCCATGAAAATTCCGTAAAATGGTTGGTTAGCACCGTCAGGCCGTGACGGGAGTGCGACTCGCGGCGTTTGACCTCGAAGACGGGCCACTCGAAGCAGCGCGCCGTCTGTCCGTCGGCCACTCCGACGATGTAGGCGAAGTTTGCCCGAGTCGTCTGGAAGAAGCTCTCCATCTCGTCAAGCGTGGAGCTGTCGAGCAGGAAGCTGAAAAGCTCCGCCACAGCGGGAACGCGGCTGTCGTACCAGAGCGCGCCGCCGGAGGGCATACCGTTGTTCAGTTCGAGGAATATCCCCTTTTCGTTCATTCCGTTGACGGCATATATCTCGCCGGCATATCCGAGCGTCGCGACGGCGAGGGCGCCGTCTCCCGGATGGAAGCAGGCCAGAAGCAGGTCGTCGTCAAACTCTCTGAACCACGGGAGGTAATCGTAGTTGCGTCCGTATACCAGCGCTCCGTCGGCGTAATCTCCCCACGCGGCGATGCCGGAGCACTGCTGCGAGAGCGCAGCCGAGGCTATCACCTCCAGCGCGTTGACCAGCTTCAGCTCTTCCTGCGAGAGGCCGGAGCTTTCGCTCATCCCGCGCAGCAGCTCCTTGAGCCTGTATGGGAAGTTCGCGAAAAATTTTTCCGCCTGCGCCCTGAGCATGGTCGGCTCTGACGCTTCTGCCATCAGCCTGCCGAGGATCGCCCTTTCGTAGATATCCCGCAGCTCGCCCGCCATCAGCGCGCCGTACTGACGCCCCATCTCCCGCCATGTGCCGTGCAGGTCGATGACGCTGAGCTTGCCATTCTTTACCTTTGAGCCTTTTTCAAAAGTTTCCAAAATTCGCCCTCCCCTCTTTGCCAATTCCTGTTATATTATACACTGGCAGTGTTTCTAAAAGATATGCATATTTAGTAATTATCACGGACGGAGGCGTTTTTTATGGCAGAAAAGATCTCGATGCCGGAGGTTTATGAAACAATAGATAAAAATCAGGAACGGCTGCGGCGCTATGTCTCGCTGCTGATAAAGGCGAACGAGAAGGCTCGTCTGACTGGCCCGTCAGACGAGGAGAGCCTATGGAATGGGCATATCGTGGACTGCGCCTTTTCTCTGCCGCTGCTGCCGGAGCGGGGCAGGGTGATCGACGTGGGAACGGGGGGTGGGCTGCCCGGCATCGTTTGGGCGATATGCCGCCCCGATTTGCAGGTTACGCTGCTGGACAGCATCACGCGCAAATGCGCGCTCGTGGATAAGATCGCCTCGACGATGGGGCTGGCAAATGTTTCGGTGATATGCTCGCGCTCAGAGGATTACGCGAAGGAGCAATTTGAAAAATTCGACGCTGCGGCCGCCCGCGCCGTCTGCGCAGCCGGAATGCTGGCGGAATATCTTACCCCCTTCGTGAGAAAGAAGGGGCGTCTGCTTGCGCTCAAGGGGCCGAGAATCCATGAGGAGCTAGAGGAAACAGGCGGCCGCTGGGACCTTCTCGGACTCTCTCAGCCCCGCCTCGTCCCTTACGAGCTCGGCGACATGCAAAGATTCGTCGTGCTATGGGAGAAGAAAAGCCCCACCCCCAAAGGGCTGCCGCGCAGGCCCGGCATGGCGGAGAAGTTTCCGCTGCTGAAAAAGGAAAAGGGGCGGCCCGCCGCGCTGAAAGCGTAGCGGACCGCCGCCGGTCTGTCGGATATGTTCAGTAAACGCCCTTTATTCTATGGCTTGACGAGAGGCAGCTCCGGGTTGCCCGCCCAGGCCTGGAAGCCCGCGTCGTAATTCTGGCTCTTCAGGAAGCCGGCATAGCGCAGCAGCATCGTCACGAAGGCGGAGCGGACTCCGGCCGTGTCGTAGACGACGATTTCATTATCCGGCGTGATTCCGCGCGACGCCATCAGCGACCTTACCTCGTCGGGGGTCTTGAATTTTCCGTCCTGAGTTACAAACTCCTCGCGGGAGATATTCAGCGCTCCGGGAAGATGTCCCGCGCGCTTTTCCTGGAAGGGGCGTATCTTTCCGAGGAATTCCGGTTCGGTGCGCACGTCGACGATAGCAAGCCCGGGCTTGCCCATATTGTCGTTTATCCACTCCGTGGCGACCACGTAGTTAGGCGCGTATTTGTCCAGCTTAAAGGCTGCGGCTTTGTTCGTATGCTTGTCCTTCACAACCTTGCCGCCGGCGCTCCGCCACGCGCCGATGCCTCCCTCGAGCATCTTCGCGTTTTTGATGCCGGCCTGACGCAGAACCCAGACGGTCCAGCCGCTCTGCCCCCAGCCGCCGGCGTCGCAGTAGGCTACGACGGTTTTCGAGCCGTTGATCCCGAGCGCGCCGAGGCGCTTCGCCATTGTCGCGGCGGGCCACACCACACCCCATTTTTCCGTCCCCTGTTTTGTGTTTACGTTGGCGAAATATGTCCACGGCGCGTTGACGGCTCCGGGAATATGTCCGCCGGCGTAGAGGCTGTCAGGGCGGGAATCTACCAGTATGACCTTTGAGATGTTGGCCTTGAGCCAATCCACCGTCACTATCAGGCTGTCCGGGGTTTCAGCCTCGCCGGGAGCCATCGGAGAGGGGGATATAGGTCTGCCTGCCGGCAGCTCCGCGCCGCCTCCCGCAGGCTGCGGCTGAACCGGCGCCGCGACCGGCTGAGGCGCTTTCGTCTCTGTGTCGGAGGGGATCTGAACCGGCTGCGGCTGAGCGGGCTGCTGCTGAACAGGCTGTGCCGGAGCTGCCGTCGTCGGCTCGGCCGGCTGCGGCGCATTCTGCTGCGCCGGCGCGTCTACTACGCCTCTGTTATTGGGCGACGCTTCGCTTTCCTTTGCCGCCTTTTCGGCCTCTTCCTTTGCTATCTGGTCGAGAACCGCCGTGGCCGGATTTTCTTTGTTTTCCTTATCGGCGCTTTCTTTATTGGCCGGAGCGGATTCCGCAGGAGCTTTCTCTTCCGGCTTTGTCTCCGGCGCTTTATCCGCCGTCTTATTTTTATTCGCCTCTTTGTTGGCCTGCACCTGCGCCAAAATCGAATCGGAGGCGGAAGAGCCGTCGCCCGCGCCGTCGTTCGTCGCGGCGACTGAGGCCGTCGCTCCCATAATCAATGACGCGGCGAGCGTCATAACCAAAAACTTCTTCATTGTACCATTCCTTTCTTTTTCCGTATCAAAAGCCGCGCCGCGGCCTCTGTACAAACTTCTCCCATCGAATCGGATTATATCATATATCCTCCCCGACGTTACTTCCAGTTGTCGTATATCCAGCGCGCTGCTCTGCGCGCTTCGTTGAATTCCTCCGCCATTTCCTCCGCTTCACGGGAGGGTGGCCCTTCGCGGCGCACGCGGAGCCAGTCTCTGTAGTCTATCAGTACGCCGTTGCGTGCGAAATGGTCAAATACGAGGTCGAATCTTGGTATTCCCCAAAGCATATTCGGAGCCAGAGCGCCCGAGTTTACCAGCGAAGCTGTGAGGCGCTGCAGCCATCCTTTGAAGCCTCCCCTGTGCCCAACGCGCAGCAGCACCGCGCGGTGGCCTCCGGTTATCGTCTCCGATACCATGTTTACGGAGTCCTCTGTGCAGAATACTTCTGTGGAGAAGCCGAGCATCGCGGGTATCGGGTTGAAGTCATCCTCTGAGGCGACGAGCAGATATCTGACGGAGGGTGAGTGCGCCGCCAGCGCTTTGACCGTTTTCACGGCGGCCTCTCCTGTGCGCCGCGAAGTGGTTATGTAGACGTCCGCGCCGCTGTGCTGCGCGAGGTTCAATATCTGTCCCAGCTGTTTTTTTACCCATTCCGGCGTTATCACGTAGTTCGCGTCGTCCCCGCCGATGAGTATGGACCATATTTCCTCCGATTCGGAGGGATATTCCGCGAGCAGCGCCCGCGCCTCTTTTTCAAGATTTTCCTTTATCACGAAGTTCGGAGAGCCGAGCGTGACAAGAATGTTCGGCTTGCGCTCCGGGTAGTCATGTTCTGGAACGATGGCGAAGTCGAAGGGCTCCGTCCCGATCGTGCCGGGGGTCATTATCGTAGCGCAGGCGCAGCGCCAGATATATCCGAGGGCGATATTGTACGGCGCGGGAGTGCTGCCGGCCGATATTATCAGCGCCGTTCCGGAGCCTTCCTGTATGTTGCGCTCCGCGAACCACTGGCCGACGCGGCGTATCAGCGCGTCCCCGTCGGAGGCGGCGAGCCAGTCGCGGGCGTCGCGCCGCGTGCCTCCCGCCAGAGCCTTCGCGGCCGCCTTGGAGCGCGCTTTGGCCGTTCCGCTGAGAAGCGGAACCTCCGTCTCAAGCAGCTCCGCCCCGGTCAGCTCCGCGAGCCAGTGGGCCACTCCGCGGCTCTGGTTGACATGGCCGCGTATGCCGTCGCTCAGTATGACTATGACCCTGAGTGCGCAGCCTCCGCTCATTTTCCTTCGCTTTTCCTCCGCGCGTATATTTTCCGCACCGCCTCAAGGTCTTCCTGCGTGTTGACGTTAGGTCCCTCCGAGGGATATTTTGTCGGTATGACCGCCATCGAATAGCCATGTTCGAGTATGCGCAGCTGTTCAAGGCTCTCCGTCTGCATCAGCGGCGTCGGCGGCAGCGATACGAATTTCAGCAGAAAATCTTTAGTGAAGGCGTATATGCCGAGATGCTCCCAGACGGAGCAGCCGCTGTCGTTGCGCCGGAAGGGGATAGGCGAACGGCTGAAGTAGAGCGCCCGTCCGTTCTGCGCGCGCACCACCTTTACGATGTTCGGGTTGTTGAAGTCTTCATCCTTCGTTATCGGCACGCAGACTGTCGCGGAGTCCGCGGAGGGGTCTGAGGCGAGGCCGTTCGCAAGCTCGCAGAGCATACGCGGGTCAAGCATCGGCTCGTCGCCCTGAATGTTTATAACGTAGTCCGTATCCACCTTCGCCGCTATTTCGGCGACGCGGCTCGAACCGTCGGGATGGTCGGCGCGCGTCATCAGCACATCTCCGCCGAATTTCTCCGCGGCGTCATATATGCGGTGGTCGTCAGTGGCGATGACGACGCGGAAGAATATGCCGGAGGCCACGGCGCGGCGGTAGACATGTTCGAGCATCGTCCTGCCGCCTATATCGAGCAGCGGCTTTCCGGGCAGCCGCGACGAGGCGTATCTTGACGGTATCACGCCGAGTATTTTGGGAGTCGTCATATCAGTGAGCCGTATTCCATTCCATGAATTTTTTCAGCATCTTTTCGCGGTCAAGCGGCCTGACATTTTTGACTATCCACTCGCGCATCTCTTTTCCGTCGCCGGTCTCCTGCTTGTAGCTCATGAAGTCGAGGGAGACGGAAAGCTCGTCAGCGACCCTGAGAGCGAATACGGGCCATATCATGCCGATGTCCCCTATGACCGGCAGGCTGCCCTCGTGGCGGGCGAATGCCGACATTTCCATGCGGAATGGGATTTTTGATATTTTCGTCTTCGGCAGCCCCTTGTCGATAGCCTCCTGTATCATCGACGCTGACTTTTGCAGATCCTGCGCGCGGCGCAGATTTTCGTCGAGGTCGAAGCGTATCAGCGTCTTATCCTTCAGGCTGTAGACGGGCTGCCCCTGCCACCACGACCATATTCCGTGGCCGGTGTAGCTCTCGAAGGGGCCGTCGTGTATCTCCTGCGTCAGCGCCACGGCCGATTCTATTATAACGTCGGCTGAGCCGAGCATTGAGGCGATCCGGCGCGAGCGCTCGGCTATCGGTATGCTGTCTCCCACAGAGAGGCCGACGTGGCCGCCGCCGACAAGCTGCGGTATCGTCACAAGGACTGGCACGCCCTTTTCCGCACCGGCGCCGAGCATCGTGCGGCTGTCGCAGCCCCAGCCGGCTATCGTCTCAAAGGGCAGCCCGCTCTGGCGGCTCAGCGAAAGTATCTCCTCCGCTAGCTTCTCCGTGCGCAGCCCCATCGGGTAGGCCATATTCGCGGCGGCCTTTATAACCATATGCCCTTCGGCCTCATGGCGTTTGGCGAGCAGCTCCCGGTCGAGTATCATTTCCTTTGACAGCTCGTCGAGCTCTTCGTCGCTCATGTCGGTAAATTCAAAGACATTTCCGCGCGGCATCCGCTCTTCGTCGAGGCCGAGCTGCGCCGCGCCGCACATCTTCACGCGGTCGAGCGCGCCGCCCATCTCGTGGTTTATCACGGCGGAGCTTGTCGTAACGCCGTCCACGATGCCCTTGTCTATCAGCTCCGCGATAAGCGTCGTAACGCCCTCGTGGATGTTGGGGCCGCTTCCTGTGACTACAGCGACGCGCCCTCCCTTTTTCTTCGCGGCGACGACTTTGGAGATGGCGGCGTCAAGCGTTTCCTTTGAGCGTTCGTCAAGCTCGCTGTAAAATTTCTCTATCAACCCGCGGTTTATTGCCATAAACGATTCCTCCCATTGCTTTTACAGATATCTTTTTATAATTTTCCACGTGCGCGCCGAAGCGCCGCGTGATTTTTCAAAGTATTCGCGGCTCAGCCGCCGCCATAGCTCCCCGTCGTCTTTCTCGCCGGCCAGCGAGATCCATACCTCCGCAAGCTCCCTTTCGTCAGCCGCCTGAGAGGCCGCACCCATCGCGATGAAGGCGCGCGAAGCCTGCGCGAAATCCTCCATGTGCGGGCCGTATTGCAGCGGTATCCCCCACGAAAACGGCTCAAGGATATTCTGTCCGCCCTTGTCCGCGAAGCTGCCTCCTACGAAAGCCGAGCGGGCGCAGCCGTAGATGTCGAAGAGGACTCCTATACGGTCTATTATCAGCACATCCCAGCCGCCGGTCAAGGAGGAGAGGCGCTCAACGCGGTATTTCCGCGGGACGAGCGCGGCTACCGCCTCCGCCCGCTCCGGGTGCCGCGGCGCTATTATCAGCCTTGCCCGCGGCGCTTTGCCGCGCAGCAGCTCAAAGGCGGCGAGAACCTTTTCATCCTCGCCAGTGTGAGTGCTTCCGGCGACGAATATCGGGCGCTCCGGCTCCCCCAGCCTTTCGCGCCAGCCGTCGCGCGCCGCTTCGTTTTTTCGCGCCAGCAGCGCGTCTATTTTACTGTCGCCCATCACCAGAAGCTTATCTTTATCGACTCCGATCCCGGTCAGGCGGCTCCTGTCCTCTTCGTCGCGCAGGAATAGCGCGGTAAAGAGCGAATAGGCCCCTCTGGCCGCGCCGCGCGCGAGGCCGCCGCTTACGCGGCTCCATGTGCGGTCGGATACGCGCCCGTTTATCAGAAATGACGGAATGGAACGCTCACGGCACTCCCAGAGCATATTCGGCCACAGCTCCGTCTCGGCGGTGAGAAATATCCGTGGCTTCAGGCTGTCCAGCGCGCGGGAGACGAAAAGCTTCCTGTCCCACGGATAATATATGTGAATGTCGTAAAGGCCGCCGCCGAGCCGCTCCGCCATAGCCTTTCCGGTCTGCGTGGTGGTTGAGAGGACGAATTTTCCCCGCCAGCCGTCCTCGCGCGCCGCCTTGACGAAAGGTACGGCAGCCTGCACCTCTCCGACGGATACGGCATGTATCCAGACAGGGCGCTCTCCGGCGAGCGCCGCGAGCTTTTCCGCCGCTATGATCCCCTGCCGTTCGTCGTGCCCCTCCGTGTACTTCGCCATCAGCTTTTCCCGCGAAAGGGCGAAAAAGGCGTCTATTGAAAGGTTGTAGAGCCTCCGCGCCGGCGACAGCTAGGCCACCCCCGCCTTTAATATTTCGTGTATGTGGACCATGCCTACCGGCTTGCCATCCTCAACGACGATGAGCGCGGAGACCTCCCACTCTTCGACGATCCTCACCGCCTCGACGGCAAGACGCTCCGGGCCGATAACGCGCGGATGCGTCGTCATGGCCTGTGAGACGGGAAGTTCCAGCCCCTCCAGCCCTTTTTTCTCTATAAAGCGGCGCAGGTCGCCGTCCGTGAATACGCCGACGAGCAGCCCGCCGTCGTCAACGACTGCGGTCGCGCCGTAGCCCTTGCTTGTGATATCGAACAGCGCTTCGCGCACCTTCGCCCGCTGATTGGTAACAGGCATTCTGTCTCCGCTTCCCATCAGGTCGCTGACGCGCAGCAGCAGCTTCTTGCCGAGCGAACCGCCGGGATGGAAGAGTGCGAAATCCTCCTTTTGCAGTCCGAGCAGCAGCGTCGCCATTCCGGCCACCGCGTCGCCCACAGCCATTTGCAGCGTGGTGCTGGCCGTTGGGGCCAGCCGCAGCGGGTCTGCCTCAGAATCGACGTGGCAGCTCAGCACTATGTCGGCCTCGCGGGCGAGCGTCGATTCCGAGTTTCCTGTAACCGCGATGATGGGGGCGCCCAGCCGCTTAAAATAGGGGATAAGCGCTATCAGCTCCCGCGTCTCGCCGCTGTTGCTGATGAAGTAGCCTACATCCTCGCGGCAGACCATTCCGAGATCTCCGTGCGCCCCCTCCGTCGCGTGTAGGAAGAAGGCCGGCACGCCGAGCGATGCGAAGGTCGCCGCGCTCTTGCGCCCGACATGCCCAGATTTTCCAAGTCCGGAGACGACGACGCGGCCGCGGCAGCGGCTCACCAGATGAGCGGCGCGGGCCATCTCCTCGCCTATCCCTTTGGCCGAAAGCTCCAGCGCAGCCGCCTCTTTCATCAGAATATCGCGCCCTGTCGAAAGCAGCTCTTCAGTAGATATATTCTTTTCTTCGCGTTCGTATGGCAGATTCATATTCTATTCCTCCGACCAGTCAAGTGATGAAAAACCGACTCTTTCCCGCGTTATCCGGTCGATCTCAAATGTCTGGCGCAGCACCTCGCGCGCCTTCGCGAGCGGTATCGAGTTGGGGCCGTCGCACTTCGCCCTGTCGGGGTCCGGGTGAACCTCCATGAAGAGCGCGTCTATCCCTATCGCCGCGGCCGCCCTTATCAGCGGCAGCGCGAAGGAGCGGTCTCCTCCGCTGCACTGCCCTTTGCCGCCGGGCTTCTGAACGCTGTGCGTCGCGTCGAACATCACGGGGCAGCCGGTAGCGCGCATCACAGGCAGCGAACGGAAGTCCACGGTCAGCTCATGATAGCCGAACTCTGTGCCGCGCTCGCAGAGAATGACGTCGTCGCAGCCGCTCTCGCGGCACTTGCCCACCACGGAGGCCATATCCTCAGGAGCCATGAACTGCGCCTTTTTTATATTCAGCGGCTTGCCGGTACGGCTGGCGGCCGCGAGCAGATCCGTCTGGCGGCAGAGGAAGGCCGGTATTTGCAGCAGATCGACGTACTTCGCCGCTATCTCCGCCTGCCGCGGCTCGTGGATATCCGTCACCACCGCCACCCCCGCCGCGCTTCCTATCTCCGCAAGCCATTCCAGCCCCTTTTCCATGCCGGGGCCGCGAAAGCTCGTTATCGAGGTTCTGTTGGCTTTGTCGAATGAGGCCTTGAATATATAGTTGAAGCCAAACTCCGCGCACAGCTCCTTCATCGTCAGCGCTATCGTCAGCGCCTCCTCATATCTGTCGAGCACGCACGGCCCGGCGGCTACTGTGAGCCTCGCCCCGCCGACGGCTATATCCCTTACCATTACTTCTCTGACTTTTCTTTCAGCGGCCATATTAATTCAGCTCCTTAGCCTCCGATTGCGCGGCCTCGCTTTGCGCCCTCAGATAGCTGTCATATTTTTCATATACGCGGCAGCGGACCTCCCAGCCCATCTCCTCCGCGCAGTATTCCACAACCTTGTCCAGCGCGCCGGTGCGGCCGAGATTTTTTATCCCCGCCTCCTGCATTGAACGGCGCAGCTCCGGGTCGCGCAGCACCCTTTCCGCCGCCGCCGCAAGCTCCTCCGCGCGCGGCGGGACAAGAATTTCCGCGTCGCGCAGAAGCTTCTTCTGGCGCAGCTTCCCTCGCTCTATTATTGAAACCACCGGTATCCCCAACCCGGCGCAAAGCTGATTCGCGGTTCCGCCAAGACCTATGAGCAGCTCCGCTCCGTAGGCGGCGGCGGCCACGGGAGCGCGGCAGACGGCGACCGAAGCTTCATCTGAAACCAGCTTCGCGCCGTCGTCGGAGAGCCTCCACCCCTCCAGCTTCTCCGTCATTCTTTCAATATCTATCGTCGGCGCCGGAACCATCACGAAGTTGCATTCCATCTTCGCGGCCAGCAGCCTCACAGTATCCAATATCAGCTCTATATCGTCGTAGGCGCGCGGCCTGCTGCCGGGCAGCAGCAATATCTTCGCTCCGTTATCGCTCCACGCGAAAGCCGGATTCTTCACCTCGTCGAGCAAGTCCATGACGGGATTGCCGTAAAATACCGCCGGCACATCCTTGGCGGCAAGCTCGCGCGCCGTCTCTGCGTCGCGCGTCCAGACGAGGATGCAGCGTTTGCGCAGCAGCAGCTTTTCTATCCACAGATGACCGCTCAGATGCACGGATTTGGCTGTCGCCACAAGCAGCGGCTTCATACCCTGCCCCCACAGGACGCTCGCGAGCAGGTAGACGTCGCCGACGCATATCGGAGTGCGGTATCTGCCGCGAAATGAGCGCATACTGTCGCGCTGCTTCCGTATCGAGCCGCCCAGGCCGTGCCGCAGGTCGCGGAGCAGGTCGGATATATGATACTTGACGACGCCGCCGCTCGGCATATCGGCCGGAGGCGAGACGACGCGGATTCCGTTCATCGAATAGGGCTTTCCTGAGCCGACGAAGGCGAAGGCCTCCACCCGCGCGCAGCGGAAGCGGCTGATAAGCTTCTGCGCCAGCACGAGGCCGATCGCGTCCTCCCCGTTGCCGTTCGACGCGACGAGGAAGGAGGGGCGCAGCCGCTCCAATATCTTTTTTCTGAAGGCGAGAGAGTCGTGTATCGCCACCCTGATGCAGGGGACATAAAGCGGCAGATGCAGACTCAGCTCCTTCGGCATATTGACCAGATCCTTTTCCGTGCAGACGAAGCCGTCCGCGCCGCATTCTCCGGCCAGAGCCTCAAGCTCCGCGATTTCGCGCTCCGTCAGAATATGGTGGTCGCGGTAGGTCTGACGATGTACGACAGATAGCCCCAGGCTGTCAAGGAATTTATGGAAGCCGCCGGGATTGCCGATGGCTGAGAGGGCTATGTAACCGCCCTTCGGAACAAAATTTTCGTCGTAAATGCGCTCTTCCCCGTCCGCGCGGCAGACTATCCACGATTCAAGCTCTATATCGGCGGTGAATATCTTATCGGCTGAGACGTAGGGGGCCAGCCGCTCCTTTATCTTTTCCACATCACCGGGGGCGGCCTGATTTGCCTTCGTCAGCACGACTATATCGGCGCGGCTGAAAGCAGACATAGGCTCGCGCATCGAACCGGCGGGGATCAGCTTTCCGTTTCCGAACGGGCAGGTGGAATCCACAAGCACGATATCGACGTCGCGCGCCATCTTACGGTGCTGGAAGGTATCGTCCGTGACAGCCACCTCCGCGCCGAGCGCGGCGAGCAGCTTTACACCTTCGAGCCTTTTGCGCGAAACGACCACCTTTGTATCGGGCAGACGCTTCGACAGCATCAGCGGCTCGTCGCCGGCAAAATCGCGGCGCGTGCTCTTATTGTCCTGTCCTATCCAGAGCGGCGGGTGCTCCCTCGTGCGGTAGCCGCGGCTTACAAGGCCGGCCTTTATTCCGGCCTCCGCGAACTGCCTCACGACATATTCCGCCATCGGAGTCTTGTTCGTGCCTCCGAAGCAGTTGTTGCCTATGCTGACGACAGGCAGAGCCGGGTCGGCGACGGAGAATATTCCCCGATTGTAAAAGCCTATGCGCAGCTTCATCCACGCGCGCGTGATGATCTGACAGGGGCTGAGAAGCCCCCACAGCGGCGAGCCTCCCTCGCCGCGCGCGTATTTGAGGTAGCTGCGCAGAATCTTCGACATTACAGCCCCGCTTCCAGATGTTCTCCATTGCTGGCCGCGAAGAGGCGGTAATAATGCCCTCTGAGGCCAAGCAGCTCGTCGTGAGTCCCAGTCTCCGCGATATGCCCCTCGCGCAGCACGAATATCCTGTCCGCGTCGCGTATCGTCGAGAGCCTGTGCGCGATGACAATGGCGGTACGCCCCTCCATCGCGTTGCGCATCGCCTCCTGCACCTGCTGCTCTACAAGCGCGTCAAGAGATGATGTCGCCTCGTCCATTATAAGTATCCGCGGGTCGCGCACCACCGCGCGGGCAATAGCCACGCGCTGGCGCTGTCCGCCGGAGAGCGTAACGCCGCGCTCGCCGACCTCGGTATCGAAGCCGCGCGGCAGCGCGCTGATGAAATCATATATCCCCGCCATCTTCGCCGCCTTCACAAGCTCCTCTTTCGTCATATTCGGATATCCGTAGCCGACATTATAGGCAAGAGTGCCCTTCATCAGAACAGGGTCCTGCGGCACGACGCCTATCTGGCGGCGGTAGGACTTCAATTCCAGCTCGCGCAGATCGAGGCCGTCTATCTTTATCGCCCCTCCCCGCGGGTCGTAGAAGCGCATCACAAGGTCTGCTATCGTAGATTTTCCGGCGCCGGTCGGCCCCACTATCGCGACCTTCTCCCCCGGCCTTATCTCAAAACTTATATTGTCCAGCACCAGCTTTGAATCATTATAGCCAAAGCTGACATTTTCAAACTCAATATGCCCGCTCATCGGCCTGTGAACGACCGGCGACGCTGCAAGCGGAACCTCGTTCGCCTCGTCCAGTATCTCAAAAACCCTGTCGGCCGAGGCCGCCCCCTGCTGTATCGCGCTGACGACGCGGCTGAGGACGCGCACCGGCTGCACCAGCAGTCCGATATATGTGCAGAAGGCGATCAGGCCGCCGGCGGTAAGAGAGCCGCCCACCACGTCGCGGCCGCCTATCCAGAGGATAAGCGCAAGAGCCGCTATCAGTATCACCTCGACGATGCCCTCCAGCGCGCCGCGCAGCTGCGTACCCTTCATCAGCGCCTTGAAATGAAGATTGCTCTCCTCCTTGAAGCGCTCGTACTCCTCCTCCTCCGTGGCGAAGGAGCGGACTATCTTTATCGAAGAGACGGCCTCCTGAGCTATCGCGGCCACCATAGCCAGCCGCTCCTGTATGACGGCTCCGACGCTGCGCAGCTTTGAAGAGGCTTTGTCTATCACCAGCACGGCCACCGGTATTATTGTGAAGGTGGCCAGCGTCAGCCGCCAGTTGAGGAAAATCAGCAGCCCGATGATGCCGATAAATGTTACCCCCTGCACCACAAAATCGACCACCACGGAGGCCAGAATATTTTGCAGCGTCGAAACGTCGTTAGTGATGCGCGAGAGAAATTCCCCCGAGCGTTTGCTGTAAAGAGTCAGAAGCGAAAGGCGCTGCGTGTGGTCGTAAAGCTCCAGACGCAGATCGATGACCACCTTCTGCCCGACCCAGGTCATCAGGTAAAGGTTGCAGTAGGCGAAAACGGCCTTCAGCACATAAAGAGCGACGACGCTGACGCAGAGAAGATTCAGCATATACATCTCTTTGCGTATGAGCACGTCGTCGACTACGTTTTTTATCAGCCACGGCGGCAATATGCCGAATATGGCGGAAAGCGCCATGCAGCCTATAGCGTAGAAGAGCCGCCTCTTATACGGCAGGCAGTATTTAAGCAGACGCAGATAGGAATCCCATTCTTCTCTTTTTGCCAGTCTAAGCATCAGGCCGCCTCCATTATTCGTCTGCTCCAGAAATCGTAGACGCCCTCTTCTCCGAGAGTGAGACGCGCCCGCTCCATTATCCCCGCGGTATCCTCTCGATATCCGCCGTCATCCTCCAGCCAGCGCAGCGCGGAAGAGACGAGATTCTCCGCTGTGGCCCGCTCCTGTAAAAGCTCAGGGAACATCTCGCAGCCCGCGAGAATATTCGCCATCGCGTAATATTCCGTCTTTATCACGCGGCGCGCGACAAAGGCCGTAAGCGGATTCAGCCTGTAAGTTACCACCATATAGCAGCCGAGCAGCAGCGACTCCACCGTGATAGTGCCGCTCGCCCCCACCGCGCAGCTCGCTTCGGCCATCAGGTGACTGCCAGGGCCGTCGTAATAGGAGATCCCGCCGTTGGAAAAGCGCCGGATCATCTCCTCGCGCGCCGCGGGATTCAGCCCCGGCGCGACGGAAAAAACGGGCTGCCAGCCCATAGCCGCGAGACGCGCGGCGGCCTCCTCCATCATCGGCAGCAGCGAACGTATCTCGCTCTTGCGGCTGCCGGGAAGAAAGGCTATCAGCCGCCCGCCGTCATAGCGCCCGGCAAGCGGCGACGGCACGCCCCTCCGCGCGCCGTGCTCCTCGAGCAGCGGATGCCCTATCCAGTAGCTTGCGCAGCCGCGCGAGAGCAGATAGTCATGTTCAAATTTGAATAAAGGCAGACATTCATCAACGTCGCGCCGCAGAGCGTCAGCGCGGCCGCTGCGCCACGCCCAGACGGAGGGGGGAGAGATATAAAAGACACGTCCCCCGTAGCCGCGGGAGCGGAGCTTTGAGATGAGACGCATGTGATAATCCGGACTGTCGCAGACGACCACGGCGCGCGGCGACAGCTCCATTATACGTTCGACCATCTCCGCGCGCAGCCTGAAGATAGAGGGAATGGCCGAAAAGACCTCCGTAAGGCCGAGAAGCTGAAGCCGCTCTCCGTGCCACTCCACACGAATAGGGGCGGCGCGCGACTCTATGCCGCCCATCCCCCATATATCGCCGGAATAGCCGTTCGCGCGCAGCCGCCTCGCGAGAGCCGCCGTGTAATGGTCTCCCGACGCCTCGCCGGAGCTTATAAAGACCGACAAACTTCCACCCCTATAACGGCGATATTCTCCTTCTTCGCCACGGCCTGAAACTCCTCCGGGTCGAGAATCAGAGTCCAGTCCGCGTGCAGCGCGAGACAGCCGAGCTTTGCCTGCGCCATGTGACGCAGCGTATCCGGCCCGACCGTGGGGATATCGTAGCGTTCGTCCTGGTCGAGACGCATCATCTTCGCGACCGTGCCGCCCCTGCACAGAGAGCCTGCGCGCAGCAGCGTCGCGTCCGTCCCCTCCATCGCCTCCACAGCCACAACGGAGCGCTTGTTCACTATAACGGTCTGACCGAAGGAGAGCGGCACGACAGTCCTGCAAATGGAAAAGCCATACTCCGCGTCATCCAGCTCATCCTTCGTCGGAGCGCGCCCCGCGATATGGCCGCGCGCCGCCAGCAGATCCGGGATGATGTCGCGGTAGCTGAGCACCTTAAAGCCCTGCTTTTCAAGAAAATCGACGATCGCGCCGAGAAGCGAATGGTCGTCGCGGAAGAGCAGCCCGGCAAGAAAACGCTGCGTCGTCAGGTCGAAGAGCGACGGCTTGAAAACCAGCGTCTTCGAGACGGCTCCTGCCATAATGATACTTCCGACCCCGCGCTTTTTCATATCGTTTATTGTGAAGCCGAAATCCGGTTTTGTTATGTTCACTATATCGAGCGCGTATTTAGACAGCTCGCCGATGCTTTCCCTTATCGAATATACCACCGGCGGATTGCCCTCCTCCGTCAGCCTGTTTGCGATAACGACGGGAAGCGAACCTTCGCCGGCGATCAGGGCTATCTGATTTTCCACAATAATTCCTCCCGCACTGCCGCATAAATGCGTCAGAGACATCTATATCTATTTTCACGCCCAAAAGCCATCTCAGGCATTTAGACAAAGATGCCCTGCCATAATTGTTAAGTATAGCATAAAGAGGAAAAATAACAGGCGGCGCGCCTGCCTCAGCGAGAGGTAAAATGAGAGGCGGCGCGTGGGCGGCCGCCTCTTGCGTTTTTTTCAGCCCAGCGCCACGTCGAGGACCATCATTACGGCGAAGCCGATAAGAAAGCCAGTCGTCGCGAGATCTCCGTGCCCTGAAGCCTGCGACTCAGGGACAGTCTCCTCGACGACGACGAAAATCATAGCGCCAGCGGCGAAGGCGAGTGCGAAGGGGAGCAGCGGGCGGGCAAGGTAGACAAGCAGCGCGCCGAGAAAGGCGAAAATCGGCTCCACCACCGCGGAGAGCTGCCCGTAGAAGAAGGCGCGCGCGCGGCTCAGCCCCTCGCGGCGCAGCGGCATAGAGACCGCCAGCCCCTCCGGAAAGTTTTGCAGCCCCATGCCGATAGCCAGCGCCGCCGCGCCGGCAGCCGTCGCCTGCGGCAGCGTTCCGATCGCGCCGAAGGCGACTCCGACAGCCAGCCCCTCTGGAATATTATGCAGCGTGATGGCCAGCACAAGCAGCGTCGTGCGCCGCAGCGTCGAGGGCGGCCCGTCGGGGTCGGTCTCCGCCATGGCCGGATGCAGATGCGGCATCACCATATCGAGCAGCCTAAGCGCTCCTCCGCCGGCGAGAAAGCCGACGACGGGCGGAAGCCAGCCCGGATAGCCAAGCTCCTCCGAAATATCTATCGCGGGGGCGAGCAGCGACCAATAGCTGGCAGCTATCATCACCCCTCCGGCAAAGCCAAGCATCACATCCAACAATTTCTGGCTGGGGCGCTTTGCGAAAAAGACCCCCGCCGCGCCGAGCGACGTCAGCCCCCAGGTAAAAAGTCCCGCCATCAGCGCCTGCAAAGGGGCGGGCTGCGCAACAAACCATTCCATTTATACGCCTCCTAAAAATAAAACTATTTCATTTTATCCCCCTATTATACACCGAAAAATTCGGCTGACAAAGCGCCTTTGAGCGGAGCCGCCGACAGGCCGGACGCTTTACCGTGCCGGCGCCGCGCGGCAGGCGAAGATTTCGCTGACAATAGCCAGAGAAAATGTCATACACTCCTTTCATCTGTTATATTATCTTCATCAGGTTTATCTGTGAAGCGCCCACGCCATGGGTGGTTGGGTACGGGCTTGTGATGTGCCGCATTGTCCGCTTTTTCCTTCTCCTATTGGGTGACATTATCACAGAACAATAACGTTATAAATTACAGTTTGACAATAACAATAAGCTAATGTACTATCGACTCAATCAACAGGCATCACGCGCTTATTCACGGAAAAAATTGTAAAAAGCGCCGTTATCGGCAGACATGGCGAGGGGTATATGGTACGTCCCGTAATTTTTTGTTCCAACGAGCCAAAGGCAAAGCCGTCTAAAGACGGCGGCGCAAAGCTCATGAGACTGAATAATGAACGTATACACATAAAAAAGGAGCGTCGGAAAATGTTCTTACCCAATAAAAAGCAGAGGCGGTTATTATCGGTAATAATGTTAGTGCTGTGCTTTCTTGCGCTTGGCGGGTCTTTTGCCGCTCCGGCTTTAAGCGTGCCTAAAAGTGTACCGCCCTGGAAATGGAATCAAATTGAATCGCGATGGATGCGCGGGGAAGTCTACGTTCCCGACGAACCTCCCGGCTGGGAGGGGAAGATATCGCAGAGCGATATTAAAAAGATCAGGATGGCCGGCGTTTCGATAAACAGATTTGCCTTTGACCTCTACCCGTTAATGGCGGCGGATATCAGGGGAAATATCTTGTTTTCCCCATACAATCTCGTGATGACGCTTGTAAATGAATACAAAGCAGCGAACGAAAGGACGAGGGGCAAGTTGAGAAGGGTGCTCCGTATCGACGGCAGTTCGATAAAGAACTTTGCCCTGCTCGACAGGATAATAAAAAATACGCCGGAGGACAGGGGAGAAGTCAATTTCGACGGAAAAAAGACATATTTTAAAGCAGACTGGGAATTCCCATTTTACAATTACGAATGGATTTTTAAAATTGCCGGCGCTGCTAAACCCAGATTCTACAAAGCTGACGGGGAAATCTGCACCGTCGATATCATGAAACAAAACCAACGCCTTAAATATTACGAAGACGAAAGAATCAAGAGCTTTGAATTTCCCTTTGTGGATCGCTACTACTCCTACATAATAATCCTGCCGAAGAGGCAGTCCGGCGTTCGCGGCGTAGAAATATCCATGAGCTATGAAAAATATCTCGATCTGCTTGCAAAGCAAGCGGATAAAAACCTTGAAGTCCAAATCGTAGATACAAAGATCACCGCGCTGTATGATTTTAGCTGCTGGCTGAATACGTTAGGAATAAATGGATTGAAAGGGGAAAAGCTGGAACAGAAAAGCGTCCTTGATATCTATGGCGGAGAACAGTCGCGTGCAGTAGAAACTCGTTGGCCGCCATTCAGTATTATAAACGGCAGGTTTATGATTGTTCCTCCAGGAACGCCGCCCTCTCCGCAGGAGATTGAGAAAAGGAGAAAAGAAGAGCAGGAGCGGCGGGAAGAAAGGAACAAAAGATATAACGTAGACAGGAATTTCTACCCAACCCATCCATTTGTCTATTTCATAGTCGATAACAGGAGCGGCGCAATTCTCTTAATGGGACGGTATTGCGGGAAAGAAGATAGTCCGAATATCGTATCGAAGTGAGGCTTAAAAGGAGGTAAAATAATGTCAATCTCCCACAGAGCTATTATTATTTTTACCGTGATAGTGTTTTTGTTATGCCCTAACGGTCATAACACTGCGGCGGCAGCGCCTGTAACAGAATCTGACGTTAATACTACAGTTGCGAACTGGCTTCAGGAAACGGAAAACCACTTTGGTGAGACATTAGGGACAACTATTAACCAAATTAAATTATATCGTGGCGGAATTCACGGGAATGTCGGATACTTTCTCGTCACGCTGTCTCCCAACGGCTGGGTTATCCTGCCGGCAGATGATGACTTTTGGCCAATACAAACTTTTGGTCCAGGCGTGATGTCAGAAGCGCTTTATAAAAATACTCTGTGGTATAAAGCCGTCGGTTTTAATTCCTACACAGAGGCTGCGGCGCGCGGCGAAAAATCCGCCGAAAGTAAAGCCGGCGCATCCCTAAAAGAAAAAAGAACCGAACAATCCAGAAACAAGGCCCGCTGGAAGTCTTTAAAGGAAAGCGCGCAAAAAACAGGCGCACTGCCTGCCAGCCGATCAATAAGCACGACAGGGCTGACCGCCTCTGCTGACATTCGCGTAGCGCCGTTAATGGGGAGGGAACGCTACTGGGGACAGGGGTACCCATTCAATGTGCTGAATAAACATAGCGAGCTGACTAGATATTCGACAAGCAGCAGCGAATACGCCGGAACAAATGTCAGCGAACGGGAATATCTGGTAGGATGCGCCGCGCTTTCTACAGGTCAGGTTATGTATAATATTCTGACCAGAAAATACCCTGTATCAGTGGCTAACGGCCTGACTTTGCAGGTGAACCCCACCGACAGAACTAATTTTAATATAGACAGGAATTATATCAACGGCGCCTGGATTGTAAGAAAACCTTTTAATTTCCCTGAATCTAATCTTGCTAAAACCTATGATTGGCAAGCCATGTCAAATTTCCTGCTTTCACAGTCTCCAGATTTGTCCGATCAGACCTATCAGGTCACGCTTCAAAGCTCGGACATTGCGACGGCAGGCACGAAGATTGCGCCATTGCTTAGAGATATCAGTTTATTGCTGCCGTACAATATTTTTATGACCGGTGCTACTGTCAGCTCAGAGACCCCATATAACCGGATGCTTAGCGTGGCGGATCTTTCACCATCCTTATTCACTATACGCTATGGTTTTTCATCCGCTCACCGCATAGTCGTCAACAAAACAGAGAATTCAACGACGGCACCCGCTGTCATGCTTCCAGAGGTAAGAAAACATTTGATTAATACAAATCTTGACTTCGGCTTTCCCGTCATCGCCGGATTCACACGGATAACGCCGGTACCTTCAAGCGATGACGTTGGGCACGCCTCGCCGGTCGACGGTTATGCTTTCGACAGCTGGCAAAATGGAGATAAAATTGACTACAGCGAACCTTACTATCATGTGGTAACAGGGTTGTCGCAGAAGCAAACAGACCCGCCTGCGTCGGAATGGCTGATTGACCCTGGGGCATGGACTTATGGCTTTTTTAACAAATTCAAGCCTGATATAAGCAATTCAACGATATCTTTGCTATTTAACGAAGTAGTCTACAACATATTTCCCTCCATCAACAACATCTCCGACGACATAGATTATTCGTCTATAGGCTTGGGGAACAGCGTGGCCATTATCAGCGGTCGCGTCGCAAAATATAAAAACGCTTCGGATGATATAGGGCTTCCGCATGCGAATATCGACATCGACATCTATTGGGACGGGACAAAGCGTTACACGACAAAGACAAATGAAAAGGGGATCTTCGCCGGGCTTGTGGCTACCGACGCTTCGTCGAATGAAATAACGATTAAAGCTCCAGACGCAAAAAAACTTCTTTTGCCTGATCCGCTTTGGAAAGACAGTATTCCTCAAAATATGAGTCTTGCTGGTACAAATGAATTTGTCATACAAGGCGTTGCAAACAGGTGGTTACCTGATCTTGGTTCAGTAAAAATTGGCGGAGTAAAAACAACATATGAAACATCATCGGATCAGGCAGCGATGTTCGCAGCGAAAGGCAGAATTGAAAATGAGAATGTCGTAATCATTGACAAAACTGACCTGGCAGCCGCAGAATTGTCTTCGCTGGGTTCTGGCGTCCTTTTTATCGGCTCCGATCCCGCCTATGATTTCAACGGCGACTATGATGCGGATGCCGCTGTTAACGTCATGCAGTTTGTCAGCGACGGCGGCACTGTCGTTACCATCGGCAAAAGTACGGCCTTCCCGCGCTTCAGGCGAAGAATCATTCACTGATCAGCAATCCGGGAGATACCAGCGCCTTTTCAACCGGAACCTATGTATTTGAAAGCCTTTACTGGGGGCCATGGGGGCCGGAGCTGGATTATAGCCTTTACAAACGAAAAGCTCGCGCTGGCCGGGTACTATAACTTTCCGGCTCAGTACGAGCAACTTCGTAAACTGCACTTATGCGATTGAACCGCCGTGTACCGAACGGTACGCATTGTGTGAAAGGCCGGCCACCCCTACTAATGGGGTGGCCTCCTACTCAATACCGAAACTGCGGCCTGTTAAAACTTTGGCCCTTTCCAGTACAGCGGGGAATATATTTCGGCTCCGGCGGGGAGCGTTACCCCCTCGAGCGCCCAGCGTTTGAATTCCTCAAAGCCAGTGCGGTCCACGATGTAGCCGACATGCTCTTTGCCGCCCGGCGCGTTCGCGTCGATATATTTTTCCACATATTTGTAGGAGTTGAGTATGATTCTGATGATGCTCTCCTCGTCGGCCCACTTTATGAAATCCTCGCCGAGCCGCGGATTGCGCTTTCCGGTGCGTCCCAGCAGCGTGAGGCGGAAATATTTTTCCTCGCTGCGCGTCCAGGCGCGGGTCGGACAGTTGATGACGCATTCCCCGCAGCCGATACATTTTTCGTGGCTGCGGCGCGGACGGAAGTTTATCTGCTCGAGCGCTTTTACCGATTTTTTCTCACAGTATCTGACGCAGGCTCCGCAGTTCACGCAGCGTTCCGGCTCAAAGCGCGGCTCTGTCATGCCTATTATCCCGAAGTCGTGCATACGCACCTTGGCGCAGTCGTTGGGGCAGCCGGTGAGCGCTATTTTGAAGTGCAGGTCGTTCGGGAAGATTGCCTTTTCTATGCGCTTCGCGAAGGCCGTCGTGTTGTAGCAGCCGTAGGGGCAGACTCTGTTGCCGACGCAGGCGGTAACATTGCGCGTACCGGCGGCGGGATAGCCAGTGCCGGGGGCCGTCTGGTTGATATCCAGCCCCTCTATCACCGGCTGGAGCATGGCGTTGACCTCCGGCATCTTATCAAAGGGTATGCCGGGCAGCTCAAAGCCCTGTCTGCTGGTGATATGCACCGTGCCGTCGCCGTATTTTTCGGCTATTTCCTGAAGCAGTCCGAGGTATTTCGCCTCGATGCAGCCTCCCGGAACGCGCACGCGCGAAGCGGTGAAGCCGCGCCTTTTCGTGACCCGAAAGGCGTTTTTCTTTAATTTTTTTGTATTGATATCCATCTTTCGCGCCCCCTCAGTCGATAAGCTTCTTGCCCTGGACATAGTTGAATACAGGGCCGTCAAGGCAGACATAGGCAGAACCGATTTTGCAGTGTCCGCACTTTCCGATTCCGCAGCACATTTTGCGCTCCTGCGATATCCAGATATTTTCCTCGCGGAAGCCCGATTCGATGAGGCCGAGCGTGGAAAATTTCATCATAGCCGGCGGCCCGACGACGATAGCGGCGGCCTTTTCCGGCGCTTTGAGGCGCAGCTCCGGTATATAGCCGGTAACGAGCCCGACGCGATAGCCGGAAGATTCGCCGGCGCTGTCCACGGTGAGAATGACATTTATCGTCTTTTCCCAACGGCTGAGGTCATCCGCGAAGAGTATGTCGGCGGGGCTTTTGAAGCCGGCTATCAGGGTCATTCCATCCGTCTCCCGCGGGTTGCGCGCGAAGTGATCCACAAGGCCGCGCACGGGGCTGAGTCCGGTGCCGCCTGCAATGACGACGAGCTCTTTTCCCCTGTAATCATCGACGTTGAAGCCGTTGCCGTAGGGGCCGCGCAGGAAGAGGCTGTCGCCGGCGTAGCGCTCAAAAATTTCGTTCGTCACACGGCCGACGCGCCTTATCGTCAGGTCGATGGTGCCGTCGCCCGTGCCGCTCACGGAGATGGGGGCTTCGCCGTATTTGGGGATAGAGACCTCGAAGAACTGCCCCGGCTTCACCTCGTGCTCGCAGCTCATGCGGAAGGTGTATTCGATCGCGGTATGCTTTATTACCTCTTTAACTTCGGAGAGAAAGGGGAGATATTCGTTAGCGGACATCCTTTTCAACCTCCTTCATGGCCTCTTCCAGCCTGTTTATGCAGCCGGAGAAGGATATATATTCAGGGCAGATATCGTCGCAGCGGCCGCAGCCCACGCACATCTGATAGCCGAAACGCTCCTTGAAGTCGTATATCTTGTGCAGCGTCTTGAAGCGCATCCGTTCGCCGTTCTTCTTACGGTAAGCGCCTCCGCCAGCCACATCGGTGAAGCCGTCCACCATGCAGGAGGCCTGCACGCGGCGGCGTTCGCCGACCCGTCCGTTGTCGCTGTAGAAGATGTCCTGCATCGTATAGCAGCTGCATGTCGGGCAGACGAAATTACAGCGCCCGCAGTTGATGCAGCGGCCGTCATATTCGCGCCAGATTTCCGAACGTCCGACCTCGGCGGTCAGCCCCGCGGGGATATTCACGCGCGTGGGCGTCTCCGTAACGTATGACGGGGCTGCCTCCGCGCGCTCGCCGCCAAGTCCGGCAAGAAGCGGCTCAAGCTCCGGCAGCCGGCATTCCACGGCGTAGCCGCCGCCGCGCGGCTCGACCGAAAGCTCATAATCGTCGCAGCGGTTCGTCCCCATATCCGCGCAGAAACAGCTTTCAAAGGGGGCCGGGCAGCCCATGAGGACGAATTTTATCTTCTCGCGGAGGCGCTTGTAGTAATAATCCTCCGCGCCGTTACGCAGATATATCTCGTCAAGACGCTTTACCGCGTGCAGGTCGCAGCTGCGTAAAAAGATCAGCGCCTCTTTCGCCGGCGCGCCGGCCTCCCTGGTCTCTCCCTCCGTGAAGAAAAAGAGCGTTTCGGAGAGCGGCAGCAGCGCCTCCTTGAAAGAATAATCGGATTTTTCGTCAAAGACGACCTCGCTCATGCTCACAACCTCGCCGTAGCGCACACAGTCCAGGTCGGAAAAGGGGGCGCCGCCCGCGAAGCGTTTCGGCGCGTATATTCTGTACTTTCCGGCCAGCCCGGCGATAAAAGTCTCCGCCGCCTCCGGCGTTAAAATATAACCCATTATTACGCCTCCTTCTTTCCTGAGATAATAAAATACGGAACAGCCAGGCAGAGTATAGCCCCGGCCATATTCCCCGCCGTAACCGTCAGAAGGTTGTAAAGCCAGCCCGAAACGGCGATTCCCTCCGGCTGGAGGAGCGCTATGGTGAGCAGCGTCATGTTCGCGATGCTGTGCTCGAAGCCGCAGGTTATGAAGGCGAAAAGATTCCAGAATATCATGATCAGCTTAGCGCTTTCGCTCTTGCAGCGGAATCCGCACCAGACCGCGAGGCAGACAAGGATGTTGCAGAGCACTCCGCGCAGGAAGAGCGGAAGCGGCGCTAATGAGACCTTCCCCGCCGCGCCGTTCGCGATGAAAGCGCCGACGCCTCCCGAGGCCAGCCCCGAACCCCAGAAGAGAAGAGCCAGCAGCGCCGAGCCGGCCAGATTGCCGAACCAGCAGACGAGCCACAGCTTCACCGTCTCCCCCATGCCGACCTTTTTTACCAGATATCCGGAGGTCATTACAAATACATTTCCCGTGAAAAGCTCCGCCCCCGCGATGATAACCAGGCTCAGCGCGACTCCGAAGGACAGTCCCATGACTATTTTGGTGCAGGACGCGCCGGCGAGCAGTCCGCCGACTGTGAATATGAGCAGGATGCCGAAGCCGATATAAGCCCCCGCCAGCATCGAGGAGACGAAGAAACCTGACGGATTGCCCTCAAGAAAGCGGCTTTTGGCTTTCGCCGCCGAAGCGACGGCCTGAAACTCATCTTGAAACATAAAGCTCCCTCCCTTTATAGTGTTGTGATATTGTGAAAATTATAGAAAGGAAGGAGAGCTTACGCCGTGATATTTATCACGGGCTTTTGAAATAACTTTGCAGAGCCTCCCTGTCGGGAATGATGAAGCGCCCCGCGCGGAAGAGCACCAGCCCTTCCTCCGCGAGCAGCCGCAGCTGGCGCGATACGCTCTCGCGCTGTGCGCCGAGCATATCGGCGAGATAAGTCACGCTGAGGTCGAAGGCTATTTCCGTCCCCTCCGGCGAGGGGACTCCGTAGTCGCGCGAGAGCTTCCAGAGCTTCGCGGCAATCTTCTTGTCGCAGCGCAGAGAGCCGACGGTGTTTTTTATCTGGCGGTAGAGCCGCCGTATCTTGATGGACATCGAATCCATCACGGCCATTGAAAGAGCGAAGTCGGAGGACATAGCCGCAAGCATACGCTCGACGGGGAAACAGAGCAGCGTCGCGCCGCGCAGAGCCTCGCAGCTCTCGGAGGCAGGCAGCCCGTTCAGAACGGCCTCATTGAGAGCCTTGCCCGCGCCGTATACGAAGATCACCTTGCGTTCGCCGCCGTCCCCCAGCTTATAGATGGCGGCCATGCCGTCGACGACGATATAGAGCGTCTTCACCGCGTCACGCTCATGAAAGATATGTTCGCCCCTCTTCACCCGCTTCAGCGAGGCGCAGGAGGCGAGAGAGGCCAGAGTCTCCTGCGATGCCGGAGCCAGTATTTCCGCCAGGGCGAATGCCTCTTTTAAGTTCAATCCCATCAAACCTCCCCGCCGCGAGGCCGCGAAAAAGTCTCCATCTGCGTTAATTATAGACGAAGGGCGCGGATTTTGCGAAAATCGCCGATCCTGAACGCCAACAGAGGCAAAATGTGCGATAATATCATGCGGCAGAGCGTTTTACATTATCGCCGCAAAGGTGGGCTTTCGCATGAAAATAAAATACAGGCCGCTCGCGCGGGAGGATTATCCTCAGCTGACGGCTCTGACTTCCAGATACGTCAACGCCGAGCGGGAATATCAGGATTATATGAAAAGCCTCTGCGACTCCCTCGGCTGCGAGTCGGCCGGAATCGGCGGCTTCGACGCTGACGGAGTTCTCGTCGGCGCGGCGCTTGTGGAAAAGGGTATGCATCTCACAGGGGGCCGGGAGGATTTTTTCGCGGAGATAAGGGCAGACATAGGCGAAGAGGAGATATGGAGCGGCGGGATCATCGTCGTCGAAGAAAAGTATCAGAACAAAAAGGTCGGCGCGGCTCTGCTTATACATCTGCTGTCGCATTTTGAGGATATCGGAGCGAAGCATCTGCTGCTGGAGATATGGGTTCGCCCCGACGGCTATGCCCCGTCTGAATCGCAGCTCTATATCGCGCGTTCCTTCACGGAGTACGGCACGGTGGACAACTTTTACGCCGAGGCTCCGGGACTGGAAGATCACGTCTGCGAAGTCTGCGGACATCCCTGTAAATGCAAGGCGAAAATCGCCGTCCTTCATGTATAGCGGCTCATGAAATTATCATACCGTCTCGCCGAAAAAAGCGATTACGAAAAGGTGCTGCCGCTGGCGGAGAAAGAGCTGAACTCAGGGCTGAGCTATGAGGAATATATGCGGGCGATATTCGACGGCTTGGGAGAAAGCGCTTTCGGCATCATCGCCTGTCATGGGGAAGAGCTAGCTGGCTTCGCCTTCCTTGAAAAGGGGATGTCGCTCACCGGAGGGCGCGAGGATTTCTTCAATGAGATAAAAAAAGATATAGGCGAAGAGGAGATATGGACGGGGGCGGCCTATGCCGTTACGGATAAATACATGAACTGCAAGGTCGGCTCCGCCCTCTACATCTACGCCCTTTCGCAGCTGGAAGATATAGGCGCGAAGCATCTGCTGCTGGAGATATGGGTTCGCCCGGACGGCTACATGCCATCAAACGCAAATCTCGCTACGGCCGGTCGCTATACGGAATACGGAATAGTTGAAAATTTCTACGCCGGCGCGGAGGGCTACATCTGCCCCGTCTGCGGCGCGCGCTGTAAATGCTCCGCAAAAATCGCCGTCGTGCATATATGATAGCCGCTGCCGAAAAATCACTGCCAATCGAAAAGGCGGCGGAGGGATATTTCTTCCGCCGCCTCGTTCTCGCTACCAGTTAAAGGGATAGTTGTCTCTGTTGTCGCCGCCGAGGTCGATATAAGCGCCCTGTATCTTAGCGCGGAGATCCTTGTCATACCAGCCTTTTACATAATATTTCAGCTGGCGGCTGCCGAAGGAGCGCGGGTTTATCTGGTCGGAATGATAGTCGTATCCGCCGTCGTCCGATATCGATATCCAGCACCATATTCTGCCGTCGCTGCCTGTATCGTACAGCCGCGTCCACCACTCTGTGATTTCAAAGATTTCGCCTTCCTGGTTCGTCTCTTCGCTTATATAGGCGCTGCGGCAAATATCGGCGTCAACGGCCGTGCTAAGCGAATAGCGCCAGAAGCCGCGCTCGGAATCCTTGTCTATATTCGTCCAGTTGGCAAGCATCTTCTCCATTGTCTTGAAGAAGTCGTACCTCTCCTTGAAGACGCGCATCTCGCCGGCGAGCGCCGTAATGCGGTCTGTGTAGGCGGTGACTTCGTCGATATCGGAACAGATGTAGTCGAGGTCGGCCAGCAGTTCATCCTTTATCGCGTTGTATTTGGCCGCGAATTGATCCTTCAGCTGCTCTCCGTTTCTCAGGTCGTTTGCCGGTATGTCGGCTATGACGTTGGCGTATGAGGTGAGTCCGAGGAATTCGCGCGTCATCGTGCGCACCGCGACGAATACCTTTGGGTCCACGTTGATTCTGGTCAGCGCCTCTTCTCCGCCGTTTATCTGCGCGAAGCCGAGCATGTAGGCTTCAAGCTCGACGGGCTGGAAGTCGCTCTGCTTGCTCCTGTTTATGTAATCGTTCATCTTGGCAAGCACTTCGTCGATAAGGTTGTCCGAAGAGCCGGCACTTACGACGGCGGCGTCATCCGCGTTGTCGCTCCACGCGCCGGAGGCGGTCAGGTACATCGTTTTCACAGATGCGGAGCCGCTGCCTGAGTCGGCGGGGCTGTTTCCATATTCATGATACTGCACGGTATATTCGCAGCCTTCGCTCACATCCTTGAACTTCTCTGAAAAGTCGGCAGAGGCGGCGGCGCCGAAGCCGTGGCCGGAGACGGCGGCCTTTATCGCGCTGGTCTGCTCTGAGGAGGTCGTCTTGATCGAGACGTAGGCGACGCACTTCGCGCCGTATCTCGCGCCGGCGACGAAGTAATCGCCGAATCTCTCGCGGAAGGCCTCTCCGCCGTTATTGTCCAGATACTTCTGCGCGGCGTCAGTCAGTTCATACTCGTCGATGTCGAGCATACGGTAGCCGGTCTCGCGGTATTCGTAGCGCAGCGCAAGCGTGGTGTTTGTGGCGCTGTATTTCGTGCTCTGAGCGTAGCTGCCCGACGCTTCGATGCCGGCGTCCGCCGTTCCGTAGGAAGCCTCCACAGAGACGTCCATCTCCTGCTCATGCTCTTCCTTGGTGCTGATGAACTTCGTCGTTTCGATTGTCTCACGCGCCATGCCGCTTCCGTCCGGCAGCGTAAATGTTTTTATTGCCCGTATCCTGTCGGCAGGCAGCCCTGACGGGGCGGTGAAGCCGTAGCCGAAGGCGTGATTGTCGCTGTTCCAGCTTATGCCGGTTATGTATGGGTCAAGGCGCGCCTTTCTCGCGGCGGCCAGCGCTGAGGCTCCGTTGGAGGCATTTGCCGCCGCCGTTTCGTCGCCGGTCGGGTCGATGTAGCCCGCGTCGCGGTAATGGGCGCTGTTCACCAGCGACAGCGCCGCAGCCCATTTGTCCGCGATGTCGGAGCAGAAGGCTATCGGACGTCCGTATTCGTCGTATTGCGCGGCGTTATGCGGGTCTGCAAGCACCGAGCGCAGGTAAACGATATCCCGCATCGTATAGATGAAGCTGCCGCCGGCAGAGTCGCGGAAGCGAACGAGATGCCCGTAGTTGCCGGGGTCGCCCTTTTCCTCATATACGGCCGCGGCGAAGGCGTAGGTCTTTGTATCGGTAAAGTCGGCGTTCGCGACCTGGATGATATAGTCGCCGTCTGCAGGAGCCGTCATCGTGTAGGTAATTATGCCAAGATTTTCCTCCGTGCTGATCGAAAGCTCCGTCTCGATCTCTTCTCCGTCGGGGCCAAAAACTGTCACGTCCGGGATAAAGTTCAAAGCGCGGCCGCCCTTTATGTCATAGAAAGCTCCGGAGTAGAGCAGGCCGGCTTTAAGCGTAGCGCGATATCTGACGCGCATGCCTGCGCCGGCTTCCGCCGCCAGCGCCTCCGCCGCGTCGCTGCCGCTACTCGCAGACGCCGCCCCTCTGATAACGCCGCGCACCGTGCCGGGCATAGGCGATTCGGCGGACAGCAGCGCCGACGCGGAGGCCGCTTCGCCATCCGCGAGCGGCGTCAGATTGACCTGGTCTATAGTCGTGCGCGCGGGATCTTCGGGGCAGGCGTCGTAGACATCCGCCATTCCGTCGCCGTCCGTATCGAAAGAAAGCCGCGTTGAAGCCTTCGTTTCGCCCCCTCCTGAAGAACCGCCGCTGCATCCTCCGCTTACCGCGATTACCGCGAAGACAAAAAGACAGAGAATGAGAAGTTCTACATTCAACTTTTGTTTTTTCACGCTGAATCCCCCTCTTTGCTGTTGAGAGCCGTAAGAAGACGCGCCTCCGCGACAGAGGAGCTCTCTGCGCTCTCATTATTCAGAGTATATCAGGGCGGGTACAACAAAAGTACAACAAATATTCCCCCAAAAACGAGCGGTTCACGCTGCTGATAGGGGCTATAGACCTATCTTTATAAATTTTATAAAAGAGAGCCGCCCTTCAGATGTGCATTACCGCGATTTTCGCCGCGCAATGGCAATCCTCGCCGCAGACGGAGCAGATATGCCCTTCGGCCTCCGGCGCTTCGGCGTAATAGTTGGGTATGTCGCCGTAGTCTGTAAATGAAGGGGCGTAATGGATGCAGTTGAAGCCCGGCATATAGCCGTCGGGCCTTATCCATATTTCAACGAGGATGTGACGGATGTTTTGTTCCCTTAAAATCTCGAAGGCGCATTCGTGGAGCTTTTTGGAAATTTTCAGCCCGCGGTATCGGGGGTCTACCGCCACTATCGAACAGCTGTATATCCCGGCTCCGTTCAGCTCTTTGTTTATCTCTTCGATAAAATCCGTGCGCCCGCCGCTCAGATGAATACCGCTGATAAAATACATCACGCCGGCGATATGGCCGTCGGCCTCTGCGACGACCCCCTCAGTTCCATTTCCGAGGCTCTCCGTCATCGCCTTTATATAGTCGTAGAAGGCGGCGTCCGTATCGTTGATCGACTTTTGGGCTATAACGACGGCCTCCGGAAAATCCTCCGCGCGCATTTTTCTGCAAGATACATTCATTGTTTATTCATCCTTTTCGGCCGGCTCTTTTTCTCCGCCGGCAAACTTTTTCTCGATGCTGATGATATTCCTGCCGCCGCGATGCTCGTAGACTACGCTGTCCATCGTCTTTTTGACGAGGAATATCCCCAGCCCGCCGATCTCGCGCTCATCACAGCCAAGGCTGACGTCCGGCTCTTTGCTTTGCAGCGGGTCGTAGGGCGAGCCGTCGTCAGATATGCGCACGAAGGCCGCTCCCTCCCTCACGCCGCAGCTTATCGCGGCCTCGGAGGCTCCGCTGTATCTGACTATATTGGAGAATATCTCGTCTATCGCGATATTTATCTCCATCAGCCTCCGCGTAGGGCAGCCAAGCTCCGAAAGAGTCTCTTCCACAAAGCCGACGACTCTGTCGTAGCTGTCCATCACCGCCGGGACGGAGAGCTCTTTTTCAGGGCGGATCAGCATACGCAGCGCGAGCAGCGTCACGTCGTCGAACTGCGGCTCTTCCCTCGTGAATTGCCGAAGTCCCTGCTTTACAGCTTCCGTCAGAGCCTCCGGCCTTCTGTCGGCGCATTCATCAAGCGCCCTTTTCAGCCGCTCCTCTCCGTAGGCTTCCTCTTTGCCGTCTATCGCCTCCGTAACGCCGTCCGTATATAGGAATATGGCGTCTCCTTTATCCAGCCTGATTTCAAATTCCCTGTATTTCATACCCTCCATGCCTCCGAGCACAAGCCCGGAGCTTCCGTTAAGATACTCGAAGTCCCCCTCCGCGCGCGCCAGCAGCGGGGGGTTGTGACCGGCGTTGGCGAAGCGCAGGCGGCCGCTGCTTATTTCCAGTATTCCCAGCCATACTGTGACGAACATCTCCATCTCGTTGCCCTCGCAGAGCCTTTCGTTCGCCTCGGCGAGTATCTTCGCGGGCGACCGTTCGGAGGCGGCAAGGTCGTTTATCAGCGTCTTGCATTTCATCATGAAAAGAGCCGCCGGTATCCCCTTTCCGGAAACGTCGGCGACGACGAATACCAGACGTCCCCCCTCCGCGAAGAAAAAGTCGTAGAAGTCGCCGCCGACCTCTTTCGCCGTGAACATTTCCGCCCCTATTTCAAAATCCGCCCCGTTGCGCGCAAGCCGTCCGGAATCAGGCAGCGCGGAATGCTGTATGGCCTTAGCCACCTGCAATTCCGCGTCTATCCTGCCTTTGGCCTCCGCGATGGCGCGCTTCAGCGCGCCGACCATAGTATTTATGCCGCAGGAGAGCGAGATAAATTCTTTATTCGTCATCACCTGGACGAGCGCGTCGAGGTCTCCGCCCGTTATGCTCGCCAGCGACGCGTTTATGTCGTTTATCCCCTTTATGACGACCTCCTGAACCAGCTTTGAGATAAGGATAAATATTGCTATAAAGATAAACAGCAGGCACATCGTAAGAGCCATCATGCGCGTCTGGCGGCCGGCGTATATTTCCGACTCCGGCAGGAAGCCGATGATGTACATATCGTCGTAAGGCTCTGATATGCAGAGCTGGCGCGTTCCGTTTATCACCGCGTCAAAGAAGTTCCGCGATGTCCCCTCGTTCTCTGTGATGTCTATATCGGAGAGCTTTCTTCCCACATATATCGGCGGCTCGCAGGCTATCACGACCCCATCTCTGGCAAGCAGTATGCCGCCCGCCAGTCCGATGCGGAATTTGACGGCAGTGACGGAGATATCGGCCATCTCCATCGCTTGCAGCAGACGTCTTGGGCTGTAGCCTATCTGCACCAGCCCTTTTGTCCCCCTGGCGGCGACGCCCGCGTACTGCGTCTCTATGCTGGAATCGAAGCCTATCGCGCGCGGCTCCTGAACTATCTCTTTAGCGGGGTCGCGAAGTATCTCCAGAAATTCGGCCGACTGTTCGTTGGAGCTCATATCGTAGCCGATATATTTTGGAACGGAGGATGAGACGATGATCCCATTCTCGTCTATAATATCCAGCTCGTCCACATTGAGGACGTGCAAAAGTCTTTGCAGCTCCGCCGTGTCCGCGCTGCCGCCCTTTCCCTCCAGGATCTCGGCGAAGCTGCGGGCCTTGGCGGCGGCGTCCGCGCGGTTTTGAACTTTTATCGTGAGCAGGCGGTTGGCGTTGCTGACGACCTCGGCCTTAGCGTCGTCGATGCGAAGCTGTATCTCTTTTCTGGCGCTCTTCTCCGCCTCCTTCGTCTGTAGAAAAAAGGTTATGCCCCACGTAGCGGCAAAAGCGGCCAGAACGAAGAGAAAGAGCCGCTTTTGGAATATCCGCTTCATGTCGGCGGCCCTCTCAGACAATGTTCAGTATCTCGCTGAAGCCGGTCAGGTCAAAGAGGTTTTTTATAACATCGTTCACATTCGCGACGGTGAGAAGGCCGCCGACGGCCCTTAATCTCTTGTGCGACATGAGAACGATTCTCAGCCCCGCGGAGGAAAGATATTCAAGCCCCTCGAAGTCAAAGGTAACGTCTGTCTCCGTTTTAAGCAGCTGCGCCAGCTCCCTTTCCAGCTTCGGCGCAGTCGAGGTGTCCAGACGCCCCTCAAAGCTTATAGTCAGCCTGCCATTTTCAGTGGTGGTGGTAAGATTCATTTGCCGCACGCCCCTTCCCGCGTATTTTCCAATATTTTACACTATAGGGCGCGGAACGCGCGAGAAGGATCGCAAAGCGTCCCAGGGCAACAGCATTTACTTTTTGCGCGCCTTTAAAGCCTCCCTCTCTGAGGCGGCCAGCAAGCCGAAAATCAAAGTCAGCGGCAACATAGCTTTTTTATTATACGCCACTTTTTTGCCTTCGCCTTTGACCTTAATCTCCGGCCCCCTCGCAGAGGCGGCCAGGGAGCCAAATCAGCGCCTTTCTGATTTGTGCGACTCGGCTGGTTTCCCCATCAGGGCTGTCGGCGGAGCCGACTGGGGGAGTCTTGCTTTTGACCTTGTCCTTGACTTTGATTTTTCCCTTGACCTTCCCTTTCCCTCCCGCCCGAAAAAAAAAATAAAATCCGCCGCTTGACAGTAGCTCTAAAAAATTATATTGTACTTTCGTGGATGACTTTATGCGCGGGGCGGGCGGTTTTTTTCTCTGCGCTGCGCCGTGAGGCCGGCCAAATTTAAAATCGTAAGGAGCCATAAAAATGTTCATGGAAAAAGAAATCTGCAATGATGCTTTGATGAACAACGGTACGCCCCCCCCCCATAAGCTGTAATAAGGTTCATTTCGCCTTATTATCGCTCTTTCTGCTCATCTCACTATTTGCCTTCGCCGCGCCGGCGCGGGCCGTACCGGCAAAAATCGGCGACGTATACCAGATAGCCACAAGCGGCGACCTCACATGGTTCCGCGAGGCCGTCGACGCCGGCAGCGGCGACATCAGCGCGAAGCTCACCGCCGATATAGACCTCGGCGGCGCTGACTGGACTCCCATCGCCACAGGCAGCGTTTGGTACGCCGGAACATTCGACGGCGGCGGCTATACAGTCAATTACAGAATAAGCGGCCTCCCGCTGACCGCCGGCCTCTTCGCGCGTATAGGCGGCGGCGGCGTCGTGCGCGACCTCACCGTCAGCTGCGATATAGATGTGACCGGCAATGTCACCGGCGGCGGCGTCTTCTATGTCGGCGGCGTCGCGGGGTGGAACCAAGGCACAATATCGAACTGCACGAGCCTCGGCAGAGTCAGCGACAGCGTCACCGGTGTCACCAAATATGTCGGCGGCGTCGTGGGGTATAACGACTACGGCACGATATCGAACTGCGCGAACAGCGCCAGCGTCAGCTCCACCGGGGGTACTGCCGGCGGCGTCGCGGGGTATAACGAAGGAGGCGCAATATCGAACAGCGCGAACAGCGGCGGCGTCAGCGACGGTGAATCTGCAGGCGGCGTCGCGGGGGATAACTTCTACGGCACAATATCAAACAGCGCGAACAGCGGCGGCGTCAGCGGCAGTGATTATGCCGGCGGCGTCGCGGGGTATAACTTCATAGGCACGATATTGAACTGCGCGAACAGCGGCGGCGTCAGCGGCGGTCGTTATGCCGGCGGCGTCGGGGGGTTTAACGATGGAAGCACAATATCGAACTGCGCGAATATCGGCGGCGTCGTCAGCAGCGGCAGTGATTATTATGCAGGCGGCGTCGCGGGACATAACTCACCCGGCAGTAGTATAACGAACAGCGCGAACAGCGGCGGCGTCAGCGGCGGTTATGCAAGAGGCGGCGTCGCGGGGCGGAACGACGGCGCGATAACGAACTGCGGCTGGCTCAATAGCACCGCAAACGACGATGTCGGCTGGAACAACGGCGGCAGCCGCAGCGACGTAGTCTCGTTCGCCTCAACAGATAATATCGTCACGACAGTTCTCATATCAAGCCGCGACCTGACGATAAACGGCGCCGGCACGCTCTCGCCGGTATTTGTCTGCTATCCCGACAGCTCGGCGCTTGCTGTGAGCGGCGGCTGCTTAACGGTCAGCTCTTATGACTGCGCAGTCGCGGCGCTCAGCGGCGACAGCCTGACAGGAATCGCGGCAGGCAAAGCGCCGCTGACAGTCAGCGCCGTTATAACGGCGAAAAAATTCGGCAGCGCCGACGTGTCGCCGCGCTCAGCCGACCTGAGCTGCGCCGTGACAGTAACAGAGCGCCTCGACAACGCGGTCGTCACAATAGCCTCCGCCGACCTCACCTACAGCGGCACGGCAAAAGAACCGACCGTAACGGTGCGGGTAAACGGCAATGACGTAGACCCCTCCGGCTACATGGTAAGCTATGCCAACAACATAAACGCGGGAACGGCCGCGGTAACAATAACAGGCCGGGGCTACTGCATCGGCACGGCAAGCGCGAACTTCACCATCCAGAAAAAGAACGTGACGATAAAAGCCAACCCCCAGACCGTCACCTACGGCACGCCCATCAGTCAGGGAACGAGCTATGTAACGGCAAGCGGCCTCAACAGCGGAGCGAGCCTCACAGCCATAACGCTGACCCAGCAGGGAACAAATGCCGGATCAGGCTCAATAACGCCATCCGCAGCGGCGATAACGGCAAACGGCGCGAACGTAACTAGTAACTACAATATAAGCTACAGCAGCGGAACGCTCACAATCGCAGCCAAACCGGTGACGATAACGCCGAACGCTGGACAGCACAAAGTCTACGGCGCGGCAGAGCCGACACTCAGCTACAGGTCAAGCGAAAGCGGCCTGAGATTCAACGGCGCGCTCTCCCGCGATTTAGGCGAAGATGTAGGAAACTACGCCTACAACCTCGGCACGCTCAGCGCCGGAAACAACTACAGCCTGAGGCTCGCCTCCGGACAGCAGTTTGAGATAACGGCCAAAGCGGTGACGATAACTGCGAACGCCCAGAGCGTCAGCTACGGCACGCCCATCAGTCAGGAGACGAACTGCGTAACGGCAAGCGGCCTCAACAGCGGAGCGAGCGTCACAGCCATAACGCTGAGCCAGGACATAACAGATGTCGGAACAGGCGCAATAACGCCATCCGCCGCGACGATAACGGCAAACGGCGCGAACGTAACTAGTAACTACAATATAAGCTACATCGACGGGACGCTCACAATCACGGCCAGAGCCGTGACGATAACGGCGAACGACCAGAGCGTCAGCTACGGCACGTCCATCAGCCAGGGAACGAGCTATGTAACGGCAAGCGGCCTCAACAGCGGAGCGAACCTCGCAGCCATAACGCTGAGCCAGGACAGAACAGATGTCGGAACAGGCGCAATAACGCCATCCGCCGCGGCGATAACGGCAAACGGCGCGAACGTAACAGCCAACTACAATATAAGCTACATCGACGGAACGCTCACAATCGCAGCCAAAGCGGTGACGATAACGGCCAACGACCAGACCGTCGCCTACGGCACGCCCATCAGCCAGGGACTGAGCAATGTAACGGCAAGCGGCCTCAACAGCGGAGCGAGCCTCACAGCCATAACGCTGACCCAGAACAGAACAGATGCCGGAACAGGCTCAATAACGCCATCCGCCGCGGCGATAACGGCAAGCGGCGCGAACGTAACAGCCAACTACGCTATAAGCTACATCAACGGAACGCTCACAATCACTCCGACTCCGGCCTCCCCCGACGTGACCGAAAAGGGGCGCACGGACGGAGACAACTCCGGCGTACTTGAAATAGAGGCCAACACAACGGAAGACTTCGCGATATACGACGCGCTGAAGGACATGACCATATCCGGCGACCTGCCGGCAGGCATAAGCGACGCCGCGAAAGCCCTCCAAGCCACCAGCGCCGACGTCGACACATCGACCGACATCTATACAAAAGAGCAGATAAGACAGGCCGTCGCCGGCTACTGGGACGTCACGGACAACAGCGAAAAGAAAATACGCGTAGTAGACGTAAAGAACACGATAGCGACAAGAACGGAAGAAACGCTCTACGCCAAATTCTGGAGAATGCTCGTCAGCACCTTCACCAACAACCACGGCGTGAACAGCCTCTCCGACGACGCCTACCTGCCGCTGCAAACCAACTTCACCATCACCAGCGCCGACATAGCCGCCCTGCCTGACGAGCTGAAAAACGGACTCTCGGCAGACAACCTCCTTGAGCGCGTAAGCCTCTTCGCCGTAGTATCCGAAGACAGCGGAGTTCACGCCAGAAGCCTGTATGATGCCGTAAGCGCGGACAAAAACGCCTACATAACAGTAAGCGGAGACAACGACAGCGGCTACAGCGTACATACCCGCGTAATGCTCTTCGACATGCCCGGAGGCGTATCAGGAGACAAGACGACGGGAGCGAAATGGGTAAAGCCGCTCAAAGTCTCGAACTCGCAGGGACGCGACAACACAAAAGACAACTACTTCATCGTACAGGACGGAGCAAGCGACGACAGCTACGAGCTCTGCCTCGCCTTCGCCGCGAAAGAGACCAACTACGCGACAGTAAACGTGACAATATCGGGAGATATAACGGCCGAAAGCGTATACTGGACAATAAGCGGCGACAGCACGATACATAACGGCAATACAAGCGCCGACATAAGAGGCGAAGCGCAAAGCGTCACATTCCACGAAATAAGCGGCTATACAGTCACGCTAAGCGACGGAACGCGGACGCTCTCCCCCGACGTCATGACAATAAGCAAAGACGTCGAATGGGGCGAAAGCTGGAACATAACGGCGGCATACGCGAGAATCGCGGTTGAGGGCGTAACGCTCGACCGCGCCTCCGCCGTGCTTGCCAAAGGAGACACGCTGGCGCTCACAGCGACAGTGACCCCCGGCAACGCCTACGACAAAGCGGTAAGCTGGACAAGCGGCAATCCTGAGGTCGCCACAGTGAGCGCCGGCGGCCTTGTGACGGCGACAGGAAGCGGCAGTACGGCAATCACGGCGGCAGCGGGAGGCCAAAGCGCGAGCTGCACAGTAACGGTGCTTAAAGCCGCCGTATCAGATGACCAGACAATAACGGTCATAACGCCCGCGACAGTCGTTCCTAACCTTACCGTCGCGCCGGGAGACAATATAGTACCGGTACAGGCTTCCTTCGTCAGCACGCCGGAAGAGAGGCAAACGGCTGCTAGAGAGCTTGAAGAAAGCGGCTTCACCGCGGAAGAACTGACGACAGACAGCAAAGGAAACCTTGTCGTCACAAATGATATGATCAAAAAAGCCATAGCCGACATTGAGAGCAAATCCGGGGCGATCTCCCACGACCACGTTACCGCGCTGCCGGTAGTAACCTCCTCCGCCGACCAGCAGGACAGGATACACGCCCTTGGCTTCAACGTAAGCGGCGATATATTCGGCGACGTCAGAGACGTGAGAATGATCAAAGTAGTAAAGCTGCTCCCGAACAGCCGGAGCCTTTTCTTCGACGTAGCGACCGACAGCGCTGAATTCGGCGACAAAAAGGCGGCGTTGCTCGACGCGGACGGCAACATAGTAACCGGAGCGATAAACAGGGCGAGCCGTTACACGCTGACCATATTCATCCTGGACGGAGGAGACTTTGACCTCTCGAAGAACGAGCCGTGCAAAGTCACCGACCCGATAGCGGTACTCAGCGCGCAGCAGACCCAACCCTCGGCCTCCTCCGGCGGCTGCGCGGCGGGCTTGGGCGCGACGGCGCTGCTCGCGCTGCTGCCGCTGGCGCTGTGGAAGCGTAAAAGGTAATGCAAAAAACTAAAGAATAAAAGGCAAAGGAGAGGCCGCCCTGAACAAAAAATTCAGGGCGGCCTTTTGCGCGGAATGAGATTTTTTATTTCCTTTCGTTTTCCCACAAAATGGAGATTATGTTATAAAATTACCGGAATGATTTTCGGCAGATTGTCGGGGCGGAGGCGTCTATAATGATGAAGAGCGGCACGAAGCAGATTTTTCTCATTTTTCTGGCTTATTACTGCAATACCTGTTTTTCAAATATTTATTTTCTCTTCGGCCCATTTTATGAGGGTATGGGGGCTTCTCCGCATGAGGTTGGGCTTTTTCTCAGCGTTTTTTATTTTGTGATGCTTCTCTGCCGGCCGCTGGGAAGCGTCGTGATGGAAAGGTTCGATATCAGGCGCGCGCTGATCGGCAGTTCGCTGCTTTGCGCGGCTATGTCGGCCGGTATCGCCCTTTCGCTCGCAAGTCCGCTTCCGCTGCTTTTTTTCCGCGCGATGACGGGGGTATGCGTCAGCGTCTTCGGCGTTTCCGCCGTCGCGGCGCAGTCTATTCTGCTTGACGAGCGGTCGCGCGGGGTCGGCTTCGCTCTTTTTACCACCGGCTCGATGCTTCCGCTGGCGACTGTGATTCCCCTCAGCGAATGGCTGCTGAAGGGCGGTTATAATGAGTTGTATATATGGCTGCCTGTGCTGACCGCCCTTATCTGCGCAGGAATATGCTTTCCGGTGCGCAATCTGAGTTATGATGGGCAGGCGAAGAGGAGCTGGGGAAGTTATTCCGAGCTTTTTAAGACCGGCGGCGTTGTGCTGCTTCTTTTTACCGCCTTTACAATGTCGGTCGCGGACGCTATGACGCTTTCCGCCGCGTCGCTGGCGGAGGTCAGGGCAGTTTCTGTCTCCTGGTTTATGATTTCGAGCGCTTTTTCCGGTATTCTTATCCGAACGGTCGCCTTCCGCCTTGTCGCGATGTTTCAGCGTTCGAGGCTCGCGGCGACTTCGGCCGCTCTGATGGGCTTCGCGCTTCTGGGGCTTTCTTTCAGCTCCACTGCGTCGATGTTCGTTCTTTTCGGTTTGCTTTTCGGCCTCGGCATCGGCGTAGGCTTTCCAACTGATCTGGCGCTGGTGGGGGATATATTGCCGGAGGCTTATCGTCCAAAGGCTACGGGGCTGGTGCTGATGGTGATAGATATCGGCTGGATGATAAGCCCTCTGCTATACGGCTGGCTTTCGCCGCCGATCGGCGTCAGCAACACCTTCCGCGTGGTGGGGCTGGCGGTTTTCACTCTATCGATGGCGCTTTACTTCAAATTCTGGCGTCCTATGGCTCTTGGACGCCGCTGAGCGCGCCGCCTCGCTGTCCGCCCTCTCCGTCTGCGCGTCATGACGACGGCCCCCGCGTGAAGCGGCGGGGGCCGTGTTTTCTTGTCTTTTTCGCGGGATTATTTTTCCAGCAGGCGGCTCAGCAGTTCTGTGAATTTTTTGCCGTCCGGCACCGGTTCGCCGTCGGCTATCGCGGCCATTCCCATCAGCACGCTGGACCATTCACCGGCGTTGAAGCCGTCTTTTTCCGATTCTTCGGCTATCTTCTTGATGAGCGGGTTTTCCGGGTTGATTTCCAGCACTTTTCTCTCTTCCGGCACGTTTTGTCCCATTGCTTTGAAGAAGTTTCTCATCTGCGGGGATATCTCTTCGCCTTTCTGGACGAAGCAGACGGGGGAATCTACGAGGCGGCCGGATATTTTTACATCTTCTACGAGATTTCCGAGCGCGTCTTTGAGTTTTTTCACGAGGCCGCTTTTTTCAAGCTCTTCTGTTTCTTTCGGCTCCGCTTTTACACCTTCGGGCAGTTTTAGCTCTTCCGCCGCGGCTGAGACGAAGTCGTATTTGTCAAATTTGCGCGCGTTGTTTACCCATATTTCATCGACCGGGTCGCTGAGGAGGAGAACTTTGATGTTCTTTTTCCTGAATGCCTCAAGTTTGGGGGAGTTGAGGAGGTTTTTCAGCGAGGAGCCTGCGAGGTAGTATATTTTGTCCTGTCCGGCCGGCATGTTTATCACGTAGTCTTCGAGTGTCGTTTTATCTTCGTCCGATGTGTCGAAGATGCAGAGCTTCATTATTTCCTCGCGGTGACGGAAGTCGGATATTATCCCCTCTTTGAGGACTACGCCGAAGGTCTGCCAGAATTTGTTGTAGCTGTCCGGCATGTCCTTCATCATTTTGCGCAGTGTGTCCAGCACTTTTTTAGTGAGGCTGTTCTTTATCTGCGCGGTCTGGCGGTCCTGCTGCAGCATTTCGCGCGAGACGTTGAGGGATAGGTCTTCCGAATCTACAACGCCTTTGATGAAGCGCATGTATTCCGGGATCAGCTCTTTGCAGTCGTTCATGATGAATACGCGGCGGATGTAGAGCTGTACGCCGTGTTTGCCGTCCTGATAGAAGAGATCCATCGGCGGGTGTGACGGTATGAAGAGCAGCGCGCGGAATTCGCTGACGCCTTCCGCTTTGTAGAAGATGCGTTCCATGGGGTTTTCCCAGTCGTGCGATATGTGGCGGTAGAAGTCGTTGAATTCTTCGTCGCTGATGTCGCTTTGCGGACGGGTCCAGAGGGCTTTCATTGAGTTGACCGGCTTTTCTTCCTCTTTGTCCTCTTTTTCGCCGCTTTCTTTGAGGTAGATCGGGTATGTGACGAAGTCTGAATATTCTTTGATGATGGAGCGGAGAGTCCATTCTGAAAGGTAGTCTTTCGTTATGTCGTGTTCGTCTTCGCTTTCCGCGCCGGCCTTCATGTGAAGAGTGATCGCGCTTCCGTTGGTTTCGCGGTCTCCTTTGTCTATCGTGTAGCTGCCGTCTCCGGTCGATTCCCATTTCCAGCTTTCCGAGCCGCCGGCTTTCCGCGTCTCAACGGTTACTTTGTCCGCGGCTATGAAGCTGGAGTAGAAGCCGACGCCGAATTGGCCGATCAGGTCGCTGTTTACTCCGTTTTTAGCCTCCTGCATCGCGCGGATGAATTCCCCCGTGCCGCTGCGGGCGATGGTGCCGAGGTAGGATATAAGCTCGTCGTGGTCCATGCCTATGCCGTTGTCGGCAAAGGTCAGCGTTCCCGCCTCTTTGTCTATGGTTATATCTATGCGCCCGTTTTTGGCGTATTCCGCAAGCGCCTGGTCGCTGAGGCTTTCTATGCGCAGCTTGTCTATCGCGTCAGAGGCGTTGGATATCAGTTCGCGCACAAAGATGTCGGGGTTCGAGTAGACGGAGTTGATCATCAGCTCCAATACCTGTTTCGCTTCGCTTTGGAATTCCATTCTTTCAGCCATGTGGCATCCTCCTTGTTAGATGTTCGGGAATATTATAATGAAAAGTCCGCTTTTTTCCATAGCGCGGCTTCGATATTCAATAAACAGCCCCTCCGGCGCGGCTGCCTCGCCGGGCGGGGGCTGTCTTATTTTTTATTTATCTCTTTTCTTCGTCGTGGTTTTCAAAGTGCATGTCGATGGAGCCGTCATGCTCTGCGACGCGGATTGTGCCGCCGTCGCGGATCTCTCCGGCTATGATGGCTCTCGCTATGCGTGTTTCAAGCGCCTTCTGCACGTAGCGTTTGAGCGGACGCGCGCCGTATATCGGGTCGTAGCCGTTGCGGGCGCAGACGTCGAGTGCGGCGTCTGTCAGCTCAAGCCTGATGTTGCGGTCGTGCAGCCGCTCTTCAAGATGTCTGAGTATCAGGCGCACTATCTCGCGTATGTCGGCCATCGTCAGCGGCTTGAAGCAGATCATTTCGTCCACGCGGTTGAGGAATTCTGGGCGGAATTTTGTGCGCATCAGCGCCATTACATCTTCTACCGCCCCTTCGGAGAGTTCGCCGCGATCGTTCATGCCGTCGATGAGTACCTGCGCTCCGATGTTGCTTGTCATTATGATGACGCAGTTTTTGAAGCTGACAAGCCTGCCGTGGCTGTCGGTAACTCTGCCGTCGTCGAGTATCTGGAGCATGATGTTGAATACGTCGGGGTGCGCCTTTTCTATTTCGTCAAAGAGCACGACGGAGTAGGGGCGTCTGCGGACGGCTTCCGTGAGCTGGCCGCCCTCTTCGTATCCGATATATCCCGGAGGAGCGCCGACAAGGCGCGATACGGTGTGTTTTTCCATGTATTCCGACATGTCTATGCGGACCATGTTTTCTTCGGAATCAAAGAGCGCCTCCGCGAGCGCGCGGGCAAGCTCCGTCTTTCCGACTCCCGTGGGGCCGAGGAATATAAAGGAGCCTATGGGGCGTTTCGGATCTTTGATCCCGGAGCGCGCGCGCAGCACGGCGTCCGCGACGAGCGTGACCGCTTCGTTCTGCCCTACGACTCTTTCGTGCAGTACGCGGTCGAGATGCAGCAGCTTTTCACGCTCGCCCTCGACGAGACGCGTCACGGGAATGCCTGTCCATTTGGAGACTATTTCCGCGATTTCGTCTTCGGTAACTTCTTCTCGCAGCAGCTTCGGGGTCCCGCTCTCTATGCCGCTTAGGTTCTGTTCCTCTATCTTGAGGTCTTCTTCAAGCTTGTTAAGCGTGCCGTAGCGGAGCTGCGCGGCGAGGTTGAGGTCGTAATGGCGTTCCGCGTCGTCTATCTGGCGGCGCACATTTTCTATCTCTTCGCGCATTGAGCGTATTCTGACGATGTTTTCCTTTTCCACTTCGTACTGGGCGCGCAGCGCGTTGGCATGTTCCCTTGCGTCGGCCAGCTCTTTGCGCAGCTTTTCCAGCCGCTCGCGGCTTGCCTTGTCTTTCTCCATTTTCAGGGCGGCTTCTTCTATCTCCAACTGCATTACGCGGCGGTTGATGTTGTCCAGCTCGGCGGGGAGGGAGTCGATGTCGGTGCGTATCATCGCGCAGGCCTCGTCTATCAGGTCGATGGCTTTGTCGGGGAGGAATCTGTCCGCTATGTAGCGGTTTGAGAGCACGGCGGCCGCCACAAGCGCGCTGTCCTGTATACGCACGCCATGATGTACCTGGAAGCGCTCTTTTAATCCGCGAAGTATGGAGATGGTGTCCTCTACGCTTGGCGGGTCGATTATTACTGGCTGGAAGCGGCGTTCGAGCGCGGCGTCTTTTTCGATGTACTGACGGTATTCTTCAAGGGTTGTCGCGCCGATGCAGTGCAGTTCGCCGCGCGCAAGCAGCGGCTTAAGCATGTTTCCGGCGTCGAGAGCGCCGTCCGTCTTTCCAGCGCCGACGATTGTGTGCAGCTCGTCTATGAAGAGTATTATGCGTCCGTCGCTCTTTTTTACTTCGTCCAGCACCGCTTTGAGCCGTTCCTCAAATTCTCCGCGGAATTTCGCGCCTGCTATGAGGGAGCCCATGTCGAGGGCGAATATGATACGGTCTTTTAGATTTTCCGGTACGTCGCCGCGCATTATGCGCATGGCGAGCCCTTCCGCTATCGCCGTTTTGCCGACGCCAGGCTCTCCTATGAGCACGGGGTTGTTTTTTGTCTTGCGGCTCAGTATGCGGATCGTGCGCCGTATTTCTTCGTCGCGCCCTATGACCGGGTCAAGCTTGTTTTCGCGTGCCGCCCGGACGAGGTCGCGCCCGTATTTTTCCAGCGCGTCATAGGTATCTTCGGGGTTGTCGCTGGTGACGCGCTGATTGCCGCGTACCTCCGAGAGCGTTTTCAGAAATTTGTCGGGCGTTATTCCGAAGGTCTCGAATATTTTGCCGAGCGGGCTGCCCTTTGTTTCGTAAAGAATGGCGAGGAAGATGTGTTCGACGGAGATGTATTCATCTTTCAGTCCGCGCGCTTCGTCCTCCGCCTTTACCAGTATTTTTGACAGCCTCTGCGAGACGTATATTTTCCCGCTCTCCTGTCCGGCGCCGGAGACTCGCGGCTTTTTGTTCAACTCGTTTTCTATCGCTCCAATGAGGTTGTGGAGCGGTATATTCATCTTTTCAAGCAGACGGGGAATAAGGCCGTGCTCCTGTGTGAGCAGCGCCAGCGTCAGGTTTTCCGCGTCTACCTCCTGATGGCCGCGGCGTACCGCGATGTTTTGGGCCTCGTAGAAGGCTTCCTGTGATTTTTGTGTCAGTCTGTTCATATCCATAGTGTCATCCCCTCCCGAGGAAATATTTTAACCAATCCTGACATAACTGTGATATTATAATACATCAATTAACATCAAACAATACCTTATATTGCTTATCTTAGAAAAACTTTTTTCAGGTAGTTTCCGTAACCTTAAAAGCTCTTTACTTCTATCGACGCCCCCGCCGTTCACGGCATTTTATTGATTATGTGATTCGTCTGTTCAGAAATATTACTTACTTCGATAAAAATAACGAAAAAAGCTGAAAATTTATGAAACAAGCTTGACAATCCGGTAAATTGAGTATAAGGTAGTACTGTCGGTGCAAGCCGATGTTATAACATATCCTGTTGGGAGGCAACACTTTGAAAAGCAACGGTACGGTAAAATGGTTCAACGCAACTAAGGGTTACGGATTTATCACCACGGACGAAGGAAACGATGTTTTCGTACATTTCAGCGCGATCCAGGGAGATGGTTTCAAGACGCTTGACGAAGGTCAGAAGGTAAGTTTTGAAATTACGCAGGGAAGCAAGGGCCCCCAGGCCTCTGACGTAGAGAAGATATAGTCTGGCGGTATTTCTTTCATATTTTATAAAATTATAAAAGAAATCAATCTGGAGAGGGAGAACAGGAAACTGTCTCCCTTATTTTTTTGCCCGAGAATAGCAATGGGCGCGTAAAAATATAAGAGAACGTCCCTCCAAAATACTTTAATTTTTCCACCTTTGTTATGATATAATATCGCTTTGACTAATACTAACATTTGCCGGTTTCAGGACGGGTGAAGGATCAGGAGGAAGTTGATGTCTCTGATAAAAGATAAAAAAATTCCCGCAGACAAGCTGCGCCGCAGGGCGGATTTGGAGGCGCTCGGTTTCAGAACCACGAAGGGGCTGGATAAGCTGAGCGGTCTTATCGGGCAGGAGCGCGCGGTGCGCTCCGTCAATTTCGGACTTTCTGTCCAGAGCAAGGGCTACAATATTTTTATGGTGGGAGAGCCGGGCTGCGGACGGACCACTTACGCGCTCGATGAGCTGAAACGCGCCGCCGCGCAGATGCCCGCGCCGGACGATTGGGTCTATGTATATAATTTCGACGACCCAAGCGTGCCGCTGGCGATAAATCTGCCCGCAGGGAAGGGACGCGAGCTGGCGAAGGAGGCCGACGACGCGGTCGAAGAGCTGAAAACGGCGCTTTCCAAAGCTTTCGACAATAACGAATTTGAGGATAACAAGGCGCAGCTTGTCAAGGCCTTTCAGGATGAGGTCAATTCCATCATGGAGGAGCTGCGCAAGTGGGCCGAATCAAAGGATTTTTCAATAAAACGCACTCCGCAGGGCTTTGTCAATCTGCCGCTGATAGTAGCGCCCCCTCTCGCTCCGGCGAACGCCGAGGGAGAGGCCGAGGCCGGCGGCGAGACGGATGGGAAGGCGGCGGAGGCTGTTCGCCGCGAGATGCAGCAGGAGGAATTTGAAAGGCTCTCAGAGGCCGAGCAGGAGGCTCTGCAAAAGGTATCGGAGGAGATCTCGCAGAAGACTCTGGAAAAGCTGCGTCTTATACGCGAACGCGAAAAGGAATTGAAGGAGAAGATCAAGGAGCTTGAAAGCCAGATATGCCGCGTCGCGATAACGCCGATCCTTTCCGAGCTGCGCGCCAGATATATGCCGAATGAAAAGCTGGGGCTGTGGCTGGATGATCTCACGGAGGATCTTATCGCGAATTTCAACGTATTTCTTGCCGCGGTGCGCGACGATCAGGCAGAGGTCGATTTTTCGCGCTACGAGGTGAACGCCTTCGTATCCAATAATCCAAAGGACGGCGCTCCGGTTATCTCCGAGACAAATCCCATCTATTACAATCTGGTCGGCAAGGTCGATTACGAGAGCAGGCAGGGCAATCTTTACACTGATTTCCGCCGGATAACCCCCGGCGCGATGCACAGGGCGAACGGCGGCTTCCTGCTGCTTGACGCCGACGAGCTGCTGCGTCAGTTCATGTCGTGGGATGTGCTGAAGCGCGTGCTGCGCTACCGCGAGCTTTCGATCGAGAATCTCGGGGAGCAGCTTGGATATATTCCTGTCTCGTCGCTGCGCCCCGAGGCTATACCGATAGATATGAAGGTCGTCATTGTCGGCACTCCGTACCTCTATTATCTGCTGAATATATATGACCCCGAATTCCAGAAGGTCTTTAAGATAAAGGCGGAATTTGACTCCGAAATGCCGCGCAGCGCCGAGAGCGAGATGCAGATAGCCCGCTTTATCGCCGGATTTGTCGAGCGCGAGGGGAAGCTGCATTTCACCGCGGCGGCGGTGGGCGAGGTTATAGAATGGGCCTCGCGTCTGGTCGAAGACCAGAATATGCTTTCGACGCAGCTGAACAAGATAGCCGAGATTCTGGTGGAATCGACAGCCGTCGCCAAAGCCGCCGGCAAGCGGCAGGTCGGGGTAGAGCATGTCCGCGGCGCCCTTGAAGAAAAGATCTTCCGCTCCAATATGCTGGAGGAAAAGGTGCTTGACAGCTACAGAAGCGGCGTGACGCGCATCGACACGGAGGGAAGCGTCGTAGGGCAGATAAACGGCCTCACCGTCTCGCAGCTTATAGATCATTCCTTTGGCTCTCCCGTACGCATAACCGCGAATGTATTTATGGGGGCGGAGGGGGTCGTCAATATAGAGCGCGAGGTGCGGATGACGGGCCCTATACATAACAAAGGGCTGATGATTCTCAGCAGCTATCTCAGCAGCAAATACGCGCGCCGCTTCCCCCTTTCCGTGAGCGCGCGCATAGCTTTCGAGCAGCTTTACGGCGGCCTGGAAGGAGACAGCGCCTCTTCTACCGAGCTTTACTGCCTGCTCTCGGCCATCGCGGAGATTCCGATAAATCAGGCGATAGCTGTGACCGGCTCCGTCGATCAGCGCGGAAATATCCAGCCTATAGGCGGAGTGAATGAGAAGATAGAGGGCTTTTTCCGCTACTGTAAGGCGAAGGGGCTGACGGGAAAGCAGGGGGTTATGATCCCCGTGCAGAACGAACAGCATCTGATGCTGAGCCATGAGGTGACAGAGGCCGTGAAACGCGGCAGATTCCATATCTGGAGCGTTTCGACGATTGACGAGGGGATAGAGATACTTACCGGTATTCCAGCCGGAACGGAGAATGAAAAGGGCGAGTACCCGGCGAAGAGCGTGCACGGCAGGGTGCAGGCGGCGCTGGAGGGCTGGCTTGAGCGTTCCTTCCGTTATAAAAAGGTAATGACGGACCGCGTTGACCCGCCCAAAAAGAGAAGCGCCGCGAAGAGCCGCAAGGCGGATAAAGACGAGAGCGGAAAAGACGGAAAAGAGGAGCAATGATGGCTGAGCTGCGCTGCGTTCGGGAGATACTGGACGAGCTGGAGTCTCTTTACGGAAACGAAAAGAGGCCGGCGTCCGACTTTTATTATGAGGAGCCGCTTGACGACCTTGTTTTGACGATCCTCTCTCAGAATACCAACGACAGGCTTCGCGATAAGGCCTTTGCGAAGATGAAGGATAGCTATTCTTCATGGGATGAGGTGGCGAAGGCTGACCTCGAAGAGCTGAAGGCGGTCCTGCGGATCGCCGGAATGAGCAGCACGAAGCCGCTTCATATCCAGCAGGTGCTAACGGCTGTAAAGGAGCGTTTCGGAGACTATTCCCTGAAGGAGCTGCGCGGCTGGAGTCAGCCGGAGGTGCGCGAGTATCTGACCTCTTTGCCCGGCGTGGGGCCGAAGACATCCGCCATTGTCGAATGCTTTGACCTCGATATGCCGGGCTTTCCCGTCGATACGCATATATCGCGCCTCAGCAGACGTTTTGGCTGGGCTGATGAAAACAGCTCTCCGGTAAAGATACAGAAGAAGCTGGAAGCTGAGCTTCCGAGCGAGCGTTTCCGCGGCTCCCACCTTAATTTTCTCGACCACGGCAGAAGCCTCTGCAAGGCGCAGAATCCGGGCTGCGGAAGCTGCACGCTGATAAAGTGGTGTCCCTTCGGACAGCGCAGGGAGGCGGGAGCTGCCGCCGATGGATTGTAGAAAAAGGTTTTTAGCCGCCGCTTCGCGTCAGGGATGGCTTGAAAGCGGCGGTATCCTCTGCGCCCTTTCGGGCGGCGGAGATTCCGTCGCCATGCTCTGGCTTGTCAGAAAATATTTTAAGGGGCGCATAGCCGCGGCGCATCTCGACCACTGTACGAGGGCGGGGGAGTCGCACCGCGACGCCGCCTTTGTCCGCGAGCTTTGCGAAAGCTGGGGGGTCGAATGCGCGGTCAAAGTCGTCGACGTCCACAATATGCGCGAGAAGGGTGAGTCCTTTGAAATGGCCGGACGGCGCGCCCGTTATGAGCATTTCAGCGAGACGGCAGAAAGATTAAAACTGCCCTTTATCGCAGTAGGACATAATGCCGACGACGTTGTTGAAACGCAGCTGATGAATCTGGCGCGCGGCGCGGGGCTTGCCGGCCTGCGGGGGATACCGGAGCGGCGCGGCAATATCGTGCGCCCCGTCATAGATTTCAGCCGCGGGGAGCTGCGCGGGATACTGAGGGAAAACGGCGTTCCGTGGCGCGACGACGCGACAAATGACGAGTCGGAGTATATGCGCAATAAGGTTCGCAATATATTGATACCGTGGATAAGCGAAAATCTCAATTCCGGATTCAAAAATGTGATGCTGGGGCTGTCGAAGCAGGCGGCCGCGGAGGTGGAGGCGCGGGAGCGTGAGTGCGGAGAGGCGCTTCGCCGCGTCGCCTTTGAACAGCCGCCGGCGCTGGCCGCGTGGCGCAGCCGCGGGCTTGGCGATATATCCGATCTTACGCTCGCGGAGATGCTGCGTATGCAGGGGGCGGAGCTGGGGCTTCCGGCGCTTTCCCGCGCGCGCACGGAGGAGCTGAAAAATCTCATCCGCCGCGGCGGCTGCTGGCGTTTTCAATGGGCGCGCGACATAGAGGTATGCTATTCGGAGCGCGGAGTCGGCTGGCTGCGGCGCGCGGATATCGCCGCGAAAAATAAATTCATGAAAAATAACGATAAAAATTCTTTGCCATGGTGGGCGAGATAATATAAAGTATGATATTATTCTATATTGTTGTAAGCTTAACGCATAGTCGGGAGAGAGCCTGAATGGAGTATGGAATAGGGAGAATATTGATTTCGGAAGACAAGCTGAAAGAGAAGGTCGCGGAGCTCGGCGCGAGGATAAGAAGGGACTACAGAGGGCAGCAGGTTATATTCGTCTGCGTGCTCAAGGGAGCGGTCGTTTTCCTGTCGGATCTGGTTCGTGAGGTTGGCCCGGAGGTTGACGTCCGTCTTGATTTTCTGGCCATTTCCTCTTACGGCGCCTCCACAAAGAGCAGCGGCGTCGTGAAGATCCAAAAGGATCTAAGCTCTGACATTCACGGCAGGCATGTGATAATAGTTGAAGATATACTCGACACGGGGCTTTCGCTGAGTTACATCAGCAAACTGCTGCTTGAGCGCGACCCCGCGTCGCTGGAAATATGCGTCCTGCTGGATAAGGCCGAAAGGCGAACGCAGCCTGTTGAGGTCAAATATACAGGATTTACCATTCCCGACGAGTTCGTTATCGGTTATGGTCTGGATTACGCGGCCCAGTTCCGCCAGCTTCCTGCGATACATATAGCAGAACCGCTTGAATAGACAGCTTACGCACCGGAAAGAAGAGAGAAAGAGAGGATAACCGATATTGAAGAAAATTTCTAAAAACGTGGGAATGTACATTGTCCTGATCGTGCTCGTCGTGAGCCTCGTCAATGTATTCCTCGGACCGGACAGCGCTAAAAAAACTACCCAGACAGAAGTGATGCCGTACAGTACCTTCCTTAAAGAGGTGGAGGGCGGCAATGTCGCCAAGGTCAGGATAGACCACGAGCAGCTTACCGGAACGCTGAAATCAGGGCAGGAATTTACCACCTATATTCTCGACCCGGCTACGCTTCCGTCGCTCGTCGCGGGGAAGGGGGTCGAAGTGGAGATCGTTCCGCCGCCGAAAAATTCGTGGCTTACGGCTCTGCTTACCTCGCTGCTGCCGACGCTGCTGCTGATAGGCGTCTGGATATACTTCATCTATAACATGCAGGGGGGCGGCAGCAAGGTCATGGGCTTTGCCAAGAGCAAGGCGAAGCTGTTCCTCGACAACCGCCCGAAGGTGACTTTTGCCGACGTCGCCGGCTGTGACGAGTCGAAAGAGGAGCTTGTGGAGGTCGTTCAGTTCCTTAAAGACCCCGCGAAGTTCACCAGACTGGGAGCGAGGGTGCCGCGCGGCGTACTGCTGCTCGGAGCCCCCGGAACGGGAAAGACGCTCATCTCGCGCGCAGTCGCAGGCGAGGCTGATGTTCCCTTTTTCAGCATCAGCGGCTCGGACTTTGTGGAGATGTTCGTCGGAGTCGGCGCGGCGCGTGTGCGCGACCTCTTTGAACAGGCCCGCAAGTATCAGCCATGCATAATATTCATCGACGAAATAGACGCGGTAGGGCGTCACCGCGGCGCGGGACTGGGCGGCGGACATGACGAGCGCGAACAGACGCTGAACCAGCTCCTTGTCGAGATGGACGGCTTTGACGCCGGTTCCGGAATAATCCTCATCGCCGCTACCAACCGCCCAGACATTCTCGACCCGGCGCTGCTGCGCCCGGGACGCTTCGACCGTCAGGTGGTCGTTGACCGTCCCGATGTGAACGGCCGCCGCGATATACTCAAGGTGCATCTCAGAGAGATGAAGGTGGAGCCGGAGGTGGATCTCGACGTGCTGGCGCGCCGCACTCCCGGTTTTGTCGGCGCGGATCTCGCCAACCTCGTGAACGAGGCGGCGCTTCTCTCCGCCCGCCGCGATAAGGAAAAGCTTGGCATGCCGGAGTTTGAGGAGGCTATCGACCGCGTGATGGCGGGGCCGGAGCGCAAAAGCAGGATAATCAGCAAGAAGGAACGCGAGATAATCGCCTATCATGAGGCCGGTCACGCGCTTGTGGCGGCGAAGATAAAGGGCAGCGACCCCGTCCATAAGATCTCGATAATTCCGCGCGGACACATGGCTCTTGGCTATACGCTTCAGCTGCCGGAGGAGGACAGATTCCTCGTATCGCGTCAGGAGCTTTCCGACAAGATATGCGTGCTGCTGGGCGGCCGCGTCGCGGAATCTATATGCTTCGGCGACGTTACGACAGGGGCCTCGAACGACCTTGAGCGCGCCACGCAGATAGCGCGCCAGATGGTGACGCAGTTCGGCATGAGCGACAAGCTTGGTCTTGTGACGCTGGGACGCAAACAGCACGAGGTCTTCCTTGGACATGACATCGTTGACGACCGCAACTACAGCGAGGAGGTCGCCCATACGATAGACCTTGAAATACGCGCCATCGTTGACGGCAGTATGAACAAGGCGAGGGAGATACTTACGGAGAACAGAGAGCGGCTGGAAGAGATAACGCGCCTGCTGCTTGAAAAAGAGATACTTGAAGGGGACGAGCTTGACGAACTGCTCGGCTATCCGAAAAAGGAGCATCCGGCGCTTCCGCAGGGAGAGAGCTCTGAAAACACTTCCGAAGACAAGAAAGAAGAGGACGCTTCTGAGACTGAGGAAGATGAGGGGCCGGACGAGGAAGCGGTGCTGCGAGAGCTGCCGGATATCGAAGAGGCCGACAGCCGGGACTTTAACGCTCCGATAGATGAAAACCGATAAAAGAGAAAGAGTCGTCCTCACGAAGGACGGCTCATTTTCTGTTGAATGAACCGCCGCTGTTGTGTTAAAATATAATAGTTTTAAATAAGAAAGAGAGAAAGGGCAGAGATGGAGGATAAATTTAAGCTCGTCGCTCCGTTCAGTCTCTCGGGCGACCAGCCGCAGGCTGTGGAAAAGCTGGTGCGCGGCTTCCGGGAAAGGGACGGCTCGCGCCAGACGCTGCTCGGAGTGACTGGGAGCGGCAAGACCTTTACGATGGCTAACGTCATTGAACAGCTTAACCGGCCGACGCTTGTGATGGCTCACAATAAGACGCTGGCGGCGCAGCTGTACAGCGAATTTAAGGAATTTTTCCCTGAAAATTCGGTCAACTATTTTGTCAGCTATTACGATTATTATCAGCCGGAGGCATATATCCCATCTTCGGACGTATATATAGAAAAGGATTCTTCCGTCAACGAACGCATTGAAAAGCTGCGTCTCGCGACCACAAAGGCGCTGCTTGAGCGGCGCGACGTGATTGTCGTCGCCAGCGTCTCCTGCATCTACGGGCTGGGCAAGCGCAAAAATTACGAGGACGCGATCTTTCGTTTCGCGCAGGGCGACCGCTGGGAGCGGCGCGCCTTCATGCTGCGGCTGATCGAGAACTATTACGAGCGCAACGACATGTCGCTTGTCAGGGGAACCTTCAGAAGCCGCGGCGAGACGATGGAGATATTCCCGTCCTACAGCGACACCGCGCTGAGGATTTCCTTTTTTGACGACGAAATAGAGCGGATAGACGAAATAGACCCGGTGTCAGGACACACACTGGCGCGTAAGGAGAAGGTGGGCATTTTCCCGTCGCAGCACTATGTTACCAGCCCCGACGCCATAAAGAACTGCGCCGGAGCGATAGAACGCGAGATGGAAGAGTGCTGCGCGCGCTTTATCAGCGACGGAAAATATCTTGAAGCCGAGAGGCTGAAAATGCGCACAAAGTACGATCTTGAAATGCTGCTTGAGGTCGGCTACTGTTCCGGCATAGAGAACTACTCTCGCTATCTCGACGGACGAGAGGCCGGAGACCCGCCGGGAACGCTGCTTGACTTCTTTCCGCAGGACGCGCTTTTCTTCGTTGACGAATCGCACATGACGCTGCCGCAGGTGCGCGGGATGTACAACGGCGACCGGGCGCGCAAGGAGGTGCTGGTCGAGCACGGCTTTCGGCTTCCCTCCTGTCTGGACAACCGCCCGCTGAAATGGGCTGAATATGAACCGGCGCTGAAAAACGCGCTTTTTATATCGGCCACGCCCGGCGACTATGAATTTGAACATTCCGACCATGTCGTGGAGCAGCTTATACGCCCCACCGGCATTCCAGACCCGGAGGTCGAGGTGCATAAAGCCACAGGGCAGGTTGACGACCTGCTGGCCGAGATACGCCCCATAGTGGACAGCGGCGGGCGGGCGCTTGTCTCAACTCTGACAAAGCGCTCCGCCGAAGATCTTGCGGAATATATGGCGGAGCTGGGCGTTAAGGTGCGCTACATACATTCGGAGCTTGATACCTTCGAGAGGGCTGAGCTGCTGCGGGATTTGCGCCTCGGCGTATTCGGCGTTCTTGTCGGCGTGAATCTGCTGCGCGAGGGGATAGACCTGCCGGAGGTCTCTTTAGTGGCTATACTGGACGCCGACCGCGAGGGATATCTGCGCGCGCATCGCTCTCTGATACAGATGATCGGCCGCGCTGCTCGCAACAGCGCCGGAAAAGTGATATTATATGCCGATAGGATAACAGACAGTATGGCTTTGGCGATGAAAGAGACGGAAAGACGCCGCGAGGTTCAGAAGGCTTTTAACGAAGAGCATCACATCGAGCCAAAGACGATAGTCAAATCGGTAAAGAATCTCCTTCCCGACGAGCTGCTGGCTGAGGACGAGAAAAATTACGCAGGAATGCGCGCCGCCTCTCCGCTTGCCGGACGAGGCGAGGAGAATATCTCCGAGCTTGAAAGGAAAATGTGGGAGGCTGTTGAAAAGCTGGACTTCGAGAGCGCGGCGCAGCTCCGGGACGATATAAGGAAATTGAAAGGCGGAGGCTCTATTGGAACAGGAACTGAGAATCACAGGGGCAAGGCAGCACAATTTAAAAAACATAAACGTAAATATTCCAAAAAATAAGCTGGTGGTGGTGACGGGGCCGTCAGGCTCAGGAAAGTCGTCGCTGGCCTTTGACACTATATACGCTGAGGGGCAGCGCCGCTATGTCGAATCCCTTTCCTCATACGCGAGGCAGTTTCTTGGCATTTCGGACAAGCCCGACGTCGACGACATATCGGGGCTTTCTCCTGCCATATCCATTGAACAGAAGGGGGCGGGACACAACCCGCGCTCCACAGTCGGCACAGTTACGGAAATATATGATTATCTGCGTCTTTTATACGGACGCGCAGGGACTCCGCACTGCCCTAAGTGCGGGCGCGAGGTTCACCGCTACAGCGTGGATGAGATAATCGACCTCATCTATCAGGAGTACGACGAAAAGCCGCTGGAAATATATTCCCCCGTCATAAAGGGGAAAAAGGGGGAATATAAAAATCTGCTGCTCAAGCTCCATCAGCAGGGCTACATGAGAGCGAGAATAGACGGAACGCTCTACTGGCTGGAAGAGGCGGTCGAGCTGGACAAGAAAAAACGCCACACGATAGAATGCCTCATCGACCGCATGAAGGTGCGCGCGGAAAACAGGTTGCGTCTCAGTGAGGCGGTCGAAATGGCGCTCCGGCTTTCCGAGGGCTTTGTGCTTCTCATATCGCAGGGAATGGAGGAAAGGGAGCTTACGGAAAAGTATGTTTGCCCCGAATGTCAGATCAGCCTGCCTGATATAGAGCCGCGCCTTTTTTCCTTCAACGCGCCGGTCGGAGCCTGCCCGGACTGCGGCGGCCTCGGCTTTCACATGCACTTTTCGCCGGAGCTTGCCGTCAATCCCGACCTGCCTCTCGGCGAAGGAGGCTTCATCCCCTGGAAGACGATGAAATATATGGTGCAGAAGGCTGAAAAACTGGCGGAGATAAGGGGCTGGGATATTTCCAAGCCGTTCCGCGAGCTGCCGCCTGATGCCAAAAATGAGCTGCTTTACGGCTCCGACGCGCTGCTGCCGCTCATCTTCAGCGATAAAAACGGAGACTGGGAATACAACGGTAAATATATCGGCCTCATACCGTGGATAGAGAAGAGATATAACGAGACTGAATCCGAGACATATAAAGAGGAGCTTGACCGCTACAGGGTGGAGGATATCTGCTCCAGCTGCAAGGGGGCGCGGCTTAAACCGGAGGCTCTGGCCGTTACGCTCGGCGGCTACAATATTAAAGAGCTGACTTCGATGCCGGTGGACGAGCTGCTCGGAGTGCTGGAAAAGCTTGAGCTTGGCGCGCGCGAATGGAAGATAGTGGGCGTCGCCCTTATCGAGGTGCGCAAGAGGCTCGCATTCCTCAACGACGTGGGAGCCGGTTATCTCAGCCTCTCCCGGAGGGCCGACACTCTTTCGGGGGGCGAGAGCCAGCGCATACGTCTCGCCTCGCAGATAGGCTCGCAGCTCACCGGCGTACTTTACGTGCTTGACGAGCCTACGATCGGCCTTCATCCGCGCGATACGAACCGGCTGCTCGATACCCTCCGCGCCATACGCGATATAGGCAATACTGTGCTGGTGGTGGAACATGACCGCGACACGATGGCGGCGGCGGATCATATCCTTGAGCTGGGGCCTGGGGCCGGCGAGCATGGGGGAGAGCTTATCGCAAACGGCGGCGCGGCGGAGGTAATGGCGGGTGATTCAAGCACGGCCAGATATCTGCGCGGCGAAGCCGACGGCACATACAGGCCGCTTGGGGAACGCCGCAAGCCATCCGGTATGATAAAGGTGCGCGGCGCGCGGGAAAATAATCTGAAAAAGCTCAGCGCCGATATACCGCTCAACGTATTCGCCGCCCTATCCGGCGTCTCCGGCTCCGGAAAAAGCACCTTTCTATATGAGATACTCTACAAGGGACTGCGCGGCAAGTTCGACTCTGACTACCGCGAGCGCCCGGGCAAATTCGACTCGATAACGGGCTATGAATCCCTGCGCAATGTGGTGCTTGTGGACCAAAGTCCAATCGGGCGCACGCCGCGTTCAAACCCCGCGACATATACGGGCGTCTTTTCCTATATACGCGAATTTTTCGCGCAGCTGCCGGAATCCAGACTGCGGGGCTATCAGCCCGGGCGTTTCAGCTTCAACGTCAAGGGCGGACGCTGCGAAGCCTGCAACGGCGACGGCGTGACAAAGGTCTCGATGCTCTTCATGCCCGACGTCTATGTCAGATGCGAGGTCTGCAAGGGAGAGCGCTACAACCGCGAGACGCTGGAGGTGCGCTACAAAGGACTCTCCATCGCCGACGTGCTGAATCTTACCGTGGACGAGGCGACGGAATTTTTCAGCGGCATACCGCGTATCGCCAACAAGCTGAAGGTGATACAGGAGGCTGGTCTGGGCTATATCAGACTGGGGCAGCCCGCGCCGACCCTTTCAGGCGGCGAGGCGCAGCGCGTGAAGCTTGCGACGGAGCTGGGCAAAAAATTCCGCGGCAATACGCTCTATCTGCTTGACGAACCGACGACTGGTCTGCACTATACCGATGTGAAGAAGCTGCTGATACTGCTCCATAAGCTGGTGGATCAGGGCAATTCAGTGCTGACGATAGAGCATAATCTGGACGTTCTCGCCTCTGCCGACTATATTCTGGATTTGGGGCCGGAGGGCGGCCGCGGCGGCGGTAAGCTTATAGCGAAAGGAACGCCGGAAGAGGTGGCGGCCGCGAAGGGGCCGACCTCAAAATATCTGGCGAGCTTTCTGGAAGATATCGGGAGGATGAGCGGCGATGGAAAAAAATAAAGGACGAAAAAGCGACAGGACTGAAAGCGGCGCAGGCGTCGAGGGCGATATCTGCTGGGGGAGGAATCCCGTCCTCTCTCTGCTCGAAGAGAACCCGGAGCGCTGCATGAAAGTGCTGCTCTCAAAAAGCGTACAGCCGCATATAAAGAATAAGATAATATCGCTGTGCAGGGAGAAGTCCGTCATATTTCAGAATGTCGAAGGCGCGGCGCTCGACAGGCTGACAGGCGGAGAAAACCATCAGGGCGTCGCTGCCTATGCGGCGCGGATGAAGCTCTGGGAGACGGAGGAGCTGCTTGCCTCTCTGCCGCAGCCTCCCGCTCCGGCTATGATATTGCTCTGCGACCATATACAGGACCCGCACAACCTGGGCGCGGTGATACGAAGCGCGGAGGCGGCCGGCGCCTCCGCCGTGATGATACCGAAGCGCGGCGGCTGCCTGCCGACAGGCACGGTGGTAAAGACGAGCGCCGGCGCGGCGCTCCGGCTGCCTCTGGCAGTCACAGGCAACGTCTCTCAGACGATAAGGCTCTTGCAGGAGGCAGGCTTCTGGGTAACGGGGCTGGCGATGGACGGGCGCGAGACTCTTTTCAAGGAAGATATGCCTCCGCGCAGCGTCATCGTAGTCGGAGCGGAGGGCGAAGGGCTGGGGACTGCCGCCGCAAAGGCCTGCGACGATATACGCTTCATCCCGATGCGGGGGACGACAGGCTCCCTCAACGCCTCTGTCGCCGCCGGAATAGCGATGTTTGAATGGAGCCGTTCTCAGGCGGCAAAAAAGCAATAGCGCGGAGGCGCTGGCGGAAAATATCCTTCCGCGCGGCCTCTTTCGTTTTGTTATGCAAAATTGGGAATTGATGTTACAATACGCAAAGCGGTATAAAAATTATGGAGGTGTTTGAATTTGAGCAAAGAAAGATTTCTCATTTCGTCTGAATCGGTGACGGAAGGACATCCTGACAAACTCGCAGATCAAATATCCGACGCGGTGCTTGACGCCATACTCGAAGCCGACCCTATGGGGCGGGTCGCCTGTGAGACGCTTGTTACTACCGGTCTGGTGGTCGTGGCGGGTGAGATAAGCACCAGCTGTTATGTAGATATCCCGAAGATCGCGCGCAAGACGATAAAAGAAGTCGGCTACACGCGCGCCAAATATGGCTTTGACGGCGATACCTGCTCCGTGCTGACCACGATAGACGAACAGTCGTGCGACATCGCTCTCGGCGTGGACAGGGCAAAAGAGGCGCGCGAACTCTCCGACGACGAGATAGACGCGATCGGCGCGGGAGACCAGGGGCTTATGGTGGGCTTTGCCTGCGACGAGACGGAAGAGCTGATGCCGCTGCCGATATCTCTGGCTCACAGGCTGACGCGCCGCCTCTCGGAGGTGCGCAGGAACAAGACCCTTCCATATCTGCGCCCGGACGGAAAGAGCCAGGTTACGGTAGAATATGAAAAAGGAAAGCCCGTGCGCGTGGACACGATCGTCGTCAGCACGCAGCATCATCCGGCCATCGACCAGAAGCAGATAGAGGCGGATGTGACGGAGCATGTCATCAAGCCTGTCATTCCCTCTGAGCTGATAAAATCGAAGCCGCACATCTTCGTCAACCCGACGGGGCGCTTCGTCATGGGAGGCCCGCAGGCGGACAGCGGACTTACGGGACGCAAAATAATCGTCGATACCTACGGCGGCGCTGTTCCTCACGGCGGCGGCGCATTCTCAGGCAAAGACCCGACGAAGGTTGACCGCTCCGGCGCGTACATGGCCCGCTACGCGGCGAAGAATGTTGTCGCCTCCGGCCTTGCCGGCTCCTGCCAGGTACAGGTGGCCTACGCGATAGGCGTCGCCAGACCGGTTTCGATCATGGTTGAAACTTTCGGAACAGGAAAGATAAAGGACGAGGATATCACAAAGCTGCTGCGCGAGAATTTTGATTTCCGCCCGGCCGCGATAATCCGCGACCTTGACCTGCGCAAGCCGCAGTACAGACGTCTTGCCGCCTACGGCCACATGGGGCGCGTAGATCTTGACCCGATGCCGGCATGGGAGCGCACGGACAAGGCGGAGACGCTGAGGCGCGCGGCGGAGCGCTTCGCATAAATCAAAAAGAAATGTCTCGGGCGGCATCAAGCCGCCCATTTTGCTTTATTGAATATGCCGGCCTCACTCTTCTCCTCTCTCCTTCATATCATATTCCCGAGCCGCTGCCCCGGATGCGGACGGCTGGCGGTCATATACTGCCCGTCATGCCTGGAAACGGCCGCGTCAGCGCCGCTTCCGCCATTTTGCGCTGAGTGCGGAGGCGCTTACGGCGTTCCATGCTGTCATGACAGCGCGCCCTGCTTCGCGGCGGCCGCGCACGACGATGCGGCGAGACGCTTCATTCTCGCCCTTAAATATGAAAATATGAGAGGGCTGGGAGCTGTCATGGGAAGACGCATGGCCGCGCTCTTTGAACGAGTGGAGGCTGATATGCTGATTCCTCTGCCGCTGCACAGAGGCAGCCGCCGCGCCTACAATCAGACGGAGCTGCTGGCGCGCGGCGTGGGGGAGTCGTGGGCTATCCCAGTCGAGGCGGAGGCGCTGAAATGGAAGGCTGAGAGAAAGCCGCAGACCTCAAAGAAAGCGTTTGAGAGGAAAAGCCTTTCATTTGACTCATTCGAGGCATCGCGGATAGTGAGCGGCAGGAGAGTTATACTGGTGGACGACGTATATACGACCGGCGGAACGGTGCGCGCCGCGAAATTCGCGCTGCAAAGGGCTGGGGCGGAGGTCGCGGCCGTTCTTGTATGGACAAGGCGTATCCGCGGGGCGGAGCATCCGGCCGGCTGGCCCGACGAGGCTCTTATAGAGCCGTGAGCTTTTTTGTTATAATAATGTGATGAAGAATAAAGAAATGAGACAAAGGGGAGATACGATGCTTCGCAGGATCGGAGTTTTAACAAGCGGAGGAGACGCGCCGGGCATGAACGCCTCCATACGCGCGGTAACGCGCACCGCGCTCTACCACGGACTTCAGGTAGTCGGCATACGCCGAGGCTATGAAGGATTGCTCGACGGAGATTTCATCCCGATGACAAAGAGCGCTGTCGGCGGTATACTCCTGCACGGAGGCACTATCCTCCGCACGGCGAGATGCCCGGAGTTCATGCGTCCCGAGGGATTGAACGCCGCAGTATCTAAGCTGAAGGAAAACGATATAGACGCGCTGGTAGTCATAGGGGGCGACGGCTCCTTCCGCGGCGCGAAGGAGCTGCACGACAGGGGAGTGCATGTCGTCGGCGTCCCCGGAACGATAGACAACGATATGGCCGGAACAGACTGTACAATAGGATTCGACACCGCCTGCAACACGGCGCTGGAATGCATCAGCAAGCTGCGCGACACTGCCTCCAGCCACGATCGCATGTTTATTGTCGAGGTGATGGGCAGGCACGCCGGCTTTTTGGCGCTGGAGACCGGAGTCGCCTGCGGAGCCGAATTTGTGCTTGTGCCTGAAATACCGGCGGACATAGAGGCCATAGGCAGGAAGATACACTACGCGAAACAGCGGGGAAAGACTCACTCCATAATCGTTCTGGCCGAGGGAGTTATGCCGGCGCAGACTCTGGCCGACAGGCTGAAAGGTCACTGCGATTACGACCCGAGGATAGTCGTCCTGGGACATTTGCAGCGAGGCGGAGCACCATCCTGCTTCGATACGGTGCTTGCGTCAAGGCTGGGGGCCGCGGCCGTAGAGGCGCTGCTGGAAGATAAACGCGGCGTGATGGTCGGCAGGATAAAGGGACAGATAGCGCTCTCTCCGTTACAGACCGCATGGGAAGAACACCATACGCTCGACGCGGACATGCTCCGTCTGGTAGAGACGCTGAGCATCTGAGAGAGGAAAGGGCGGAATACTTCTCATCATCGCGGGGGAGATAATGTGACTCTGAAAATTGCTTTGTCGGAACAATTCGCAAAAAAGCTTATAGCTATTGTCTCGCGCGACAGAGGTGGACGCGGCGTTTCAAAGCTCTGCCGCCCGTCGGACTGGCGCGCCGCGGCTGAAAGCTTTGCGCCGCTGCGCAGAGTCGCGGTCATATCAGGGTTTTTCATCCCAGGCGCCGACGCTCCGGAGACGGACGGCCCCGGCGGAGCCGTCATGCTCGCGCGCGCCTATCTGCGTCAGGGGCGTTCCAGCGAGATATGGACTGACGCACTCTGCATTGATGTGATGAAAGCCTGCGCGGAAGCCGCCGGTTATCCGGCCGAGCTTGTGAAGGAGGCTCCCTCATTGCTTGCGGACAGCCGCATGGACGGGCTTATATTCAGCGAAAGGCTGGGACGCGCCGCCGACGGAGGCTACTATAATTTCCGAAAAATGGATATCTCGCGCTGGACTCCGGCGCTGGACAGGCTGGCCGACGAGGCGCGGCTGCTGTCTATTCCCACCTTTGGAATAGGGGACGGCGGCAACGAGGTTGGAATGGGCTGCTTCTATGACGAGCTCTGCGCGCTTCTGCCGGACTACGCCTCCTGCCTCTGCACAGTAAGGACTGATTGCGCGGTGGCGGTCGATGTCAGCAACTGGGGGGCTTACGCCGCGACGGCGGCCTTATCCTGCCTTTGGGGAAGCTGGCGCGGCCCGGAGCGCGGCGAAGAACTGGCCATGCTCGAAGCTGTCATAAAAGCAGGAGCGGTAGACGGCATCAGCCGCAGGCCGGAGCTGACGGTGGACGGCTTTGATATCGCCGTTCAGGATAAGGTAATATCGTCGCTCTTTGAATTGTGGAGTCAGTACAGCCGGAAAAGGTGAATGTAAACCGTCCCTTTGTCGGAAAAAATTGAATTTCGTCGTTTTTGATAAAAAATCGTACAAATTCTATATATTTTATCCCAGAGTCATGCTAAAATAACTTTTCGGAGATAGTTGTAATGAACGAAGATAAGAGCCGGAAAGAGACCGGCAAGCGCTCGCTCGTCATCCTCGGAGCCATAGTCGTAATTCTTGTAATATTGAGCGTCATGAGTCTGAATACAGGTCTCCTCGGCAGCCCCTTTCGCATAGACAAAGCGGTGGTCTGCATTGAGCTGGATAAAAACCGGCTCCCGCACAAGGTGATGGAGACAATAACGCACGGCGTTCGTCAGGTCTGCCTCTGGTTTCAATATTCATCCGCTGCCGAGGGAAATCATCTTGTAGTTTCGTGGTATTACGGCGAAGATATGGTCTTGTCCGAATCCCTGAAATTGATGACAAAAGAGGGCGTGCGCGCTTTTTATCTGCTGAGGGAGGACGGTTCCCCTCTCCCGCCGGGAAATTACCGTGTAACGATATCTTCCGCGACCAGGATGTTGAGCGAACTGAATTTTGAAATTGTCAGAAGAAATTAAAAATAAAAAAACAGAAATATAAAACGGAGGCTAGTGTTTTGCCAGGGAAAAAAGCGGAATCCACTGATGAATCAACAAATGTAAAGCGGCGAGGCCGCGCGAAAAAAGCCGATAATACGGAACAGGCCGAGACGGCAGCCGCCGCGGAAAAAGCGGAAGCGCTCCCCGCGAGCCAGGAAGAGGCTGAAACGCCTTCCAGAAAAAGAAGAAGCTATACGAGGCGGAAGCCGGAGACGCAGAGCGGCGACGGCTCGGAAAGCGGCGAAAACAAGCCGAAACGCGGCAGAAAAAAGAAAGAAGAGGCGGCCGGAGATCAGAGTGAGAAGCCAGAGCCGGCTGCAGCGGAAACGGAGATAAAGGAAGAAGAAAAGAAGCCTCGCAGGGGCCGCCGCCCGGCACGGAAAGCAGCGGAAGAAACTGAGGCGGAGCTTCCGGCCGCGCAGAAAGCAGCCGAAGAGGCTGCGGCGGAGCCGGATAAGGCGGAGGAAGCGCCGTCCGCGCGGAAAACAGTTGAAGAAACGCCGGCCGAGCCTTCGGTCACGCAGAAAGCTGCCGAAGAAGCAGCGGCGCAGCCGGATAAGGCGAATGAGCCTCAGAGGCAGGAAGCGCCGGTCAAAGGCAGTCCGACAGCCGAGGAGAGTCCTGCCGATAAAGATAAGAAAGAAGAAGCTGCTTTGGCGCTGCCGGCTGTCGCTGAAAAAAGCTCAGACGAAGCGGAAGAGCGCACAGCGGCGAAAACGGAAGAAGCGGCGGACAAAAAGGCTTCCGCCGGCGCGGAACTTCCGCCCGTCCAACCGGCTGGACAGCAGAGAAACGACAGAATACAGGTACGTCATCAGCATCCGAAGCTCGGATTCAACCAACTCGCGGGACAGACGCTCGCGGAATTGAGAAAAATCGCAAAAGATAACGGCGTCACCTCCATAACCACCCGCAGAAAAGACGATCTTATCAACGATATCCTGAAAATACAGGCGGAGTCGCTGGGCTATCGCTTTAACGGCGGAACGCTCGAATGCATGCCGGAGGGCTACGGCTTCCTCCGTCCGTCCGGGCTGCTGCCAAGCAGCAACGACATATATGTTTCCGCCTCGCAGATAAAGCGCTTCGGCCTGCGCAACGGAGACGTCGTCTGGGGCATCATCCGCCCGCCCAGGGATCAGGAGCACTACGAGGCGCTGCTGCGCGTGGAAAACGTCAACTTTACCGACCCGGAGGCCGCGCGCCGCCGTCCGCATTTTGAAGCGCTGACGCCGATATTCCCGACGGAAAAGCTTGAGCTTGAGTCGGATCGCAGTCAGGTAGCGACGCGCATAGTCGATATCTTCGCTCCGATAGGCAAGGGGCAGCGCGCGCTGATAGTATCGCCTCCAAAAGCGGGAAAGACGACGCTGCTTAAAAATCTCGCCCATTCGATCACTACAAACCACCCGGAAGTAATATTGATGGTGCTGTTGATAGACGAACGCCCAGAAGAGGTTACGGACATGGCGCGTTCTGTTGACGGAGAAATAATAGCCTCCACCTTTGACCGCCCTGCGGAAGAGCATCTGCGCGTCGCGGCGCTGGCGCTTGAGAAGGCGAAGAGACTCGTCGAAGTATCGAAAGACGTCGTGCTGCTGCTCGACTCGATCACAAGGCTCGCTCGCGCCTCAAACCTCATAGTCCCACCCTCCGGACGCACTCTTTCTGGCGGTATGGATCCCGCGGCGCTATATTTCCCGAAGAGATTTTTCGGAGCGGCCCGCAACATCGAAAACGGCGGCAGCCTGACGATAATCGGAACCTCTCTCGTTGAAACGGGCAGCCGTATGGACGACGTAATATACGAAGAATTCAAGGGAACCGGCAACATGGAAGTCCACCTCTCGCGTAAGATATCCGAACAGCGCATATTCCCCGCGCTCGACATCACCCGTTCCGGAACGCGGAAAGAAGAGCTTATGGTGCCGGATGCCGACCTGCAGCGCATTTGGGGGCTGCGCCGCAAGATAGCCAACATGGATGAAGCTGAAGTGTTAAATCTTATTCTCGATAAATTAAGAAATACGCGCACGAATCGCGATTTTCTTGCTACAATAAAGGTCGGTTAAAAAAGCTCTGCGGCGTCGCTGAAAGAAGAACCAGAGAGGTGAGCTTATGAGGGATCGGTCCGATAGGCGGATAATAAACCGGAAGAATATATACCTTGCGCTTTTCCTGCTCTTCTCCGTCGGGAGCGCGGTCGTCTGCGCCTCCGTCGCCGCCGAGCGCGCGGGAATGTACTGGATTGGCCTTGACAGCGAACTGGCAACGGAACGCCCCGAAGATAACCGGGGCTTCTTTACTGTTGACGTTTCAGACTTCCTCAGCGCCGGGACTTCGCAGGCCGAGGCTTCCGAGGAGGAGACTGAGGTTGTGCCTCTCGCCATCGGCCCTCTGCCCAGCATACCCACGCTTACCGACGAAGAATTGAAACTCTACAAGATCCTCACCAAAAACGACGGACTCATATCGAGCAGCGACCAGACGGAGCTGAACCAGGACATACACTGGACCGAAGTCGTACTGGAACCGGGCGAAACGCTGAAATCGATCTCAGAGGAATACAACATATCGGAGGAAGATATCAGGCAGGCCAACGGCCTCAGAAAAAATGAGAAGCCAAACCCCTCCGAAGTCCTTTACGTGCCGGACAGCCACGAGGACGTCGTCGCGACGCTGCTCTTCGTGCGCAAGCTGCAAAAAGAGGAAGTCGAGCTGGCGAAGAGGGGGCAGCTGCTGGAGGTACGGGAATATACCGTCAAGGCCGGAGATACGCTCTGGGGCGTCGCGGCAAAGTTCAACCTTGACGTGGACACGCTTGTCGGTTCCAACATAAAGGCATTGGGAAGCGACATAGACCGGCTCAAGCTGGATATGAAGCTCAGGATACCGAATCAGGACGGCGTATTCGTCACAGTCGCGAAAAACGACAGCGTATCGAAGCTCGCCGATAAATACGGCTCGACCAAAGAATCCATCCTGCTCGCCAACGCTATGAAGAGCGACGCGCTTATCGCGGGCGACGAAATATTCCTGCCCGGAGGCAAATATGTCGCCAACAGCGAGGTTCGTATCTCGACCAAAACGAAGAAGGGCGTTCGTACCGCTACAGTGAAGCTCTCCGGCGGGGCAAGCCAGAGCTTCCGCTGGCCGGCCATCGGCCGTATAACGAGCGGCTTCGGCTGGCGGCGCAGCCCATTCGGCAGACGCAGAGTATTCCACTCAGGACTTGACATAGCAGCGCCGAGAGGCACGACAATCAGAGCTGCGTCGGCGGGTGTGGTCGTACATTCCGGCTGGATGGGCGGCTATGGGCGGACGATAGTCCTGTCACATTCAAAGGGAGTTACCACACTGTATGGACATTGCAGCAAACTGCTTGTCAAGTCAGGAACTAAAGTATCGCGCGGTCAGACTATAGCTCTTGTCGGAAGCACCGGAAGGTCTACTGGGAACCACCTGCATTTTGAGGTGCGTGTCGGAGGCACGCCGGTAAACCCGTTGAAACATCTCAGATAATGTATTGCATATAAATGCAAAAGGGGCGTTTTGAACTTATGACTAAATACATTTTTGTCACCGGAGGGGTAGTATCATCGCTTGGAAAAGGGATCACGGCCGCGTCGCTCGGCGTTCTGCTGAAACGGCGGGGATATAGGGTCAGCATCATAAAAATGGACCCCTATATCAACGTAGACGCGGGAGCCATGAGCCCTTTTCAGCACGGAGAGGTGTTCGTCACTGTTGACGGGGCGGAGACGGATCTTGACCTCGGACACTATGAACGCTTCATCGACGAGGCTATCATGGGAGACAACAGCTGCACTACAGGCAAGGTCTACTCGGCCGTCATACAGCGCGAGCGCGCCGGAGGATACGGCGGGGCGACAGTGCAGGTTATCCCGCACATCACCAATGAGATACAGGACCGTATCGAGCGCGTCGGAAAGGGAAAGGATGTCGTTATAGCTGAAATAGGAGGCACAGTCGGCGACATAGAGGGACTGCCGTACCTTGAGGCGATACGTCAGCTTGCCGGGCGCGTCGGCCGCGGAAATATACTTTACTGCCACGTTACACTGGTACCCTACATCGCCGCATCCGGCGAACTCAAGACCAAGCCTACACAGCACAGCGTAAACGAACTGCGCCGCATAGGAATACAGCCGGATATCATCGTCTGCCGCTCTCAGTACACGGTAGGGGCGGAGCTGCGCGAGAAGATAGGGCTCTTTTGCAGCGTTCCGGCCGGCGCTGTCTTCGAGGCGATAGATTCAGACTCCATCTACCGCATACCGATAGTCCTCCATTCGCAGAAGTTTGACGACCTCGTTCTTGAAAAGCTGGGGCTGCCGGGAGATAATGCGCCCGACATGAAAGACTGGGAGGAGTTCCTTCACAAATACGATAACCGCAAAGGCGAGCTGACAGTAGCCCTCGTCGGCAAATACACGGAGATAAAAGACGCGTACCTCAGCGTCAACGAGGCGGTTTCACATGCCGGTATAGCAAATGGAGTGAAGGTAAAGATGATGCCTGTCGCCTCGGAGGATCTTGAAGCGCCGGGGGCTGAAAAGATACTTGAAGGGGCTGACGCCGTGCTTGTGCCGGGCGGCTTCGGCCAGCGCGGCGTAGAGGGGATGATCGTAGCGGCGAAATATGCCCGCGAGCATAACGTTCCCTACTTCGGTCTCTGCCTTGGAATGCAGATTGCGGTCATCGAGTTTGCCCGCAACGTCCTGGGGCTGAGCGGCGCAAACAGCCTCGAAATGGACGAAAATACTGAAAATCCGGTAATCTACCTGATGGAAGAACAAAAGAACGTCACCGACGTCGGAGGCACGTCGCGCCTCGGAGCCTATCCCTGCGACATAACCGCCGGATCCAGGTCGGAAAAAATCTACGGCGCGAATCATATAGAAGAGCGTCATCGCCACCGCTTTGAATTCAACAACAGCTACATAGAAGAATTCGACGCGGCCGGAATGAAGGTCGCCGGTGTATGCCCGACCGGCGGACAGGTAGAAATAATGGAAAATGTAAATCATCCCTGGATGATCGGCGTGCAGTTCCACCCCGAATTTCTCTCGCGTCCGGTGAAGCCGCATCCGCTCTTTAACGCGTTCATCGCGGCGGCGCTTGATATTCAGAAAAAGAAGGAGGCAAAATAATAATGAAAAAGATTTTGTTAATGACGATAACGGCGGCGCTGATGGCGGCGTCATGCGCTTTCGGAGCGGACTCCGCAGCCCCTGCTCCCGCTGACACAGCGGCGGCCCCCGCAGCCGAACAGGAGGCCTCCACGGCAGTTCCTGCGACCATATCGACCGGTACTGCAAACACGATAATAAAGCCCACTGCGGCGGCTCCGGCATTCCAGATGCTGGAAAGAATAGAGACGATAATCTATGGTCGAGCGCTTGAAGGCGGGCTCATCAACAGACTGAACGAAGTTGAAAAGACGGTGTTCGGCCGCGAACTCCCCGGCAGCCTCACGGAGCGCCAGACTGCTCTGCTTGACTTCCTTGAAAAGGGGACAGCCACACAGCCTTCTGTACTATTCAAGCTCTCTGTCGCCGAATGGGGGCTGGAGCAGCGGATACACCCTACCTGGTCTCTCTCCCGCCGCATAGACACCATGGAGGGAATACTTGAAGGCGCCGTTCAGGGCGGGCCGCTCATATCGCGCCTTGAGCGCCTCTTGACCAAAGTATTGCCTGACGGAGTAAATTCCGTCCCATTCACCCTGCCAAAAGAGACGATAGTCAAAGGAGCGCTGCTTGACACGCTGACGGTGAGAAACGTCAAGGTGGACGACATCATCATTCTTGCGCTCTCCGAACAGATCGTGGTTGGAGATATGCTGGTCGCCCCCGTCGGCAGCCGCATATTCGGTCACATTACAAAGGTGAAGCCTCCGCGCAGCTTCGGGCGCTCATCGGAGATAGAAATGGTCATAGACAGCATCGAAGTGCTCGGCCCCTCCGTAGTTCCCGTAAATATCGGAGAAGCCGCCAAAAAGGCTCTGGAGGCTGACAGTGCTATCATAGGCGCGGCCGGCGCCAGCCTTGCCGGAGCGATACTGCTCGGCCCTGTCGGACTCGCAGGCGGCTTCCTCATCAGAGGCAACGACAAGCAGCTCAAAGAAGGCACACTCTTCTATGCCCAGACCTCAGAAGAGGCGCAGGTACTTGCCTATCAGATACCGAGCCAGATAACTCCGATAACGCAGCCGGAGGGCTCCGCGCCGCAGGGAACACAGTCTGTTCCGGTACCTCAGTACTAAAGCAAGGCCCAGAAGTGCGCATAAGCAGCATTCCTAAAAAAAAGAGTATCGTCCTGACGGCGTTTTTAATAATCGCCGTCGGGGCCTTTTATCTCTGGCGCGACCTTCACCTGAGCGCCGAAAAAATCAGCATACCTGATATAGTTGTGGAAAATATAGAGATGGAACGTATGATAAACGGTAAAAAATGGAAGATAATCTCCCCCCGCGCCGAACACAGAGACGGAGTGGTCTACGGCGAATCGCTGGACATCACGATAACGGATCCGGGAGGCAGAGAGACGCATATATATGCCGACAAAGGCACATTCACACGAGAAAACAACGATATAACAATGACCAACGGGGACGGTCGGATGCTTGAAAACGGTAAAGAGTATAATCTGAAATCAGGCGCGATAAAATATGAGGCGGCGACGGAACGCTGGCATTTTGCCGAGGGCGTCGTACTCAGCTCAGACAAAATGACGGTAAGTGGCCAAAACGGAATGTACGATACTCTGAGCGGAGACTGTTTCATCTCGAACGGGGGTACTGTTGAGTGGGGCAATTAAATATGAAATATAGATTCTTCTGCGGGCTTGCGGCGCTTTTTGCCTTCGCGCTGACGTTTGGGCGTCCCTGCGCCGCGCTTGCCGCCGACGAAGCGGCTGCGGAACTTTCCGCTCCCGCGGAGAGCCGGGAGGCACAGCAGCCGCCGAACGAGGTATTCCTTGACGCAGACGAGATAAGCTACGACGAACATACAGGCGTGGCCGTCGCGGAGGGCAATGTGAAACTGCGCAACAAACAGACGCGCCTCTTTGCCCCATACGCGGAATACAACGCGGAAACAAATATAGTAGACGCATATTCCGACCACAGAGAGGACGTCGTCATCTTCTCCGGCGGCGACAGATTCACAGGCAAACATCTGAAATACAACATGGAGACGCGCCGCGGCGTACTGACCCAGGTATCCGGCAAATCGGAGGCTATGTATATGCAGGGCGGCACGGTGAGGATGATGCCCATCGAAGAGGCGGTAAAGCAGGGGATAGTGCGCGCGCCGCGAAAAAAGAAAAAGCAGAGCGAATCGGAGGATGTCGCCGAATGGCTCGGCGTCACATCGACGACCTGCGATTTCACCAACCCGCACTACAGGCTGGTCTCAAAGAAAGTTACCGTATTCCCAGGCAAAAAAACAGTTCTCAAGCAGCCAAAATTCTACATAGGCAAAACGCTGATAATGGCCTACCCCTTCGACTACATAGCCAACAGCAGAAAAAACAGAGACGCACTGGCGCCGATAATACGCTACAACTCAAATAAGGGCATGGGCTTCGGCATAAAAGGGCCGATCGACATGGGATCGGCCGGAGAGCTTGACATCGCGGCCCTCTACTGGAGCGACGGCATCTGGGAGGGCAGATTTCAATACAACTATGAGATCACGGACTCCCTCTCCGTATTCGGCAGCGCAAAGCATCTCTACAATAAAGATACCGACGATACGAAATGGAGACCGTCGTGGGGGCTGCTCTATGAAAACAGCGGGTGGCTGGCCAGATTATGGTGGGCTGAGCGGGACCTTATAGGAAATGAAGTCGAGACGGACGTTACAGTTGATTACGACGTATGGCGCAAGCCGGAATTCTATATGAACACGCCGTGGATAAACGACGGCGTAACAGGGGGTAAATTCCGCTTCTTCGGAATATGGGGAAAATATCAGGACAACTACTCGCAGGATGACGATTGGACGGAACGCTTCGTCTACGGCGCGCAATATCAGGGAGAGCCTAAATGGTCGCTCTGGATATTCAAACCCTTCTATGGGGCAAGATACGCGCACTACGAATATCCGGGAAAAGATAAGACACAGGATGTGACAAACGCCTGGTTCGGCTTCAGCTATCAGGTAGGAGTTTTCAGCTTCACAAGCTCCTACAACCGCCGCTGGGGAACGAGCGGCAGCCCGATGGCATGGGACCGCTACTCCGACAGCGAATCCTTCAGCCAGTCCGTATCCTTCCCGTTGCCGTTGGGCGCTCCTTGGGAAAAGTGGACCTTCTCCGTCAGCGGAAACTATGACTTCCTGATAGAGAAGATATCCTCCGTAAGCTATTCATTGAACTACAACAAGCACTGTATGACATGGCAGCTCTGGTGCCGCGATAAAATTTCGGAAAATGAGCAGGAGGTCGGGCTGACATTTTACATCAACGCCTATCCTGAATATAAGCTGGAGCTGGGGTCAAACGACGACGAAAGCGTGAAGGAAGATTTTTAATTTAAGGGGAAGCTGTTAAAATGAAAGTAATTGTTTTATACGGCGGCGTAAGTCCGGAGCGCGAAGTCTCGCTCAGCTCAGGGGCCGCGGTGGCTGCGGCGCTTAACGATTTTGGCTGCGAAGCCGAATTATATGATATCAGATCAATCAGCGAGTTTGTGAAAAAATGGGATACATTGGCCGCAGACGGCGTCTTCATCGCGCTTCACGGAGGCTGGGGGGAGAACGGGAAGCTGCAGGCCGTGCTTGAGGCTTTCGGCATCCCATACACAGGCTCCGGCCCGGAAGCCTGCATGTTCTCCATGGACAAAAGCGCGGCGAAGCTCGCCTTCTCTGCCGTAGGCATTCCTGCGCCGCGGGGATACATCGCCACAAGAGAGGACAGAGGGCGCGGCGCGGCGGCGGAATATATTGAGAAATACGGACGGATAATAGTCAAGCCAAACGGCGGCGGCAGCACCGTAGGAGTGACATGCCTTTCAACTCTCGCCGGCTACGATGCGGCTCTTGAGCTTGCGTGGCAGTCCGAGAAAAAAGCCTTAGTAGAAGAATTTATCGAGGGAGAGGAAGTCACAGTGCCGGTCTGGGAACAAAAAGCGGGGGAGACCGTCGCGCTCCCCGCGATACATATAAAACCCAAAAGCGGCTTCTACGACTACAAAAACAAGTACACGCAGGGGCGTACCGAATATATATGCCCCTCAGACCTTACCCCCGAAATAAACGCGAAACTCGCGGAATACGCCAGAGCCGCGCACATAGCCCTCGGCTGCCGCGCCTACAGCCGGATTGACTTCAGAGTGACGCCGAACGGAGAAATATTCGCCCTTGAAGCCAACACGGCCCCCGGAATGACGGCAACCAGCCTTGTCCCAAAATCGGCCAAAGCCTACGGCCTTTCTTTCGGAGAATTTCTGAACGAAATAATAAGTCTATCCTTTTCAATAAAAAGAGAATAAAACAACAGCGGCCGGAGCTTTCTTACCTTTAATCAAAAATATGCAGTTTAAGCTTTTTGCGGAAGAAGTCTCCGGCTATGGCTGAATTATCGACTTTTCAGTTTATTCTGTCGAGGGCGTTTCTGAACATAGACATCTCTTTAACGAGCGGGCTCATACACTTTTGCCTTTTTCAAAACGACGCCGCTCCGCCACCTTTCAACTTTGCGATAAATGTACTGAACTCCGAGATATGGGCGATTACGCGCTGGCGAATATTTAGCTGAAATATATGATATATATTATAATGTAGCGGTTGTCGTATTGGAAAAG
>JAUNJZ010000036.1 GCA_030533085.1 Synergistaceae bacterium
TTTGGATGGAAGAAACGGCTTGTTCCTAGTAATAGGACTTTTTCAGTGACGACTAAATAGCCGTCACTGAAAAACGCAAAAGAAGCGGCGCTAGAGGCGCTTAACCGGTACTAACGAAGTAAAATATATGCAGGAAACCGCAAGATACAGGAGGATTTTCGGCAATATGAAACTCAAAAACACAGAAGAACCCCAGGGGAGATTGTTCCAGGAATGCCTTGAAAACATGATTGACATGGAGCATGCGCTCGTCTGACGGCTAAAAGATAAAAAAGGTGTAAAACTACAAAACAGTTTTGCGCCCTTCGTTTGTTTGGCCTTGCATAGCGACAGGATATTACTTTTTCGGCAGCCTCCGCGGCGCGCTAGCGCTTTGCGCGGCAGGAGTGGGCGGCGCTTACGATGCGCACCGGTATCTGCATTTTGACCAGAGATATATGTTCGTTGGAATCAAAGACGGAGGATTCTGCGGCTACTTCCGCTATGTAGTCGCCGCGTATCTCTATTCCCTTTTCGGCGATGTATGACAGCAGCTTCATTATTCCGTGCGTCTCGGCCTGACTGTCGCCGGAGCGCCAGCGGTCGAACATGCAGACGTATGTGCCGGAGGGAATTGTGTAGGATGGAACGTAGGAATATTTTACCCTGTCGTGGAGCAGGATGAAGGCTCCGTCGCATACGAGACGCCCCGTGATAAGATTTTCATGCCTGACGATGCAGCCGACGTCGCTGAAGCAGGTGATAGGCATGTTGTAATGATGTATGGCCTCTCTGACCTGTTCCAGCACCTTTTCCCAGCTTCGCAGGCCGGATTCGTAGTCTCTGACGTAGTCGAAGGCTTCTATTTCAAAAAAGCAGGCGGAGCGCTCCGGCTGATATTCCACAAAGACATTTTGCAGGCTCGGCGGGTTGAGGAAGCTTTTGCAGCTTTCAAGCATTTTGCGCAGCGCCTTTTCTTTAAGGCGCAGCTCGCCGACCTGATTGTTTATCGCCTCTATCTGTTCCAGCAGGACGGCCTCGAACATTGCGAGGTCGCTGCCGTCCATGATGTTTTTTATCTGTTTGAGCGGGAGCCCGACGGATTTCATCTGCAATATCATGTTCAGCCGCCGCGACTGGGCGGGGGAGTAGTAGCGGTATGAGTTGGACTCGTCCACATACTGCGGCGTCAGCAGCCCCATTTCGTGATATATGCGCAGCGCGCGCTCCGATATTTTATTCCGCTTCGCCATCTGGCCTATGGTCAGCTTTTCCATGATATCCCCTCCATTATAAAAGCAATCGTATTGCAAATTTAATATAGCAGTTTTCGACGGATTTTCAAGAAAAAATCTTTTTTCGCCGCGGCAATTTTTAAGCCCTCCAAAAGGCGGAAATGCTCAGTTCTTTCTTAAATGCTCTTAAAAGAGCTTCGTGGAGTGCGTTTCCGCTGATTTTTTGCCTGAAATCGCGCAGCAAGTATTTATATTTTTTCCGTTATGCGATATTATGTAGGGCGCTATACCTCGTTTGGGGATTAAACGAGTTAAGACGCAGTATTTTTTTGATGTGTGTGCGGTAATATCGTGGTTGACAATAATGGCGGTTATGGTTAAATAGTTAGGAACCATACGGGAGGTAAGAAATCATGGCAGAGAAAAAGATGGTAACGCTTGATGGCAACGAGGCCGCGGCGCATGTCGCTCACGCGGTAAACGAGGTAATTTCTATTTACCCTATCACACCGTCGTCGCCGATGGGCGAATGGTCGGATCAGTGGTCGGCGGAGGGGCGTCCCAATATATGGGGCACTATTCCCCTTGTTGAAGAGATGCAGAGCGAGGCCGGAGCCTCCGGAGCCTATCACGGTGCTTTGCAGGCTGGGGCGCTGGGCGCTACCTTTACCGCGTCGCAGGGGTTGCTGCTGATGATCCCCAATATGTACAAGATAGCCGGCGAGCTGACCAGCACGGTAATGCACGTAACGGCCAGAAGCGTCGCCACTCACGCGCTTTCAATTTTCGGCGACCATTCCGACGTGATGGCGGTGCGCGGCACAGGCTGGGCGATGCTCAGCTCAGCGACCGTGCAGGAGGCTATGGACAACGCGCTCGTGGCGCAGATGGCCACGCTCGAAGGCAAGGTGCCCGTCCTCCATTTCTTTGACGGTTTCCGCACCAGCCACGAGGAGATGAAGGTCGAAGAGGTCTCTTACGACACTATGCGCGCCTGTATCAGCGACGAGCTTGTCAGGGAGCACAGATATTCGCGCCTGACGCCGGACGCGCCCATTGTGCGCGGCACGGCGCAGAATCCCGATGTTTTCTTCCAGTCAAGGGAAGGGGCAAACCGCTATTACGCTGATATGCCCGATATAGTTCAGAGCGCAATGGACAGATTCGCAAAGGAGACGGGGAGACAGTATCATCTCTTTGATTACTACGGAGCGCCCGACGCGGAGCGAGTCATCGTGATCATGGGCTCCGGCGCGGCTGTGGCGCGCGAGACTGTGGACCGCCTGACGAGGGATGGGGAAAAGGTCGGCCTTCTTACTGTGCGCCTTTATCGCCCCTTCGATATAAAGCGCTTCCTGAACGCGCTGCCCGCGGCGGTGAAGAAGATCGCCGTGCTCGACCGCTGCAAGGACCCTGCGGCGATATGCGAGCCGCTTTGCGCCGACGTGAGGGAGGCTCTCAACGGCAGGGATATAACGGTCGTCGGCGGACGCTACGGCCTTTCATCGAAGGATTTCACCCCCGCGATGGTCAAGGGCGTTTACGACGAGCTTAAAAAGCTCGCCCCCAAGGACGGCTTCACAATAGGGATAGAGGACGACGTGACCTTTACCAGCCTTGCCTATGACCCCTCTTTCGACACGGAAAATGAAAAGACAGTCCGCTGCCTCTTCTACGGTCTCGGCTCTGACGGCACGGTTGGGGCGAACAAAAATTCAATTAAAATCATCGGCCAGGAGACGGATCTTTACGCTCAGGGCTATTACAGCTACGACTCCAAGAAGTCCGGCGGCATAACAGTATCGCATCTGCGCTTCGGCCCGGAGCCGATATATGCCAGCTATCTGATAAACAAGGCGAACTTCCTTGCCTGCCACGTCTACAGCTTCCTTGAAAAGCTCGATATTCTCAAGAACGCGGCGGATGGAGGCACTTTCCTTCTGAACAGCCCCTTCGGCCCGGAAGAGATATGGGACAAACTGCCCTACAGCTATCAGAAGCAGATAATCGACAAGAAGCTCAAATTCTACGTCATCGACGCCGTTAAGATAGCGAAAGAGACCGGTATGGGGTCGCGCACCAACACGATCATGCAGACCTGCTTCTTCGCAATCAGCGGCATTCTCCCGCAGGAGAAGGCGATAGAGGCTATCAAAAATTCAATAGTCAAGAGCTACGCCAGAAAAGGACAGGCCGTAGTAGACAAGAATATCAAGGCTGTAGACGAGACGCTTGCCAATCTCTACGAGGTCAGCGTTCCGGAAAAGGCGACAAGCGGCTTTGATATACTGCCGCCGGTGGCCGACGACGCGCCGGAGTTCGTCAAGGACGTTCTCGGCCCCATGATGGTTATGGAGGGAGACAGCCTGCCGGTATCCGCGCTTCCGGAGGACGGAACATTCCCCAGCGCCACCACGCAGTACGAAAAGAGAAATATAGCTATAGACATACCGGTATGGAATCCGTCGCTCTGCATTCAGTGCGGCAAGTGCGTCCTGGTCTGCCCGCACGCTGCCATACGCTCAAAGGTCTACGACCCCGCGCTGCTTGAAAAAGCCCCTGAGAGCTTCAAGCACGCTGAGGCGAAGTTCCCCGCCTTCAAGGGAGATGACTTCACGATACAGGTAGCTCCCGAAGATTGCACCGGCTGCGGCCTCTGCGCGGCGAACTGCCCCGTAAACAAGACGAAGCCGGAGGATCCGCAGCGTCCGCTCGTCATGCAGCCTCAGATGCCGCTGCGTGAAGAGGAGAGGAAGAACTGGAGCTATTTCCTGGAGATTCCGGAGACGGACAGAAGCAAGCTCAATACCGGAACTGTCAAGGATGTGCAGCTTCTGAGGCCGCTCTTTGAATTCTCCGGAGCCTGCGCCGGATGCGGGGAAACGCCGTATCTGAAGCTTCTCTCCCAGCTCTTCGGAGACAGGGCGCTCATAGCCAACGCCACAGGCTGCTCCTCTATCTACGGAGGCAACCTCCCGACTACGCCGTGGGCCGTCAACGACGATGGCAGAGGGCCGGCGTGGAGCAACTCGCTCTTTGAAGACGCGGCTGAATTCGGCCTCGGCTTCCGCCTTACGATAGACAAGCATAGGGAATACGCGGCGGAGCTGCTTACCAAGATGGCTCCTGTCATAGGCGAAGAGACAGTCAGGGAAATACTTGAAGCGCCGCAGAATACGGAGACGGAGATAAAAGCCGTAACTGAAAAAATCGAAGAGCTTAAAGGGCAGCTCCATTACATGGATACTGAAGAGGCCGAAGAGCTTGAATCCGTCATAGACAATCTGGCGAAAAAATCCGTCTGGTGCGTCGGCGGAGACGGCTGGGCCTACGATATCGGCTACGGCGGACTTGACCATGTCATAGCCTCCGGCAAGAATGTCAATATACTGGTGCTTGATACGGAAGTCTACTCCAACACAGGCGGACAGGCCTCCAAATCGACGCCGAGAGGCGCCGTGGCGAAATTTGCCGCCGCCGGTAAGAGAACCGGCAAGAAAGACCTTGCCATGATGGCGATGAGCTATGGCAGCGTCTACGTCGGAAAGGTTGCGATCGGAGCCAACGACGCGCACACGGTAAAGGTATTCCAGGAGGCGGAAGCCTACGACGGCCCCTCCATAATCATCGCCTACTGCCACTGCATAGCGCACGGCATAGACATGGTCAAGGGGCTTGAGCAGCAGAAAAAGGCTGTCGATTCCGGCCACTGGATGCTGATGAGATATAATCCCGATCTGGCGAAAGAGGGCAAGAATCCGCTTATCATAGACGGAAAAGAACCTACGCTGCCGCTCGAGGACTACATCTACAATGAAGTGAGATACAAGAGTCTCAGGGCGGCAGCCCACGAGGAAGCGGCGGCGCTGCTCGAAGAGGAGAAAAAAGCGATACGCGATAAGTGGCGCTTATACAGGCATATGGCTGATATGAAGATGGAAGGATAAGGTAATAAATGTCAGAAACAGTAGTTGTTAAAAAAGAGATAAAAGATGGAAACGGCAATGTGATAGCGACGAAGCTGACGAATGAGGCCGCCCCCGTTCAGGAGGCTTCTGAGGGCGGTAGGGAAGCTGTCAGCGTGACTGAACAGAAAAAGAGCGCGCCGAAGGCCAGACCGCGCGTCGGAATAATGGAGACGGCCTTCCGCGACGCTCACCAGTCGATAATGGCGACGCGGCTGCGCACAGAGGACATGCTTCCGATATGCGAGGCCATGGACGAAGTCGGCTACCACTCGATAGAGATGTGGGGCGGCGCGACTTTCGACTCGGCGATGCGCTTCCTCAACGAAGACCCGTGGGAGAGGCTGCGCCAGATAAAAAAGCGCCTGAAAAAGACAAAGACCCAGATGCTCCTGCGCGGTCAGAACATCGTCGGCTATCGTCACTATTCCGACGAGGTAGTGCGCGAGTTCGTCAAGCGCGCCATCGGCAACGGAATAGATATAATCCGTGTATTCGACGCACTGAACGACCTGCGCAACATGTCGATAGCCGCCGAGGCTGTCAAGAAAGAGGGCGGCGAGCTGCAAATGACGATATCCTACACGATATCGCCCGTCCACACTCTCGACCTCTTCGCGAAGCAGGCGCGCGACATGGCCGACATGGGAGCTGATTCGATCTGCATCAAGGACATGGCGGGACTTCTCTCGCCTGTCTCCGCCGCCTCGCTCGTGAAGGCGATCAAAAAGAAGGTCTCCCTGCCGGTACAGATACACAGCCATTACACCAGCGGCATGGCGGCAATGAGCTATATGGCGGCGCTTGAGGCGGGCGCGGACGTCGTTGACTGCGCCATTTCGCCATTCGCGATGGGGACGAGCCAGCCAGCGACGGAGACGATAGTCGCGGCGCTCGCCGGCGGCCCGCTCGACACCGGACTCTCCCTTGAAAAGCTGCTTCCGGTCGCGAAGCACTATCAGATGCTGCATGAGAAGTATAAGGATCTCATCATGGGCGTAAGCGGAGTTGACGTGAATATACTGCTCTATCAGATCCCCGGGGGAATGTACTCGAATCTACAGAGCCAGCTCAAAGAGGGCGGCTGCCTTGAGAAATTCAGCGAAGTGCTTGAAGAGGTGCCGCGCGTCCGCAAGGAGATGGGCTATCCGCCGCTCGTAACGCCGACAAGCCAGATAGTAGGCACACAGGCTGCGATGAACGTCATATCCGGCAAGCGCTGGAAGATGGTGCCGAACGAAGTGCGCCAGTATTTCCGCGGCTACTACGGAAAGACCCCCGCGCCGGTCGACAGCGAGATACAGAAGCTCGTTCTCGGCGACGAAGAGCCGATAAGCTGCCGCCCCGGCGAGAAAATCGCGCCGGAGCTGGAACAGGCGAAGAAAGAGATAGGCGTCTGGTGCACTCAGCCGGAGGATCTGCTCTCCTACATCCTCTTCCCGCAGGTCGCCAAAGACTTCCTGCCAAACAAATTCGCGAAGGAGACGCTCGTGAATATCGGACAGGAGCCGCAGGAAGATTCAGAAGCCTACGCGGTATAATAAATAAGGATACTCGGCCGTTAAAGCAGACGGAGGCGCTTCCTCGGAAGCGGCCTCCGTCTTTTAATCGCGCGGCGGATTGCCGCTCTTGCTGCCGTTTACCTTACTTTTTGATATTCTTCGTAAGCGATACACATCGGGCAGCCGCAAGCAGCGCTGTAGCCTGACGAGACATGCTGGAGAGACATCACGCAGGGCTGATTTACGCCATTCGCGTTTTTAAAGCGTTCGGCGTAGGCGTTTCCGTGCGCTATGTTTCCCTCTCCGTTGCTTGATATGCCGAAAAGCTCTCTGTTCCAGTTGACAGCGCTGTCCTCTGATTCGGAATATTCGGCGAAGGCGGTTGAGAATGCGCCGTTCGTCTCATCCATGCCGAAGAGCCGTGCGCCGCTTTCCGTTATTGACCTCAGCTCGCTCGCGTCGAATCCGGGGGCGAACGTCATGTTGTAGATCTCAACGCTGCTCCTGCCGCTTATCTGGCCTCCCCAGATAGCGAGGCCGGCCCAGCGGTAGCGCGCCGCCCCCAGCGTACCGAGATATGCTTCCGTGTCGTAGGAGCCAAGCTCTTTGCGGGGGTCGAGCGGCTTTGCCTTGTACACGCCTCCGTTGAAATCTTTGCCGCCGCGCGAGAAGCCGTTTTTATAACGGGAGTTGTCGCCGTTGTGGTTGGGGGTCTGCACTGCGTAAAAACTTCCTGATTCGTAATAGTTACGTGCTGTGTCGCTTGTGCCGCGCCCTGGCCTTTCTATGTCAGCGCTATCCGCGCCATATCTTTTTGCTTTGAAAGTATATTTGTAGCCTGTTATGTATCCCTGCCTGTCCCTTTCGGTCTCAATCTTCGCCTTTTGCCCGACAAAATTTCCGTACCATGCCGGTTCTGAGTAGTAAAACTTCGGGCCGCAGAGAAATGGGTCTTCCTCGCGTAGCTCCTTTTCAGACAGACCGCTCTCCGCTATGACATTGCTGATGTTTTTCAGCAGCCTCATGCGCACGAGCAGCCGCGGATTTTCCTCGTCGCCGGTATGATATTCGAGTATCGTCAGCATATAGCGGCGGCGCGGCTGCATCGCTTTACATTCGTCCGTGTTGTCGCCGATTCTGCTCCGTAACGTTCCCTCAGCTGATTCTGTCGTTTTGAAGCCATCATTTTGCAGCGCCGTGTTTACATATTGCGGGTTGTAATAGCTCCCGTAAAATCTCGTGCCCGTTACATTTCCTGAGATTTGGCCAATGGCGATGCTGTTGTTTATCGCCGATTCTATCGGAGAATCGATCTCCTGAACGCCATAGTTTATGTAACCGCCTACATTATCACTGCTGTTTTGCAGCCGTATCGGGTAGCCGTTCGCGCCTGGGTCATAGTAGAAACAATAGCCGCTTGTCGCCCCTCCGTTCATGTAGCCGTTGAGCAGCAGCGCTATGCCGGCCGTCGTCGTTCCGGCTTCGGCGTCTATAATGATGGAATAGTTGGTCATGCTCGTATAGCTCCTGCCGCCTGATATCGCCTTTTCGTAAAGCCGCGCCTCGCCGAGATCTTCCGGGCGCAGAGCCTTCGCTATCTGTATATGGTTGCTGCTTCCTCTGTAAGTTATTGTGGCGCTGTATTCGCCGCTGTCGGAGTCGATACGCCCCACCGCGGAAAAGTTGGGGTCGCTGCTGTCCATGTATATATCTTTCGCGTCCTGCTCTATCAGATGCCGCATCCAGTCGTTGTACCAGTGCTGTCCGCTTACCTGGGAGGGCTGTATCCTGACGCGCACCCCCCACTGCTCGTAGCCTCTGGGGCGCGCGAAGCCGCCGCCGCCCGCGTCGCTGTAGGCCGGCACCACCCAGCAGCGGAGATAGGCGTATGAGGCGAAGGCTTTTGCCTTATCCTTCGCGCTGTCCTTTAATGTCCCGCCGCTGTCAAAATCCGCGTCATCTCCGTATAGCTTTGTGCCGGTGTAGACATAAAAGTCTCCGGAGGTCGGTATTTCGAGGAAGCCGCTCCCGCTGCCGGAGGCTTTTTTGTACTGCTCCCCGGCGAGGTAATAGACGTCGCCGGATCTTATCAGCAGCGGCCAGTAGTAATCTCCTTTATTAGTATTGTAGTTCGCGCCTCCATATACCGTATCTTCCCAATAGCCGGCGCTCTTTTTCAGCGAGCTTTTATTTTCGCTGCTCGCGTACCAGAGCGTCTTTGTCGCGTCCTCTCTGCCGGAGGGAACGACGACGTCATAGCGAAGCTGGAGAATGCTGCCTTTTTCCACCGACTCTTCATTTTGCAGAATTTTGTCGCTATCCGAGCGGTTGCGCGTTTGCAGATTGCGGAAGTCAAAGATGTTGAAGTGGAGTACGGAGCCGCTGTAAATGGAGGACGCCCCGTTGCCTCCCCTCTTCGCGGGTCTGTTGACGAGAGCCGAGTCGATGCTGAGCGCCACTCTGGCCGATTCGATTTTCGGGTCCCGCGCCTCCACGCGCATTGTGAGCATAAAGTTTTCCGTCAGCTCATCGGAAGCGGCTGGAATGCTGAAATCAAGCGAGCTGATAAATTCCGAACCGGTCAGAGGCGTATCTTCGCTGCCTATTCGGTATTTAACGCAGCCTTCCGACTCGTCGAGATAGACGTAGCAGTCCTCCGGATCGTCTATAGAGCTGCCCGGAAGCTCAGAAAGTATTTCGACTATGGAAGCCCGGCTCATCATCGGCCAGATCTTCTGCTTGAAGGAGGCGGCGGTGAATCTCGCGCCGTTCGTCACCCTGCCGTTCGCCTCCGCCCTGCCGTAGAGGCGCAGCCCCATGGCAAGCCCGGCTAATATGCCGCCGATGACGACAATTATTATCAGCATTCCGATTATAGTTTCAACGAGCGTGAAGCCGTTCCTGCTTTTTTCCCTCAGCATCGCTTTTAATCCTCCTTTTTCAGAAGGTAAAAGGCCGTACCGCGTCTCTTGCCGGATTCATATTCGTAGATGTAAAGCTCGCAGCGGAGCGTCAGCGGCGTCGCTGCTGTGTCGCTGCTGGCGGGGACAAGGATGGCCTCGGCCTTTCCGTTATATTGGCCTGATAAAAGGGAGACGGCCGCGTCCGGCGATATGGTCAGCAGCATCGCGTCCGCCTCCGTCAGATTTGTTATCTCCATATCGGAGCCAACGGCCTCCCTTGACTTCATGATGGAAGAGAGGCTGAAGGTGATCGCCCCCATAAGCGCCAACAGGCCGATCGTGAAGATTGGAATGGATATGAGTATCTCTGCCAGAAGATAGCCGGAATGTTTTGTCATTCGATATCCCACCCGTATACTTCAGCGTTATCTCTGCCGTAACGGCAGGAGACTGCGACGCTTTTTCCCCCCGCCCCGCTGGCAGTGACGCTTATTCTCATATATCCTTCGCCGGCGTCGGCGCTGACGGCCATATCCAGGCTTGCCGCTATTCCGCGCGCGGCGTCCGCGACGGACATGACACCCCGTTTGTTTATGACGCCGCCGCTGCCCGACCTTCCGTATTCTTCTTCCAGCAGAGCGCCGAGCGCCGCCGCTCCGGAGCGCGCGAGGAAGAGCAGCTGCTGCTCCTCATAATGTTCGACCTGCCACTTCTCGACGCGCAGAGTCCCGACCGTGATATTAAAGGCTGCGACGCTCAGCGCGGAGAGCAGGATAAAACTGACCAGTACAGTGACGATAAGTGCGGCGCCGCGTCTTTTAGACAATAATCGCGAAACGTTCATGCTGTCACATCCAATCCCTGATGTCTTAGCCGCCGGCAGGCGGCAATGCCTTAGTGAATTTGCGTATATGACTTTAAGCCATATTTTATCATAAAACAAGACTAAATGCCTTTTGAATATGACAATAAATCATTTCATAATCAATACAGCCGTGTATTTTTTTTGTGAGAGGCAGCGCTGATGATTGGAGAGACTATCAGGAAGTACAGGAAGCTCAGAGGGCTGACACAGCCGCAGCTCTGTGAAGCGCTGCATATACACCAGACTCATATAAGCAAAATAGAGCAGGGAAAGCGCTCTCCGTCAGTCGCGCTGCTGACGGAGATAAGAAAGCTCCTTGATATTCCCTTTGAAGATATCTGGGGCGCGGAAGGAGCGCCGGAGGACATCGCCGCTTGCCCGCGCGCCGCGGCTTCGCCGCCGGAGGACTCCGGTCAGAGGCTTCCCTGGGAGAGCGCGGTCGTTAATATTATGGCGTCGCTCGATTCCGAGCGGAAAAAGAAAATATATGATTACGCGCTCGAACAGCTTGAGCTTCAAAGATTCAGCCTGATGCGGAAGAAGGCTGATCCCTGAAGATAAACGACGGCGGCCGCCGGATTTCTCCGAGAGGCGTTTTTTCAGGATAATATCCCCTTTCCGGAATTTTAGCTTTTCATCTCATCATTTATTAAGTACAATGGAAAGAAATCAGCCGCGGGGGGATGAGATGATATTTCGATATGAGTGCCAGGCTTTGGAAAATGAGACGTCTGTCGGAGATTTCGTAAGGGGCTATGTCGATGTTCCGCGCTTCCTTGAATGCTGCAAGGCCTGTCCCAATTACGGCGGAAAATGGTCCTGCCCTCCTTATGACTTTGAGCCGCTCGACCTGTGGCGCGGATTCAGCTCGATCCGGCTTTTCGGTACGAAGATAATTCTGGACGGCTCCATGAAGGGGGCCGATTACAACGCGGCGGAGGTCGGCGGCTTCATACGCGGCGCGCTCGCCAAAGAGAAGCACAAGCTGATGGAGCTTGTGCTGCGTCTGGAGGCGGAAGAGAAGGGCAGTCTCGGCCTCGCCGCCGGAAGCTGCGAGCTGTGCGGGATTTGCTCCAGAAGAGAGGGAGGGCGCTGCCGCCGCCCCGAGCTGATGCGTTACTCGATAGAGGCGCTTGGAGGAAATGTAAGCGCCGTCGCGGAGGAGCTGCTGGGCACTGAGATAAAATGGATAAAAAACGGGGGCGTACCTGAATATTTCGTTCTGGTATGCGGCCTGCTGCGGAGGTAACAGAGAGTGGATATAACTCAAATGATGGAGCATGGTATATGGTGGCTGCACCAATTCGCCGAATACGCCTGCGCGGTGATAGAATTTATAAGCATACTGATAATTATAGGCGGCGTAGCGGTGGCGATTACTCGCGGCGTAAAGGTGATCGGCCGGCATCGGATAGACCATTCAAAGCCGGCGCGCGACGAGTGGATACAGGTGCGCCTTTCATTTGAAGACACGCTGATGCTGGGGCTGCAATTCCTGATGGCGGCGGATATCATAGGCACTATAAGCAACCCGGATGTGCAAGGTGTGATCGTGCTTTCCGTCATCGTGCTGCTTCGCGTCATCCTCAGCTTTACGTTGAGCCGCGAGGTGGCGGAGATGAACCGCCAGAAGCGCGAAATGCAGAAGATGAGCGGCGCTGAGTAGCGGCAGTCTCTCCCTTTCGTCTCAGCCATACGGTAGGCCGCGCCTTTGCGGCGCTTGTGTGCTGACGTCGTTTTATCGGCGTTTTTATAATGTTCCAAAATCATATTTTGAAGGGAAGTCCTGTAAATGAAGTTTTTCCTTGATACGGCAAATCTTGACGAGGTGAAGAGAGCCTGCTCATGGGGAGTTATATCGGGGGTTACGACCAATCCGACGCTTGTCTCCAGGGAGGGAGGCATCGACTTTCACAGCCGCGTGCGCGAGATAGCCGAGCTGGTGAATGGCCCGGTCAGCGCGGAGGCGCTCTCTCTTGAGAAAGAAAAACTTGTTGAGGAGGCGCTTGAAATAGCGAAGATACATCCGCAGGTCGTCGTAAAGGTTCCGCTCTGCCCGGAGGGGCTGGGGGCGGTGAGCGAGCTGTCCGCGCGCGGGATAAAGACAAATGTGACGCTGGTATTCACCGCGAATCAGGCATTGCTTGCGGCGGCCGCCGGCGCGAGCTATGTCAGCCCCTTCGTCGGCCGCCTTGACGACATCGGAGAGGACGGAATCAAGCTTATCTACGACGTTGTGGAGATATTCGGCCTCTATGGGCTGAATACAAAGGTGATAGCGGCCAGCCTGCGCCACCCCGCCCATGTGCTGGAATGCGCGAAGGCCGGCGCGCATTACGCGACGGTTCCGTTTAAGCTGCTGCAAATGCTCTTCAATCATCCGCTGACGGCAAAGGGGATAGAGCAGTTCAACGCGGACTGGGAAAAGTATCTGGAAAGCAGAGAAAAGATGAATCAGTAAAAAGGAGGCCTTGCGGCCTCCTTTTTAATTACCGCGATAGATATTTTCTTTTCGCGTTATTTGTTCAGTTTGAGCTCTACGAAGGCCTCGGGGGTGAGGACGCGGAAGGTGAAGCTCTCCGTGATGTAGAAGTTGACCTCTGTCGGCGTGTGCGACTGGTAGCCGATCGAGAAGTCCTGTCCTATCACCAGCTCGCTGTCTCCGCCGCGCATCGAGGCGACGAAGTTTGTGTCGTATTGCGGAGTGAGGACGATTTTGTCAACTATCTGAGAGAGGCTCTTTCTGAGCGGGTAGCTGGCGTTTGATGTGCGTATCTTCGCCCATACCTCTTTTGAGCAGACGAGGGCGTATGGGCCGCCGACGTTGCGCGCTGAGAGAGCTTGCGTGGCGTTGTAGACGGCGTTGATGAGCGCCTCGTCGTTAAGCGAGAATTCTATCGGCTCGTTGTCCGCTTCCAGCTCTATGCCGAGTATGCCGGCCTCTTCAAGCCCCTGGAATACGGCGGTGTCCTCAAAGAGAGCCGCCTGACGGGCCGCTTCCTGTAAGGGGGTAAAGTCCGTTGTTCTGCTTCCGCGGGAGATGTCGTCAAGCTCCCACATCGAGAGGGAGAAGGGGACGCGGATTTCTACCAGCGGCAGCACGTCGCGGATTCCGTAGTTGACGCCCTCTACAGGCGATTCTTCGACGAGCGTAAGCGTCCCTTCGGAGATGGAATCGCATTTCCAGCCCTGCGGGTCGGAGACTTCCGTCACTCTGCGTCCGGCGAGCACTCCGCGAAGCACCTCTTTAGCCTGCTGATCTATCTCTACCCATGCCTGTTCCGTGATAGGCGCTAATGATCTTTTAAGAAAATCCATGGTTTATGCTCCTTTCCTGCCTTTAATTTTATAGCTGACCGATGTTGAGGTCCTGATTGTACGCCGCGCCGTAGTGTTCTTCGGCGTCTTTGTCCGCGCCCATGCTTCCGGCCTCGGAGTTCGTCACGTAGTCAACGAGCTGTTTGTCCCAGCCGTTCATGTAGACTTTGAGCCAACCGACGAGCATCGCCGAATGTTCGATCTCTTCGTCGCGGTTGTGCGCCATTATGCGTTTGAGATCTTCGTTGGTGCAGGTGTTGATGCGCTGGTTGTAGTAGTCGATGGCTTCCAGCTCCTCTTGCAGACTTTTGAGGGCCTGCGCTATGTCGATGGTCTTTTTGCTGAGCAGGCCGTAGGGTTCCGTGTAGGCTTCCATGTTGTAATTCCTCCCTGTTTTTATGCCTCTGGCGGCATTTAGTCGTTATAACCTCCGCCCTTACGTCTTTGTTCCGTAAGATGGCCGTAATTTGCGGCGGTTATTGTTATCTAAAACTGTTTTAAATTATACCGCTTCTTTTGATAATAAGCAACCGTATTTAACGCACAAAAAGCGGCATGACGCCGCAGCCGGATATGTCGAAATAGCCTTTGTCCGTCAGTTTCAGCTCCGGTATTACGGAGAGCGACATGAAGCTGAGCTGCATGAAGGCGTGTTCGTTAGAGCAGCCGAGAGCGTCGCGCGCCGCCGCCAGCTCTTCCAGCTTCGCTTTGCCCTCACCGACGGATAGGAGGCTCATCAGGCCGCCGACCGGCAGCTTGATTTCCGCGAGTATTTTTTCTCCGTCGGCGACGACGATGCCGCCGCCTATGCGCGCCAGTTCGCGCAGCGCCGCGGACATTGAGAGGTCGTCCATGCCGGCGCAGGTGAAGTTGTGCGCGTCGTGGGCGACGGAGGAGGCGACCGCGCCGCGGGTTAGGCCGAAGCCGTGTATGAAGCCTACTGCAAAGCGCCCCGTGCCGCGGTTTTTCTCGACGACGGCCATTTTTGCGAGGCCACGTTCAGCGTCGGCGCAGGCGAATCCGCCGATGTTCGTCGGCGGCATTTGCAGCGTCTCTGTGACTACCTGTTCCGGTATTACGCCTATGACGTTTATCATTGCCTCGGGATTTTCTATTTTTACACGCAGCTCTTCGGCCGTCGGCGTGCGCGCCTCGCCGCTGTAGCCGGGGAGCGCGGAGAGGACGGCCGGAGTTATCTTTTCCAGCGTGCGCCCATCTTCCGCGACGAGCTTCCCGCGTTTCCACACTTTCAGGACGCGGAATTTTTCGTCGAGGGTATCCGTCATGACGATGTCGGCGATTTTGCCTGGAGCTATCATGCCGCGGTCGTCTAGGCGGAAGTATTCTGCGGGGGTGAGCGTGACTGTGCGCAGCGCGGCTAGCGGCTCGACGCCGCATTCTATCAGTTCGCGCAGGCAGCCGTCGAGATGTCCGCGCCGGAGCATGAATATGGGGTTTATGTCGTCGCTGACGGTCAGGCAGCGCGTCGCGAAGGCTGGATTTTTGACAAGCAGCGGCGCGAGCGCGCTGAGGTTTCGCGCCGTCGCCCCCTGCCGGATCATGAGGTACATGCCGCGGCGCAGCTTTTCCAGCGCCTCCTCCTCGCAGCTGCATTCGTGGTCGGAGCTTATACCGCCGAGCAGGTAGGCCGCAAGCTCTTTTCCCTTCAGACGCGGCGCGTGGCCGGTTATTACGAGGCCGCGCGCCGCGTCTAGCTTTGCCCAGACTTTGTCGTCGCCGAGGCATACGCCGGGAAAGTTCATCATTTCGCCGAGATGCGCGCATGTGCCGTCGGCGAGGAGTTTTTTTATCTCTTCGGCCTCTATCTCCTCAAACGGCGTTTCCTGCGCCGACGCGGGAACGCATGACGGCGCTCCGTAGAAGAAGTCCACAGGCAGTCCGTCGCTTTCGCGGCGCATGAATCTTATCCCCTCTACGCCGCATGTGTTGGCTATTTCGTGCGGGTCGGGCATTACGGTCGTCGTTCCGAGCGGGGATATGGCCGCCGCGAGGCTGCGCGGCGTCATGAAGGTGCTTTCGACGTGCATGTGTCCTTCAATGAAGCCGGGCAACAGTAGCCGCCCCTCGCAGTCGACGCTTTCTTTCGCCTCGTAACCCTCCCCGATGCCGATGATGATGCCATCTTTTACGGCGATGTCGCCGCGTTCGTACTCCATCGTGCATAGGTTCGCGAATGCCGCGTTTTTGAAGAGCAGATCGCACGGCTCTTCACCCCGCGCGCTTTTTAGTAATGCTTTGAAATTCATTTTCTGTCGCCCCCTGTTTATTGGCTCTTAGATGGTAAAATATTCTTGGTAATGAACGTCAATATTGTATCAGTGAAATCGCGTATTGTGAAAGCGGGGAATGTCTGTGACGAATTGCGGCTGCGCGCGGGAGGTAAAGGATTATATCGTTCCCGTGGTAAAAAATACAAAGCTGAGCGAGCGTATCTTCTGGATGACCTTCGAGGCGCCGGAGGCCGCGCGGGAGGCGAAGGCGGGGCAGTGCCTGATGGTTTTCCCCTCCTCTGACGGGGGGCATATGCTGGGACGTCCCTTCGAGGCGGCGGACGCGGCTCCGGAGCGCGGCGAAGTTTCCGTCTGTTATATGACGGCGGGGCGCGGCACTGAGCTGCTGAGCCGGGTAAAGGAGGGGACGCGGCTGAAAATACGCGCCTTTCTCGGCGTGCCCTATCCTCAGGATCACGGCCCGGTGATCATGGCCGGGGGCGGCGTGGGGATCGCCGGTTTTTTGCTGGCGAAAAAGCAGTCGCCGCGAAACAGCAGCCTCTACGTGGGTATGCCGGGGCGAGGCTATGAAAAATTCGCGGAACATATCCTGTCGATAGACGCCGGCGCGAAGATATTCACCGACGACGGCAGCTTTGGAGAGGGCGATTCGATATTCAAGGCGCTGCCGCGCCCTCACGGCGGGGATGAACAGGTATGGTGCTGCGGCCCGACAGGATTTTTGCGCGCGATGCTGCGTCACTGCGAGGCGTCGCCGCAGAGCCTCTATTTCAGTCTGGACAGGCGCATGGCCTGCGGCTACGGAGGCTGTATGGGCTGCGTTGTGGAGACGTCAGGCGGAGCCAGGCGCATTTGCGTGGATCAGTCTCTTTTCAGGGCGGATGAGGTGGAATTAAATGACGACTGATATATCCGTTAAGGTTGGAGCGCTGGCGCTTTCAACTCCGGTGATACCGGCTTCCGGCGTCTGGCCCTATGAGGAGGCATTCTGGCGCGGGGGGAAGCTCGACGGCGTTGGGGCGCTCTGTACGAAGGCGATCAGTCTGGAGCCGAGGCGCGGCAACGGCGGCGTCCGCATCTGGGAGACGCCCTCCGGCCTGCTGAACAGCATCGGGCTGCAAAATTGCGGCGCGAAGGAGTTTGCCGCGAAATACGGGCGGCTTGTAAAAGAGGCTCCATGTCCGGTTATTGCCAATGTGGTGATGGAGCGTCCGGCGGAGACGCGGGAGACGCTGCGCATATTGAGCGACGTGCCGGGGATAGCGGCGGCGGAGCTGAATATTTCCTGTCCGAATGTCGACGGAGACGGCATGGCGTGGGGGACGCTTCCCTCCGCGGCCGCCGAGGCTGTTCGCGCGGCGCGGAGCGTGTGGCGCGCCCCTCTGTGGGTGAAGATGACGCCGCAGGCCGCCGACCCGGCAGCCGTGGCGCGCGCGATAGAGGGGGAGGGGGCGGACGCTATAGTCTGCGCCAATACGTGGCTCGGAATGGCGATGGATATGACGAAGGGCAAGCCTGCCTTTGAGCGCGTCGTCGCTGGGCTTTCCGGCCCGGCGATATTCCCGCTGGCGCTACGCCTGCTCTGGCAGGTATCCGGCGCGGTTTCTATCCCGATAGTCGGCTGCGGCGGCGTCTCGAACGCCTCCGACTGTATGGCGATGATTCTGGCCGGCGCTTCGGCGGTTGAGGTCGGAAGCGCCTTCTTCTACGATATTACGGCCGCCGCCGCTATCTGCGACGGGCTGCCGCGCTTTGTCGCCGATTATGGGGCTGGCGCTCTTTCAGAGCTTGTAGGAGCGGCGAGAAGATAACGGAGCCGCTTACTTGCGCCTCCTCCGCCTCACAGGCGGGGCTGGGGCCGCGGCGTTTATATAATATGAACGCCGTTTAATCATCGTTTACTGAAAAAGGGACAGTGCGGATTATGGAAGATAAAACGGAAGATAAAAGAATCGTAGTCGCGATAGACGGCCCTGCCGGAGCTGGAAAGAGCACGGTCGCCCGCGCCGTCGCGGAAAGGATCGGCGTTCCCTATCTCGATACCGGGGCGCTTTACAGGGCGATTGCGTTAAAGCTCCATGAGGAGCATATAATGCCCGATGATGGAGAGCGCGTTTCGGAGAGGCTGAAGGATCTGCGCCTTGAGGTTGGCCGCGGCACGATCTCAGCGGACGGCGTCGACGTCACGGCGGAGATACGCAGCGCGCTGGTGGACGGAATAGTTTCCGCATACGCCGCGAGGCCGGAGGTGCGCGACGCGCTGACGGGACTACAGCGCGCCCAGGCGGCGCGCGGGCTTGTAGCGGACGGACGCGATATGGGCACTGTCGTCTTTCCCGACGCTGAGCTGAAAATATTTCTCACGGCAGATGCGGAGGAGCGGGCGCGGCGCAGGTATAAGGAACGTCTGGAGAGGGGCGAAGAGGCGGATTACGATGATATTCTCAAGCAGGTGAAGGAGCGCGACCGCTACGACATGACGCGCGAAATAGCTCCGCTGCGCCCGGCGCAGGGCTGTATCATAATAGACAGCAGCGACATGAGCGCCGAAGAGGCGGCGGATGCTGTAGCGTCGCTCGCCGTGGAGTTTGAGAGGCAGCGGAAGCGTTGAGCAGGCAGAAAAGAAATACGATAGATCTTTCCTCGAAGCCGCCTCTGGCGGTAGTCGCCGCCCTTGACGACGGCGGAGAGACGGAGGCTTCGCTTGACGAGCTGATATTGCTGCTGAAAAATATAGAAGTACCGGTAGCCGCGCGCGTGCTCCAAAAGCGCCGTATGCCTGACCCCGCCTCCTTTCTGGGAGGCGGCAAGGCTCAGGAGATCAAAGAATACGCGGAGCCGAATGAAATAACTCATCTGGTCGTGGACGATTTTCTCACGCCGACGCAGAAGAGCAACCTGCAAAAGCTGACGGGGCTTTTTGTCTGGGATCGCGCCTTCGTGATAATGAAGATATTTGAGAGCCGCGCCCACACGGCGGAGGCGAAGTTACAGGTCGAGCTGGCTCAGTACCGTTATGAGATCCCGAGCCTGAAGGGGCTGGGACATCAGATGTCGCGCACCGGCGGGGGAATAGGCACGCGCGGCCCGGGGGAGACCGAATTTGAGCGCCACCGCCGCAAGCTGGACAGGCGCATGAAGAGCATCTCGCGGCGGCTTGAGGATGTGCGCAGGCGGCGCGAGGAACGGCGCGACAGAAGACGGCGGGAGGGAGTCCCGCTCGCCGCGCTTGTCGGTTATACGAACAGCGGAAAGTCAACGCTGCTGCGGGCGCTTTCAAAGGACGCCGGTATCGTCGCGAAGGATCAGCTCTTTTCCACGCTTGACACTGTGGTTCGCAGGATAGCTTATCGCGACGGCGGCTCTTTTCTGCTCTCCGACACTGTCGGTTTTATCAGGAAGCTGCCGCCGGAGCTGATTGCGGCCTTCCGCGCTACGCTTGAGGAGGCGGCGAACGCCGACCTTCTGCTGCTGGTGCTCGACTCTTCGGACAAGGATCCGGTCGAGACGCTGGATATAGTTCTGGATACGCTGCGCGGCCTTGGGGCTGAGGGGTTGCCGCGCGTCGTCGTCCTCAACAAAATCGACAAGAGCGGGGAGGCGGCGGAGTCCGTCGCTGTGGAGCTGCGCGCGCGCGGAGAGCGCGTCGTGTGCGTCTGCGCCCTTGACCGCCGCGGTTTTGACGAGCTGCTGGCGGAGATAAAAGAAATATTTGAATCTGAAGTTGCGCAAAGCCCCAAAAAGGATATATTATAATAAGGTTACGAAAAATGTTTCAAAGGGTGGGGTTCCATGTACGTAAGCATGACCGGCTTCAGCCGTTCCCAGCTTCAGACCAGGTGGGGGACGCTCAGCCTTGAGCTTTCGAGCGTGAATCATCGTTATCAGGAAATATCGGTGCGCCTCCCGCGCGAATTTGGCGGCTGGGAACCGTGGTTTCATCAGAAGCTGAGGAAGCTTTTCCGCCGCGGCAAGCTTCAGCTCAGGATGGAGGTCTTATGGGCGCAGGCCTTTAAGACGGGAAGGCTCAACAAAGACGTCCTGCTCTCCTATTGCGGCGAGCTGACGAAGGTGCGCCGCGAGCTTGGATTGTCGCTCAACGTCAACGTGGAGGAGGTCGCCGCCTTCCCCGGCGTGCTCGACCTGCCCAGATTTGACGAAGAGGAGGATCAGCGGAATTTAGAGTCCCTCTTTGAGAGCCTGCTTGCCGACTGCGCCGCCTCGTGGCAGAAGATGCGCGAGACTGAGGGGGGGCATCTTCGCGAAGAGCTGATGACGCATTTGGCGGAGTTGGAAAGGCTGACCGCCGAAATAGAGGAAAAATGGCTGCCGACGCGGGACGCCGCCTTCGCGGCGATGAAGACGCGGGTAGGCGAAATGCTGGAAAAGATCGGCGAAAAGCTTGAGGAACAGCGTTATATGCAGGAGATAGTGCTGCTAAGCGATAAATGGGACGTGGCGGAGGAGCTGGCCCGTCTCAGGAGCCATACCGCCAAATTCCGCGCGACGGGAGACGAGGCGGAAAGCTCCGGGCGCAAGCTGGACTTTATAATTCAGGAGATGAACCGCGAGGTCAACACTCTCGATTCCAAGATAGCCGACGCCGGAATACGCTGGCTCGCGGTAGAGGCCAAGGCCTGTATCGAGCGTATCCGCGAGCAGATACAGAATCTGGAATAGAGCCATGGCGTATAAACTGGTTCATGTAGGATTCGGCAATATGGTAGTGGCGGAGCGCGTCGTAGCGGTGATAAGCCCTGATTCCGCCCCGATACGCAGGCTGAAGGACGAGGCGCGCGAGGCAGGGCTGCTGGTGGATGTGACGCAGGGGAGAAAGACGCGGGCGATCCTTATCATGGACAGCCGCCACGTTCTCCTCTCCGCGATACAGCCCGAGACGATAACCACCCGCTTTGAGGGAGAGGAGGAACGGGAATGAGGGGTACTCTTTTTATCTTTTCCGGCCCCGCCGGAGTGGGGAAGGGAACGGTTCTCAAGCTGGCTCTGGGGCGGCTGTCCAATATAAAATATTCCGTCTCATGCACGACGCGAAGCCCCAGACCGAACTCCGATAAAGAGGGGGAGAGCTATTATTTCATCTCCGAGGATGAATTCCGCAGCATGATAAAGGCCGGCGCCTTTCTCGAATACGCGAGGGTACACGGCCATCTCTACGGCACCAGGCGGGATTTTGTGGAAAAGACGCTTGAAGCCGGTACGGATATCGTGCTTGAAATAGACGTTCAGGGAGCCTTTATCGTCAAGAAAAACATGCCGGAGGCGGTCAGCATTTTTGTCAAGCCTCCGTCGATGGAAGAGTTGAACCGCCGTCTCAGAGGGCGGAACAGCGAATCGGATGAGGAACAGGCGCTGCGGATAAGGAACGCCGCCGGCGAGCTGGACTGCGCGGACAGCTACGATTATATAATCGTCAACGACGTCGCCGAAAGGGCGGCGGAAGAATTTATAAAAATTGTGAAAAGCTACAGGGAGGAAACAATATGATTTACATGGATCTGGAAAAGATTTACAAAGAGAGGGATATTCCCAATAAATATATACTTACGCTCGTTATAGCGGCGCGCGCGCGCGAGCTCAGCGAACGGCATGACGCGACGAGCGACGAAAAGTATATCTCAAGGGCGGTCAACGACGTTACGGATGGGAAGATATCATACAAGATAATCGACCCGCTCCCCAAGGCAGAAAATGAGCCTGCCGCATAATAAAAAGATACTCTTCGGCATAAGCGGCGGCATAGCCGCTTATAAGGCTCCCGAGCTTCTGCGCGGCTGGGTGAAGATGGGCTGCGAGGTCGAGACGATAATGACGAAGGCCGCGGAAGAGTTTGTCAGCCCGATGGTACTCTCCACGCTGAGCAAACGCCGCGTCTGGCGCGAAGGCGACTTTCTTTCCGCCGAATACGGCTGGAAGATACCGCACATCTCGCTCACTGAATGGGCCGACATATTTGTGATAGCCCCCTGCACCGCGAATGCGCTGCGCGTGTGCGCGCAGGGGGACGGCTCCACGCTGCTGGGAGCCGCGCTGCTCGCTAACCGCCGCCCGCTGCTGCTCTTTCCGGCGATGAACTGCAATATGCTGGAAAACGGCGCGGTTCAGGAAAATATAAGAATAATAAAGGAACGCGGCGCGGTCGTAGTCGATCCCGACAGAGGGGCGCTGGCCTGCGGCTACGAGGGGAAGGGGCGCCTGCCGTCGGTCGAGGTCGTCAACGATTACGTCATGCGGGAGCTCTGCCCGAAGAAGGATTTTGCCGGGCTTCACGTTGTGGTGACCGCCGGGCCGACGCATGAATATATAGACCCCGTGCGCTTCATCAGCAATCCGAGCAGCGGCAGGATGGGATACGCGATAGCTCAGGCGGCGTGGCGGCGCGGGGCGCGCGTCACGCTTGTCACAGGCCCCTCGGCGCTGCGCCGGCCGGCCGGTATTGATATAATCGATGTGACGAGCGCCGACGAGATGTACGAGATCTGCATGGCGTTGGCCGAAAAGGCGGATATCATCGTAAAGGCCGCTGCCGTCGGCGATTACAGATGCGCGCTGCGCGCGGAGGAGAAGATAAAGCGCGGAAGCTCCCCAGGGCTTACCCTTGAGCTGGTGCAGAACCGCGACATAGCGGCGGAGCTGGGAAAGCGCAAGCGGCCGGGACAGATACTTGTCGGCTTTGCCGCCGAAACGCGCAATGTGATTGAAAACGCGCAGAAAAAGATGGCGGAGAAAAATCTTGATATAATCGTATCGAACGACGTTCTCGCCCCAGGGGCGGGCTTCGCGGTGGATACAAATATAATAACTATAATTGAGCGCGGCGGCGATAGGATACATTTTTCCGGCTCTAAAGACGAGTCGGCGGAACGCCTGCTCGACTTGGTCGCGGCGCGCGTCAAAAGATAATAATGCCGTTGGTTCAGTGCCTCTTTCCGGCTCCATGGTGGACGCCGCTTTCCTATAGCTGTGAAAGGGCGCTGCCTGAAGGTCTTCGCGTATCCGCGCCGCTGGGGCGCGGAAGGCGCGTCGCCGTTACCGTGGAGGCCCCGGCCGGAGATTTCGATATAGAAAAGACCAGGCCGCTCAGCAGCGTCATAGACGACGAAGCGCCGCTTCCCGCCGAACTGTGGCGGCTTGTGAAGTGGTTCGGCGAGACATGGTTCATCGGCGCCGGCTTTGCGATGAAGAGCCTGCTGCCGTCGAAATTTTTCACCGATGAAAAGCTCCCCCCGCTTCCTCGATTCGACGGCGGCGGAGAAAAATTCAGCGCGGAGGATGTTTACAGCGCGGACTGTAGAATGCGCTGGGAGCGCTACCGCGACGCGATAGAGCAGTCGCCGCGCTCATCTTTAGCGCTTTTTCCCGAAGTCAAAATGGCCGCCGCCTTCTGGGAATCCCTCCCTTCCGGCCTGCGCGCGGATGGGGCGCTTTGGCCGGAAAGCCCGGCCAGGCAGTGGAAGCTGTGGAAATGCGCCCGCGAGGGAAATATACGCTTCATCGTCGGCCCTCCGGGGGCTGCCTTCGTGCCGCTCGCGGGGCTTTCGTCGATAATCATGGACGAGGAAAATCAGGGAGGGTGGCGGACGCAGAGCCACCCCGTATTTCACCTGCGCCCCCTGCTCGGCATGCGCGCTATCTTCTGCGGCGCTCGCTTCATCCTCGGCGGCATGATGCCCTCGTCGAAAGGCTATCTGCGCGCCGAGCCGGAATGCCTTGAAAAAAACAACGAAAGCCGCCTCATATTCGTCAGCGTTAAAGAGGCCTCGTCATCGGAGGTCGCCTCCCTGCGCGACAGGCTGCCGATCAGCTCACCGCTCATACGCGAGACGTCAGAGGTCCGCCGCGAGGGGAAATGGGCCTTCTGGCTGCTCGACCGCAAAGGCTACGCCGGAGAGATATCCTGCGACGAATGCGGCGGCGCGCTGCGCTGCGAGCGCTGCGGCTCCATCATGCGCTGGGAAGAGAAAAAACACTGCCTAAGCTGTATATCCTGCGGTTCCCGGCGCGCGATACCGGAACTCTGCCCAAACTGCGGCGGCACGCTGCTCCGCGGCTCGCGCCCAGGCCTCGAAGCGCTGTACGAACGGGTCAGCGGAGCGCTGCGCGAGCGCTATAAGAACGTACTTCTTTTTCAGAGCCGCGAAGAAAAGCTCCCCTCCGCCGAGGAGCTTACGGAAAAATATCCCGGCGGAGCGCTGATCATAGGAACGAGAAAATTACTCTCGCTCTGCGACGGACTGTCGCCGGCCCTCATCGGATGGATAGACGCAGACGCGGAGACGCGCTCCGCCGAATACGACGCGAAGGCGCGAGCCTATGGAATGATATGGGAATCCATGTGGCGCGGCGGTTCGGAGAGAAAAATAGTGATCCAGAGCCGCCGTCCGGGAAAGGGCTGGCAGGAGGGGCTGCGCCGCGGATGGAAATATTTCTGGCGCAGAGAGCTTAAAGAGCGCGAAGAATGGGAGCTGCCCCCATACACTCCGATGATAAAAATAAGCATGCCGCGCGGCGGAGGCGCGCCGCTCTCCCGAAAGCTGGAGGAGCGCGGGCTGGAATACTGGATATCGGATGAAAAAGAAAATGAAATATGGGTACGGGGCAAACAATTTCGCATATTGAAAGAAATATTAAGCCCCTCTTTTGACATATCGAGGGCTGGAAAAGCTTTTCCCTCTGTATTATTATATCTTGATTAGGGACGCGGCCGCGGAGCGCGCAGAAAGAGCTGCGAAAAAATAATTTTGGAGGTATGGAAAGAATGAAAGCGATAGTTACAGTGTTGGGGAAAGATAAGGTCGGAATCATAGCCAGCGTCTGCACCTACCTTGCGGGAAAAAACGCGAACGTCCTGGAAATTTCGCAGACGATAGTCAAAGGCTACTTCGACATGCTGATGATCATCGACATCAGCAACTGCACCTGCACCCCCGGAGAAATGGCCGGCGGGCTGAAGGAGCTGGGCGAGGAGATAGGGCTGATGATAAAGTTCCAGCGCGAAGAGATATTTGAAAGCATGCACAGGATATAGGGGCTTGAAATGATTACCAGATCAGAGGCCCGCAAAACGACAGAGATGATCTGCGAGGAAAATCTGGACGTTCGTACCATCACCATGGGTATAAACATTCTGGACTGCGCGGATCCCGACATTGAAAAATTCTGCGGCAGAATATACGACAGGATAACGACATCCGCGAAAGACCTTGTGCGTGTCGGAGATGAGATATCTATGGAATTCGGAGTCCCCGTTGTCAACAAAAGGATATCCGTCACACCAATAGCCATTGCCGCCGCCGCCTGCCGTACCGACAGCTACGTTGAAATCGCCGCTACGATGGACCGCGCCGCCAAAGAGGTCGGAGTAAACTTCATCGGAGGCTTCTCCGCGCTGGTTCAGAAGGGAACCTCCGCCTCAGACCGGCGTCTGATAGACTCCGTTCCCGAGGCACTGTCCGTCACGGAACGGGTATGCTCGTCGATAAACCTCGGCTCAAGCCGCTCCGGCATCAACATGGACGCGGTGAAGGATATGGGCGGCGTCATAAAAGAGACGGCCTACAGGACAAGAGATAAAGATTCGCTGGGCTGCGCCAAATTCGTAGTGTTCTGCAACGCGGTGGAGGACAACCCGTTCATGGCCGGAGCATTCCACGGAACCGGCGAGCGCGACTGCGCGATAAATGTCGGCGTAAGCGGCCCCGGCGTCGTAAAACGCGCGCTGGAAGAGGTTCGCGGCGCGGACTTTGAAACGCTCTGCGAAATGGTCAAGAAAACGGCCTTCAAAATAACCCGCGTAGGACAGCTCGTCGCGCGCGAAGCCGCGGAACGTCTCGGCGTTCCGTTCGGAATAATAGACCTCTCCCTCGCGCCGACGCCGGCGGTCGGGGACAGCGTCGCCGAAATATTGCAGCAGATGGGGCTGGAACATGCAGGAGCGCCGGGAACGACCGCGGCTCTGGCGATACTGAACGACAACGTCAAAAAGGGGGGCGTGATGGCCTCTTCATACGTCGGCGGCCTCAGCGGGGCCTTCATCCCCGTGAGCGAAGACCATGGCATGATAGAGGCTGTCGAGGCCGGAGCGCTGACGCTCGACAAGCTTGAGGCGATGACCTGCGTCTGCTCCGTCGGCCTCGACATGATAGCCATACCCGGCGATACGCCGGCCGAAACGATATCAGGCATCATTGCTGATGAAATGGCGATAGGCATGATAAATAATAAGACCACGGCCGTGCGCATAATACCGGTCTGCGGGAAAACGGCGGGGGAGACCGTGACATTCGGCGGACTGCTGGGCTACGCGCCGATAATGCAGGTCAACAGATTCGACTGCTCCGCCTTTGTGAATCGCGGAGGAAGGATACCGGCCCCGATTCACAGCTTTAAAAACTGACAAAAGAGAGTGGGAACGAAATGGCTATAGCTGCGATTGTCGGCAGGCCGAACGTCGGCAAATCATCAATATTCAACCGCGTACTGGGGAAAAGGGCCGCGATAGTGGACGACCAGCCGGGAGTGACGCGGGATCGCCTCTACGGAGAAACGGAATGGGGTGGCAAGAAATTTTATATCGTCGATACCGGCGGAATAAAATCAGAGACGGAACATCCCTTCATGGAGCTGATAGAAAAGCAGGTCGACCTGGCGGTGGACGAGAGCAGCGTGATAATCTTCGTCCTAGACGGGCGCGCCGGCGTCACTCCGATGGACGAGGAGATAGCTCACAAGCTGCGCAAAAGCGGCAAGCCTGTCGTCGTCGTAATGAACAAGCTGGACAACGCCAGACAGGAAGATACGATGCTCGGCGAGGCCTACGGTCTTGGCTTTGACGAGGTCGTAGCGGCCAGCGCGGAACACAACGTCGGCTTCGACGAAATGCTTGATTTCGTCGTCGCGAAATTTGAATCGGAGGAATTTAAAGAAAACGACGACGAGATCCGCGTCACCCTCGTAGGCCGTCCCAACGTCGGAAAATCAAGCCTCCTCAACGCCTTCGCCGGAGAAGAACGCTCGATGGTCAGCGACATCGCCGGAACGACGCGCGACGTCGTGGACTCTGTGGTGGAGCTGAACGGCAAGAAATTCCGCTTCCTCGACACCGCGGGGCTGCGCCGCAAAAGCAGGGTCAACTCAGCGCTGGAATACTACTCCAACGTCCGCACATATCAGGCTATAGACCGCTGCCACGTCGCCCTCGTACTGCTGGACGCGCAGGATCCGGTCACGGAGCAGGACAAGCGGCTCATCGGACAGGTGCTCGAACGCGGCAAAGGGCTGATCATCGTCGTCAATAAATGGGATCTTGCGCCGCGCGAAGAAAAAATCGGCGACGTGATGACGAAAAAGCTGCTGGAAGAGCTTCCCTTCGCCTCCCACGCCCCGCGCGTCTTCATCTCCGCCCTTTCGGGGCGCAGCCTTGGAAAACTTCCGGAGCTGATACTCAAAGTGGAAGAAAACCGCCGCCGCCGCATAGCCACCTCCGAGCTGAACAGACTGGTCAAGGAAGTGCTCGTATTTGACCGTATGCCGGGAGACGGCAAGGGACACAGCCTCAAGGTCTACTACTGCACGCAGGCGGACGGCGCGCCGCCGGCCTTCGTCTTCTTCGTCAACAACTCCGAGCTGTCGTCGAAGAACTTCCGGCGTCATCTGGAGAATCTGCTGCGCGACATGGCAGACTTTTCGGGCGTTCCGATAAAGATCTTTATGAGAAATAAGGAATAAAGGCGAAAAAATCCCTGCCAGACAAGTTTTTTCGCCTTTGCCACTTGACGTAACGGCAATTTATCGGTATAAATGCAATGTGCCGTGTAAATACGGCGCCAATCTTGAACGGAGGTGGCATTGAAGTGACAAAGACAGACCTCATCAACACTGTGGCCAAAGAAGTAGAGGGTATCACAAAGAAGAAGGCGGCTGAAGTTGTGGAAGCCGTATTCAACGATATCTACGCGGCGCTTCAGAAAGAAGAAAAGGTGCAGATCGTAGGATTCGGCACATTTGAAGTCCAGAAGAGGGCTGCACGCCAGGGACGCAACCCCCAGGATCCGAAGAAAATCATCGAAATTCCAGCCAAAAACGTACCCGTATTCCGCGCCGGAAAAGCCCTGAAGGAAGCCGTAAACCAGAAGTAGGTTTAACGTCCATTATTCTTTAACACAGCATTAAATTAATTCCCTTCGCCACGGCGCTTAGGGAATTTTTCTTTTCCCGCCGATCCGCCGCGCTGAATTTCCCCCGTTGCGGCTTCATTTCAAATCACAAAAAGGGTCTTCGGATAACTCCAAAGACCCTTGTAATTTCTGGTCGGGATGAGAGGATTCGAACCTCCGACCACCTGCACCCCATGCAGGTACGCTAGCCAGACTGCGCTACATCCCGTACGACAGGGGTTATAATACAGCCATATCAGCTTTTGGTCAAGTAGTTGTTATTTCTTTGTTGTTAGTCTGTGATAATGTCACCCCATAAATGTTCTGAGATAATGTCACCA
>JAUNJZ010000037.1 GCA_030533085.1 Synergistaceae bacterium
CGCTTTTTTAACTTCCACGCATAATGATACCAGAAAGAAGAGCTAAAATCGCCTCACGCGTGCCAGGCAAAGCGACATTGAGTACAGGGCAGCTGCATCCCCCGGCTGTGATAAAAAAGCTTGATTTCCACCATGTAGTTGCATATAACTGTACTATGAGGTGAAAATATGATAAAAACTACTGCGATGATGCTTGAAGAACTTAAAGGTTACGCCTCTCCGAAGTCGAAGCTTTCACGGATGGTTCAGAAAGGTGAATGTTTTCAGGTCATTAAGGGCTTGTATGAAACGGACAGAACTGCCTCAGCCCATCTGCTCGCCGGAAGTATCTATGCCCCATCATATATTTCTTTTGAATACGCGCTCTCTTATTACGGCATTATTCCAGAAGCCGTATATGCAGTTTGCCGGAAGCGCGGCAAAGAACGAAGTCATTAAAATCAAATTCGAGGTAGACGTAAATCCGCCGAAGTATGCGTCCTTCGAGCATAAATACCGTCTGCTCCCCGCCCCCTACGAAGTTAAAAAGAGGTTCTCAGTGAGAGGAAAAGCTATCGGGCATTGCTCCCTTTTCAAAAAAGAGGCGAGGCTGTCTCCACATTCTTATCTGAGACGGCCTCGCTTCGCGCTGTTCAAAGGTTTTCAGTTATTTGGGGAATCTTCTGCGGTTCCCATGTTCTCCGTCGCGTCCGCGGTATCCGTCGCGGCGCGGCGGCCTTGAATCTCCGCGCGCCCCTCTGCCGTCGCCCTGCGTGATCTGGCGCATCGCGGATATGGGAAGGCCGTCTTTTTCAAGACGCTCTTTGCGCGCTTCGACCAGCGCCGCGCCGCGCGGCGAAATCTCCACTACCGCGCTGGAATCGCGCAGCTTTATATTGCCCACATCCTCGCGTCCGACTCCGAGGCTGCGGCATATCGCCCCCAGCAGCGGGCCGACTTCCCAGCCGTCGTCGCGTCCTACGGCGAACTGGATTGACATGCCGCCGCCCATCTCAGGGCGTTTGAAGCGCTCTTTGCGCCCCCCGTTCCTGTCGCCGCGCGGAGCCTGAGAGCTGTCGCGGCGTCCCTTCTCCCTGTCCATCTCGAACTGAACGTCATCGCGTATCGAATAGCCGGAGGGCTGGTCTCCGTAGGCTTTCGCAAGCAGGCCTGAGACGAGCACCAGCGCTTCGTCGCGCTTCAGCAGCTCTTCCGCCCACGGTTCAAATTCGTTGGATTCAAGGGCATGTTCGATGATGTTGTTTTCAAAGCGCACCCTCGCCTGTCCCTCTATCTCGGCGGCGTCAGGCGCTGGTATCCATTCAAGGTTGAGCTTTGAGTGCGACTGCTGGAGCATGTATTTGAACTGGCGGGCCTCGCGCGCGGTCAGCAGTATAAGGTTGCTCCCCTCATGTCCAGCGCGTCCGGTGCGGCCGCTGCGGTGTACGAAGGCCTCAAGATTCTGCGGCAGCCCGTACTGTATGACGTGGCTCACCGCGTCTATATCCAGCCCGCGCGCCGCGACGTCTGTCGCGACAAGTATCGAGACGCGGCCGCCGCGCAGAGCGGAGAGCGCGTTGTTGCGTTCGCGCTGGCTCATATCGCCGTGGATCGCCGTGGCGCGGAAGCCGATATCGCAGAGGCGATCCGCTATATCCTGAGTTTCAGCGCGCGTGCCGCAAAATACCAGCGAACGGCTGGGATTTTCCCATATCAGCACATTCGTCAGCCCTTCAAAACGCTTGCGCGAGGGTATGATGTAGGCTTTTTGAGTAATCTCGCTGTGCGAGGCTATGTCCGAAACGAGCGAAATTTTCTTAGGCGCGTTGAGATAGAGCTTCGACAGAGTAAGCACTTCAGGGGGCATCGTAGCGGAGAAAAGCCACGTGCGCTCCACATGATCCATCGCTTTCAGAATTGCCTCCATCTCGTCGCGGAAACCCATGTCCAGCATGTGGTCTCCCTCGTCAAGCACGACGCTCCTGATATCGTCGGTCTTGAGCGTGCCGCGGCGAAGATGGTCGAGTATACGCCCCGGCGTTCCAACCACGACGTTGGCGCCGTCGCGCAGCGCCCTTATCTGGCGTTCCATGTCAAGGCCGCCGACCAGCGTCGCCACGCGCACGCCGAGATCCGCGCCGAGCCACGCGAATTCACGCGCCGTCTGCTGAGCCAGCTCGCGTGTCGGCGAGAGGACTATCACCTGCGGCGTTCTTTCGCCGGCTACTATCTGATTGAGCAGCGGCAGAGCGAATGCGAGCGTCTTGCCGGAGCCTGTCTTCGCCTGGACTATCATATCGTTGTCGATAAGCGTTTCGTCCTGAAGCGCCGCCGTCTGAACGGGCATGGGCGTTTCAAAGCCTTTGCGTTCCAGAGCCTTGAGCAGCTCCGGCTTTAAATTAAAATCCGAAAAATTTTCTTTGATTTCCTGAGTCATCTACGACTACCTCCTGTATTTTAGGAACAGATAAAAATCTCGGCCTCCGCGACTCGCGCTGCGTCAGGCAAAATCCACAACCGCTCAGATGATACACGCTGCTGAATCGACAGACATGCGTCTGTCCGGCGCATATTTTTAAGCAGTTTAAGCAACGGTCGCCTTGAAATTTTATCCGCCCCGTTCGCATCTGGCACAAATATCCTCGTGACGCGCAATACGGGTCAGGCGGTAAGAAGAAATACTCCCAAGTAGCATCGATACGCGATGTACAGAATCTTTATGCAGTGCGCGGCAATGCCGCACCGTCAAAAGACGGCCTGCCTATTATATTGTATAAGCGCGGAATGTCAACCGCGGACAAAGGCGGCGAAACTGATAAAAAGAGCGCGCGCGGACGCTTGAACTTTTTTCGCGGCGAGGCTATTATCATTAAGGAAATGATAGTAAATACATCTTAGACTGGAGGGGCGGAGGATGAAGATTTATATTTTTGACGGCGGGCCGCGCGAAAACTGGAACACGGCGGCCATGTGCGCGAGCTTCGCGCGCGGGGCCGGCGAGAGCGGCGCGGAGACGGAGACTGTTCGCCTCTATGACATCGATTACACAGGCTGCAAAAGCTGCTTCGCCTGCAAGGTGAAGGGCGGCGCATCTTTCGGGCGCTGCGGCTGGCGCGACGGCATATATGAGCTGCTTGATTTGGCGGCTCATGCAGATGGCGTCGTCTTTGCATCTCCGATATATTTCGGAACGATAACCGCGCGTTTGCAGGCCTTTTCGGAGCGTCTGTTTTTCCCCTTCGTTCAGTACGACAGGGAATACAGCGTGACAGCGCCGAAAAAGCTCGAAACGGCCGTCATATACACGATGAATGTGAAAGAGCCGATGATGGAGAAGCTGTATCTCGGAGAGAGCGGCGAAGGCCCTCTGTCCAACTTCGAGCGCGTCGTCGAGCGGGTATTTACAAAGCCGGAGCGCATTTGCGCTTTCAACACATACCAGTTCTCCGACTATTCCAGATACGAGGCGAGCGGCTGGGACGAGAGGGAAAAGGCCGCCTGGAAGAGAGATGTCTTCCCCGCGGAGTTGAACGGCGCATTCGACGCAGGGCGGCGCATGGCGGAGAAGATACGGCGGAATTGCGCTAAGTAACGGGCGGGGGCGCTCTTGGATTCTTTTTTTGACAGCGTCTACCGGATAGTTGAGAAGATTCCGCGAGGCAAGGTCGTCTCATACAGCCAGATAGCCCGTATGCTCGGCAATCCGCGCGCCGCGCGGCAGGTCGGCTGGGCGATGAGACGCTGTCCAGACGGACTGCCGTGGCAGCGCGTGGTGATGGCGGACGGCGTCATCACCGGCGGCCTCTATGCGGAGCTGCGCCGCGTGAGGCTCAAAGCCGAGGGCGTCCCATTCCTGCCGGACGGCCGCGTCGATATGAAAGCCTGCCGCTGGAACGGCAGAGAGTAACTTGCAGCCGACAGGAAAGGATGAAAGGGTAATGAAAAATCATCAGCGCGTCTACGCCTCCGTAGATCTGAAAGCGATCGCGGAGAATCTGAAAAATATCGGAGATAATCTGAGAGGCGGCGTGAAAATGATCGCAGTCGTCAAGGCCGACGCGTACGGTCACGGGGCGATCCGCGTCTCCGGAGCCATAGAGGGAGAGCCGCGGCTTTGGGGCTTCGCCGTATCAAACGCGGCGGAAGCAGTCGAACTGCGCGCCGGCGGGATAAGCAAGCCGATACTGATATTGGGGCACACATTCCCTGAAGATTATGAAATGATAATCGGGAAAAATATCGTACAGACGATATTCACTCTCGCGTCGGCAAAGGAGCTTTCGCGCGCCGCCATCTCCGCGGGGCAGGCCGTTCCGGTGCATCTGGCCGTAGACAGCGGGATGACGCGGATAGGCTTTCGGGGAGCGCGGGAGAGCCTGCCGGATATCATCGAAGTCAGCAGAATGCCGAATCTGCGCGTCGAAGGCATTTTCACGCATTTCGCCCGCGCCGACGAAGAAGATATTGCTTTTACAAAAAAGCAGATGGCGGAATTTCGCTCATTTCTCCATACCGTCGAAGGGGCGGGGATAAAGATACCGATGCGCCATTGCAACAACAGCGCCGGCTCTCTGTGGAACCGCGACGGAGATTTTGAGGCCGTGCGCCCTGGCATCGCCCTATACGGCGTCTATCCATCGGACGAAACGGACGACGGAGGCGTCGCGCTGAGACCGGCAATGGAAATAAAAAGCCGGATATCGCATCTGAAAGAGGTCGAGGCGGGAGTGCCGGTCAGCTACGGCGGAACCTTCGTCACAGTTCGTGAAAAGACGCTCGTCGCGACCATCCCAGTGGGCTATGCCGACGGCTACCCGCGCTCGCTCTCGAACAGGGGAGAGACGCTCATACGCGGACGCAGGGCGAAGATAATCGGCCGCATCTGCATGGATCAGCTCATGGTAGACGCCACCGATATCCCCGGCGTCAGCCAGGGCGACGCCGTGACGCTGCTCGGACGCGACGGAGAAGAATACATTCCCGTCGAAGAGCTCTCCGCGCTCTCCGGCAGATTTCCGTACGAATTCTTATGCTGCGTCGGCAGGCGCGTCCCGCGAATTTACCTTTAATTCAGTGCATTGTCAGGCCTAAATTCCGAAACGCCTGGATAATATGGCATGATTATGGCGTTGGGCCTTAATAAATTTTGAGAATCGCCTTTTAACGGCGCAAAGACATTTACTATTTTCGTTTGACAGGAAATAAAATGAATGTTATCATTCCCCCATTCTTCGAGAGGGAGGAAATGTTATGTTAAGAAGCATCAGCAACCAGAACATAATAATTATAATTATTAACGCGGCTCCTCCTCGTGGGATCGGCGCTTAGCGCTGTTTATCCGAAGCGAGTCAGGAGCCCTTTCAATCTGGAAGGGCTCCTTTTTTATGGCTTAAAAATTTGAAGACAAAAGCTTTTATATCTCTAAGGAGGAGTACCAAATGCAAAAGACAGTTGAAGTAAGATGGCACGGACGCGGCGGACAGGGTGCGAAAAGCGCCTCCGCGATATTGGCTGAAGTGCTTTTTGAAGAGGGCAAGCATGTGCAGGCCTTCCCGGAATACGGCGCGGAACGTCAGGGAGCGCCGATCCGCGCATACAACAGAGTTTCCGATTCGCCGATACGCCGCCGCTGCGGCGTTCAGAACCCCAATATAGTGGTAGTCGTAGATCCGACGATGGTCGAAAGCGCCAACCCGACCGAAGGCTCGACAGAAGACGCCGTCTACCTCGTCAACAGCGCCGAAGACGCGAAGACGCTGCGCGGCCGCCTCGGAGTAACATCAAAGGCCAAAGTGCTCGTAGTGGACGCGACGAAAATCACGCTGGAAGAGCTGGGACAGAACCGCCCCAACGCCCCGCTGCTCGGCGCGCTGTCGCACATATTCACCGACGTTCCGGTGGAATCTTTCGTAAACCACTTTACCAGCAAAATGACAAAGCTGCCCAAAACGGTGCTTGAGGCAAATCGCCGCGCGATACTTCGCGGACGCAGAGAGACGGTATTCGCATGAGCAAACCGCAATGCTGGCAGGAGGTCCCGATGGGCACCGTAGCCTTCGGGGCCTCCGCTCTTGATGTTCAGACCGGACTGTGGCGCTCCATGCGCCCGGTAATAGATACGGAAAAATGCGTATCCTGTCTCCGCTGCTGGATACAGTGTCCCGACGATTCGATAGAGCTCGACGCTGAAGGTAAAGTGCGCGGGATAAAGCTTTTCTTCTGCAAAGGATGCGGCCTCTGCGAAAAGCTATGCCCGACAAAGGCTATCTCAATGCTTTCGGAATCCTCCTTCGCGGACGCACAGCAGCCGTCAGGCGAACACCCCGGGGAGGTGGGGGCGCATGTCAGATAAGAAAAAAGTAATGACCTCTGGAAATCTCGCCTTCGCTGAGGCGATGCGCCAGATAAACCCCGACGTCGTAGCAGCCTACCCTATAACGCCGTCAACGGAAATCCCGATGCGCTTCGCCGACTTCGTCGCGAACGGCAAAGTCGATTCGGAATACGTCGCCGTCGAAAGCGAACACTCCGCGATATCGGCCTGCGTCGGCGCCTCGGTATCCGGCGGACGCGTGATGACCGCCTCCTCCGCAAACGGAGTCGCGCTGATGCACGAAATATTCCCCATCGCCGCCGCCTTCCGCGCGCCGATAATCTTCGGCCTCGTGAACCGCTCCCTCGGCGCGCCGGTCAACATCCACTGCGACCATTCCGACAGTATGCCGGAGCGCGACTCCGGCTGGATACAGATATACTGCGAAGACGCGCAGGAGGTCTACGACAGCGTGCTGCTAGCGACGCGGCTCGCGGAAGACCCGCGCGTACTCACCCCAGTATTCGTCTGCCAGGACGGCTTCATCACAAGCCACTGCTACGAGCCGGTGGAGCTGCTGGACGATGAAAGCGTGAAAAAATTCGTCGGCGAAAGAAAGGCCGCCTATCCGCTGCTGGACACGGACAACCCAGTATCCTACGGCTCCTTCACCATGTCGGAATACTATTTTGAGATAAAGCGCAGCCAGATGGAAGGAATGAACAACGTCCTCCCCGTATACCGCGAACTGGCGGAAGAGCTGGGAAAAGAGACCGGACGCAGCTACGCGCCGATCGAGGGCTACCGAGCGGAAGACGCCGATTACCTCATAGTCATAATGTCCTCCGCGACCGGCGTAGTGAAAGACGTCGTCGATGAGCTTCGCGAAGAGGGCGTTAAAGCCGGCGTGCTGCGCGTGCGCTTCTTCCGCCCATTCCCGCGCGAAGAGCTGCTTTCGCTGGCCGGCGGCAAAAAGGGACTTGCCGTGCTCGACCGAAGCGCCAGCATCGGCGGCACCGCGCCGCTGGCCGCTGAGGTGAAATCCGCGCTTTACGACCTCGCCGATCGCCCGCGCGTGCAGGAATACATCTTCGGCCTTGGCGGACGAGACTTCTACGCGCAGGATGCGAGAGCCGTCTTTGAGAGAATGATGAATGAAGACTACCGCGCGCAGGCGCGCTTTATAGGACTTCTTGAAAGAGGTGACGAAAATGAGCGCGCTTAACATAAAAGAGCTGACAAAAAAACAAAACCCGCTGACACAGGGACACCGCATGTGCCCCGGCTGCGGCGCGCCGACAGCGGTGCGTCAGGCGCTGATGGGCGTCGACTATCCCGTAGTCGTGGTATCCGCGACCGGCTGCATGGAAGTATCGACGACCGTCTATCCATACAGCGCGTGGCGGATGCCGTTCATGCACATCGCCTTTGAAAACGCAGGCGCGGGCATATCCGGCGTTGAAGCCGCCTACAAAGTGCTGCGCAAAAAGGGCAAAACAGACAAAGAGATAAAATTCATCGCCTTCGGCGGCGACGGCGGCACCTACGACATCGGCCTCCAGTCTCTCTCCGGCGCGCTGGAACGCGGCCACGATTTCACCTATATCTGCTACAACAATCAGGGCTACATGAACACCGGCGCTCAGCGCTCTGGGGCGACGCCGCGAAACGCGAACGCCACGACCTCCCCAGCCGGCAGCGCCGTCCCCGGCAAGCTGCAGCGCGCGAAAGACCTGACCGAAATCGTCGCCGCGCACGACATTCCGTACGTCGCGCAGACATCTCTGCACAACCCGATGGATCTGATAACGAAGGTAAAGCGCGCCGTCGAGACGCCTGGCCCCGCATTCGTAAACATCCTCGTCCCCTGCCCCCTCTTCTGGAAGATAGAGCCTGCCAGCCAGATGGAAATCTGCCAGCTGGCCGTGGACAGCAAATTCTGGCCCGTCTACGAAGTTGCGGATGGAAAATACTCCCTCTCCTATGAACCGAAAAAAACGCGCTCTATAGAAGAATTCCTGCGCGCGCAGGGACGCTATTCACACCTCTTCAAAAAAGGGGCGGAGCGGCTCGACCTGATCGAACAGGCTCAGCGCGACGCAGATGAAAGCTGGGCGAAGCTGCTCAGAAAGTGCGGGAAGTAAAGAGCGGATAAAAGAGTACAACACAGCGCCGGCCTTATGGAGAGCCGGCGCTGGTTTTATTATTTTGGTCTGCCGCTGTGTCGCGCCGGGTCCTTGGCTCTAAAGGCCTCAGTAAACTTCGACGCATCCTTCCATGTAAGAAACTCCCATCCGCTGTGAACAGTAATATTATTTCCGTTGCCTGTTATATAATTACAGTAGACAATAGACTTACTTTGATCTTTAGTCTTGAAAACGAAAAATATGACATTGCCATGGCGGTCGATATCAACATTCGTTACTGTATAAAGATTTGTGTTTGCTCCTGCAGCTTCACATATGCGCATTACCAGCGTATTGTTGCTGTCAGTGATATTGGCAAAACCGAGACTGTTAAAATTGGCCGTTCCCAAGATGCCGTCCTCAACTATCACCAGCCGAATCGCGGAAAGCGCTGTGCGGGCGTTTGCCTGAAAGGCGGTTTTCTCGGCCTTCTCAATAAAAGCTCCGGCCGTGAGGATAAGCGTACCGGCAAGAATGCCGACGATTACGAGAACTATGAGTATCTCTACCAGAGTGAAGCCGCTGGCGCGCTCCTTCTTATACGGGGGGGGGGGGGGGTATATCAATGGGACTGCGAAGAACTGATTCTATGCTGATTTCTGTAATCATATTAACGGCACATCCCTCTCCTGCGGTATTTTTTATAACGATTGCGTAAAAATAACAACTATGACCACGCTCATAATAACATAACTTCTCCGTCATGCAAAGCATGGAAACATTCAGACTATTTAGCTGTAAGATGCCCATCTTTATGTAATTTTTCTTTCCACAGAAGCGCATTCTTGTTGTATAGTATATTTATAAAAAATTATTGTATGGGAGGTGCTTTTCATGCAGGAGATAATATGGGTGGTCGTTCAACAGGACTGTAATGGGATAGCTTCGGTTCTTGCCTTCGACCATGAGGCCGACGCTCGGAACTTCGCGCAGGAGATGGACGCGGCCGGAAATGGAACAAACGCGGTCGTTCGGACGACGGTGAACAGGCGTCATGAGGCGGAAGAGGCCATCGCTCTGGTGGAATTGCCGGAATTCAACACGGAATGTATCGAATGTATCGTCGATATATCCAACATCCCGGAAGAAAAACAGGCCGCGGCCGCCAGATATCTTGAGGAACATCACGACGACCTGCAAAAGGACGCCCAGGAGATGGTCGATAAATACATAAAAAAGGCGATAACCGATTTCTTCGCCGATGATCGGATTATTCTGGGCTAAACAAGAGATTGATAAGGCTGAAAGACCGCTTCCGCGCCGCCGGCCTTTCTTCTGACGCGGCTATTTTTCCGAATGCGCGAAGAGCGCGCCGTATCGCAATGCAGCAACATATACGGCGCGCTCCTTTGATTATGTTCGATCTCCTCCCCGTCGCATTTATGACTACTATTTCCGTAAACAGATAATATATAAACTTATATCTCATTATAACCTCGATGTTGTAACCAATAAAACCGCTCGCATTTTTTAAGCTATAAAGAGTATTTATACCGGCAATAAAATATGCCGATTTGACGCACTTCTTGATAAATGTATAATTTAATTGTTAATAATTATTCAATTTGATACATGAATTGAAGAAAAAATGCCGCGGTTTGTTGTGGCGTTGCATATGTTTTGTTGCCTGACCGCGGAGTATTCAAATCAACACGAGGAGGAGTGTATATGTCGGTAAAGAAAGGGATTTATCTTATCAACGGAGCGGAGCGCGTAGTGATGTCGGAGTACGAAAAGGATACTCTGGCGGATGTGCTGCGCCGTATCGGGCTGACCAGCGTTAAGGTGGGCTGCGGCACGGGGCAGTGCGGTACCTGTACCGTGCTTGTGAACGGAGATCCGCTGCGCGCCTGTATCAAAAGGTTCAGGGATATACCGGAGCATACGGCCATTGAAACGCTGGAGGGTATCGGTACCGCGGCGCATCTGCACCCGCTGCAGCAGGCGTGGATAACCTATGGCGGCGTGCAGTGCGGCTTCTGCACCCCCGGCTTTATTATGTCGGCGAAGGGGCTGCTTGACCGGAATCTGAATCCCACGAGGCAGGAGGTGCGCGACTGGTTCACTAAGCACAACAATCTCTGCCGCTGCACCGGTTACAAGCCTCTGGTCGACGCTGTGATGGCGGCGGCGGCTCTCATGCGCGGCGAGATAACGGAAAAGGATCTGGACTTCAAAATGCCGGAGGACGGCTCGATTTATCACAGCCGTTATCCGCGTCCTGACGCGCTTTATAAGGTGCTGGGAACCGCTGATTACGGAAACGATATCGCGCAGAAGATGCCACAGGGGACGCTGCACATGGCGGTCACATGGGCTGAGCATCATCACGCGAATATCCTCAATATCGACATCTCCGAGGCAGAAAAGGCCGTCGGCGTTGCGGCGGTCATTACGCACAAGGATATAAAAGGCACAAATAACCTCGGCTCGCCTATGACGAGCAAGATGAGCATCGCGAAGCGCGTTAAGGAGCCTGTGCTCTGCGACACGAAGGTGCGCCGCATCGGCGAACCGATAGCTATCGTCGTCGCCGATACGGAGGCGAACGCGCGCGCCGCGGCGAAGCTGGTAAAGGTAGATTATGAACCGCTGCCCTTTTACCGCAATATACTTGAGTCTTTCCAGCCCGGCGCTGTGAGCATAGACGGAGAGGCGCCGAACGACCTGCTGCGCCAGCCTGTCTTCAAGGGCACTGAGGCGCAGAATATTTTTGAGAAGGCCAAGGATCCGAAGAATGGCATTTATGTCGTCGAAGGCAGTTTCTATTCAAGCCGTCAGCCGCATCTTATGCTTGAGCCGTGGTCGCTTCAGGCGTATTACGACGAGGACGGACTGCTTACGGTCAATTACAAGTCGCAGACGCTGTGGGCTGGGATGGTCTCCGTGCCGCGCGCGATAGGCTGCTCGCCTAAGGAGTTCCGCATTATAGAGATCCCGTCAGGGGCTAGCTTCGGAGCCTCGATGGATCATCACGCCGTTGCGATGATAGCGGCGGCAGAGATGGTGGTGAAGCGTCCCATTACCTGGACGCAGACTTACGCGGAGACGCAGCGTTTCACCGGCAAGCGCGCCGCAAGCTATACAAACGCGAAGCTGGCCTGCGACACATCAGGCAAGATTCTTGCGCTTGACTTCGATAACGCCATCGACCACGGCGGCAACGCTAATTCCGCCGGCAATCTGGAGAAGAAGGTCATACGCTTCATCGGCTATCCATATAATATCCCCGAGGTCCGCGGACTTTCGCGCGGCGGCCTCTCGAACCAGCCCTTCGGCGTGGCATACCGCGCCTACGGCTCGCCGCAGTGCTACACCTCAAGCGAGCAGCTGATAGATATGATGGCTGAGAAGCTGCATATCGACCCGCTGGAGATTCGCTATATCAACGGCGCTGTCGAGGGCGACCTGACAAATAACAGCTATCCATTCAAGAATTACGGCATAAGGAAGATGATCGACAAGCTGCGCCCATATTATCAGGAGTCCCTGCGCTGGGCGAAGGAGGCCACGGAGGCCGGCTGGAAGCGCGGCGTCGGCATTGCCTGCGGAGGCTATCACGTCAGCACGCCGGCCGACAGGGCGGAGGTCGATGTGGAGCTGATGCCCGACGGCAGCGTGACGCAGTATAACTGCTGGGAGGCTATGGGACAGGGGGCAAGCATCGGCACGCTGGTTCACATGCATGAGGCGCTGAAGCCGCTGAATCTGCCGGTGGATAAGATCAAGCTCTATCAGAATGACACGAAGTTCTGCCCGCCGACGGGGCCGGCCTCCGGAAGCAGAAGCCATTATATGGCCGGCAACGCGACTATCATGGCGGCGAACGACCTGATGAACGCGATGCGCAAGGAAGACGGCACTTACCGCACTTACAACGAGATGGCAGCGGAGGGGATACCCACGAAATATCACGGCGTATTCTCGACGGTCGGACTCTATAAGGCGATAGACGACTATACAGGCGTCGGCGACCCCACCCCCGACAACAACCTGCTCGCCATTGTGGCGCGGGTGGAGGTCAATGTATCGACCGGCAAGACGCGCGTTCTCGCGGTGCATGGAATCGCCGACGTGGGCGTTATCGGCAACTTCACCGCCGTGGAAGGTCAGGCTTACGGCAGCATGGCGCATTCCATAGGCTTTGCGCTGAGCGAGGATTATCATGACGAGGAAAAGAAGTACGCCTCGCCGCTCGGCTGCGGCTTCCTGCGCTGCAGCGATATCCCGGACGATATTGAATTTGAATTTCAGGAGACCCCGCGCGCGACAGGGCCGCACGGCTCAGGCGGCGCCTCCGAATGCTTCCAGAGCTGCGGTCACGTGGCTGTGCTCAACGCGATAAACAACGCGGTCGGAATACGCATCCATGAAATACCGGCGACGCCGGAAAAGGTAAAGGCCGCGATACGGGCGAAGCTCGACGGAGAGGATTACGCTCCGAAGCCTTACGACTTCGGCGAGGATTACAACGAGATTCTTAATTACGCTCTGGAATGCGCGAAAACAGAGAGAAAGCAGGCGATGACGGCGGAAGAGATCGAAGCGGAAATCAGAAGCGGCGGACATTAGGCAAAGGCGGCGCGGCCTTTCGGCCGCGCCTGACAATGGGAAAAAAGGGGGTACGGTAATGGCAAAGCTGGAATTCGGCAAAGAAATGAGGACGCAGTGGATCGTCTTTGTAGGGATCTTCTTCATGTGCTTCTCGGCGATGGGACTGGGCAGCAACTCATTCGGCATCTTCACGGTACCGATCACTGAGGCGCTCGACATGCCGCGGGCTACCTACAATACCTTTGAGAGCGTTTCAAAGATTGTAGGCATGGTGATGGCCGCGCTCTTCAGCACGATTTACAGAAAGGTAGGGCCAAAGGGCTCGGTTCTGATCGCCGGCGGCGGCTACATCGTTCAGTATGTGCTCTTCGCCATCGCGGATTCGCTGCCGCTGCTGCTTGTAGGCGGCTTCTTCGCGGGCATAGGCTATACCTTCGCAGCACAGATGACGGTATTCGCGGTGATCCCGCCGTGGTTCAAGAAGGGGGCGGGGACGATCACGTCGATACTTTCAGCCTGCAACACCTTCGGCACGACGGTCTGGACTTACTTCCTCGTCAAATGGCTGGCGACGGACGGCTACAGAAGCGCGCTGCTCTACAGCGCGGTGATCATAGCGGTGATGTGCCTGATATCGGCTTTCCTCGTAAAGGCAAGCCCGGACGACCCTCTCTACGGAGATGCGGCGGCAAGCGGCTCCGGAGACGGCAAGCTCAAGGCAGTCGCGCCGCTTACCAACAGAGAGCTGCTTAAAATACCGGTGATGTGGATGCTCATAGCCATCTACTTTATCGTAGCGGCGATAGGCCATCCCTTTACGGCGAACATCCCTGCCTTCGCTAACGCCAAGGGACTTTCGGCTGCGACAGGCGCGGCGGGTTACGCGCTCTGCTACGCCCTTATGGGGCCGGCAAAGATCGTGGTGGGCATTATCAAGGACCGCTTCGGCGGAGCGAAGTCCGCGGTGCTGATGGTATTCACATTCTTCATCGTCGCCTGCCTCAGCGTGATGCTGCCGGTATCGGAGCGGGTATATGTTCTGGCGACAGGCATCGGCCACGGAGTGGGCGGAACGATGAGCCAGCTGCTGATAGCCTTCGTCGTTCTTGACACCTTCGGAAAATATTATCACCCAGGCCAGATCGGCCTCTGCCTCGTGATGTTCAACATCGGGCGCGCGATCGGAATGCCCGCCGTCCATCTTGAGTATGACATGACAGGCTCCTACACGATTACGATGACGGTGCTCATCGCGCTGGCTGTTATCGTCGTGATACTCACCTTCGCCTCGCTCAGCATGGGCAAAAAGTGGCAGGCGAAGCGGGATCTCGAGCTAGCCGCGGCCGCGAAGGAGTAAACAGGCATATGGAAGCGGTCTCTTCGCGGAAGCCCCTTTTACAGACGCGAAGAGTACCGTTCCTTGCAGAAGCGGAAGAAATACTGCGCCGTATGGGAGAGGTTATTGTTTTGCAGCCGCGAGATGTAAATATCCCGCAGACGGTAAGGGTTGTCTATATGGCAGATGCTCACGCTGTCATTCTGACTGACAGCCGAATGGGGAACTATCGAAAGCCCTATGCCGAGGCTCGCGTAGGCGATCATAGCGGAACAGTCGTGAGTGCAGAATCTTATGTTGGGGGAGAGACGGTCATGCTCAAACATTTTCATCGTCTGTTTATAGAGCTGCGAACCGCTGAGGCAGAATGCCATCGGCTCGCCGTCGATATCCCGCAGCGATACCTCTCCTCTTTCGGCCAGCGGGTGGTTATGGGGAAGGGCCAGCACGAGCTCCTGTTCGCTGATGCGGACGCTCTCCGTATTTTCCGGCCTGCTGTAGCTGAGGCAGACATCCGCCTTTCCGCTTTTGAGCTGTTCTATGACCTCGGCTGTCGTCTGCACGGCGGTAAGCTGGATATCTATCCGGTTGTGGCGCTCGTCGGAGTAAAAATCACGCAGCATGTTCGGAATGATGTCCACGGTGAAGGTAACGATATAGGTGATATTTACCTTTCCAACAAGCGGAGCCTTTTGTTCGGCGACAGCGTCTGCGGCGGCTTTGACTTGGCTCATAATGCTCTCCGCGTAGGGCATGAATGTCTCGCCGAAGCGCGTCAGAGTGACCCCTTTGTCATTGCGGTTGAAGAGGGGAACGTCCAGCTCCGCTTCCAGCTGCTTGATGGCGTAGCTGAGGCCGGGCTGGGTCATAAAGAGTTCATCCGCGGCTTTCGTAAAGCTGCCGTGTCTGGCGAGAGTGAGAAAAAAGAGTATCTGTCTGGTCGTCATAAGATGCTCGGAGCCTCCTTCACGCACGTTATTGACGCGGCTTCATAATATTGGTCACGGCAAAAGGTATCAGAACCACTCATATTATAGCAAAAAAAATCGTATCTAAACAAAAACATATAACGCCGCGTTAAAGGCCGGATATTTTTACCGGCGGCGGCAGCTTTACCGAAATATCTTATATGAAAGGACGGTGCAGTCATGAGCAACGAAGTTATCGCATTGATCATCATTTCCATCTGCGTTCTGCTGTTCGTCACAGATTGGGTGAATACCTGCGTAGCGGCTGCGATGGGCTGCGTCGCCTTTACGCTGACCGGCATATCTCCATTCTCGGAGACATTCTCAGGCTTTTCAAATCCTCTCGTGATACTCATCTTCTGTATGCTGATCGTCGGCGACGCGATGATGGAGACAGGTCTGGACTGGGTGATAGGACGCTACGCGGTTAAAATTTCAAAGGGCAACGAACGTCTCTTTATCTTCGTCGCCGCTCTCATCAGCGGGCTCATGTCAATGTGGATGGCAAATACCGCCGTCGTGGCCTGTTTTCTGCCCATTCTCTCCAGCATATCGCGCTCCACGCCGAATATGACGATGAAAAACATGACCATGAGCGTCACATTCGGCGCGATGTACGGCGGCTCCTGCACCCTTGTCGGCTCCACCTCGCAGCTTGCGGCGCAGGGCATCATGTACGAACTGACCAACGTGCAGTTCTCAATGTTTGACTTAATGCCCGTCGGGATATTGATGCTTGTAATATTTCTTATCTGGGAGCAGCTATTCGGCTACAGCCTCGGCATAAGGGTCTGGGGCGACAGACAGCATGAGGGCATCAGCTGTGAAAATCTGATAGATGTCGATATGACCGGTCCCGGCGGCAAAAGGCGCAAGCGCCCCGTCTTCGCGCTCATATTCGCCGGCATGATCGTATTCTTTGTCTTTGAATGGATACCGGTGCAGATGACGGCGCTGTGCGCGGCGCTGCTCTGCCTAGTCACCGGCTGCACGGAGCCGAAGGAAGCCATACGAAGAATAGACTGGAACTGCGTTATATTCCTCGCCTGCTGCATGGGGCTCGCGGCGGGGCTTGCCTCCACGAAGCTGGGACAGATGGCCGGCGGAAGCGTCGCCACGCTGCTGGGCGACGACCCCAGCCCGCTCTTCTTCTTCGCGCTGGTCGTCACAGTGGTGATGTTCGTGAGCAACTTCCTCGCGAACGCCACGACCACGGTTATTTTCACCCCCGTCGTCGTCACCGCCTGCCAGGCTTACGGCTTCAACATCCTGCCATTCTGCATGGGAGTTGCCTATGCTGCGAACCTCGCCTGCGCGACCCCATTCGCGCACGCGCAGGTGACAATGACGATGGTCGCGGGCTACCGCTTCACCGATTATGTGAAAGTAAATCTGCCGGTACAGCTCATCATGCTGGCGGTAATGATAGTCTTCGTGCCGCTCTTTTTCCCTCTTGTATAAAGAGCGGCGGAGAAATAAAAGCGTTGACAGCCGCATGGCCGTTACAAAATATGCCGCGCGCGGAAAGGAGGGAGGAGGCCTCCGCGCGGAAATCGCGGGAATCCCCGGAGAAGAGCCGGCGAACAAAAGGGTCATCCACAAATATCCAAAAACCGCTGCTCCGAACAGCACGGGAGGGCCGGCCGTAACGGCCGGCGGGAAAGCGCCGGAAAGAAATCATCTTTACCGGCTGGAAAAAAGGAGGTAATTTTCATGAAACCATATCGTTATCCTCAGGTACGCAACATCTACTTCGGAGACGGAGTAGTCAAAACGACGGGAACCATCGTCGCCACAGAGGGCGTGAAAAAAGTGCTCGTCGTGACGGACAAATTCCTCTTCGACAGCGGAATACTGAACGGCGCGCTCAAATCGCTGGAAGAGGCCGGAATCGAATACCGCGTCTACTCGGACGTTCACCCGAATCCGCTGCTCTCAAATGTGCTGGCCTGCTACGAGATAATGAAAGAGCTTGGCGGAGAGGGAGTCATAGGCTTCGGCGGCGGCAGCAGCATCGACTGCGCGAAATCGACGGCGCTGCTCATGACAAATCCGCTGCCGCTGCATCAGTACGTCGGCAAGGACATCGTTCCGAACAACACCGTGCCTATCTTCACGATCCCCACGACGGCCGGCACGGGCAGCGAAGTTACATCCGGCAGCATCATCCTCTTTGACGACACCGGCAAAAAGGGCGGCATACTCTCAAAGCGCCTCATAGCCACCTGCGCCATAGTAGACCCTGAACTCCTGCTGACGCTGCCGCCGAGCCTCACCGCGGCCACCGGCATGGACGCGCTGTCGCACGCGATAGAGGCCTTCACGAACATCAACGCCTCGCTCCAGAGCGACATGTGGTGCAAACAGGCGATATCGCTGATTGGAAAGAATCTCAGACGCGCCTTCTTCAAGGGCGACGACATTGACGCAAGACGCGGCATGAGCCTCGCCGCCACATCGGCGGGAATGGCTCTTCTCGGCTCCGGCTGCGCCGGAAGCCACGCGATGGCCTACTCCATCGAAAACAAATATCACACCATGCACGGCAAGGCGAACGCCTCCATGCTCCCCGCCGTAATGCGCTTCAACGCTCCGGCGGCGCTGGAAAAATACGCGACAGTCGCCGAACTGCTGGGCGAAAACATCAGCGGCCTCTCGATGCACGAGGCGGCCTACAAGGCCAGCGAAGCCGTCCAGAAACTCTGCGACGACCTGAGCATCCCGCGCATCAGCGCCTACGGCGTTACAGAAGAAGACCTTGAGCCATTCGCGCAGGAATGCTGCAACAACGCGCGCCTGATGGCGCAGAACCCGCGTAAAATAACGCCGGAAGACGCCGTAAAAATCTACAAAGACGTTTTCTAAAAAAACAAAAAAGTAAAAGCGAAAGCGAAAAAGTAAAACCTCCACAAAGCACACACAGTACCAAACCACAAATTCAAAAAATACAGCGCCGTCCGTTTTGAGAGGACGGCGCTGTTGATTTTGCGAACAAAAATCGATGTTAAGAATTAAATATGACGACATAAAAATAATGCTCACCGCGCACAACGCATGGGAATCCATAAACAGCTTAGCTCCAATCAGATTCTGCTTTCCGTTATAGTCAGCAACAGCATAGGCCGCATATACATTTAAACCTCTCCGCCAATCCCTTTCCTAAAAGAACAGTCTATAATAAGATATCCCTGGAGAAGCTGAGCTACTTATGGCATTATCTTCCAGCGTTTGGAAAAGAAAAGGACAGCGGCAAAAACGAGCAATCCTACAAACGCGCAGACAATACTTTTGGAACCGCGCATAAATGGCCGTGGAGCGGAGTCGAAAGGGACTCCTGTTTCCGTGCATAATTCTCTCATATTTAGAAGGTGTATCACCGGATACCCAGCCTCAAGCGATTTAGCTATCACACCGTCGCCGGCGCTTTTATCTTGTATCCGATGAAGTCCCGGGGCAAGCCCAATCGCGGAATCATCCGCACCAAGTGACGAATGAGCGCCTCCTATGTTGATTACAGCTTTTGGTTTTATCTCTTTTATAACCTGCATTTTCCATGCTATCATTTCTGCAAGGCTATTTCTGACAATGAGCTGCGTACTTTCTGATGCGGCAAGCTCATTCATCTTCTCAATTCCGTCTTCGCTCAGGCCTCCGCCGTTATCCCCGCCGCCGCCAAGAGTCAGGTATCTCTGCCCTGTACGCAACAGCCCAAGCTCGCGCAGATGGGCAGAAACTACAGGCCACGTCATATCTGGATCGTTTGCGCCCCATGTCGAAGAACCTAGCGAAAGCACAAGGCAAACGTCGGCATCCCGCTCCTCCAGAGCCATGAGGACATTAAGCGTCATGCCTGGAAAAGAAGAAGACGAAAGCACAACGACAGAATCTTTACTGTGAACATCAAGCTCGTCAAGCCAACGTGAAATTACAATACCCCAACGCGGGTCGCAGGAAGTGCGTTTTGACGGAAGGTCGCCGATTGTGGTACTGATTGAGCTCCATTCGAGCCCGATAAGGCCTGTGCGGTTCCTGTCGAAGATATCTTTCTGGTTTTTTCCCAAGGTTTCTTTCCAACGCCATATCTCAGACTGAGCTTCAGCTATCGATGAATAAATCTTCTTTTCACGCGGAGAGAGCGAACTGCCGCTTAAAACCCAAAGTAGTATCATCACCAATAGAACCATAAGCAACGTTGCGGAAACACGCCTATATATCCTGCGCATCTCCTGTTGGTAGCGGATAAACTCTTGTGCGTCCATTTACAGCGCCCCCGCGCAGAACATGAACAATTCCACAGAAAAGCCCACGGCAATCGCACAGATAAAAAGTGATGTAATCGTCCGTAGCACGCCTTGCCGCTGCATGTCCGCAGCAACAAGCCCAGGGACTACCCATCCAAACCAAAATGAATCCGATGGAAAATATTCGCCGCAAAGCGCCTGCAAGGCAAGGGCTAACAGCATAGCAGCGCCTATGCGAAAGCGCCCATAAAGGCTAAAGTGCCTTACAAGAAAATCTAGCGCCACATATACGGCAAATGATATCGCCAGTCCTGCAGTAAGGCGCATCGGGTCATAGAGCGAAAGCGCGATCACTCCTGGAGCTATCAGTCCGCCGCTGGCAAAACCGGTGCGTCTATCCCACAGCATGGAAGCGGCGATTCCCAACGCCAGCGTCAGCGTAACATTACCCATTTTTTAAATCTCGCCTTCAACCGTAAGCCTAAATGCAAGCGGCAGGCCATGGACAGCGTTGCCGCAACCCAAAATGCGCGTCTCCAACGTCAACAGATCTATGAATTCTTCCATGCTCTTGATTTTTCTATAACGCCTTGCAAGTGAAGAAAATGGTGGCCTATCGCCAATAATCACAACATTTTTCCAGCCGCCGTTTTTCATCCACTCTTCAAACGCGCGAAAACGGTCAACCCTGTCCATACGGTGGTTATAAATAAGCGACGTCTGAGACGAGAGCCACCCCAGCGACGTAAAATATTCACGCGTGCTTTGCAAATCATTTATTGAAAAGGCAAAAGCCAACTCCCACTCATCAGTATGAATGACAGAGGAATCCGCAATATCCGCTGCTACCGAACGCATCGCGGCAAGCGCCGTTGCCTTTTCCACACCGGCTAAACGGCAGGCTTCAATAGCGAGTGGGATATTAGCGGAGAGATATGATGAAAACTCCGTCATCGGCTCAACGGCATGCAGCGTGAGTTCTTGCTCCAGCGCCAACAGACGCATTTGATGGCGTTTGGCGAGCGCCTGAGGCAACACCACAGCGCCTCCGCGCGGGAGCGCGCCTGACAAAGCAGCCAACACGGCGCGTTCATCCCTTCCCCACAAAGCTTCGTGGTCAGGAAACGTATTAGTAAACACAGTCAGCACAGGCGCCAACATGTCGGGGCAGACTCGCTGTAGTTCCGGGGAAATAGCGCTATTTTCCACCACAACCGCATCTGTGTCAGAAGGCAGCTGATGGAGCCACCAGCGTAACTCAGCAACATTAGCTCCGGCATAGCGCAGAATAGAACGTTCACCATACGGCGTCAGCTCACGCGGCATAACTCCCGTTATGCGGCTGCGACAACATAATCCAAACGCGCAAAGCCCAGCGTGAATAAGCCGCGTGACGCCGCTCTTTCCGCGACTTCCCGTTACTGCGATACGAATCCTCGGCAGCATCACGGAGACCACCTCTTTCACGAAAAGGGCGCGGCGGCCAGAAAGCCGCCTGCCCTTCAGATGCTATTATTTTAACTTAAACAGACAATCTAGTTAAAATCCAACCGGTACCCCCAGACGTCTGCTGTCCGCGCCGCCATTCATCTGGCCTTTTGCGTGATCAAACAGAATAGCCTGTGTCGTCCCAAGGATTCCAGCCCCTTCTTCAAGCTGAAGTTCGTACCCCATTTTTTCAAGAGCATCAAGTACGCTCTTATCACAACGATTGAGGTCACAACGTATCAATTTATCTTTCTGGTTATGAAAACGACAAGCCTCAATTGCAGCATCCATTTCCATGCCATGATCAATAACATTCATGATAGTTTGGGCAATCGCTGTGATAATACGGGTACCTCCAGCTGACCCTATACTCATAAAAGCACGGCCTTCAGGATCAAGGATAAAACCAGGACTCATAGAAGACAGTGGCCTTTTACCAGGCTCTGGCGCATTAACACTTTCAGGATTCTGCGAGAAATCGTCCATTTGGTCATTAAGAAGGAATCCAAAGCCAGGAGCAATGACCGTAGCACCCATAAACTTTGAGTAGTTAATGGTATTAGTCGTCGTCACAATATTACCTTTCTGATCAACAACAGACACGCTGGATGTGGACATGCGCTCTCCACCGAGTCCGGCATCATACGCATTTTTACTTTCTTTACCCTCATATTTCCAAGGATTATCCGCTTTTACATCTGTGGCAACCCTATTACTAATTTTTGACGCAAGGTACTTAGCGTATTCTTTAGACTGAAGCCCTTTGAGCGGAAGTTCGGTAAACTCCGGATCTGCCATATATTTTGAGCGATCTGCGAACACAAGCTTTGTCGCCTCACAGAATTTATGAATCAGATCTGGGTTATTCGAACCTAACCCCTTAACATCAAAATTTTCCATAATATTAAGCAACTGAATAATGTGTGTGCCGCCTGATGAAGATGGCGGCATGGAATATATTTGATATCCACGGTATGTGCCATGCACTGGCGTGCGGATCATCATCTTATAATTCCTTAAATCATCCATCGTCATATTGCCTCCATTTTTGTTGACCGCTTCGCATATGGCAGCTCCTAACGGACCATCATAAAAAGCGGCACGTGCACCAAGAATCCCTATGTATTTGAAGGCCTTTGCAAGCGCTGGCTGTTTAAGTATTCCTCCAGCTACGACAGGGAAGTCATCAACGATGAAAGCAATATCATCAGGAGAATTGTATTTTTTTAGTCTGTCATAATTATCCACAATAACTTCCGCGAGGTACGGGTCAAGCGCGAAGCCTTCTGTTGCTAAACGTATAGCTGGCTGCGCAACCTCTAAGAACGACATGGTGCCATATCTTTCCAAAGCATATTCCAACCCCATCACAAGTCCTGGAACCCCGATGGATTTTCCCCCATGGATAGTCCACTTTTCTTTTTTAGATTGCTCAGAAGCAAACATATCTTTGGTAGCAGATGCAGGAGCCTGCTCCCTATAGTCAAGACAGATTGTCTCGCCTGTATCAGCAAAGCGAATCGTCATATACCCACCACCACCTATGCCAGAACACATAAATTCGACCACATTCAAGGCAAGTACAGTACCAACTGCAGCATCAATTGCGTTGCCGCCTTTTTGCATAATTTCAACACCCGCTTTTGATGCCAGTTCATGGGCAGACGAAACCATACCGTGTTTTGCATAGACTTCGTTTGCCTTGTGCGCAAATGCGCCAGTGACATGAGTAGCTAAAAGTACAAAACAAATTATACTAACTATTATTTTCTTCATAACTTTCTCCTCCTTCAGCTCATCCATTTTTGCCCGTACCATCTAACGCATTATGTTGATCTATAAAATAATTGTTTTTATAATCACAAACCTCTCTATACGATGCTTCATAACATGAGCTATAAACCGCTTGTTCCCAACCATTTGCCAATGCCGTTATCTTTTATATCCGTATACGATGGGATCCCTTCAAATATTACCGCATCATTGAGAGATATATCTCCCAGCATTTCAGCAGCAACACGAACTCCGGTCACATGGCGCGCGGTTCTTAGCGCTATAGACTGATACCCATCATAGGGAATAAAAAGTAGCCCCATTTTTGACGCTTTTTCATAAGCTTTGTCTCTTCCTGTCAACACAAGTGCCTCATCTGTTCTACCGCGCAGACGCCCCTGTGATGGGTTGCCCGATTCCATCAGAATCGGCATAAGCCCCTGTATGCTATCTCCCCACTCTCTGTGACTCAAACCACGGAGATTGACAGGCGACGGTTCCAGGCGCATCGGAATACCTTCGCTTTCCAGAGTCATACAGACCATTGCGGCAAGCTCCATAGCGCTCTCATGCGCCACCATCGCGTTGACGACTGGATATTCCGGCGAGGCTTCATGAAGGTCAAAGGCCAGATTAACCTTTTCTTTTTTCAGGAGTTCCATCACAGCTTTCCCCGCAAGCTGCGTGATACCATCGTCAACATCCCCAGGAAATGAACGGTTCATATTGCTGCGAGATGAACCGTCAAGTTTCTGACCTGACGGCCGGTGAATATAGATGTCCGGGTCTGGCCACTGGTCTATCGGATTGGTAGCGCGGGAACCGAACTTAAACTCACGATAATTCCCTCCTTCCTGTTCAATCTTAAATGATTGCGGCGCGGCATCTTGCGGGGAATTATGCGTACGCGCCGAATTATTGATAAAAGGCGCGATTATTAAACGCCCTTTTCTGACTCTAGCGTTTTCCAAAAGCACAATTGCGGCCATGAAGCCAGCAGGTTCATTGGCGTGTATCCCTCCCTGGACGTAAACCGTTCCACCTGACTCAGTACCATCCTGGATGTAGACCGGAGTATCCATATTCGTCCCCTCCAGCCTAGGCTCCCATTCAGAGAGCATGTGTTTCTGAAAACCTTGCGCCGGCATTAACAGGTCAGGTTTGCGCATCGAGAGAAACTGTGCGGCGCTGTACCAGCATACAAGCGTGCAGAGAACGCAAAGGATGAACGCAGTCGTTTTTGTTCCTTTTATTCTGAGCTCCATCTTCGTTCTCCTCCCCTACTTAATCATCAGCAGGCGCAACACTATCGGTACGATTACCATAGCCGCGGTTACCTGTTTCCAGAAAGAGCGCTCACGAAACATACATCTAAGCACCAGCAGGAGAACCAGTAAAAGTATTAAACGGTATATCAATGTCATTCCACTTAATCCTCCTCTTAGAATACTAGCGCGGCTATCGGGGCGCTGAATATTATCACCACAATGCCCCAAAGAGCTATCATAAGCCCTGGCAACAGACATCTTTTGAGTACCTTAAAATAATTCTCTTCACCAACAACCTGCGCCGCAAATATTCCTGCCAGTGCTGTGGGAGGCATCAGATCTCCGAGCGAAGCTACAAGGGAGAGGGCCGATGCCACAATGATAGAGTTATACTTCAGCAACGCCAAAAGGAAAGGTACTCCCAGCACTGATGCAGAGCCAAACGACGATACCGCGCCAAAAAGCGGCATTGAAATACCTATGCCAGCGTACAATAGCCACGACGGCAAACTCAGCGCAGATACGACAATGAAGCCTTGCACGCCGATAAGAGTCATCACTTGAATAAACATGCCAACTCCCATCAATATGCCCATTACTGGCAAAGCGTCGTCCACCGCCTCTGTGGCCGTCTCCACAATATCGAACCTGACGCCGGAGAGCAGCCCTGAGAGCGCGGATAGCAGAAATATCAACGGCATCCCCATCCCAGGAACCTTGCCGGCAAGATACTGGTCGGCGGCAAATAAGAACACAAGCACGAATACCGGAAGTACAAGACGCACGGATAGCGGATTTTTCCGCATATTTTTTAATTGTTCTTCAAGTATCTTGTCATCAGAAAACATGCGAATATGCGGATAGATCATTGTCAGAGCGAAAAGGATGGCAAGCGGGAAAGTACATATAGCGAGCGGAATCATAAACCCAACGTAAGGTATATCAACGCCGGCACAAATTATCATCGCAGGAATACTTACGGGAGGCGCGATCATACCAAGCAGCGCTCCGATAGACACCGCAGCGGCGGTACGCACTTTCGACATGCCAAGAGTTACAAGAAGCGGCGATACAAGCGCGCCGGTCGTAAGCACAGCCGCCGTTGATGAACCAGTGATCATGCCGGGAACCATGATTATGAGCATGATGCCCAAGCTCAACAACACAGGGAAGCGCCTGAATCTGTGTATCATCCATGCCGAGAGTGAATCAAGCAACCCAATGGCAAGTACAGCTTTCATAAACATCATCGCCGTCGCAATGACGAGGATCGTATTGATATATCCGAACTCTCCCTCTACGATATGGCGCAGCGGAACGCCTTTCCCAGCCACCAGCGCTCCAGCAATTGTAGCAAGCGCCATCGCAACCGCAATCGGCAAATTCCATCTGAAGGCGCCAAATGCAAAAACTCCTATCATCAGGAGGGTATACCCCCCCTCAGGCCAGAACCATTCCATGCGGCCTACCTGGTAACTCCCCAACCCGACAAGATTTCCTGCAACGGGGCTTTTGTACCGTTGACATTTGGAGCCGTTAAAATTTTAGCTTTTTTTGCTTCAACGAGTTTGTCAAAAAGGCCGTCTTTATTCGCTCCGTCCACAAGAATCAAAGCGTCCCCGTGAGGAATCGTCTCTTTTATAAAAAAATCAGAAAGCGTCCCGCGGCGCCCCTCTCCGCCTACATGCATCATCAATAACTTGATTTTCTTCTTTTCGGCGATCTTACAAAGAGCGGCCATACGTTTTATCTCGTCGTCTTTGTCAATCCCGGCCGCGCCAAGCCCTTTTGAACTACCGCCAACAACCATAATAAGAACTTTCTGCGAGCCTAAAGCCTCCGGCTGCATGATTGAATCATAATCAGGCGTTATTTTCAGCGCCCGAAGCACAAGCTTCACCATCATGGCATCTGAACTCTGCCCGATAGATGTGAGCGCAATCTCCGCCCCCCATGCGCATGATATGCTGTAAAATAACATCAAAACAGCTATCGTTAAATATCTCAATTTCATAATAACAAAAACCTCCTTTTTTTGTATGGAACGCTTTATTAAGAAGAAAATATTTTTTTCTTCTTACGCTACAAGTTTATGAAAAATCATGAGCAGTGTCGATATTTTTTATCTTTTTTATCTTTGAAGGACGGAATAGTTCATGACGGAAACAGCGGTTATTTTATCCGAAAATATATATTTTTAGGCCTCCCGCTTTTCCCATCTTCAAATCCTGCCATCCTATGCAGCTGCCCTTTCTTAACGAGATGTTCCAGATATCTATGGGTGGCGGGATACGAAAGCCTCGCGGCTTCCGCGGCTTCGCTTGTCGTCAACCGTATGTTCCTATCAGTGAAAAGCTGCAGCACCCTGCGCGCCGTGCTTTCTGAAAGGCCCTTGCCTCGATCATGCCAATGTCCATCCAAACGGTATTTAAGCAATTCTGCGTGCAATGAGATACGTGCGGAAAAGTCAGCCAGACGCACTGGCTTGGAGACGAAATCATCCGCGCCAGCCAGACGCAGATTTGCCGCGACAGCAGGATTCTCTTCCACAGTGAGCGCAATCAGAATAATTTCCTGCGAAAGCTGGCGTGCAGTACGGATCACCTCAAGTCCGCTCATCTGGGGCATATGGTAATCCACCAACAATAGGTCGATATCACCGCCACGTACCCATTCAAAAGCTTCACGCGGGTCAGTGGCGGCCTTCATTGGCCATCCCAGCGAAGCGGCCATAGCCTTTAGTGTGTAAATTATGTTCTCATCATCGTCAACAATCCCCAGAGAGATATTCATTGTCTGCTCCTTTCTATCGCTGGCAGAGAGACGGTACACACTACTCCGCCCCCTTCTCGTTCTTCATATTTCAGCACACCGCTGAAACCTTCTAGCGCTTTTCTGACAAAAGCAATGCCAAGGCCAGTGGAACCCCAGCCAGAATTTTCCCCAGGCCCAGTCTCAATAAAGCCTGCGCCGTTGTCCTCTATTACGAAAAAAATATCGTCGCGCTCCGCACATACCCGCAAAGACACCAACGGCACATCGAGCCCTTCCGTCGCATGGCGTGCGTTTTCCAGCAGGTTGACAAGCACTCTGGAGAAACGTATCACATTGAGCATAAGGCCCTTCTCCAAGGCTCCATCTTCAATTACGATAGTAACGATACTTCCCCATGACAACGCTCTAACCTGTGCCATAGCGTAATCGACAACCTCTTTGACACTCGCCTCCCGCACACGTTCCGGATCTTTTATTTCGCCTATCATCTGATCCAATTTCTCCGCGGCTGACATTATCGCCAAGCCATGATTGGACGTTGCCTGGTCTGGAGATAATGACAACAGATCGGCGAGCCCGAGTACCGTCGTCAGCGGCCGCTTCAAATCATGAACCAGATACTGCATCTCCTGGTAGAGACGCATTCTCAACTGGTTCGTGCGAATACGCGTAAGCTCACGTTCTCGTTGGCGCAAAAGATGCAGCTGCCGCAACTGTTTCTCATAACTTACGAACAATTTCGTCAGCAGCAACGATGCCAACGAGCTAAAGGCAAAAGCTAAACCGCAGACCATATCAAGCAAATGATCCTTTTCCATCAGCTTAGAAGCCTCTTTTACCGCTACACTTAGCTCCCCCCAACCAAAACCATAGGGTGTGAGTACAGGTATTAGGTCAAGCCATTGAATAGAAAAAACGACAGCGGCCTGTACTGCTATCTTATAACCAGCTCGTTTGACATCGCGCGTAATATATTGCAACAACCACACGCTGATAATGGCGAAGAGTGCTGGCACTCCAAAGTGGGGCACCGATGGGAAATGCAAGAGTGAGATTCCAAAATAACTGAACGTTATCGCGATCGGCGGCAGCACCCAGGCGATGCGTTTTGAGTCAAATATGTCCGAGAGACCGTCGGAAAAGAGAAACCAGCCGCTGTAAAGCAAGTTAACCCGCACTGTGTTATTAAGTACGAGCCACATTGCGGCGATCAGAATAAAACCGCCATCGTTAAAGGTAACGGAAAGGGTAAGATTGGAATATACAGGTATAAACGTGAACTGGATGTTCTGGCTTACAAGCCAGAACGTCACCAGAATCAAAGCGAAGAAACACTTTGAGACAGTCTTGCATTCTAATCCTCTGATGAAAAAGATACCCACGAAAGCCATTTCCCTTCTCTCATAATTGAGGCGATTATATCATGAAGAGGGAAGTAGGGATTTGTAAGTTACGTCTGTCAACTAAAACTTATGCTGTACAGCCTCAACATTCATAGCTGAAAATTGTCACGGTAAGGGTCTGAAAATATTAGTTTTATATAGATTCACCCATTAGGTTTTTCCTGACTTTAGCACTTTCTCCCAATCAAAAAGGCGCTGAACTGTTGGTAT
>JAUNJZ010000038.1 GCA_030533085.1 Synergistaceae bacterium
TCGGCGCCGGAATTAAGTTAGCAGAAGAGAGGGAAGCAATTTGCTTCCCTCTCTTGCTGTATTAGGGGACTTTTTCTCGGTTGATGGCTTTTATGGAACGACCTTCTTTTAGGTCAAAGACAACAGAGTTTTTTTTGTTATGCGGCAGTTTTTTCTTTGCCCTTGATTTTCCTTTGTCTTTGCCCTTAATCTCCGCCCCCTCGTTGAGGCGGCCAGCGAGCCGGAATCTTTGGTTCCGTGTGAGTCGGCTGGTTTCTTTATCAGGGCTGTCGGCGCAGCCGGTGGGGGAGAATTGACTTTGATTTTGCCTTTTGCTCCTTTTTGCCGCTCGTTTGAAAAAAATCAACTCCGCCTCGAAGAAAAATGTCCGGGGCGGAGTCTTTGCGTGGCTGACGTAGGCTGCTTCGCTTTTGGCGGCTGACGGGGGCTTGCTGGGAAGGCGAGGGAGCATCCGTTGCTGTTTATCTTATTTCTGTCGCAGGCAATATGTTTTCTACGCCTCTTTGTCTTTTCCGCGGCGGTTTTTGGGGCGGTTGGAGCTTGGGAAGTGTTTATCTTTATTGATTAAAGCTGACCTTTAGAGAGGGCTTTCGCCTATTCTATCCGGCCGCTGTGAGGGTATAATAGCTCTGATGAATTTGTCGCTTTTAGACAGCGGGCGAAATGGAGGAATGTTCGGATGCGTTTTGAAAAGCTTTGCATTGTCGGCAACGCGCGTACTCAGCAGAAGAATCCTATTACGGCGCGTTTTTCGCATTTTTTTATTGTGTTTATCGTGGAGGCGGCGACAGGAAAGATCGTTGACCTTGACGTGACTGTGATGCTGCCGGCGACAAGCAATTTTATCAGGGAGCTTTTTATCGGGCGTTCGCTGGCGGAGGTGGACTCGGAGCTGCTTGAATGTATTCGCTGCTGTTATCTCGCTTCGTCGCAGAAGGCGATTCAGATGGCCTATATGGAGGCGGTGAGGAAGTATCGGAGCTGGCTCAGTTCGCACAGGGGGGCGAGCGCGCCGGGGGCGGAGAATCTTCCGCTATCTTGACAGCCGGAAACAGACGGCCTTATAATCTGTCTAAGCCGTCAAGAAGTTTTTTCGGCGAAAAGCAGAATAGCGACTGCCTTGTCAGTTGACCTGCGCCTTCAGCGCGGGGATATAAGCTGAAAGATCCAGCCAGATGAAACGCCTCAGGGCGATATGTCTGTGCTGGATTTTTTTTGTTCAGCGCGGTCGTCTGTCTGTTATATATAGAAGGGATCGCTGCGAATGAAGTCTTTTATATCGCTGACGGACTGTATTTATCTCCTTCTCGCCGCGGCACGCCACGCCCGCTTTGAAGAGCAGGGCCGCGGATTTTTGATAAAGGCGGAAACGCCGTTTGCATGGCGCGAAGTTGGAGGCCAACGGCTCTATTGACGCCGGAGCCGCGCCGACAATTCGCGGGGGCGCTCGCGCCGCTGAAAAAGGCCGTCTCGTTCGCCTGACGGAGGGACGGAGATGACACGGGGCCGCGCGCCCCGTGTTTTTTCATTATTTTTTTATGATTTTTCCAGCCTTTGTGCTTGACTTAGAGTCAACTCCATGCGTTATCTTTATCATGCAGGCAGAAAATATTGTGCGATAAAGGAGATTTGCTTATATGAACAGCTTTGAGATGTATGTACCGACAAGAACGCTTTTTGGAGCGGGACAGCTTAACAATCTGCACAGCCAGCCGATGCCCGGCAAGAAGGCGATGCTCGTCATATCCAACGGAAAATCGACGAAGGTCAACGGCTATCTTGCCCGTACCGAGGAGCAGCTTAAAAAGGCCGGTGTGGAATATGAGGTTTTCGACAAGGTGGAGGCCAACCCGCTTAAATCCACGGTGATGGCGGGCGGCGCTTTCGCCCGTGAGAAGGGCTGCGATTTTATCGTCGCGCTCGGAGGCGGAAGCTGTATGGACGCGGCTAAGGCGATTGCGATCGTCGCGACGAATGACGGAGATCTCTGGGATTACGTGCAGTGCGGCACGGGCGGCAGAAAGGCTATCACCAACCGCCCGCTGCCGATAGTCGCGATCACCACCACGGCTGGAACCGGCTCTGAGACGGACTCCGGCGGAGTCATAACGAACGCCGAGACTTACGAAAAGACCGGCATCGTTGATCCGCAGCTCTTCCCTGTGCTGGCGATTGTCGACCCTGAGCTGATGACGAGCGTGCCGCCGAAGTTCACCGCATTTCAGGGCTTTGACGCGCTTTTCCACAGTACGGAGGGGTATATTTCCAATAAGGCCAATCTTATGAGCGATATGATAGCTATCACCGCGATTGAAAATGTCGCGCGGAGCCTGGCCGCAGCAGTGCGTGACGGACATGATACAGAGGCGCGCACAAGGAGCGCCTTCGGCAATTATCTCTCCGGCATACAGATGTGCGTCGGCTCATGCACAAGCGAGCATTCACTTGAGCACGCGATGAGCGCCTATCATCAGGAACTGCCGCACGGCGCGGGGCTTATCATGATCAGCCGAGCCTATTACGAATTTTTTATCAAAAAAGGCGTATGCCCAGAACGCTTTGTGCGTATGGCCCGCGCGATGGGGATGGAGGATGCGGAGAAGCCGGAAGATTTCCTCACCGCGCTGACAAAGCTGCAAGAGGAATGCGGCGTGGCGGATTTGAAGATGTCCGACTACGGCATTACGCGCGACGAGTTTGAGAAGATGGCTAAGAACGCGGTGGATTCTATGGGCTGGCTCTTCACCTGCGACCCAGTGGAGCTTTCCGTCAACGATTGCGTGGAGATATACGAGAAGTCCTACAGATAAAGACAGCCGAGAAAAATAATCAGATGGAGAAGAAAGGCGCGTGAATTTTTCACAGGCCTTTCTTCTTTTTTTATTCGGAAGATCTTTGACCAAGGTTAGCCTTAGTCAAATAATTTCTGCTCTTTTTTATACCCTTCGACACTCCCGTAGGCGCTGAAACAGGGGCGCTTCGGCAAGTAAAAAGGCCGCTCCTCCATGCGGAGGCCGCGGCTTTTTTCTGCGTCGCTCTATTGAGGCAGGGTGAAGGCGGCGGAGGCGCTTTCTCTGAGCTGGAAGCGCGACGCACCGACTATGACTGTAGCCATCATCGTATTTTCGTTCAGAATGTAGAGTATCCTCATATTCTGGCTGAAACCGGAGACGCCGAGACGTTCTTCCGCACCCCGCGCTGCCTCCTCCACAGTGTAGCCGCCGCTCTGCCAGCCTGCGCGCAGAGACGAGAGGGCGGCTGCTATGCCGTGGCCGGAGACGAGAGCGGCGGCGTCATTCGCTTCGTTCTGCGCGAGCTGCTGCGCCTGGCTCTCTATCTCGGATATGACCTGACGGTAGCCGGCGCTTCCGGCGGAGGCGGAGCGTACCCCGTTCAGCCGTTCGAGCTGTCCCAGCAGTAATCCGGCGTTGACGCCGTCCTGCACTCCGTTGTAGTAATTGTAGTAGGGAGACGGCCCCCACCAGCCGGGTCCCAGCGCTCCCCAGCCCCAGGACGGTCCCCAGCCGCCCGGCCCAGGCCCCGGCCAGCCGGCCCCCCAGCCTCCATATCCGAACGAAAAGCCGAAGCCCGCCTGCGCGCCGCCGCAGGAAAGCAGCAGCAGAGCCGCCGCCGCAAAAGACGATAATATAGCTCTTCTCATACTGATCACCTCAGAATCTTTTTCAGGAATGGCCGACATCGCGCGCCTGCCGTCGTACTTACGTCCGGCGGCGCGGGCTGCGTTTTTATCAGCCTTCTCAATATGACGATTCTAAAGAGAGTGGGAGCTATGGGGCAACTGCACCCCTGCCGACTTTACGGCGGGATTTTGCTTACTTACAGGAGCCGAGGCTTTTTCAGGGATTTTCGTTTTTTCTTATAGCTCAAGCAGCCGCCGCGTATCTGCGAAGCTTATTGAAGCGGCTCTTCCTTAATCCTCCGCCGCTTCCAGCTCAAGGGTGAATACGCTGCCCTCCCCCTCTTTGCTTTCCGCCGTCACGACGGCGTTGTGCAGCCCGGCAATCTGCTTTACGAAGGAAAGGCCGAGGCCAAGCCCTCCCTCTCCGCGCGATTTGTCCGCGCGGTAGAAGCGCCGCCATATTTTAGGCAGCTCTTCCGGCGCTATTCCAGCGCCGTTGTCGCGGACGGAGAGCCTTATCCGCCTTCCGTCGCGCCGCAGACTGACCTCCAGGAGGCCGCTGCCGTATTTGCAGCCGTTTTCGAGCAGGTTTTCGATAAGGCGCGACATGAGAAAAACGTCGATCTCCGCGCAGATATCTTTCTCAATATCGAGGCGCAGCTCCACGCCGTTTTTTATCAGAGCCGTCTCGCGGCAGATGATTTCCGTCAGCTCGCTGAGGTCTGCGCGCTCAAAGGAGATCCGCGCCCCCCCCTGTTCGAGGCGCGTTATATTGAGCAGCTGATTCACAAGCAGCGACATCTTTTGCGCCTGACGCTCTATGGCGGCAAGCCCCTCGCGGTATTCCTCCTCAGAAAAGCTCCGCCCTTTCAGGGCCGCGCACTGCGCAAGAATTACAGCAGTCGGCGTGCGAAGCTCGTGCGACGCGTCGGAGGCGAATTGTTTTTCAGCTTCAAAGGACTCTTCCAGCCGCCGAAACATGTTGTCGAAAGATGAAGCGATGCGGTGTATCTCATCGCCCAGCGGCGGCAGGCCGATGCGCGCCGAAAGATCCTTCCCCCCGCTTATCGCGTCGGCGGCGGCGATGATTCTGTCTATCGGGCTGAAGGCGCGGCGCGCTATCAGATAGCCGCCCCCCGCCGCGAGCAGGACGAGCATCGGCAGGATAAAAAAGGCCAGACGCGCGGCAACGAGCGGAAAGCCGCCTACGCCGTCGGCCGGAAGCACCCCGCGCAGCCACAGCCCATCCGGCAATCGCCGGTCGTAAATGTAAAAGTCGCCGCCCGGACAGGCGACGAGATAGGGCTCTCCGGCGGAGAGAGGCTCCCACGGGTTGAAGCCGGGGGCCGCGCGGCCGCGGAGCAGCGTCCCGTCCTCCGAATAGACCAGCGTGTAGCCGCCGCCGGAATAGGCCTCGAAGCCAGCTCCGACCTCAAGCCCCTCCTCCCCGTATGTTATCTCCTCCGCGTTTTCGTTCACCATTTCGACAAGCCGGTTCAGAGAATAATTTTCCATCAGCGAGCCGCCGGCCATAATCACAAAGCCGAGCGAAGCCGCAGTTATAAGCAGCATCAGCAGGGTGAACCATATCGTTATCCTGGCCTTGACCGACAGCGTGCTCATTCTTCCGCTTTAAGCATCCAGCCAACGCCGCGCACAGTATGCAGCAGCTTGCTCTCAAAGCCGTCGTCTATCTTGCGGCGCAGATAGCTGATATAAACGTCCACAACATTGGAGCCGCCCTCATAGCCGTAATTCCAGACATTGTTCTCAATCTGCTCGCGCGAGAGGGCTATCCCCTTGTTTCTCATCATAAATTCAAGAATGGCAAATTCTTTCGCCGAAAGTGCTATCTCCTCGCCGCCGCGCTCCACCCTGCGCGCGGCGCTGTCAAGCGTAAGCGCGCCGGCCTTGAGTAGCGGGCTTTTCTCCCGCGCGTACTTGCGGGTAAGGGAACGCAGGCGGGCAAGCAGCTCAGGAAAGGCGAAGGGCTTTATCAGATAATCGTCCGCGCCGATATCGAGCCCCCTGACCCTGTCCTCAACAGCGTCAAGAGCTGTCAGAAAAAGCACCGGTGTTGCAAGCCCCTGCCCGCGCATCCGCCGCACCACCTCATGACCGCTCATGACCGGCATCATCACATCCAGCACCGCCGCGTCGTAGTCCGCGCTCAGGAGGAAATCCATGGCCTCCCCGCCGTCGCGGCAGCTGTCCACGCAGAAGCCGGCGTTTTCCAGCGCCTTTGAAATGAGCCGGTTCAAATCCCTTTCGTCCTCCGCGACCAGTATTCTCACAGCAGCGCCACTCCCTCTCCGCGAATATAAAAGGGGGCCGGCTGAGTCGGCCCCGAACTATTTCAGTCGTCTATTTCCCATTTGAGCACTTCTCCGCTCTTCGCGTCTATCTCAAACTCATACTCCCTCATATTATGGAAGATCTCGCCCTCATATACCTGCCGCCCGTCGTCACGGTCAAGCTTGAACTTCCTTATGTCGCTCTCCTTAGCCCCGGGCACGCGCGCCAGCGCTATGGACTTGGCCTTCGCCTCACCGATCAGCCCCGGCTGTCCGCCCTGCGGCGCGCCGTGATTCTTCACCTCGCGGGAGAATTTGATAACATCGCCGGTCTCAGCGTTTATCTCATAGTCATATTCCGTGCCGCCCGCATAGAATTCCAGCTCATATTCCATGCGTCCATTATCCCTCTCCAGCCTCACCTTCGTGAAGCGAGCCTGCTGCTGCGCCACTCCGGCATGTTTCAGAGCTATCTCCTTAGCTCGCGCCTCGCCAATCAGCGCCGCAGCCTCCGCCGAAAGCGCCGCGATCCCCAGAGAGAGCGCCAGCGCCGCAATCGCAGCCAAACCAATAATCCTTTTCATACACATTTCCTCCTTGAAACAGCTTTGAATTTCTCACTGCTATAAGTATATCCGCGAATTATTAGAAAATCATTAAAGAAATCACTGGAATTTACGAAGGATATCCATGCCGTATCTCCGCGGCCGTGATCCCGCTTACCGCTGCCGCGATTTTTGGCGGAGACTGTCCGACACGAAAGACAGATTTTGGATTATAATCTCTTTAGAACATGTTAGCGTATTGTTGAGACGGCATACGAAGGAGAGTGCAAGCCTTGGACTTGCGGCAGATCAGATATTTTCTGTGTGTAGCCGAAGAGAAAAATTTCTCCGCCGCGGCGCAGAGGCTCCATATGTCTCAGCCGCCGCTGAGCCGTTCGATAATGTCGCTTGAAGAAGAGATTGGCGCGCCGCTCTTCATCCGCGATAAGAACGGCCTCGTCCTTACCGAAGCAGGAAATCTGCTGAGGCATAAGGGGCAGGAGCTGCTGACGCTGCACGAAGACATCATGACGGAGCTGCGCAGCATCTCGCTTTCAAAGAAAAATAAGATTGTAATCGGCTCGAATGACGCATCGAACGCCATTATAGTACCGCAGTTCATGAAGCTTTTTCACGAAAATTTCCATAACGCGGAGGTCATATCCTACAGCGGCACAGCCATTGAGATATGCAATCGTATTCTCGACGGAGAAATAGACATAGGCTTTCTCCGCTGGCCATTCTCGCGCATGGAGCTTTTTGATATACACCAGTTGAGCAGCGAGGAAGAATATGTCGCTATCGCCGCCAAAGGCTCGCCTATCGCAAAAGGAAGGCGCGCGCCGCTGACGCTGGAGACACTCGCGGGCTGCCCGCTTATCATGCCGTCGCGCGAATCGCTGTATCTTCCCATCGTAAACGCTTTCACCAAAAACGGGCTGACTCCTGACATCCGCTGCTACTATTTCGAGATAGAAAATGGAATCGCCCTTGCAAAGCAGGGACTTGGCGTGTCGATAATGCCGAGCTTTGCCCCAAAAATGACAAACAGCGCGGATTTCAGCGTCCTAGAGATATCCGACTTAAATGAAGTTACATATTTTACGGCCATAAAGCGGCGCGGTGATGATGTTTCGCCGGTTATGGCAAAGAGCTGGGAACTGATAAAGAAGCATAAATTTGAGCTTTGAACCTTCTATTCCTTCATTACATGAAACGGGAGCGGCCGTTTCCGGCCCGCTCCCGTCGGTTGCGATATGGGTTTTTCTGATGTCAGCGCGCGCCCTGTGCGGCCGCCGCAAGGAACATCAGCACTGTTTTTTAGCCGCTATACTTTTCCTGCCAAAGAGATTGACTTCGCAGATATCCCTGTTCAGCGTGCCGTCCATTGCCGCTATGCAAGTCGCCGTTACCCAGTTTCCGATGCTGTTCGTCGGGGTGTGGGCGATATCCAGTAGGCGGTAGACTCCGATGATGATGCCAATCGCGGTGAGCGGAAGCCCAAATCCCAGCAGCAGCGTTGAGCTGAGAACGAGAGCGATTGACGGAACCGTCGCGCAGCCGATCGCCATCATTACCGACTGGAAGACAAGTATCACATACTGAGCCATTGTCAGCTCTATGCCGACCAACTGGCAGGTGAATACCACGATGATTCCAAAGAAAGCGGCGGTACCCGTCATGTTGGCGGTTGACCCGATGGGAAGTACAAAGTTCGTAGTCGTTTCGGGAACGCCGATTTTTTCTATGCAGGTCTTCATTCCCAGAGGGAGAGCCGCGACCGATACGCAGGTAGCCATGCAGATCATTATAGCCTCGCTGAAAATCCTCATGAATTTTATGGGGTTGACTCTGGCAATAAAAGCCAGCATCAGGAAGTCCATAATGAAGATAGTCATCAGCGCCGCAATCCAGTCACAGGCGATGAAGCCCAGCAGCCCGCCTGCCGCCTTCGGGCCATAGATCGTCACCGTGTACACCATCAGCCCGAATACTCCGTATGGAACGACGGCCATTACAAAGTCCACAACCTTGAACATCGCCTGTTCCAAATCCCTGATAAATCCGGCGAGCGTCTTTGCCTTTTCGCCAAGAATGAGAATAGATATTCCAAGGAAAAGACAGAATATTATCACCTGCATCATAGAATCTGTCGCCATGCTGGAAACGACGTTCGTCGGAACGAGTTCTACAAGCGAGTCAAGGAAGGACAGCGACTTAGCCTCGTAGGCCGTGCTGGCAAGCTCCTCCAGGACAAAAGAATCTCCGGGGCGCAGGATGTTGCATATCAGGATGCCAAAGACCACGGATATCGCGCCTGTGGCAAAGAAGTAGCTGAAAGTCTTCAGCCCCAGCTTTCTCAGATCTTTCAAATCTCCCAGGCTGGCGATGGCATTTGTGATGCAGGCAAATACCAAGGGAACTGCAAGCATTCTCAACAGTCTGAGGAATATATTCCCCACCGTTGAACATGCCTGGAGCGAATAGTGGACAATACGGTTAGATTCGCCGCCGAGCTTTATAAAAAGCAGCCCTACCAGGATTCCAAGCCCCAGCGCGATAAATGTCTTTACGCCAATACTCATTTTCTTCATTTTGACGCCTCCCCCTCTTCTCCAGAATAGTATAGCGGTCTTATATTACCTGTCGTTCCGGCAGGCTTCCGCCATCGTCTCTATGCTTACGGCGACCGCGGGTACTCTAAAGGTCGGCAGCAGCACCTCGTCGAGCGGGATATTGTAGGCGCGGCTGAGCTCCTGCGCTATCAGCATACGGCAGGTGCGTCCCTGACAAGGCCCCATGCCGGCGCGTGTCTCGCGCTTGATTTCGTTTATCGTCGTGCAGCCGTTAGCGATACATTCATGGATGCGCGCCGCCGTTATATCTTCGCAGCGGCAGATGATCGTCTCATTTTTATTCGCCATCTCTGTAACCTCCAACTTTAATGCCGCGAACTTCCATCGAAAGCTCTTTCGGAGTCTCCAGCGCTATAACGTTCGTCATGTTTCTGCCGCCGCCGGATGTGACCTTATTTACACGGAACCAGCCCAGCTCTTCGCCGGAACGGCTGAGTCCCTGAACGTACTGCCCCTCGCGCGGTACGGGGGTATATTCAAAGGGGATTTTCACAAGCGCGAAGTCGGCGCTGTAGTTCTGGTCGATGACGAAAATAGCCAGTCCCGGGCAGCGCGTTATGCAGATCGAACAGCCGGTGCATTTTTCAAAGTCTACCTCCGGCAGGGCGTTGATGCCTCCGGCCATAGATATCGCCTTGCGCGCGCAGGCGGCGACGCAGGGGTTGCAGGGTATCTCCTGGAAGCATTCGACCATCGCTGCCGGCCCTTTCGCCAGACGCTCCGCGGAAGGACGTACCCTCTCCAAATCCTCTTTAGCGGGAATACCGGTCGAGATTAACATAAACTTTTCCTCCCTTTGATTCCATAGTTTCAATGCCCTGCCTGATTTTGGCTCCCATGGGGCCGGCGCGGAGTTCGTCGAGTTCCGCTCTGGCCTCTTCCTTGAGCGCCGCGGCGCGTTCCTGTCCGTAGCCAAGGCTTTCGGCGGCGGCATATCCGGCAAGTCTTCCCTCAACCATTGCCGACGACGCCTCTTCTATGCCGCTGACGTCTCCGGCGGCGTATATTCCCTTATGGGTCGTCTCCAGATTTTTATCGGTGACGGGGACATGTCCTGAAAGCTCCCGGACGAACTTCATCTCGCACTCGGCCTGCCAGCACAGCTCGGTCAGCGGGCTGAGCCCTACGGCAAGGCATATCACGTCGCATTTGACGTCCTGTTCCGTGCCTGGGATAGGCTGCCATTTATCGTCAAGCCGGCAGATTTTTGCCCCTTCTACCTGTCCGTCGCCATAAGCCTCCATGATGGTCCAGCCGGTGAGGATGGGAATGCCGGCGCGGCGTATTTTTGAAGCGTGGACGAGGTATCCGCCTATCTTGGGCGCGGCCTCGATGACGGCGGCCACTTCAACCCCGGCCTGCTTCAGCTGGTAGGAGACGATGAGGCCGATGTTTCCGGAGCCGATCATAAGCACCCGTTCCGCCGGCTTCACCCCAGCGACATTCATCAGCGTCTGTACCGCTCCCGCGCCGTATATGCCGGGCAGGTCGTTGCCGGAAAATGCAAGGAATTTTTCCGAAGCGCCGGTGGCGATGACGACGCGCTGCGGCTTGTACTTGACGAAGCTGCCGCGGTGCAGTATCCCTACCACTCCGTCCTCGTATATGCCGATTGCCGTCGCGTCCGTGAGGAGGGTTATTTTTTCGTTCTCCATAACCTCTTTGAGCAGCTTCTCTCCGATATGGATGCCGCGCTCGCCGGCGCTCTGCTTTTCAGAGCCGAAGAATTTATGGGTCTGCTTTACAAGCTGGCCTCCCGGCAGTTCGTCTCTTTCGCAGACAATGACGCGCGCCCCCAGTGAAGCCGCCGCTTTAGCGGCGGACAATCCGGCGGGACCGCCGCCGATGACGATGATCTCAGCCTCAACCATTCCAGACGTCCCCCTTTCCCTTTTGTTCCTCGACCTTCATTCCCTCTCGCACATGCGTAACGCATACGCGCACATTTGCCTCGCCGTCAACGGTCATGAAGCATGACGAGCAGTTGCCGATCGCGCAGAAAAGACCGCGCGGGTGGCGCAGCTCCGCGCTTTCGCCGAATTTGCGCACGCCGGCGGCGTGGAGGGCCGCGGCCACGGTCTCGCCTTTGTAAGCCTCCACAGGCTGACCGTTGTAGTAGAAGGACAGTTTTTCCTCCCGTTTAAATTCAAGAATCGGATGTTCCGTTATCCTCATCTATGGATACCTCTCTTTCTGTAAGGTGGCGCTTCCCTTATTCCGCAAGCATCGAGCGCAGTCTGTCTTCGTCAATGTCGACCCCAAGCCCGGGAGCGTCGGGAACCTTGACTTTGCCGTCTTTTATTTGCAGGTCTTCTTTAAGAACGTCATGCTCGTACTTGAGCGGCCCGAACATGTAGCAGGGGTATTTAAGCGTTGGGATAGCGGCGGAAAGATGTATTCCCGCGGCGGTGCCGACGCCAAGCTCAAGATAGCTGCCGATGAAGCACTCCATTCCCAGCGCGGTCGAGAGCATGATCGATTCGTAGCCTTTTTTGATGCCTCCGGGCTTCAGCGCGTATATTGTGATGATGTCGGCGGCTCTGTGCAGCGCCAGATTCGTGATGTCGGTGGTATAGAAGACGGCCTCGTCCGCCGCTATCGGCGTTTCAACGGCTTCGCAGACCTGACGCATTCCGGCGTAATCCCATTTCGGCGTCGGCTGCTCGACATACAGGAGATTTTCCTCTTCAAGCGCGCGAATCGCGTGAATTGCCGTCTTAGGCGTCCACTGCTGGTTTACGTCAAGGAAAACTCTCGCGCGGTTTCCGATACGCTTGATGATATCTTTCAGCTTTTTGACGTCCTTGTCCACATCGTCGCGCCCGCAGTAAAGCTTGATGTAGCGCACTCCGGCCTCTTCCATCTGCTCTTCGGCGGTCGCCGTCATCTCGTCGGCGGTGCCGAGGCCGACGGAGCCGTTGATATCAACGTAATCGCGGAACTTTCCGCCGAGCAGCGTGTAGACCGGCACGCCGAGAAGCTTTCCGGCGAGGTCATAGAGGGCGATATTGATTCCCGCCTTTGCGACGACGTTGCCGCCGACGATTTTATCTATCTTCGCCGTCAGCACGGATACCTGCAGCGGATCCGCGCCTTGCAGGGCGGGGGCGATGAACTCTTTGATGACCGAGCAGATAGAAGCGCTCGTCTCGCCTGACATCCCCGGTACGGGACAGGCTTCGCCTATGCCGTAGACGCCTTCGTCCGTGTTTATCCTGAGTATGATATTCTTTGAGCTTGTCCTGGTGATCCCGGAAAAGCTGAAAGGCTTTTTGAACTTTGCGATCAGAGGAAAAACCTCTATACTAGTTATCTTTGCCATTTTTCATACACTTCCTTCTGTTTAGTTGGCTTTCTTCTCTACTCTGGCCATGTTGAATGCGCTGTACCACTGCGGAACGGCGTTGCCGAGCGCCTCGTCAACTATCGCCTTTGTCGCGGCGGGAGCCAGCATGAGGCCGTGGCCGTTGTAGCCCGCGGACTGGTAGAAGCCCTTTATTCCCTCGATGCCGCCGATGAATGGCTTTCCGTCCGGCGTCGTCTCGTAATATCCCGCCCACTGGCGCAGAATGCGCACCTTTTTCAGCACCGGCAGCAGTCTGGCCACCGCGTCCGCCGTCTCCTGAGTGAAACGCCAGGTGTTGCGCAGGTCTCCGCGCTGTTTGATGCTCATATTGGCGCAGCTCATAAGGAAAGAACCGTGCTCCGTCTGGTTGAAATGCAGCGTGTGAAGCGGCGAGTTGCAGAGAAAGGGCTGGAAATATTTGACCGGCTCCGTGATTATCTTTTCACGCGCCAGAGGAACGATGGGAATGGCGTGCCCGAGCATATCGCCGATCTTCGCCGAGTAGGCTCCGGCGCAGTTGAAGAGCAGCGGGCTGCTGAACTCGCCCTCCGTCGTAACCGTCTTGAAGCCTCCGCCGGGAAGCGCCTTGATCTCCTTCACTTCCGTATGCTGGTAGATTTCGCCGCCAAGATTCTGGAACTTCTTCGCGTAGGCATAGGTCATCTTAAATGGATTCAGCGTCCCGTCCGTCGGGCAGAAAGCCGCGCCGACAAAGCCTTCATCGCTGTTAAGCCACGGCGCGAAGCTCTCTATCTCAGGAACCTCCATCCATCTGACAGGTATGCCTATACCGTTCTGCATGGCGATTTTTTCCTTCGCGTCCTTCGCATGTTCCTCCGTGTAAGAGAGAACAAGATAGCCGCCCTGCCTGACCTCCATATCGTATCCCAGTTCGTCCGTCAGCGTCTCGATCATCCCGATGCTGTCCTTTGCCAGACGGCATTCGTCAACCGTTGGAAACTGCTGACGGAATCCGCCCGCGCACCTGCCGGTCGAGCCGCTGCAAAGCGAATCTCTCTCGATCACAGCGACCCTGGAAACGCCTGCGCGCCGCAGGTAATAGGCTGTGGCGCAGCCCATAATTCCGCCTCCGACAACAACAGCATCAACCGTATGTACAGATAATGCCATGTACACCCCTCCGTTTGTTAGTATTTGCTACTTCTTTTGCTTTGTGTACCTTTCCGTTAAGCCTTTGTAAAAATTCTTAAAAAAATTGTCTGACTCATTGCCGATAGAATATCCCTTTGTTTATCAACTGTCCAATACATAAAAAATTTAACAGCTATACCTAAAAGGTATAGCCCCGTATTTTTCACAATCGGCCTGGCAAATCGCCGCCGCTATTCCTGAAAGCTGTATTTTTGAATAGGTAATTTATGATATTCGCGCTGATAAATTAAGGGAACTCTGATTAAATAATGTTTGCGCGTAAGTATTGCATAGGCGGCGCGAAGAGGTGATCGTGGAATAATAACAAAAATTTTCCAGAGCTTGCCATTTCTGAGTTTTTGTGTTATAAACTCCAACGCTCACTCGGAGGGCGGATCATTCGCGGGAAATGACGAGCCGGATAAGGTGACAGGCTGAGATGTCTGTTCGCTTATCCGGCTCTTTATTTTTGAGGAGGATTATTGTGGATCTTTTGCATGGAAAAATCAGCGCTATATATTTGAGGTATCTCGGCGCGGCCTTCGGCAGCGCGATGATAAGCGCCGTATACGGCGTTGTCGATATGGCGATGGTCGGCCAATATCAGGGGCCGGAGGGTACCGCGGCGCTTGCGGTCGTCGCCCCCGTCTGGAATATCATATACAGCCTCGGACTGCTCGCGGGCATCGGCGGCGGCGTGCTTTTCAGCGTCGCCAGAGGAAGCGGCGGCGAAGAGGGGGAAAGGAATGGCAATGAATATTTTTCGGCCGCGTTTATTGCAGCAGTGATTTTCTCTCTGCTCTGCTGGCTGCTTGTCGTCTTTTTCGACAGCCCCATGCTGCGCTTTTTCGGCGCGGAGGGAAATCTTCTGACGCTCGCGCGGCAATATCTGCTGCCGGTGAAGTTCGCCGTGCCGCTCTTCGTCCTCAATCAGATGCTGGCGGCTTTCCTGCGCAACGACGGTAGCCCTGGGCTGGCCGCCGCCGCCGTGCTCTTTGGCGGACTTTTCAACATCGTGGGAGACTATATTTTTGTATTCGCCTTTGACATGGGCATCATGGGGGCGGGGCTGGCGACGGCCATCGGCGCTGCGCTTACCTTCGCCGCAATGCTCCCCCATTTCTTCTCGCGGCAAAACAGGCTGAAGCTGGTGAGGCCGCGAAAGCTGCTCGCCCGGCTGCGGAGGATAGCCGTTACCGGCTTTTCGACCTTTTTCATAGATATCGCGATGGGTATACTGACCGCCCTGTTTAACCGGCAGATTATGAAATATCTGGGGACGGACGCGCTTGCAGTCTACGGCGTTATCGTCAATATCAGCACGATAGTCCAGTGCTGCGCCTACAGCGTCGGGCAGGCGTCGCAGCCGGTTATTTCAATAAATTTCGGCGCGGGCAGACTGGGGCGCATCAGAGCCACATTGCGCTGCGCCGTTGCCACGTCTCTGTTCTTCGGCCTCGTCTGGACGGCGGCGGCGCTTGCCTTTCCAAAGGAGTTTATCCGCATTTTCATGGCTCCGACCGCGGAGGTGCTCGCTGCCGCCCCCTTCATATTCCGCTGCTACGGCCTTTCATTTCTGCTGCTGCCGCTGAATATCTTCTCCACCTATTATTTCCAGTCGCTTATGCGGCCTGAGATATCATTCATTGTCTCCGTCGCGCGCGGCGCGGCTGTCAGCGGCCTGCTTATACTTATTCTCCCCGCCGCAGCCGGAGGCGACGCGCTGTGGTTCGCGATGCCCGTATCTGAATTGCTGGTATCCGCCGCCGTGCTCTATCAGATGATACGCTGCACTCAGAAGCTTTATTTGAGAGGCGGGCATTCTCACTGGACGCTGCGCGCGGAGGGGAGATAAAAGGGGCGGGGGAGATCCCCCGCCGTTACTTCTTTTTCTTTTCCAGCGCCCATTCAGCTTCGAGCTTTTCCAGCTCCTCGAAGCTTATTTTTTTGTAGTTCTTCGGCTCATTGAAGAGGCTCGGGTCCTGCGGGGCCATTTTTATCTTCTTGTATTCGTAGGAAACCGCGCCGTTCAGCGATTCCATCTTTACAGGAATTGGAAAGTCGCTGCGCCGCCATTCGTAATAGCGGTCTTCCGTCTCCCCCTTGTTGTACTTCACGGTTACAAGATATTTTTTCAGGCGGTAGCTGTCCACCGTCTCATAGCCGAGATCCTCGCGCGAGAGGTCGCCCGTCCCTTTGGGGAGGCCGCTTTGCGCCGCGTCCCCCGGGATAACGCCGAAAAATTCCTCTTCGACGTAGACTCTTTTTTTCGGGAATATGAGCCACATCACCTTTTTATCGGCCCGCGTGACCTCTATTTCATCCATCCCCTCCATCTCAAAGCGGGACTTTTCCGCCGTCATGTAGATTTTGCCTTTGCGCTCGGTCTTTCCCTCTTTTTCGATAAATTCAGCGCTGAAATCAAGCGCCGCGGCCTGCGCAGCTATGGCCGCCGCAAGAAGCGCCGCCGTCGCGAATATGCTTATCATTCTTCTCAGTTTCATGCTCTGCCTCGCTTTACTTTTTTTGCTCCGCCGCTGCTCCCAGGGTGATGACAGCGGCGGTTATTCTGATATTATATAGCCAGCGGCGCGGCAGCGCGGCAATAATTTTTTTGATATGCCGGTGATGATTTGCTTTACGGGATTTTTTTCAGCGTCCTGACCTGTTTCTGCTGGGGCAGCACCTCCTTTCTGCTGAGGGGGATAAAGGGGCTGGACGCGGCGGAAATGTCGCTGATGCGCGCCTGCGGCGGCCTGATCTGCGCTTTGGGGCTGGCCTCCTTCGTGCGCGGCGCTGATATGGAAGCGCCGGGGGCGGCGCAGCTGTTGATTTTTGTCGCGCTCGTGCTCTGCAACAACCTTATAGGCGACGTCTTTCTCTTCTTCGCGCTGCACAGGCTGGGCGTTGCGCGCGGCTCGGCGATCGCCAGCTCTTACCCAGTTCTGGTAGCCGTGGCCTCTTATCTCTTCTTTGACTCGCCGCTGACGCCCGCCATCGCCGCAGGCACTCTTTCTGTCGTCGCGGGTGTCGCGTTGCTCTGCCGCAAGGGGCGCAGCGAGGGGAAGCTCTCTTTTTCGGGGCTGGCCTATGCCGTCCTTGCCAGCGTTTTCTGGGCAGCCGGACTTGTCTTTAACAAGGAGCTGCTGGTGGAGGGGCTTTCTCCGGCGACCATAGTGCTTGGGCGCGGGATTACATTTTTTTCGCTCGCCTTTCTGCTCTGGCTCTTCCGCCTTCTGGCCGTGAAGCGCGACAGCAGCGCATGGCGAAACTTACTCCGGTGCGACTCTCTTTACGGCCTGCTGGCCGGGGGAAGCTCGCTCGGCTTCGGCGCGTGGTTCTATTCCCGCGCCCTTGAATATGTCTCTCCGTCCGTCGCGACGCCTATAGGGGCCTCAAATCCGGTGATCGCCTCAGTCCTCTCGATGATCGTCTACAAAGAGCAGATACGCCCCGCGCAGTGGGCAGGCATAGCTCTGGCAGTAGGTGGCTCGATACTGGTGACGCTTTAGGCCGGCCGGCGCTCGTTCAGAAAAAAGCCCCCTCCTCCGTGTTGTCGGGGGACGGGGCTTTGCGTTTCAAAGGGATTCTGTGTTGATTAGAAGGCCGGTACTATGCCTTTGGGGACGAGATTCTCATTGATGTAGTCCTTGACCTCTTTGGAGCCGCAGGCTTTGACGAGAGCCTTGACCTCCGGGGTATCCCTGTCCGCGCCGCGCACAACCAGAACGTTTGCGTAGGGCGAGTCGCTGCCCTCTATCACTATGGCGTCCTTGGCGGGGATAAGTCCTGCTTCAACTGCAAAGTTTGTGTTGATGACGGCTGCCGTCACATCCTGCAATGTGCGCGGGAGCTGGGCGGCGTCTATCTCGCGGATCCTAAGCTTCTTCGGGTTGTCGGTGATGTCCTTTGCCGTTACAAGCTCTCCGGCCTTGACCTTGATGAGGCCGTTCTTTTCGAGCAGACGCAGCGCGCGGGCGCAGTTGGTCGCGTCGTTGGGGATGGCTATCTGCGCTCCGTCTTTCAGCTCGCCGAGCGTCTTTATCTTCTGCGAGTAGAAGCCAAGCGGCTCGATGTGGATCTTCGCCACCCATGCCAGGTCGTAGCCCTTTTCCTTGTTTGTGTTTTCAAGATAGGGGACATGCTGGAAGAAGTTCGCGTCGAGCGCCTTTTCCGCGAGGGCGGTGTTCGGCGTCACGTAGTCGGTAAACTCGACTATTTTAAGCTCATAGCCATCTTTGGCGACAAGCTGCTTTACCACTTCCATGATATCCTTGTGCGGGAATGGGGTGACCCCGACCTTGATTTCTTTGGCGGCGGCGAAGGCCGTGGCCGGAATTATGAGCGCGGCTAAGAGTGCGAGTGCGATTTTTTTCATAACTGTTCTCTCCTTTTCGGTTATTCGATTCGTTTTCATTGGAAAACGCTGATTAAACCTCCTCCGGTCAGATGTCTCCGCGGCGCGAAGGCCGCGCGCGACCGGCGGTTTCCTGACGGACTTCTGGGCGCGCTGTTCATGTCATATTTTATCCGGCGCCACCTCCGTTACCTGATTTTTTCATAGATATAGTTTCCGGCGTACTGTATCGCCTGAACTATCACTATCAGTATCGCGACGGAGTATATCATTACGTCGGTCTGGAAGCGGTTGTAGCCGTATTTTATCGCCAGGTCGCCCAACCCGCCGCCGCCTACGACCCCCGCCATCGCGGAATAGCCGAGCAGATTTATCGCGACTATCGCCCAGTTAAGAACCAGAGCGGGCATGGCCTCTTTTATCATCACGCCGAATATTATCTGCCGCGTGGAGGCTCCGAAGGATTTCGCCGCCTCTACCACGCCGCGGTCGACTTCGAGCAGGCTACCCTCCATCAGACGGGCGACGAACGGCGTCGCGGCGATAGTCAGCGGCACTATGGAGGCGGTGCTGCCTATCGAAGTTCCGGCAATGAGGCGCGTCAGCGGGATTATCGCTATAAGCAGGATAATGAAGGGGAAGGAGCGCAGCAGATTTACCGCCACGTCGAGCACGCCGTAAACGGCGCGGTTCGGCTTCAGCCCGTTGGGGCCGGTGATTATCATCAGTATAGCCACCCCAGAGCCGAATATTCCGGAAAAAAATGTGGATACGGCCACCATATAGAGAGTTTCCCAAAGCGCCGCCGCAAGCTCACTGCCCATTTTTCATTACCTCCCAATACATTTTGTTTTCGCCGAGCCATTTTTCTATATTTTTGACATCCTCGTCGGCGACGTTGATGATGAGGAAGCCCATCACCGTCTCGCGGTATTTTTCAATGCGTCCGCCGACGATAGAGAAGTTTATATTGAGGTCGCGCGCCATCTTTGTGATAATGCTGTCGTTGGCAACCTCGCGCGGGAACATCAGCCGTATGTTCGTACCGGAGGGTATCACCGCGTAATCGTCGGTTATCAGCTTCCGCAGCTCCTCTCCGGGGGCGAGGAAAAGCTTGTCCGTGTCTCCCGACGCTACGATGCGGCCGCCGTCGAGTATGACGACCTTGTTGCAGAGCATCTTGACGACCTCCATCTGGTGCGTGACCACGACGATAGTGACATTCAGCTTTCTGTTGATATCCATCAGCAGCTCCAGAATCGAGATGGTCGTCTTTGGGTCGAGCGCCGACGTCGCCTCGTCGCAGAGCAATATTTCAGGATTCAGCGCAAGCGCCCTCGCGATGCCGACGCGCTGCTTTTGACCGCCGCTCAGGTTGCGCACCTTTTCATGCTTCTTCCCCGTGAGGCCGACCAGCTCCAGCAGCTCGTCAGCGCGCGCCTCGGCCTGCGCTTTGGGCGTTCCCCAGACCTTCAGCGGGAAGATGATATTTTCATATACATCTTTCCTGTTCATGAGGTTGAAATTCTGAAAAATCATGCCCATATCGCGGCGCAGCCGTTTCAGCTCCTCCTCGCCAAGCTCCTTTACCTCCTTGCCGCCGACGCGCACGCTTCCCTCGCTGTAGCCCTCAAGGCCGTTAAGACAGCGGAGAAGCGTTGACTTTCCCGCCCCCGAATGGCCGACGATGCCGAATACGTCGCCCTTCTTCACTTCAAGGGATATATCGGACAGCACCTTATGCTCGCCGAAATATTTCCCCAGATTGCTGATTTCGATCATTCAGATCCACCCTTTTACGCAAATTATAAAATCATAAAAACAGCGCTTCGATAAAAAAAGACCGAGCCGTCCAGGCCCGGTCTTATGATTTCACGCGCGGGACGCTCTAGGCGTCCGGTAAATCACAAGAGGAGCCACGAGAATAAGCGCACATCATCATGTTATTTGCAAAGTAACCTGTGACAAAGCTCATATTCGCTCCTCCTTCCTCAAATATGAGCAACATTGTAGTAACGAAAGGCGCGATTGTCAACCCCGCCATTCAGGATGAAAGGAGGTTGTGACATTTTCTCTGAATATTGACATAAATAATTTTTAAGCTCTTGACAAACCGGAGAAAAATTATTATTGTGTAGTTGTTGCGATATGTGGCAATATTTTCCGTTATATGAAATTTAAATACTTTAGGAGGAATTGTTATGGCACACAAGTATTCTCTGGCGCATCTCACCGTTCTCGGCTGGTCTCCCGTGGAAATGGCCTATAACGCGGCGCTGATTGGATATGATTATATCAGTATCCGCAATATCAATATGGGCGTTAAAGGGGAGCGCGATTTCAGCATTCCCGTCGGAGGCGGCCGTTACAAGGCGCTCAAGGAGGCGCTGAACGATACCGGAATAGCGATTCACGACATCGAGCTGGCGCGCGTCGTTGACGGCGTCGATGTGAAGAGTTATGAGCAGGCTTTTGAATCCGGCGCGTCGCTCGGCGCGAAGGCCGTTATCAGCAGCGTCTGGACTGACAACAGGGATTATTACACGGAGCAGTTCGCCGCGCTCTGCGACCTCGCCGCGCAGTACGGCCTTACCGTCAATCTTGAGTTCGTCACCTGGGCCGGTATCTGGAATCTGGACGGAGCGCTGGAGCTGCTGAACGCGGTGAAGCGCCCGAATGCGCGGCTGATGGCGGATACGCTCCATTGCTGGCGTTCGCGGGTATCCGCCGAGGCACTTGCGGCATGTCCCAGGGAGCTGTTCGACATGGCGCATATCTGCGACGGCCCGGCTGAGATCCCGGCGCGCGATGATAAGGAGGCGCTGATTTTCACCGGACGCGACGCCCGTTATTATGTCGGCGAGGGGGCAATAAATATCGCGGATATGGTGAAGGCGATGCGCCCCGATACGGTGCTGTCGATAGAGCTGCCGCATCTCGCGCGCGTCGAAAAGTACGGCTACACAGAGCACGCGCGCCGCTGCCTGGCGACGGCAAAGGAATATATGAAGGCGGCGGGAGCGGAGTAAAGAGCCGCCGAGCGGCGGCGGGGCGAGGTAAGGCTACGGCGGAGAGTCCTGAACTCTCCGCCGCAGCTGTTTTTACAGGGAATGCCGCGGCAGAGCTTTTTATCTTCCTATCCGCGCCGCCGCCGCCTTTGCGTGGGCCGTCAGCCCCTCCGCCTTCGCCATCGTCTCCGCGTCGGGGGCCAGTCTGGCCGCCCCCTGCGGAGTGATGCGCTGGAAGCTGCATACTTTGAGGAAGTTCATCACTGACAGGCCGCCGGTGTAGCGCGCGGCCCCCATTGTCGGCAGAGTGTGGTTCGTTCCCGCCACGTAGTCGCCGAATACCTCCGCGGAGCCTTCGCCGATGAAGAGGGAGCCGTAATTGCGCAGCAGCCCCATAAGTTCGTATGGCTCTCTGACATTTATTTCGAGATGCTCCGGCGCGATGTCGTTCGCGATCTCCGCCGCCTCGGCCAGCGAGTCGGCTATGATTATCCTGCCGTTGTCTACCCATGCCTTCGCGGCTATATCCGCCGTGTCCAGCTCCGCGAGCTGGCGTTTCACTTCGGCCTCCGTATCGCGCGCCAGCCGCTCCGATGTAGTGACGAGTATTCCTGCCGCGTCGAAGTCGTGTTCGGACTGGGCGAGGATGTCGGCGGCGGTCACCGCCGGCGAGGCGCTGTCGTCTGCTATCACAAGGACTTCGCTCGGCCCGGCGATAAAGTCGATGCCTACCCTGCCGTAAAGCTGCCGTTTCGCCTCCGTCACGTATTTGTTGCCGGGGCCTACTATCATCGCGACGGGGGAGATGCTTTCCGTGCCGCAGGCGAAGGCGGCGATGGCCTGAGCGCCGCCGACGGCGTAGACTTCGTCCGCACCGGCCGCTTTTAGCGCCGCGAGGGTCGCAGGATGGGGGAGCGTGCTGCCGCGCATCGGCGGCACGGCGGCGCATACGCGCGGCACGCCGGCCGCTTTCGTCGGTATGACGAGCATCAGCGCCGTCGAGAAGAGGGGGTGATTGCCGCCGGGGACGTAGCAGCAGCAGGAGTCAACCGGAATTACGGAGTGTCCGAGGAATACTCCTTCGTCCACCTCCACTTCGCCGAGCGGCCAGAGCGAATCCCGCTGCAACTCCGCGAATTTCCTGATGTTAGCCGCCGCGCGCTCTATCGCGCCGCGCAGCTCCGGGGATATTTCGTTATAGGCGCGCTCCAGCTCGCTCTCCGGCACGCGGAAGGAGATGGCCGGCGCGCCGCCGAATTTCACGTTATAGTCCGTGACGGCGACGTCCCCATGCCTGTCTACGCGCTCTATTATCTCTTTCACCGCCGCGGAGACCCGCGGGTCTCGCGAGAAATTTTTTGCCGCCGCTTTTTTATGGAATTTCATTTTGTTCACCACTCCAATAACGATATGCTATCATGTTAAACAGACATTATAGCACAAAAGATAGAAAACTGAAACGGCTGTAAAAAATGCGGCGAAGCCGCCCCGTTCTCTATCTGCCGAATATTTCCGTCACTCTCTCCAGTATGCCGTTGAGCTGCGCTATGGCTACGCCGTAGTTGGTTATAGGCACTTTCGCGGCCTGCGCTTCGATGATGCGGCTCATGAGCTGTTTTCTGGTGAACATGCAGCCGCCGCAGTGGAGTATCAGCGCGTAGTCGCTCAGATTTTTCGGGAAGTCCAGTCCGGTCGAGATGTTGACGGAAAGCCCCTCTCCGGCGCGTTCGCGAAGCCAGCGCGGCAGCTTTTCACGCCCTATGTCTTCGTTCAGCGGCGCGTGTGTGCAGGCTTCGGCTATCAGCACTTTGTCGCCCTGCTTTAATTTGTCTATCGCCTTCGCCCCCTCAATAAAAGCGGATAGCTCTCCCTTGGCGCGCGCCATGATTATTGAAAATGAGGTGAGCGGCACTTCGCGCGGCAGCAGCGCGTTGACGCCGGCGAAGACCTGAGAGTCTGTTATCACGAGCGCTGGCGGCTCTTTGAGCGCGCCGAGCATCAGCCGGAAGTTGTCGGCGGTGCAGACGAGGGGCAGCCCGCAGTGGTCAAGGATGTCGCGTATCACCTGTACCTGCGGCAGTATGAGCCGCCCTTTCGGCGCCTGCAGATCCTGCGGCGCGACGAGGACGATCTTATCTCCGGCGCGGTAGAGGTCTCCGGTCAGCGTCGGGCTTTCAAAGTCTGTCGGAGCGTTTTTTACGATTGCGGAGAGCAGCTTCGCGCGGTCGCCCATGTCGAGAGCCGAAATAGCAGTGAATGGTATTTCCAATTCCTCTTCCAGCGCGGCGCGAAGCGGTTCCGCTTCCTCAGGCGCTATTCTGTCCGTCTGGTTGAGAACTCCTATGACGGTCGTTTTATGGGCGCGCAGCTCCGCGAGCCACTTTTTTTCCTCTTCGCGGGAGCTTTTTTCCGCCGCGCTGATTACGAGCAGCGCGAGATCCGTTCGGTTCATCATCTCTTTTGAGCGTTCGATACGCAGCTCCCCAAGCTCGCCGCTGTCGTCAAGCCCGGCCGTGTCTATGACGGCTATAGGTCCCAGCGGAAGAAGTTCCATGCTTTTTATCACCGGGTCTGTGGTAGTTCCCGCATATTCCGAGACGAGCGCGGTCTGCTGCGCCGTTACCATGTTGATGAGGCTTGATTTTCCTGCGTTGCGCCGTCCGTAGAAGGCGATGTGAAGCCGGTTCGCGCGCGGAGTGTCAGTGAGAGCCATCTTACTTCGTCAGCCTTTCCGGCGCGCCGCCTGGCGTTGGGCACAGCGCGCGCGCCGATTCTTTTATCGTAAACGATATGCATACTTTTTTCATTCTGTCTCGCTCCTTTATGCTTTTGAAAATATCCGCGCGTTATTTCTTCGACATCGCGGCCTTTACGGTCACGGATTTTATCTTTCCCAGTTTGCCTGTGAGCGCGCTTATTTCGTCCGTAGCGCCGTCGAGCACCACTGATATGACGGATAGGCCGCGCTCGCGGTATGGAATGCCGAGCCTGCCCACGATCAGCCGGCTGAATCTGTGCAGCGTCTCGTTGACCTCGTGAACGCTCTCCGCATCCTCCACTATTATCGCCGCCACCCCTATTCTGCTTTCCTCGTTCTTCGATTCCTCCGTCATTCCGTCATCTCCCTGATAATATTAAAGAGCCTCTTCCCTTGGGAAAAGGCTCCTGAATGTCTCCTGTCTCAAGAAGCTTTCCCCACCCGCGGAGCATTCCCCGGGAGCGGAACTCTTTTTTGTAATCGTTACTGTTATTATAGCGGTTATCGCGCGGCTGTAAACGCGCGGCTCAATCTTTCAGAGGATATTTTTCCTTGTCTTTCGCGTCCTCAGCTCTGTAAAACTCTTCGATTTTTTCCAGAATGTAACGGCGCTTTTCTTTCTCGTTCAGCCCTTCGGGGAGCGCGGCGGGGTCTATCGGGTCGCCGAATACCACTGTCAGCTTGTGCGGACGAGGGAATTTCATGTGAGGGGCGAAGGCGCGCCATGTCCCAGAGGCGTAGGTAGGTATCACCGGCGCGCCGGTCTTGAGCGACATTATCGCGACGCCGCCTTCAAGCGGCTGGAGCCGCCCGTCTTCGGTGCGGTGTCCCTCCGGACAGATGAATACGTTGTAGCCCTCCTGCAAGAAGCCCATGACGAGGCGCAGCAACGCGGCGGAGCTGTTTTTATTCTCCGGCGAGACGGGGACCGCCCCCATTGTACGCAGGAATGCGCCGAACGGGGCGAAGGAGAATAATTTTTCCCAGGCGATGAATTTAAGATATCCAGGAAAGAAGGCGTAGCCTACGAGCGGCGGGTCAAGATAGCTGGCGTGATTTGAGGCGACTATCACAGTACGCCCGCGCGGTATCTTTTCCTTGCCATATACCGATAAACGGTGATAAAGTGTAAAATATAATGTGACGAGAAATCGGGTCAGCTGGTAAACCCAGTTTTTTTGAGATTTCACGGCGCGCGCCCCCTTAATCGTTATGGAGATAGAATAACGCAGAGAGGGGCTGTTGACAAGTCGCGGAGGCGGTCGCAAAGCTATGGAAGAAAAGACGTTCATGAAAGAAGAAGCGGATAAAAAGACAAAGAAAAACGGGGGCGGAGTCGTCGGGCGCGTCGGCAGGGACTTTTTTCTCGGCTGCGTGGCGCTGCTGCCGCTCGCTCTCTTTATCTTTATTTTTTACTATCTTCTCTACTTCTTCGAGTCGATAGGCTCTCTGATATTCGGCGTCACGCAGTCGTGGCGCACGACGGCGGCCATCAGCCTTTTTATCGTCTGCCTGCTCGTCTACATCGGCAGGAAGCTGCGGCGCAGGGAGCGCTCCATACTCAGCCTGCTCGAACAGTTTGTGATAACGAAGATACCCGTCATCGGAGGCTGGTACACGACCTTCCGCGACATTTTGCAGACCTTCACCGCCAGCGCGGGAGAGAACAGCTATCTTGGGACGGCAAAGGTTCCGGTGGCTGGGGGCTATATCATCGGCTTCGTTTCAAAGCGCGAGGAGCTGGAGGACGGCTCCGCGCAGGTGACTGTTTTCGTGCCGACCTCGCCGAATCCGACGACGGGGCTTGTTTTCTTTTTCCCGGAAGAGCTTGTGGAATATCTCGACATGTCGCCGGAGAAGGCATTCACGAAGATAATCTCCCTCGGCGTCAAGTCGTAAGCGAATTGTGTCAATAGAATAAACAAGCAAAATATTTAAGTCTATTGTATAATGATACAGGATGTTTTTGTAAGCAGCGGACCGTTAGGACGGACCGTAAAATTCAGGGAGGTTATTAATAATGGAACAGATTCGCAACCTTGATCAGCTTCTTGATTACGCGAAGCAGGTAGGGCCTAAGAAAATCAGCGTCGCATGCGCCGAAGACGCCGAAGTTATGGAAGCTGTCGAGAACGCCCGCAAGGCCGGTATCGCAAACGCGTACCTCGTAGGAAACGCCGACAAGATCAAAGAGGTCGCCGACAAGCTCGGCGTCGATCTCGCCAACTACGACGTAGTTGACGAAAGGGGCGGAGAGGCCGCCGCGGCGCTTAAAGCCGTAGAGCTCGTCTCAAGCGGACAGGCCCAGATAGTGATGAAGGGCATGGTCGCGACAGCAAACTTCCTGCGCGGCATCCTCAACAAGGAAAAGGGACTGCGCAGCGGCAAGACGCTTTCCCATGTCTATATCCATCAGGTAAAAGGCTATGACCGCGTATTCTTCATCTCAGACCCGGCCTTCAACATGTATCCTGAGCTCAAAGTCAAGGTGGACATCATAAAGAACGTCGTCGAGCTGGCTCACGCTTTCGGCGTCGCCTGCCCCAAGGTCGCCGCGCTGGCAGCCGTCGAGGTCGTGAATCCCGATATGCCGCCGACGATAGACGCCGCCATTCTGACGCAGATGAACCGCCGCGGCCAGATCAAGGGCTGCCTCATCGACGGACCTCTCGCGCTGGACAACGCGGTATCGCCGGAATCCGCGCACCACAAGGGGATCAAATCCGAAGTCGCCGGATACGCGGATATCCTCCACGTTCCGACAATCGAATCCGGCAACATGCTCGCGAAAGCCATAGTCTATTTCGCGGAGAATAAGACGGCAGGCATCGTCCTCGGAGCGAAGGCTCCCGTAGTGCTTACGAGCCGCGCCGACTCCGCCGAAGCGAAGCTTCTCTCCATCGCCTCCGCCTGCGCGCTCGCGGCGCACCAGGGAAAGTAGAGACGACACTGGCCGAAGCGCCCTGCCTGTGAAGCCGCCCTTTCCGGCTTCCTCACCGTGAGGAAGAGGCGGCGGCTTTCGGGCCGTTTTTTCACTGGCGCGGCCAGGCCGCTGAAAATGTCTGATAAATTCAAATCTGAAGTAATCACTCTGCCGGGAAGCTTCGGCTCCCGGCAGGTCAAATTGAGCCGTCTGTTCCCTGAAAGGGAAGATGGGACGCATGTGCTGCTGCTGCACGGAGTACACAGCAGCGCGAACCTCTCCCCACGCAATAAATTCCGCCATCTCGCCTGTATCCTCGCAGAACGCGGATACGTTCCGTGGCTCTGCGAAACGAGCCGCAGGCAGGCAAACCGCGAGGATTACAGCGACGACCTCGCCGGCTGGATAATGGCGGCCTTTAACGGGAAAAGCTTCCGCAACGAGCTTGACGACTGCGCCGCCGCGCTCCGCCACGTGGCCGCCCAGATTCCCGGGAGGCTGTGGCTGTGGGGCTTTTCGCTCGGCGGGATAATCGCGCTCGCTCTGGCATGCGGCGGCGAATATGATATAGAAAAGCTGATACTCAGCGGCACCGGGCTTGTTTCCATGCCCGAGGCGGAACGCACGATGATGAAGCTGCCGATACTCTCGACACTGCGCGAGACCATAGACCCCGCCATGCTCAACAGCATAAGGGCGGAAGAGGCAACGGCCTTTCGCGGGTCGAACGACGAAATATTCTCCGAGGCAAGCTGCCGCTCCCTGCTCGCGGCGATAAACCTTCCCCCTGAGAAGAAAAAATTTTTTGCGATAGAGGGAGCAGACCACTCGCTGAAAATGCGCCGGGGCAGGCATGATTCAAAAATCATGGACGAAATGCTCTCTCTGCTGACCGGCCGATGAACTTCACTGTCAGGGCGCGCCTCAAAGCGGCCGCGCTGCTGCTTATCCTTCTCCTTTGCCTTCCCGCGCCGCTCTGCGCGGATGTGGACTATAAGGAATTTCAGGAAGACCCGCTGGAAACGGCGATAAGAAAGCTCGCCTCCCCCGGCGGCATAGAATGGGACAAGGAAGAGATGATATCAGGCGGAGCGCCGGACTTCATAAAGGATATGAAGTGGCCGCTCAAAGCCTGCAAATGGGGGCGCGGCTTCAGCCGCAAAGGCCGCCGCCATACAGGCATAGACCTTCTGGCCCCCAAGGGAACTCCTGTGCTAGCCGTGCTCGACGGGGTCGTTGAGGTCGTCTCCAACGGCGGCGCCGGCTTCCGCGGATACGGAAAGGTCATTGTGATAAACCACAGCGAGAAATTATGGACGCTCTACTCGCACAATTCCTCAAACGAGGTCAAGGTCGGGCAGAGGGTAAAACAGGGCGACATGATAGCCAAAGTCGGCCGCACCGGACGCGCGACGGCAAATCACCTCCACTTCGAGGTGCGCAACGCGAAGGGAACGCCGCTAGACCCGATGAAATATCTGCCGAAAGAGGGGGCGCCGAAAATACGCTGACGGGCTCCACGGCTTTTATGGACATTTTCTGCGAAAGAGAAGCAAACGCCAATGATGCCAGAGCGGAGCCGCTCTCTCTTCATGTATTTGTTGTAAAACTGACATACCAGAGTGGAAGACCTCTGGTGACATTATCACAGAACATTTATGGAGTGACATTATCACAGACTAATAACAAGGGTTAATAGCAAAAGTAAGCGCAAGTTTGCAGATGTAAACGCAAAGCTGCAAATT
>JAUNJZ010000039.1 GCA_030533085.1 Synergistaceae bacterium
TTTGGATGGAAGAAACGGCTTGTTCCTAGTAATAGGACTTTTTCAGTGACGACTACATTAGCCTCGAACTTAGCCGTCCAAAAATCTATTCTGCTTTTTGGCATATATGAGTAAACACAGCCTTGGTGGCGATGCCAGAAGCAACCGTTGACAAAAATGGCTGTCCTGTATTTTGCAAGATAAATGTCGGGGTGTCCAAAAATATTTAAAACATTCTTTCTGTATCGGAAACCTCTGGCAAACAGCTTTTTACGAAAGAAAATTTCCGGGCGGGTATCTCGCCCGGTGATTGCGGCCATGTTGCGGCTTCTTTGTTCTCTGGAGAGGATATCTGTCATTTCATTTCAAACCGCCTCTTTTTCTGTCTCTTTAACGTATTCAATAAATTTTTTGACCGTCCAGATCCTGTCTCTTCGCGTTTCGGGATAACTTTGTATATATGGTTCAGGTACTACAAGGACAACCTGTTCTTTCTGCATTTCATCCATCTGAGCAACGGAGATACCCTGTTGAAGTGTGCAAAGATATTTTGCTTTCCCCCTCAGCCTGTCAGCTTCATTCAGGATCTGACGCCAACGATCTTTACATGTGGTCTTTGCAGCAAGGGAAATCAGGCGACTGTCTGGGAAGCAGCGGTCATGATAGGCCTCTTGAGACGGAAACAGGAAGTCCGGCTTTTTGTTCTCCTCCGTAACTGCCTGTGCGGCATATCGGATTTTGTTACCATCAAAAATTGCTGCAAGATGATGCTCAAGGCTTTTTCCCGCTCTGCTTTTCCGTCTGTTGAGAACCTGGTTTGCAAGAACAATAAACTCTTCGACCGATTTAAAGCCATTTGTTATCAAAGCGCCATATTTTTTATGTTCCACAGCACGGAATAACTGATATTCCATTTCCGTCCAATCAATCAATTTCCGATCCGGGTTTGTAAATACCATGCTTTCATTATTAAAAACCATATTCTGAATGTTTCTCGCCGCAACTGACATTTCTTCTGATGTCGGGAAGTCTGAGATCAGTCTGGACAGGAAATTATTTATTGCGTCATTTTCCGCATTTTGCGGAACTGTTCCGCGTGTATCAATCAACCTGTTTGTGTCAGCGGGGCTCAGGCCAAATGTGTCAAGAAAAAAATTAATTTCTTCCTCCGCATTGAGAATGAATCCATAATAGTAATCTTTCATGTTCTTTATCAGGATAAAAAGCGCTCCTGTATATTCTGGTCTCAGAAAGGGAAAATCTCTGCCGCCAAAATTTGTTATACGGTATTCATTTCTCGTTCCGCGTCCATAATAGCTAAAACGCGTAGAAGTTTCAAACTCGTTCTGCCATTTGACAGTTACCCGCTTATCTTTGTTTTGACCTCGTTCGCCAGGTTCTTCAAAGAGAATCTTCAGGGCTGGCTTGGAAACATAAATTCCTGCCTGATGTCCTCCCGTTTCTCCCGTATCATTGGATGAGAGAAACTTACAGAAAACCATCTGCCCGGTGGAAGCTGCCTCTGTCGCCTGTACAGCAATGCTTTCTGTTTCCATTTTTCATCCCTCCTTTTTACGTTATGCAGAATCCGCGTCTCTGAAAAAATCTTTCTGTGCGTCCATATCTTCTACCTTATGAACAATCTGCTTCGCTATGACAGTCACCAGCGGTACTATAACGGCATTACCAAACTGCCGGTAAGCCTGTGTATCGGAGACGGGTATTATGAACGAATCAGGGAATCCCTGCAATCTGGCGCACTCCCTTGGCGTCAGCCGCCTGGGGTTTTTCCCTTTTTGTGCGACCAGAATTTCAGAACCATCCTTGTAGTATCTGGAACTCAGCGTCCGGGAGATTCCATCAGTTGGCGCTATTCCATATCCAAAACCATTTCCGGCCGCTTTATGTCTGGCCGCGTAATTTTGAAGGTATGACCACAACCTGTCTGACAGCGTGTACTTTTCGTCAACGTCAGATTCGAGGATATCACCGATCACAGGCTTTGGATATGTGGGAGTAATGTCAAAATTAAAATTGACATGCTTCCCATAACGTCCTTTATCAAAACCGACAATAAAAATACGCTCCCGATGTTGCGGAACAAAGTTTTGGCCGTCAATTACCCTGTAAAACACCTCATAATTAAGTTCGTTTAGAGATTCAAGGATAATCCTGAAAGTGTTCCCTTTGTCGTGGCTGCAAAGATTTTTGACATTTTCAAGCAGAAAGCTCTTAGGCCTTCTCTCCCTTATAATTCTGCAGACATCAAAAAACAATGTCCCCTGCGTCTGATCCGCAAAACCTGTCGCCCTGCCAAGACTGTGCTTTTTTGAAACGCCGGCAATGGAAAAGGGCTGGCAGGGGAAACCTGCGGCGAGAATGTCATGTTCCGGGATATCCTGAGCAGAAACTTTTGTGATATCACCATCCGGCATTTCTCCAAAATTGGCAAAATATGTCTGCTGGCTGTATTTATTCCACTCGCTTGAATAAACGCAATGGCCGCCAGCGCTGTTGAAAGCCATTCTCATTCCGCCTATACCGGCGAAGAGGTCAGTAAAGGAAAATGAATATTTCTCTTTGACCTTTATCGAAGTTTTTTCTCTGCTCAACAGCTGTATCACCGCGCCAGAAATACAATCCTGAACCGACTGGCCGGTTGTACCGGCATATTCTGACAATTCGTCAAACAGAGTGGTCTCCAAGCGAAGATGAAGTTGTTTAGCTATCGGAATCACCCCATATCTGGGAAAAATTTTATACCCATTTTGTCCCAGTATATCACATTACGAGGCGAACGGCGCCCCCCTCAGCAGGACAGCAGCCTCCGCGCATTGTCCGAAAGCAGCGCCTGCTTTTGCTCAGGCGTGAGCCTTGTCCGCGCCAGCAGCTTTTCATATCTTGCAAAATCCAGAATGGGCCAGTCCGAGCCGAATAATATCTTTTCTCCCGCGCCGATCGCGAATATCGCCTCCGCTATCCGCGGCTCATAGAGCCACGGCCAGGCGGCGCTGTCGTAGCGCGCGTTAGCCGTCAGCAGGCGCATCTCCGGCATTGCCTCGAAGGCCCAAAGACCGCCGCCGAAGTGCGCGAATATGACCTTCACGAGGGGAAAGTTCCGGCAAAAGGCCGCCGCCTCGCGCGCGCCGCAGCTCCCCTTGCCGGGATAGCTGTGCCCCGCCTGCTCGGCGCAGTGGAAGAGGATGAATTTATCCCGCTCGCCGCAGAGGGCGCAAAGCTCGCGCAGCTGCGCCGCCGATGAAAGGGCGAAGCGCTGTCCGTCGGGAAACAGCTCGCCGATTCCGGCCGCCCCAAGCTCAAAGGCGCGGCAAGCCTCCGCCGCCGCCCCGGCGCGCGCGGGCGAGACGACGGCAAGCGGCACGATGCGCCCCGGAAAGCGGCGCGCCGCCTCCAGCACATAGTCGTTCATCTCGCGGCAGAGCCCCTGGTCGAGAAAGGCAAAGCTAGTAGCCACGGAGCGCTCAATGCCGGCCTCGTCCATCGCCGCCACCAGCTCCTCCGCCGTTCCCCATTTCTGCACCTTCGACGAGGTAAGCAGCTCAAACCACGGTTCGCGCGCGGCTATCCTGTCGCGCTCCTTTCTGAGAAAATCGGGGTATATATGCACGTGAGAATCAATGACCGCCACAGAAAACACCTCTTTTTTCAAGATTTTTCTATTTTAGCAGATTCCCGCGATAAAACCGAGGCGAGGCTGTCCCCCCTTCAAAAGTTCTTTCTTCCGCCCCCTATTCGGATGTGATATCCTTATTATAAAGAGAGCTTATTACGAAACGGGGCGGCTGTGATGGCGGGAAGAAGAATACAGATGTCCGATTCGATGAGAGTGGCGCTGCTGCTCGCGATCGCGGGAGGCTTTCTCGACGCGTACACCTACGTGACGCGCGGCGGCGTTTTCGCAAACGCGCAGACAGGCAACATCGTCCTCTTCGGAGTATATTTATTTGAAGGAAACTTTATCGAGGCGAAAGACTATCTGGCGCCGATATTCGCCTTTTTTATCGGGATAATCACGGCTGAGATGATCAAAAGCCGCTTTCGCGGCAGCAGAACCTTTCACTGGCGGCAGATAGTCGTATTGATCGAATTTGCCGTGCTCGCCGCGGCGGCCTTCATGCCGCAGTCCTACGACACATCCGTCAACGTGCTTATCTCCTTCGTCTGTTCGTTACAGGTCGAAAGCTTCAGAAAGGTCGAGGGAAGCCCCTTCGCCACGACCATGTGTACCGGAAATCTGCGCAGCGCGACCGAACATCTCTATAACTACCACAAAAGCCGCGACCTGGCGGCGCTGAAGAACAGCGGCCGCTACTTCCTCGTAATCGCCCTCTTCACGCTCGGAGCGGGAATCGGCGCGGCCCTCTCCAAAATATTTCACATTAAGGCCGTTCTCTTTGCCGCCGCGCTGCTGCTTTCCGCCGCCATCCTCATGGCGAAAGGCACGGACTCCGAATCCTTCTGACAGCGGAAGAAAGAGCGCGGGGGAGATCAGCCCCTCTCCCGCCGGAGCCGCGCCGACGGCGCGCGCAGGAAGGAGAGCTTCGTCTCCGAGACGATGACAGAGACAAAAATCAAAAGGAAGCCCGCCGCCATTCCAACGCTGAGCCGTTCGCCGTAAAAGAGCAGGGAGACAGCCGTGCCGAAAATAGATTCCAACGCCATAATGACCGCCGTAGCGGTGGGCGGCGTGTACTTCTGGCCGAAAATTTGCAGCAGATAACAGGCGGCGGAGCAGACGGCGCTGAGATAGGCCAGCCGGAGCCACAGCGAAGCAGGCAGCTCGCCGAGGTCGGGAAGCGGCTCAACGAGCGCCGCCGCGCAGAGCATGACGGCCGCCGCCGTCACAGTCTGCACGGCGGTCAGCAGCAGCGGGTCGCGCCCGCCTATATAGCGGTCGGTAACGATAAGATGGAGGGCGAGAAAAAAGCCTCCGAGAACCGTCAGCAAATCGCCGACTTCCGCGGAAAGCTCCCTGCCCAGGCTGACGAAAGCTATTCCCGCGAGGCAGATGAAAGCCGCGCCGACATTGTAAGCGTCAGGCCGTTTCCCGCGGAGCCGCCAGGCGAGAAAAGGAACCATGACGCAATAGGAAGATGTAAGGAACGCGCTTTTACCCGGCGTTGTGTACACAAGCCCGTAGACCTGCAAGAGACAGGCCGCGCTGAGAAACAGCCCCATCAGCAGACCGCCGCGCAGATATTGCCTGTCGATCGCTTTCAGCCGGCGTGCGCAGATGACCAGCAGCAGCAGCGAAGCCAAGCCGCAGCGGATAGCCGGCAGCCACATCGGGGAGAGGCTTTCCAGCGACCCCTTGACGACGACGAACGACGACCCCCAGAGAAACGAGGCCAGCAGCAGCGCCCCCCTTCCAATCAGAGCTTTCATGCCTGTTTCCGTCATTTTTCTCTCATCTCTTTTCTTCAGATTTTATGCGCCCTCCGTGAGAATGGAGGGTGCAGCCCCATTCCCACGGAGGACGCTTGCCTGTTGCATGTTTAGATTATAAAATAGCTCCATAAATGAGTAAAACGGCGAAATATCATCTTTCGATGACAAATCGTCATTTATAAAGGGAGGGGCGGCCTGATGGATATAACGAAATGCGAAGCCTTTGTGCGCTGCGCGGAAAGCGGCAGCTTCACCGGCGCAGCCGAAAAGATGGGCTACACGCAGTCGGGAATAACGCGCATGGTGCAGTCGCTGGAGGAGGAGCTGGGCTGCCCGCTGCTCATCCGCGGCAGGCAGGGAACGCGGCCGACCTCCGACGGCGAGCGCCTTTTGCCGCTGATGAGGGAGCTGTGCCGCGTCAACGACAGGCTGACGCAGCTATCCGCCGAGATACGCGGGCTATCTGTCGGCGAGGTGACAGTCGGCGCATACTTCAGCGTCGCCGCCTGCTGGCTGCCCTCGGTAATACGCGCCTTTGAGAGCGCCCAGCCGAACATCCGCGTCAACATCGTCGAAGCGACGAACCTTGAGTTTGACAAAATGCTGGAAACGGGAAAGCTGGACTGCTGCTTCATGAGCTGGTCGGAGAATATGCGCTGGGACTGGCTGCCGCTGCGCGAGGACAGGCTGATGGCCTGGCTGCCCCCCGATCATCCGCTGGCGGGGGAAAGCAGATTCCCCATAGAAGAGGCCGACGGCGCGCCCTTTATCATCTACGCGCCGGGACGCGATACAGATCTGGACCGCCTCCTCGCGGAATGGAAGTTCAAGCCGGAGATACGCTACACGACGCTGGATTCCGTGACCGCCTACGCGATGGTAGAGGCAGGGCTTGGCATGAGCGTAAACGACGAACTCAGCACAAAAAGAATGAAAGGATGCGCAGCGGCGCTGCCGCTGGAGCCGCCGCGCTTCGTCTCCCTCGGAATCGCCGTCCCCTCGCTGAGCAAACTGTCTCCCGCGGCAAAAAAATTCATCGCCTGCGCTCAGCGCGTCGTCGGCGAACTGTAGCGGCTGCCGCGGCCGGCCGGCGGCTTTGCAAATGGTTGGAGTGCGGCTTGTATAACGACAAAGGGCGATGCCCGCGCATGGCCTCGCCCTCATCTTTTCCATCTGTTCCCAAACCATCAGCCGCATCGAGCGGCACTATATCATTTCTTCCGCCAGCTCCAAAAAGAAGCTCATAGCCGGGGAGAGCCGTTTGTGATGATGATAGCTGCATACGGCCGTTATTTTATTCGGCGCCAGCGCCGCATCAAGCGGCCGCAGTTCTCCGCTCTCCAATTCTTTTTCCACCGTAAAAGCGGGCAGAGCGGAAACTCCTAAACGCATTTTTGTGCATTGAATGATTGCTGCGATACTGCCAAGCACCATGTCATTGGATAGGGTTATATTTCGCTCCGACAGCATCTTATCAAGCGAGTGCCGGTAAAGCCCATCTATTTCTATATCAATAAAACCAAAGGCTTTTATTTGATTCGGAGTTGAAAAATCCCCCTCCGCATCTGACAGCAGAGGCGAGCCGAAAAAGACAAGGTGATATTCGGCAAGCGTTTTACAAAATATGTTCGAGTCCCTTTGACCAACATCGTAATGAATGGCGATATCGGCATCGTCATTTAGGAGAATACGGTTCATACTATAGCAGGACTGTGTTTGAATCTCCAAATCCACAAGAGGCATCTTTTCCCTGAAAGCCCGTATGATAGGCTGAAAACGATAGGTAAGGAGGCTTTCCGGGACAGCGATACGGAGCTTATTCGCGCCGGCCTCTCCACAGATCAAAATCTGATTGTAGCTGCTTAAAATCGTTTCTACATAAGGCAGAATTGTCTTTCCCTCTTGTGTCAGACGCATTTTTTTACCGATTTTCTCAAACAGCGGCAGTCCAAATTCCTTTTCGAGCTGCTGTACTTGAAAGGTAACTGTGGAACGGGTACAGTTCAGCTTTTCCGCAGCCTCCGCAAAGCTGCCGGATTCAGTTATGACCTTCAGCGTTCTCAAATAATGCAGCTCCATGGGCGTTTCCCTCTCGCATAAACGGATTTTGTTTGTTCGATAACTCAAAACGATTTGCTTAAAATGTTTTGCTTATTTAAATTGTAGCATAATGCTAGAATGATCACAAGAGAAAGTGCAGACGCAATTATGAAATGTCGTATCAAAGGGAGATTGATCATGAGCAAAACGATAGATGTAAAAGAACGCCTTGCCCCCTGCGGCCTGCATTGCGGAAAATGCTTTGCGTTCACCGAGGGAGACATTCATCAGCAATGCATCAAGCTGCGGGAAAATCTTGGGGACTTTGAACCCTATGCAAAACGCTTTGAGGCTCAGCTTGACCCGGTTTTCAGCGAATACCCCGCATTCAGGAGAATGCTTGACTATCTGGCAGAAGCCTCTTGCGGCGGCTGCCGGAAAGAAAAATGCAAGTTCTATAAGAATTGTCGGGTACGGGCCTGCGCTCTGGAAAAGCAGGTGGATTTCTGCTATGAATGCCCCGAGTTTCCCTGCGGCCGCACCGGGCTTGATGAAAACCTCTATAAACGCCATGCTGCGATCAACAGGCGCATCAAAGAAATCGGCGCAGAAGCCTATTATGAAGAAATCAAAGACATTCCCCGCTATTGACGTATTCCGCAGCATTAAAGAAGGAGGCGTAAAAAGCGAATGCAGCCGGAGAGTAGCAGCGTAAAACAGTCACACGCCGGTTCCGCGATTTTGCCGGCGCTGGCGGCATCCCTGATATACAGCATCAGCAGCGGTCTCCGCGCGAACTACGGCGTTTTGCTGGGGCCAATCTCACAGAGCAGCGGCGTGGATTACGCTTCGGTAAGCTTCGTCCTTGCCATAGCTCAACTGGTCTTTGGCGTCGCACAGCCGCTCTTCGGTCTGCTTGCGATAAAGAAATCAAACGCCTTTGTCCTGCGCGGCGGCGTTGTCCTGATGGCGGCGGGGCTTCTCTCGCTGCCGCTTTGCAAGTCTATGTGGTCGTTGATGCTCATGCTTGGGCTGGCGCTTTCTTCCGGAACGGCGGCGCTGTCATTTGGCATCGTAATGGGCATTATTACGCCCCAGATCCCCAGGCGCGTCGTTCCCACCGTATCGGGAATCGTGACCGCAAGCTCCGGGGCGGGAAGCACCGTGCTGTCCCCGCTCATTCAGATTCTTTGCGCGGCTGCCGGTCTGACGGGAGCGGCACTGTTTTTGGGCATACCCTCCTTGCTTTTGCTGCCGGTATCCGTCTTGCTGTGCCGCCCGGCCGCTCGCGCAGCCGCCGGCTCTGCGCCGAAAGAAGCTGTCAGCATCCCCGGTCTGCTGCGGGAGGCGGAAAAAAGCAAAGATTACCGTTTTCTGTTGGCAGGCTTTTTCACTTGCGGTTTCCATATGGCGATCATTGAGACACATCTATTTACACAGATCACAGGCTGCGGCTTCTCGGAACAGATTGCCGCCTATGCATTTTCCGTTTATGGAATTTCCACGATGGTCGGATCTGTAATCAGCGGGGCGCTGTGCGGGCGCTTTTACATGAAAAATGTGCTGGGAGCTCTGTACGCCTCCCGCGTGGGATTGGTGCTGCTTTTTCTGGCCCTGCCAAAGTCGCTCGCGGTAATCTATGGATTTGCAGTATTGCTGGGATTGACGGGAGCTGCGACCGTCCCTCCCACCTCCGGCTTAACAGAGCGGCTGTTCGGCGCGGCAAAGCTGGCGATGCTCTTTGGCGTTGTGTTTTTCTCCCACCAGATTGGCAGTTTTTTCAGCGCATGGCTGGGAGGTATCTGTTTGTCGGTCACCGGCGGCTATACCATCATCTGGTTAGCGGACGCCGTGTTCAGCGCTATTGCGGCCGTCGTAAGTTTCTTAATCAAAGAGAAAGGATAAATCAGGATGAAACAGTATGTAGCAGACGCATTTACGGACAAGCTCTTTGCGGGCAATCCCGCCGCGATATGCGTGATGGATAAATGGCTGCCCGATACTCTTATGCAGGAGATCGCGCGGGAAAACAATCTTTCAGAAACGGCCTTTACAGTTAAAGGGACGGAGGGTTACTATTTGCGCTGGTTCACGCCCGGAGGAGAGATCGACCTTTGCGGCCACGCAACTTTGGCAGCGGCCTATGTCCTGTTTCGTTTTTACGAACAGAGAGCGGACAAGATAGCCTTTCAAACGAAAAGCGGGCAATTAGAAGTTGCCCGCGCCGGAGAGCTGCTGAAAATGGATTTTCCCGCATACACGCTGGAACAGACCGTCGTTACCGATGCGATGGAGGAGGCAATCGGCGTGCGCCCCTTGGAGGCGCTGCAAGGCCGGGATTTGCTCTGCGTCCTTGAAAAGGAGGAACAAGTTTATGACGCGAAGCCTGACCCGGCGAAAGTCATGCGGCTCGACGGCCTTTTGCTCCATATCACAACAAGGAGCGCGCGATACGACTGCATCAGCCGCAGCTTTGCGCCCAAATGCGGCGTGGCTGAGGATCCGGTTTGCGGCTCCGGACATTGTCATATCCTGCCCTACTGGGCGAATAAGCTGCAAAAGCAGGAGCTGACGGCGTATCAAGCCTCTGCCCGAGGCGGCGTGATATACGGAAAGGTGGATGGCGGCCGGGTGCAGCTGGCCGGGAAAGCGGCTCTCTATTCCGCCGCCGACATTTTTATCAGCGATTAGGCAGATGCCCAATGCCTGATGGATACATGTCCGCAGCTTGTGACTTTCAAAATGAAAGAGAATCGATAAGAGATAAAACGACCTATGATCTTTAGCTGTGAAGAACGACGCCGGATCCCGCGGCCGCCTACGCGATGGCATAGGCGGGGCTTGGCATAAGCGTAAACGACGAACTCAGCGCAAAGGGAATGAAAGGGAGCGTAGTGGCGGCCGGCTATCTGGGCGTGAGGCAATGTCTTGTATTTAAATATGCAGGACTCTTCGCAGGCACTATCACTCTTCTAATCGACATACTACCAATCCGGTGAAAGCGCTGATTCCCTGACGTCGTCCGGAGCCCCGCGCGGCTTGAAAGCCATCACATAGTCATAACCTAGCTCCTTTATACGCGCAAGATTGTTTTTGGAATTCAACCCACGGTCGGCTGTGATACTCTCGAAATAATATGTTGTCACGTCATAAAACGCGACACTGAGCGTTTATGCAGCGATGGGAGCTTTTTTCAATAACGCGTCAAGCTCCGCGGCACAAGGAGTAGACTCCATAGCATTTATCATGTCACACTCCGCCTGCATCTTTGACATAATATCCTGGTCGTAGGCGAGCAAATCCCACAGTCTGCCAAAGCGCTTGACGGAGCGAGTTCTGGACTTCTTCGTCACAGACTCCCTATAACTTTCGAGAAAATATACATATCCGCCGCCCTTTGTTCTTTTTGTATTAAGCCTCACAGCCTCGCCTCCTGATACGACCATTAACAGAAGGCGGCAGACGTATATATGAACTACAATAATTTGAAAACTAAAAGTGTCGTTAATACTGCGACTGTCTCAGGTCATAGGGCCTTCTTTATGAAATATCTGCAAATGTCGGGGATGCCGATCGCGTCGCGGCCGGAGGCTATCGCCTCGATTATTTCCAGCTGCCCCTTGCGGAAGGAGTCGTAGCCGAATATTTTCTTTAATATCTCATGGGGTTGCCGCGTCAATACTCGCATCTCCTCCGTTCGCACAGAGAAGTATAACACGACGGCCGCGCGGCCGGCCTTGCGGCGCTCTTTTATTTGTGTTTTTTGAGGCCTCCGGCTCTTAGCGGCTGCTTTGGAAGCGCATCAGAGGCAGATCGTCCACGTTGTCTATGCTGACGTCGCCGTGATGCACGCGCAGCCTTTTTTCGGCCGCGTCGCTCCCGTCATCCGTCAGGCCGAGGGCGTAGAAGGTGAGGCCGCCTCCCTTCGCGAGACAGAGCAGCGCGCCGCCGCGCGCCTCTCTGCGCCATTTGAGCTTGCCGGCGTTTTTCGCCAGCAGGAAGTTCGACAGCCCCAGCCCCTCTTCCGTCTTGTAAAGAGGCGAAGCCGTCTCTATTTCGCTGACCCTGCCGCCGATGAATATTATCCGTATCTCGCGCTCAGGGTCGCCCTTGTGATATGTCCATATTTCCACGGGATGCCCTGCCAGCATTGACTTTCCTCCGACAAGGGCGAACTCTTTGGAGTCGGGGGAGCCTCCGCCGAGGCTTTCTTTGGCCTCCGCCTTCTCCGCGCCGAGCCGCACCGCACCCAGAGCCGTGCCGGGCGTTATCAGATAACGCCGGTCTGTGGGCAGCCCCAGCATAGCCCTTGCGGCGTTCATTCCGTGAATCGGCGCTTTGTCCTCCGGCGCGGCCTCGGCAGCAAGGGCGTAGGCCGTTAGGGCGCGGCGGTAGGCGCCCAGCCGTATCAGCCTTCTGCCGCACTCCATTATTTTTTCCGGCTCCTTTTCCAGCTCCGCCAGACGTGAGAGCGCCGCGGCGGCTTCGCCGCCGTCACCGGCCTTTTCCGCCGCCTCCGCCGTCATCCGCCAGATATCCGGCTCGTCGTTGTTATGCTTTCCGGCCTCTTTCAGCCATTTCAGCGCCCGCTCGAAATCGCCGCGTTCCATATAGAGCCAGCCGAGGCGCGCCATCGCCTTCACGTCGCCGTCGGCGCTTTTCAGATGCCTTTCGTAATACTCCATCGCCCCCGGCAGGTCGCCCATCTTCTCGCGGCAAAAGCCTATATGGTAGAAGAGATCGCGGCGCTCCGGCTTTATCTCCATTATCTTCTGATAGAGCTCTTCCGCGCGCGCGTATTCTTCAGCCTTGAAAAGAGCGGAGGCGCGCAGATAATATTTCTCCGGCAGCACGTTGGCGCGGTAATACCACCAGCCGCCCCCCGCGAAGGCGGCGGCGAGAATGAGCGCAAGCGCCGCGAATACGCAGCGCGGCACGCGCGGAGGCGGCGGGGATTTGACGCTCCAGCGGCGCTCCTCCTCCGTAACTCCCTTTTGTTCCTCCGGCGCTTCGTCCGGGCATCTTATATTTTCTTCTCCTGTAAACTCGTTTTTATCCTTATCCATAACGCGCCGTCCTTCGTCCGAATATCCTGAATGCAGCATGAGCGACTTTCATAGAATTTTAGCAGATATGAGCTTTTTTGCTATGGCACTTTTTCGTAAAAAGTATATCTTCCCGCGCGCTGTGGATGTAAAATATTTGCAGGACGGATAAATATTCGATAAAGACCCCGGAGGTAATTTGTTTGGAGCTGGATTTTCAGGAAATAACGCTGGAGGACGCGCCGAAATATATAAAACATTGGGAAATGTGCGCGCAGCGCGCCTCTGACTATTGCTTTCCCGTGATATGGAGCCTCGGCCCCGATTTCGGAACGAAGCTGGCCTACGATGAGAGGACGGATCTTTACTGGCTGCATCAGAGCAAGGTCGGACTGGCTGACCTCGCCCCCGTCGGCAACTGGATGCGCGACGACTGGCCGCGCGTGCTGCGCGAGCGCTACGGCGACTGCGCGGAGCTTTACCTTGTGCCGGAGGCGCTTGCCGACATCTGGCGCGCGGAGCTGGCGGGACAGGCGGAGGTAGAGGTCACGGACGAGCGCGGCACGTGGGAATATCTCTACGACATCCGCGCGCTAGCGACGCTGGCAGGCAACAAGTATATGAAAAAGCGCAACCGCGTCAATCAGTTCAAGAAGAATTACGATTACAGCTACGTTCCGATCACGGAGGAGCTGCTGCCGGATATCGTCGATTTCCAGTATTCATGGTGTCAGCAGAACCACTGCGGCACGACAATGGGGCTGATGGAGGAAAACCACGCCATTCAGCGCATCTTGCAGAACTGGCGCCGGATACCGAATCTCTGCGGCGGCGCGATAACGGTCGGCGGAGAGATAGCCGCCTACACCATCGGCGAGCTGGCGGGGAATATGCTGGTCGTTCACTACGAAAAGGCGAGCCTTGAATACGGCGCGGCCTATCAGGTGATAAACAGGGACTTCCTCGCGCACATGCTGGCGGAGCATCCGGAGCTGGAGACGGTCAACCGCGAGGAGGACATGAACGACGCTGGGCTGCGCGCCGCCAAGATGTCCTACATGCCTATCGGATTCATTAAAGAGTGCAAGGTAAAGATCAACTTTATATGATAGAATTGCAGACGCGGATAAAAAGCGCCGCTCACAGGCGGCGGAGCAAATTAAGGAGGATCATTATGATGAAAATAATTGCACTGAGCGCAATGGTCGCGGCGGCGGTCATCTTCCCCTTCGCGGCGAAACGGGCCGAGGCGGCGGAGGCTGAGGCGGCCAAACGTCAGATCGCCGTATTTGAGACGAACTACGGCACATTCAAAATCGAGCTTTTCAACGACCTCGCCCCCAACACCGTGAAAAACTTCGTCGATCTCGCGAAGAAGGGCTATTACAACGGCCTCTCCTTCCACCGCGTAATCGACCAGTTCATGATCCAGGGCGGCTGCCCGAAGGGCAACGGCACAGGCGGCCCCGGCTATGTGATAAAGGACGAGTTCGGCAAGGGGCTGAAGCATGACAAGGCCGGAATACTCTCGATGGCCAACGCCGGCCCGAACACCGGCGGTTCGCAGTTCTTCATCACGCTCGTCCCGACCCCGTGGCTCGACGGCAAGCACGCCATCTTCGGAGAGGTGACGGAGGGGCTGGACGTCGTGGAAAAGATAGGCAAGGTGCAGACAGACTCGATGGACAGGCCGCTGAAAAAGGTCGTCATCGAGAAGCTGACCATCGAAGGTTAGCGCGCATTCGCGGACGAAAGAGAATATTCTGGGCGGCGCGGCTGTAAAGCCGGCCGCCCTTTTTCGCGCCGCCTCTTTTTTCCTGTGCAAATCCCCCGTTCTTGTGTTAAAATGCTCAAATGGAGTTGAATGTCCGGCAATTTACAGTAAATGGGGGAAAAAGATTGAGTATAGAAATAAAAATAAAAGAGCGCCCGCCCTTTGTGAGCGAAAATCCCATCACCGCGCGCGAGCTGCTGGCGCGGATAGATTATCCCGAAAAAGAGAACGTCGTCGCCTGCCGCGTCAACAGGGTGCAGCGTCCCCTTTCGTGGGAGCTGACGATAGATTCCTATATAGAATTTATCGGCACGGACAGCCTGGAAGGAATAGAGGTCTACACGCGCACGCTGTCATTCCTGCTCACCTCCTCTGCGACGCGTCTCATGGGGATACGCCTCAATCTCACCCAGTCGATGTTCTATTCATATTTTTACGAGTCGCCGGACCGCAAGCTGACGGAGGAAGACTGCGCCGCTCTGCGCGATGAAATGCGCCGCATGACGGCCGACGGCGCGCCGATAACGCGCGAGGTATTCGCAGTAGACGCGGCGCGCGCCATAATGAGCGCGCAGCGCTACGACGACAAGGAGCGCCTGCTTCACTACGCAGGGCACGACCCCGTGATACTCTACAACTGCCGCGGCGTTTACGACTTTTTCGGCGGCGCGCTCGCGGACAGCGCGGCGCTTACGCCGACCTTTGAGCTTCATCCCTACCGCGGCGGGGTTTTCATATCCGGCCCCACCTTCGACAACCCGGACAAAACGCTCCCCTTCTCCGAATCGCCGAAGCTGTTCCGGCTGATACAGGATCACACCGCGTGGCTGAAAAGGCTCAGCGTGAGCACGATGGCCGGAATACATAAAATCGTGACGGAGGGAGGCTCGCGCGACCTCGTTATGCTCTGCGAGGCGCTCCACACGAAATTTCTCAGCGATATAGCCTCGGCGATAGAGGGGCGTCCCGATGTGCGCCTGCTCTGCCTCGCCGGCCCATCAAGCTCAGGCAAGACAACCTCGTCGCGCAGGCTGCGCGTCCAGCTGCTCTCCTCCGGCATAAGGTCGCGGACGCTGGAGCTGGACAATTACTTTGTCGACCGCGAACATACGCCGCTCGACCGCGACGGCAAGCCTGACTTCGAGGCTGTGGAGGCGCTGGATCTGAAGCTCGTAAACGAACAGATAGCGGCTCTGCTCGCGGGGGAAGAGGTCGACGTTCCGAAGTTCGACTTCCTCACCGGCAAGAGGACAAAGGGCTGCAAAATGCGGCTGGAGCCGGACGAACTGCTTGTGATAGAGGGGATACACGGCCTCAACAGCCAGCTCACGGAGAGCGTTCCCCCTGAGAAAAAATACGGAATTTTCATCTGTCCGCTGACAGGTACGAATATAGACTTCCACAACCGCATCGGCACCACGGACACGCGGCTGCTGCGCCGCATGGTGCGCGACGCTCGGACGCGCGGCCACACGGCGGAGGCGACGCTCAAACAGTGGCCGTCGGTAGTGCGCGGCTCGCACCGCCACATCTTCCCCTATCAGGAGAACGCCGACGCCCTCTTCAACACTTCGCTGGCCTACGAAACGCCCGTGCTCAAGGGCTACGTCGTGCCGCTGCTGAAGACGGTGCCGGAGGATTCCCCCGTCTACGGCGAGGCCCAGCGGCTGCTGGCGCTGCTGGAATACGTGCCTGTCATCCCGTCGGACGACGTGCCGAATCTTTCCATCATCCGCGAGTTTATAGGCGGAAGCTGTTTCGAGTAGGAGAGCCGCGGGCGGGGAGGCGCGCGTCCTCCGCCGCCCGTTTTGATTTTTTTTGTTTTTATGGCGTTGAACGAGGTTCTTTATGTTAATTCTGCATCTGGCTTATGAAGAAGATACGATATTCCTTTGGGGCGAATGCTCCTTTGAAAAGATAAAAAGTCCCTTCCGCGAGAAGGAGGGGCTTCCCCTGCTTCCGTGGGGGGCGAAGCATTCTCAGCTCCGCGCGGCGCTGAAAGAGCTGGGAACGCGCGGCGCGCGCAGGAGCGGCGAGGAGACGGCGAGCTACTCCTCGCTGCTGCTGCCGGTGAAGGGGGGCTTTCCGCTTCCCTCCGACAACATACTGGGCGAGCGGCCCCTGTCTGCGGAGCCGGCGGCGCTGTCGCCGTTCTGCGCCGCGACGCTGCGCATATCATTCGACGAGCTGACTGCGATGCTGAGAGTGATGCGCGAATGCGGCGGGAGAATGCCCGCCCCCGGGCTGCTCTTCGCGGACGACCTGAAATACATCTGCCGCGCCCTTGAATACGCGGCGGCGCTCGTCCAGCGCGGGGCTTACATACCGGATCTGGAGCAGACAGACGGCGGCTGCCTCTCGCAGTGGCGGCCGATCATACTCGCTAAATATCAGGAGGAGCATTCCGCCTTTGCCGCGGCGGCCCCTCCCGTGCTTCTCGGCTTCTCCAGCGGCGAGCCGCGCGAACGTCCGCTGACGAAAGAGCGCTTCTCCTCGCTGCTGCTGGAGGGGCTGACCGACGCGCTGATACGCGCCTCGCAGTCCGGCGGCTCCAGCCGCGGGCGGCGCGTGGACGCCGGAAACCCGCACGAGATATGGCTGCGCTCCCTCGGCTGGCAGAAGGCCCCGCTGCTGAAATGGCAGGAGGAAATGGAGGCGCTCTATCCGCAGGTGCGCGCCTGGGCGGACACGCTCAAGGCAGTCACGGCGCAGCCGTGGCGGCTCTTCATGCGCCTTGAGGAGCCTGTCGGCGACGACGAAAAAGTATGGCGGCTCTCGTGGCATCTCCAATCCACGCAGGACCAGACGCTGATAATACCGGCCGAGCGCGTATGGAGCCCCGGCCCGGCGGAGCGGAGCTGGTTCGAGCACACGCAGACGAATCCGCGCCGCTACATGCTGCAAATACTGGGGCATCTCGCCTCGCGCATACCGGTGATAGCTGAGGGGCTTGAAGTGCCCTATCCCTGCGAATGTCTGATGGATCTGGACGCCCTGTTCGACTTCCTGCAAAATCACATCACGTCGATACTCGATCAGGGGATACAGGTGCAGCTTCCCTCCAACTGGGGGCAGATATCCGACCGCCCGCGCCTCTCCGTGCGCGCGAGCCTCCGCGACGAGGAGGCCTTCTCCCCCGGCGGACAGCTTCATCTTTCCGACATGCTTGAGGTCGACTGGTCGGTCGCGCTCGGCGACGACATCCTTACGGAAGAGGAGCTGGAAATGCTGACGCAGCTCAAAACGCCGCTGACCAGCCTGCGCGGACGCTGGGTGATAATCAGCCGCGACGAGGTGGAAAAGATAACGGCGGCGCTGAAAAAAATGCCGGAAAAAATAGAGCGCAGGGAGGCGCTGCTCTCCTCGCTCAGACAGGACTACCGCGACACGCCGCTGACGGAGGTAAAAGGCTCTCCCTGGCTCGACTCCGTGCGCTCGATGCTCTCAGGCGCTGCGCCGCTTGAGGAAATGCCCGCGCCGGAGGGCTTCCGCGGCGAGCTGCGCCCCTATCAGGGCAAAGGGCTGGCATGGCTCGCGAGAATGACGCGCCTCGGAATGGGGGCCTGCCTCGCGGACGACATGGGGCTGGGAAAGACGGTGCAGACGCTGGCGCTGATAAAAAAGCTGCGCCTCCTCGGAGAAAAGCGCCCGATACTTCTCATCTGCCCGACCTCAGTGATGGAAAACTGGCGGCGCGAGACGGAGAGATTCATCCCCGGCACAAAGGCGATCATACACCACGGACTGAAACGCGGCAGGAAAACGCTCTCGGAAGAGGCGCTGTCGGAGACGCTCGTCATATCGTCATATTCCCTGCTTCACCGCGACGCGGCGAAGCTTTCAAAGATAGAATGGGCCGGGGTGATCCTCGACGAGGCGCAGAACATCAAAAACCCCGACACCTGTCAGGCCCGCGCCGCCCGCGCGGTAAAGGCCGACTGGCGCATAGCCCTTACCGGGACCCCCGTCGAAAATCATGTGGGCGACATGTGGTCGCTGATGGAATTTCTAATGCCGGGGCTGCTGCCGAACCGCGCCCGCTTCTCGCGGGAAATACTGCGCCCCGTGCAGGCCGGAGAGAAAAAGGCGATGGAAAGAGTTCGCCGCATGACCGCCCCCTTCATCCTGCGCCGCCTGAAAACGGACAAAGAGATAATCAGCGACCTGCCGGAAAAGATAGAAAGCAGGGAATTCTGCTCCCTCTCCCGCGAACAGGCGACTCTCTACGGCGCGGTGACGGAATCCCTGATGAAGGAGCTGGAAGATGCGGAGGGGATAAAGCGCAAAGGCGTCGTGCTGGCCGCCATCACAGCGCTCAAACAGATATGCGACCACCCTCTGCTCTACATAAAAGACAAATCAGAATACGGCGACCGCTCCGGCAAAACGGCGCGGCTTCGCGAGCTTGCGGAAGAAATGCTCGCGGCGGGAGACCGCGCGCTGATATTCACTCAATACGCGGAGATGGGGGCGATACTGAAAAAATTCCTCCAGGAGAGCTTCGGCCGCGAGGCGCTCTTCCTTCACGGCGGCGTGCCGCGCGAAAAGCGCGACGAAATGGTGCGCCGCTTCCAGGAAGAGGAAAACGCCCCGCCATTCTTCATACTCTCGCTCAGGGCGGGAGGCACCGGACTGAATCTCACGCGGGCGAATCATGTCGTAATGTTCGACCGCTGGTGGAATCCCGCCGTCGAACAGCAGGCCGTAGACCGCGCCTACCGAATAGGACAGAGCAGCAACGTGCAGGTGCATTACTTCTGCTGCCGCGGCACGCTGGAAGAAAAGATAGAGGCGCTGATAGAATCAAAGAAAGAGCTGGCGAGAATGGTCGTCGGCGCGGGCGAGGGCTGGATCACGGAGCTTGGCGACAGCGACCTTCACGAGCTCTTCTCACTGGAAAGCGAGGCTGTGGAGAATATATGACGCAATACCGGCGCGAAGAGAGATATTACAAATACACGAAGCCGCGCGAGGCGAAAGGCGGAATAAAATCGCGCACGGCGCGCGGCCGCACCTACGGCTCCAACTGGTGGTCACGCCGCTGGGTCGAGGTGATGGAGCGGAACATCGACGCGGGGCGGCTTGCGCGCGGCAAGAGCTACGCGCGCAAAGGGCAGGTCGTCGGCATACAGATAGAAGAAGGGCTCGTCTCCGCGTTCGTGCAGGGAACGCGAAAGGCCCCCTATCAGATACGCCTAGGCTTCGAGACGCTTTCGCAGGAGGCCCGCGAGCTGATACTCTTCCGCTTCCGCGAGAACGCCGCCCTCGCCGCGAAGCTGCTGGCCGGCGAGATGCCCGATGAGACGGAGGCCATATTCAACGAGGCCGGAACGCCGCTCTTCCCCGGCAGAAACGCGCTGCGCCGCTTCAAATGCTCCTGTCCGGACGACGCCACGCCATGCAAGCATATCATAGCCGTGCTGCTGATACTTGGCGAAGAGCTTGAGGACGACCCATTCCTGCTGCTGAAGCTGCGCGGCCTCGAAAAGGAGTCGCTGATAAACCTGCTGACACTTGAAAGCCTGCGCGACGACAGCGTTGACGAAGAGTGCGGCGCGGATTATGAATGGTCGTCTGAGGGGGAGCTTTCCGGCGGCGCGGAGGCGGCCGGGAAAAGCGCCGCAATAGGCGAAGAAACGCCCCCAGCCGACGAAAGCTGGTACCGCGGCGGAGACTTTCACTTTGAACGCGGCGAGCCGGACAGCCCGCGCCGTATAGCCGCCCTCGACGTGATGAACGACTTCCCCTTCTGGCGCGGCGAACATCCCTTCCGTCAGATGCTCGCCCCATGCTATGAACATGCCGCGATATACGCCGGAGAGATACTCACCGGCGAAAAGAAAAAACCGGTAGGAAGGCCGCGGAAGCTCCTGTAAGAGAGCCTCCGCAAAGCGCAGACAGCCTTTGATTTTTGCCTGACGGACGTTTATCGATCAACGTCCGTCATTTGAAACCTCCCGGCTATATCATCCAAATCGGCACGATAAGGTTGTTTCGGTCAAACGCGCCGAGTTTATCCGCCATGCACAGCACCGCCCCGACGCCGCGCTGAAGCGGGGACTTTTCTATCGCCTTGAATGTCCTTACAAGACGCCTGTCCGGCGTCGCGGTCTTCTTTATTTCCAGCGGGCAGAGCTTACCGTCGCCCTCCATTATAACGTCAATTTCTTTGGCGTCCCGGTCGCGGTAATAGTGGATATACGGCTCGCGCCCCGCGTTCTGGCAGCTTTTCACGATCTCTGAGACAGTGAAGTTCTCCAGCAGCGCGCCGTTCATAGCGCCGCTCTCGGCCACCTCCGGCGACGACCAGCGGGTCAGATAGCAGACAAGCCCTGTGTCGTAGAAATACAGCTTAGGCGTCTTGATGGTGCGTTTGAGGACATTATTGGAATACGGATGCAGCAGAAAGACGATACCCAGCGTCTCAAGAATATTGAGCCAGCTCTTGCATGTAACCTGGTCGATGTCCGCGTCGTCGGCAATAGCCTTAAAGTTTACAAGCTGAGAGGCCCGCGCCGCCGCGGCGGTGATAAAACGGATAAATTTCAGCGCGTCCAGCGTGCCGGAAAGCTCCCGAACGTCGCGCTCCACATAAGTGGAAAGATAAGAAGAATAGAAAATATCGCGCCCTTCAACTACGCCGCTGACAAGCCCCGGCATACAGCCGGTCCATAGGCGCTCAAACAGCTCCGGCGCAGTTGCCGGCGGTATTTTTTTGACCTGCTCGGCCAACGTATCAAAATCTGTCGTAAACGGCGCGCACTCCGCGCCGATAATTTCCCGCTGAGAGAGCGGCGACATGTGCAGCAGCGCCGCCCGCCCTGCCAGCGACTCCTGCACGCCGCGCATCATCCGAAAGATCTGAGAGCCGGTAAGCCAGAAATCTCCCGGGCTGCGCCGCTCGTCCACATGGATTTTGATGTAAGTGAACAGCTCCGGCGCGTATTGAACCTCATCGATCAGCACAGGGGGCTTATGCAGCTGGAAGAAGAGCCTCGGGTCGGTTTTTGCCAACTCCCTCGTATTCAGATCGTCCAGGGAAACATATTCCCGGCCGTTATCTTCCCGTGCCGCCAACTCCCGCAGCATGGTCGTCTTGCCCGCCTGACGCGGCCCGGTCAGCAGAAGCGCGGGCCAGGATCGGCTTAGCTCCAGTACTCTCTCCTCCAAATGTCGTTTGATGTATTCCATAGCGCACCCCCATTTCAATTTCGGCTGTTATTTCAAATATGATTATTATAGCCGCTTTTTATCTGACGCTCAACGAACAAAACTCGGCAATTTCCACTAAATTCAAAAATTAGCCGAAATTTGCTGAAAACCAAGAAAGACGCGGAACAGTCATTCTTAACATGCGCTGATGAAGTAAAATATATGCAGAAAATCGCAGAGCACAGGAGGATTTTCGGCAAGAGGATGACACAGCCTGCACAGCCAATGGCAAAGCGGACAAAAAAATACGGATTTGGATGAAAGAAGCGCCCTGTTCCCGCTAATGGGGGTTTTTCAGCGACGACTAAAATATGGTACAATGTTAAAGTTGAAGGGGCGTCGCCTCTATTTTGTCTGTCAAGGGGAGATTAATCTGTGAAAAAACTGCTCCTGATAATGACAATACTGCTGTTATTCGCCGTCTCCGCTCCGGCGCAGGAGCGCGTCGTGCGCGTCGCCTTTCCGCTGCAATACGGCTTTTCCGAGTTTGACGACAGCGGGAATCTAGGCGGCTATACATGGGAATACCTTGAAAAGCTGGCGGAGTTCAACGGCTGGAAATGCGAATACGTAAAAATCGCCAGCGGCGACATCAACGAGCGCCTCACAGAAGCCTACAGGATGATAGCGGAGGGCGAGGTCGATATCATCGGGGCCACGATGTACCGCCCGCAGCTATCGCATCTTTTCCTCTACCCCAAAGCCCCTTACGCCACAGTCTACACAAGGCTCAGCGCGCTCCCCGGCACTTACAGGGAAAAGAATCTCTCAAACTTCCTGGACGGACACTTCAAAATAGCGGCGAAGCAGCTTTCAGACTACCGCCGCCGCGAGCTTGAGCTTTTCCTGCCGCACTCCGCCTACGACTACGAGATCATAGAATGCGGCAAAGGCGAGGATCAGATGCGCGCGCTGAAAGAGGGGCGCGCCGACCTGCTGATGGACGTTACCGCCAATACCTCAAACGGACTTATCGAGGTCTCACGCTTCGCCCCCTGGCCGACCTTTCTTGTAGTGAACAACGACCGCCCGGAGCTGCTCGAAGAGCTTGACGACGGAATGGCAAAGCTCTCCGCCACCTTTCCGCGCCTTCAGCTGACGCTTTATGAAAAATATTTCGCGGACAAGCCGCTCTCCTACTTTGAGAGCGGGCCGGAGCGGGACTACATAAATAAAAAGACTAGCGTCAGAGTGCTCTGCATAGAAAAGGGAGCGCCGTACGTCTTCCTCGACTCTGAGGGCAATCAGCGCGGAATCTCCGTAGAGCTGCTGAAATCCTTCTCCGACGCGGCGGGGCTGGAGCTGGAATTCAAAACGGTCTCGCCGGAGACGGACGTCAGGCTGCTGGCCGAATCCGGCTATTACGACGTCATAGCCGGCGTAACCTCCGCCCTTGAACGCGTGACCGGAGCCGGCTACATCAAAACGGTGCCGCATTCCCGCGTAGAAAGCGTCCTCTTCGCGAACGAAGGCTATTTCGACGCGAACAAAAAGGTAAAGACAATGGCCGCGATACGCGGCTCCAAAGAGGCAGAGTGGCACAAAGGGGTAGGCTTGAGGCTCTGCGACAGCGTTGAAGAGGCTCTTATGGCGGTGGCGAGCGGCGGAGCCGACTTCGGCGTCGGGAACAGCAGAACGGTGGACTTCTACATTTCACAAAACCGCTTCGACGTCAGAGTTCTCCCAAGCGGCAAAAACTACGAACTCGGATATGTCGTCTGCGGCAATGAAAACCTTCCGCTGCTCGCGATGCTCAACCGCTATATCGAAACGATAGGAAACGACGAACTGTACAACGTCATGACCGGAGTATTCAACTATTCGGAGAAAAATCCCATAGAGCTTTTCATCCGCCGGAATCCGACGCTCGTCACAGCACTCTTTATAACCTTCTGCCTGATCACCCTCGCGGCCGCGACGCTGTTCGTCTTCCACCACAGGGAAACGGAGCGCAACGCCCTGCTCGAACGGGCGAACGCGGCAAAGAGCGACTTCCTCTCGCGCATGAGCCACGACCTGCGGACGCCGATGAACGCCATCATAGGGCTGTCGGAAACCGACGGCGACGGACGCGGAGGCGGCGAGCTGCGGCGCGACATGGAGAATATAAACAGCGCGGGGAAATATCTTCTCTCCATCATCAGCGACACCCTAGACATGAGCAGAATGGACAGCGACAAAATGACGCTCAGGCCGGTGGCCTTCACCCTCGGCGAACTTCGGAAAGATATAACGAACATCATATCGCAGCAGGCGGCGGCGAAGGGGGTTTTCTTTACAGCCTCAGCGCCGGAGGTCGATTTGGAGCAGCCGTACATGGCGGACAAGACAAGGCTGGAACAGATACTGATCAACCTGCTCAACAACGCGATAAAATTCACCCCCAAGGGGGGCAGCGTGACGCTGACACTCAGAACCGACAAAGAATGGGAGACGACGCGGCTGACCGCGATTGTCAAAGACAGCGGCATCGGCATAACGCCGGAATTTCAGGAAAAGATGTTCGAGCCATTCCTGCTGGACGCGGAGCGTCAGGCCGGAGCCAGCGGAGGGACTGGGCTGGGGCTGTCGATCGTGAAAAAGCTGACAGAGCTGATGAACGGCTCCGTAGAGTGCCGCAGCGCCGTGGGCGAGGGGACGGAATTCACCGTCAATCTTCCGCTGCCAACGGCGGACGAGCAGCCGCCGCGCGGCGAAGAGCGGGAGGAAAAGCAGCCGGAGGCGGACTTCGCAGGCTGCCGTATATTGCTGGTAGACGACCACGAGCTGAATATCATAGTGGCGGAAAGGCTGCTTGAGAAATTCGGCTTCCTTGTGGATACGGCGGCAAACGGCCAGGAAGCCGCCGATAAATTCCTGGCTGGAGAGCCTGGACGCTACAACGCGATACTAATGGACGTCAGAATGCCGGTCATGGACGGTCTGGAGGCGGCAAAGCTGATCCGCGCCTCGCAGCGCGAAGACGCGGAAAAAATCCCGATAATCGCGATGAGCGCCAACGCATTCGCCGAAGACGTGCAAATCAGCAGAGCCGCCGGAATGAACGAACATCTCTCAAAGCCAATAGAGCCGGACAAGCTGCTCGAAACGCTGGCAAAATTTATCAAAAAAGCGGAGGATTCGCCTGACGCCTGATAAGAAAAGAGCCGTTATCCTGCCGTAAGCCGACAGAGAGCGAAAAAATCAGCGCCGCCCTCATTCGGGGGCGGCTTAGGGATTTTAGAATGAATAACAGCCATACAAGAGCAGAATTGCTCCTGTGCGGCTGTTATTCATTTTCTTGAAAGCGCAAAGAAAAGTCAGCGATCATCCGCTTTGTCTGTACTTGTGTCAACATCAAGAGTTTGAGTGCTGCCGGCCTGCGAATGGTTTTCAAATAAGGAAAGCACGGCGTCGACGTCAGGGTTAAATTCCTTTTTCTCCGCCCGCGCCATCACCGACAGGCTGCCTAACAGATATTTCCAGTAAATGTCGCCGAACATTACGGGGTCTCCTTCCTTGAACTCGCCCTGTTCCTGTCCGCGTGCAAATAGAGCGCCGAAATAGTCGCGCCCGAAATTGTCGTCCACCGGAAAAGCCGCGCCTTCTCTGCTTAACTTATTAATGTTGGTCTCGCCGCGCAGCATCGCCGTAAACAGCACGCGGTACGGCGGCACGTAGTCCTCATAATATGGATAAGAAAGAAGCCGCATTGTAAAGAGCTTTATTGCTCCGCGACCGGATTCTACGGCGCTGCATTCGTCGATGCAGCTGTTCAGTGCTTCGACGAGCGACGACAGGATATCCTCTTTCGATTCGAAATATCTGTATATGAGCCCTTTGCTGATTTCCGCTTCCTCAGATATGTCCTGTATCGTCGTGTTCGTATATCCTTTTTGGTCAAACAGCTTCATTGCTGCTTTCGTTATCTGGTTTTTCCTTTTCTCGTGAAGCGCAAGCTGTTTTTTCTTTGAGATTACCATTATTGACCGCACCTCTTTTCTCATGCAATTTTATAAGATTTTTTTTAACCGCACAATGGTTTTATCAGCTTTGGTCAATAAATAAATGACCAATATGTCAATAATGGCCATAAATACATCATTGACCAATTAGTCATTTATTGATAAACTATTGCACATCAAAGGCAACGCAAAAGCATCGAATCGAACAAATTAAAACAAAGAAGGGATAACGAGAATGCTGAAAAAATTATTCGAGCCAATCACGATGAACGGTAAGACAATCAGAAACAGGTTTGCCGTTCCCGCCATGGTGCAGAACTTCTGCAACGAAGACGGAACCTGTACGGAACGCTTCACCGCCTATCACGAGGCAAAGGGCAATGGCGGCTTTGGCCTCATCATCACCGAAGATTTTGCCGTTGCGCCGAACGGCAAGGGCTTCAAGTACCTTCCGGGACTCTGGAACGATGGACAGATTACAGGCTTCACGGAATGTACGAAGCGCGTAAAGGCTACCGGCGCGACTTTCGTCGCCCAGATTTATCACTGCGGCCGCCAGACGAGCCGTGCAGTCATTGGCGAGGCTCCGTGGTCGGCGTCTGCCATCCCCTGCCCGTTCAGCCCTGACATGCCTCACGAAATGACTATCGATGAGATTAAAAAGACCGTCTCCGATTATGGCGACTGTGCACGCCGCGCGAAGCAAGCCGGTTTGACGGTGTCGAGATTCACGGCGCGCACGGCTACCTCATCGCACAGTTTATGTCGCCTTACTCGAACAAGAGGACGGACGAGTACGGCGGTAGCCTCCAGAACAGAATACGCTTCGCGATTGAGATAATCAAAGACATTCGCGCAAAATGCGGCGATGATTTCATCGTCGGGTACAGAATTTCAGCTGACGAATATGTGACAGGCGGGCGCACGATTGAGGATACAAAGGCTATCGTGCCGTACCTCGACAAGGCGGGCATCAGTTACGTCCACGTCTCGGCGGGCGTCTATCGCTCGTTCGACGCCGTTATCCCGTCAATGTACACGCCGCACGCGTGGATTGCGGATCTCGCCGCCTCAGTCAAGCAGGTTACCAACCTGCCGATTATCACAGTAGGCCGCTACAGTGACCCGCGCATAGCGGAAGAGGTTCTTGAAAGCGGCAAGGCAGACATCGTGGCTTTCGGCCGCCAGTCACTGGCAGACCCTGACACGCCGAACAAGGCGCGCGAGGGTCGCTTCGATGACCTGAAGACCTGTCTCGGCTGCAACCACGGCTGCGTAGGCAACCTTATGCAGAACATCCCAGGGTCGTGCGTTCTCAACCCGCGCACGGGCAACGAGTTCCAGTACAGCGAGCAGGCACCGAAGGCGAAGCAGCCGAAGAATGTCATGGTAGTGGGCGCAGGGCCAGCCGGGCTTTCTGCGGCAATATCAGCGGCGCAGTGCGGCCACAAGGTCAGCGTTTTTGAGAAAAACCGCTGGGCGGGCGGCCAGTTCAGGCTAGGCGCAGTTCCACCGGCAAAGGGCGAGATGGTGAACTTTATCAACTGGCAGCTGAACGAACTGAAGAAGCTCGACGTGCCCGTCAACTTTGAGACGGAAGTGAACGAAGCGCTTGTTGAGAAGGAAAACCCTGAAGTCATCATTGCCGCGACAGGCGCTACGCCGATAATTCCGAAGAAAATCAAGGGAAGTGATGGCTCAAATGTTGTAACGTCGCTGGATGTCCTTTCCGGCAAGGCAAACACCGGAGCAAACGTCGTGGTGATAGGCGGCGGCTCGGTAGGCGCAGAGACGGCAAATCACCTCGCCTCCAATCTCCGCTGCGTCACCCTTGTCGAAATGCTTGATGACATAGCTATGGACGAGCAAATAGTCCCACGCTGGGGACTCCTCGCCGATCTTAAAAAGAACGAGGTCAAAATCCTCACGAGCACGACCGTAAAAGAAATCAGGGAAAACTCAGTTGTACTTTCAGGCGCTTTTGAAGGCGAAGTTAAAGCAGACACGATTGTTATCTCAGTCGGCTCACTTCCGAACACGGCTTTTGCCGACGCACTCAAAGCGAAGGGCCGCGACGTGCGCATCATTGGCGACGCAGGCAAGGTCGGCCTTGTGGCGAAAGCAATAATGGACGGATTCCTGCTCGGAAGGGCGCTGTAAAAAAGAACAATTGGGTGGCAGTGCGTAACTCTGCCGCCCAATTGTAAAACAAACATATTCACAGACAAAACATCCGTCGTCAGTTCAAGTTTCGGCTGGACGCGGACGCTGCGAATTTGGCAAAAAAAATGGAAATTGGAATACGAAAGAACTCAGGGCGACAGCATTTACTTTTTTGGAAAGAACAAGACGTCAAGCAAAACATGCGGGAAAGGGTGTTGCCTTTGCCCTGGTCTCCTTTTTGAGGCGGCCAGCGAGCCGAAAGCTTTGCTTTCGTGCGAGTCGGCTGGTTTCTCCATTAGGGCTGCCCGAAAGGTTGGGGGAGTGTTGGTGTTGGTAATTAGTCGTCACTGAAAAAGCCCCCTACTAGGAGCAAGCCGCTTCTTCCATCCAA